>NZ_JBIDCC010000003.1:0-603830 GCF_043204415.1 Nonomuraea sp. NPDC047897 | reverse complement strand
CCGGTCGAGGACATGCCGTTCCTGGAGGACGGCACCCCGGTCGACATCATCCTCAACCCCCTCGGCGTGCCCGGCCGGATGAACGTCGGCCAGGTGCTCGAGATGCACCTGGGCTGGATCGCAGCCCGAGGCTGGGACATCTCCGGCGTCGAGGAGGCCTGGGCCGGGCGGCTGCGCGACAAGGGGCTCGACAGGGTGGAGCCGCGCACCAACATGGCCACCCCGGTCTTCGACGGCGCCCACGAGGAGGAGATCGTCGGCCTGCTCGACACCACCCTGCCCAACCGCGACGGGGATCGGCTGGTGCGGCGCAGTGGTAAGGCCCGGCTGTTCGACGGCCGCTCCGGTGAGCCGTTCCCCTACCCGATCGCTGTCGGCTACGTCTACATCCTCAAGCTGCTCCACCTGGTCGACGACAAGATCCACGCCCGTTCGACCGGTCCCTACTCCATGATCACCCAGCAGCCGCTCGGGGGTAAGGCCCAGTTCGGCGGCCAGCGCTTTGGTGAGATGGAGGTGTGGGCGCTGGAGGCCTACGGCGCCGCCTACGCCCTCCAGGAGCTCCTGACCATCAAGTCCGACGACGTCCTCGGCCGCGTGAAGGTCTACGAGGCCATCGTCAAGGGCGAGAACATTCCCGAGCCGGGCATCCCGGAGTCCTTCAAGGTCCTCATCAAGGAGATGCAGTCGCTCTGCCTCAACGTCGAGGTGCTCTCCAGCGACGGCATGTCCATCGAGATGCGCGACACCGACGAGGACGTCTTCCGCGCCGCGGAGGAGCTCGGCATCGACCTGTCCCGGCGTGAGCCGAGCAGCGTGGAAGAAGTCTGACGGTCCCGTACGCCGGCGCGGGCGTCCCAGGTCCGCGCCGGCCCGCTCGCCCGAGCGCCTCCACCCGGCTCGCGCGATGGATGTCCCCTTCATGATCAGTTTCCTACGGGTGCGGGTCGAGCCGGCGAACACTGCGTGTCCGGCCTTCTGTCGCGACGGACGGTTGGTCCAAGATCGACACCGGGCGGCGAATGATCCGCTCGAACCGGAAGGGGAAACGATGAAGAAACTGATCAGGACCGCAGTGGTGGGCATGGGCGTGGCGGCGGCGACCTTCGCCCTCGCACAGCCGGCCTCGGCCGCCTCGTTCACCTGGAACGTCGGTGACGGCACCGTCAGCTACAACGACGGCACGGACACCATCTGCGCCCAGGCGTACAACACCGAGGGTTCGCGCTGGGTGGAGGTGAAGCTGACCCCGGTCAACGGGGGAGGGCCCTCCTACACCTGGAGGGACAGCAACACCAGCCACCCGGGCGGCACGTGCCGGAGCCTGGCCACGGCATACGAGGACACCTCCTACCGCGCCACGGTCAGGACGTACTGGGGCGAGCGCGGCACCGTCGTGAGCCGCGGCAGCCGCACCTTCCACAGCTGACCGCCTCTCCAGTTGACCGCGCGGGCGGCGGCGCGGCGACGCGCCGCCGCCCCGATCGGCCCACGCGCCGCTGCGCCCCTCCTCCGCGCCTCTCCTTTGCGTCCCTCCTCTGCGTCCTTCCGCGCCACTCCTTCCGCGCCACTCTTCCGTGCCCCTTCGTGGGGCCGGCCAGCTTCCCCGACGTTCTTCTGCCGTTGATCCCGGCTTCAGTGCGCCGTCCCCCAGGACCGCCAGGATCGGCGTGATCGGGGACCCGCAGGCGGGCCGCGGGGCCGCCCGTCGCCTTCCCCGAGGATGTCTCGGCCCCGAGGAAGGCGGCACTCGCCCGCCTCGCGAAGGAGTACCCCATGCCAGGCAAGTTCCCGTCCGTGCTGGCTGCTGCCGTCATGGCCGCGGCGGCGCTCGCCGCTCCGGCCGCACCGGCTGCCGCGGCCGCCTCCACCTGCGCGGACGCGCCCGACGCTCCGATGACCCCCAGGGCGGTCTTCAACGATCCGGTGGGAGGCGACGGTGCCGCCATCGTTCGCACGCTCTGCGGCCTGGTCCGTCAGACGCCCGCCGGGGCCCGCATCCAGGTCGCCCACTTCGTCATGTCGGGCGCTGACGGCGCCGCGTTCGCCGACGAACTGATCAAGGCGGACCGGCGGGGCGTGGACGTCCGGGTCGTCGTCGACGGCGACAGCCGCGGTCAGGCGGTGGCCCGGCGGCTGGCGGACGCGCTCGGCACGGACACCTCGACCCGGTCGTGGTTGCACGTGTGCACCGGCCCGATGTCCGGCGGGACCGCCGCGTGCATCGGCGACAAGGGTCAGCACAACAAGTTCTACCTGTTCTCCCGCACGGGCGGCACGTCCGACGTGATCGTGCAGTCGTCGGCCAACCTGACCGATCTCAACTCCACCACCTACTGGAACAACGCGGTCGTCCTGCCGGGCAACAGGCGCCTGTACGCGGCGTACGACGCCTACTTCGCAGACCTGGCGGCCGAGCGGAAGAACCTCGACTACTACCGCGTCGTCCAGACCGGAGCCGCGGGCGGCGCCGTGCGAGCCTCGTTCTTCCCCAAGGCCGAGGGCGACCCGGTCGTCGACGAACTGGACAGGGTGTCCTGCGAGGGAGGCGCCACGGTCCGCGTCGGGATGTCGGAGTGGGACACCTCCCGCAAGGGGATCGCGGAGAAGCTGCGCGACCTGGCCACGCGGGGCTGCACGGTGCGGATCGTCTACGGGATCATGGACGAGGAGGTCAGGAACGTCTTCCGGGCCGAGCCGCGCATCGAGTCGCGCGTCCTGGGCAGCGGCGGCGCGCTGCCCGGTCGCCTGCACTCCAAGTATCTGCTGATCGAGGGCCCGGCCAACGGACACCGGGTGCTGACCGGCAGCCACAACTACAACCAGACCTCACTGCGCCGCAACGACGAGACGCTGCTGAGGCTCAACAGCAGGACGATCTACCAGCAGTACGTGCAGAACTTCGAGCGCCTGCGAGAGGTGGCCCCGCCGGCGCCCTGACGCGGCCATGGCCGGATCGGTGCCCGCAGGAGCGCGAGCGGGCGCCGTCGGCCCGGACGACATGACCGAGCGGCTGACAGACCCCAATTTTCCGGGCGAAATGCCGCAAAGGGACGATCATCTGCGATAGAAGGGCATGCGTACCATCGCCTCTCCCTGAAGGTGTACGTGAAGCACTTCCTTCGTCTCGTCACGGCTCCCCTGTTCGCCGGTGCCCTGCTCGTCAGCGGCACGGCCGGGCCCGCCACCGCGAACACCACCGCCGCGGACACGACCGCGAACACCACCGTGGACACCACCGAGACCGACGCCGAACTCGCCGCCGAGTGGCAGACCGCCTGGGACACCCACGCGTTCTACGACACCACACCCCCCGCCCCGGGCTCCGGCCGCAGCCGGGCCACCACCGAGATCTCCATTGAGATCGACCGGCCCGTCGGGCAGGTGTTCTCCGCCTACTCGAACCTCGACAACCACATCGGAGTCAACCCGTTCCTGAAGCGGGTCGCCACCCATGCGGACTCGCGCCGGCACGGCACCCGGTACGTCAACCTCACCGCCATCGAGGAGATCCCGTACCAGGGCACGACGGTCACCAACAAGGTGCACGCCCAGCAGCGCCTCCACACCGCGGGCTTCTTCTACGAGACCGACACGTGGTCCGAGCCCGACGTCGTCACCCACCAGATGATCACGTTCAAGCAGGTGGGCGACGGCAGGACACTGGTCACCGAGAAGCTCACCTTCGACGCGGACACCGCCCTGATCGACTTCGTCGCCGCCAACGGCACCGCCTCCCACCAGCAGACGCAGGCCGGTCTCAAGCAGGCGATCGAGCAGGGCGCCGGCTGACCCCAAGGCGGCGCGGCGCCCGTGCTCCGCGCCGCCCGTGCTCCGCGCCGCCCGTGCTCCGCGCCGCCCGGCCCGCAGATCTCGCGGTCCACGGCCAAGCGGGAGCGCGGCCCCGCTTGGCCGTAGACCTCCTTGGACGTCACCCTTGATGCGCCGCATCCCTTGATGAAGGAAAGTGACGCGTGGACGGACATGGCTGGCTGGCCGAGCGGTTCACCGAGCAACGGGCCCAACTGCGCGCGGTGGCCTACCGGATGCTCGGCTCGCTGAGCGAGGCCGACGACGCGCTGCAGGAGGCCTGGCTGCGCGCCTGCCGGGCCGATGCCGGCGAGGTGCGCAATCTCGCCGGGTGGCTGACCACGGTGGTGGCGCGGGTGTGCCTGAACATGCTGCGGTCGCGCGAGCACCGCCGCGAGGAGCCGCTGGACCTCCAGGTTGCTGATCCGCTGCTCGGCCCCGCCCCCGGAGGCGATCCCGAACAGGAGGCGGTGATGGCCGACTCGGTGGGAGTGGCGCTGCTGGTGGTGCTCGACACCCTGACACCGGCCGAGCGGGTCGCCTTCGTGCTGCACGACCTGTTCGCCGTGCCGTTCGAGGAGATCGCGCCGATGCTGGAGCGGTCAACGGAAGCCACCCGGAAGCTGGCCAGCCGCGCCCGCCGCAGGGTCAGGGGGAGCGCGTCGGCGCCCGCCGTCGACCTGGCTCGCCGGCGGGCGATCGTCGAAGCCTTCCTGTCCGCCACCCGCGGCAAGGACCTCCACGCGCTGATCACTCTGCTGCACCCGGATGTCGTGCTCCGGGCTGACAAGGCCGTCATCCCCACCCCCGAACCCGTCACCGTCCACGGAGCCGAGCCCGTCGCCGAAGGCGCGATGGCCGCCATGCGGCGGGCCCGGTTCACCGGACCCGCCCTCATCGACGGCGCCGTCGGCCTCGCGATGGCCCCGCACGGCCGCCTGCGCGTGGCGCTCACTTTCACCATCGCCGACGGCCTCATCACCGCCATCGACGTCATCGCCGAAACCGGCCGGCTCGACCGGCTGGAGGTGGCGGTCCTCAGCTGACCGCCTCCGCACCGGGGCTGGGAGGCGGGTCACCCGGATCCGCCTCCCTTCCCTCCCCTCGCGAGTGACGCACGTCACACGGATTCGGGGTCACATCGACACGGCGGGCCGGGTCAAGGCAGTGACGGACCTACCGATCACCCCGCGAGGAGCGCCTCAGATGTCCGCTGTTCACGTCGTCGTCACCGTTCTCACCGCCGCCTGGGTGGGCTTCTCCGCCTACTCCGTGCTGACCGGCGCCCCATGGGTCGTCGACTCGCTGGCCGAGTACGGCGTGCCCCGCTCATGGTGGCCCTGGCTCGGCTTCGCCAAGGGCGCCGGGGCGGCCGGCCTGCTGGCCGGCCTGCTCGTGCCCGCCGTCGGCGTCGTGGCCGGAACCGGCCTGGTGGTGTACTTTGCCGGCGCCGTCGTCACCGTGCTCCGCGCACGCTCCTACGCCCACGTTCCTTACCCGCTGCTGTACCTGGCGCCTGTCGTCGCCGCCCTCGCACTGGGAGCCGCCGCCTGACGGGTCGAGCCCCCCGCCCGCCGGGCGGCACCCGACGCGGTGACGGCCGCGACCGCCGGGGCCCCGCGCCGGCCCCTGCGTGCCGGGCAGGCCGTCTCCGCGCTCCCGTCTCCGCGCTCCCTCCGCAGGTGGCGTCGCTGTCATCGGCTCGCGCCGGTCCGGTCGGCGACGACCTCTATCCAGTAGCGGCCGTCGCGGTCGCGGTGGGCGCCGTGGATGTCGGTGGCCAGGTCGGGGAAGGCCCGGTCGAAGTCCTCCAACGCGCGCAGGTACGTGATCAGCGGGCCGTCGGCCGCGCCGGTCGCCTCACCGGGCATCAGCATGGGAATCCCCGGCGGGGTGACCACGACCGTGGCCGCCGCGATCCGACCGGCCAGCTCGGCCAACGGGACGCGTTCGGTGCGGGCCCGGATCATGGCCTGGTAGCACTCCGCGGGAGTCGACACCGGCTCGGGCAGGGTGGTGAACACCTGGTCGAGCAGCTTCCCGACCTCCGAGTCGCGCAGTTTCTCGTGGACCAGGGCGCAGAGCTTCCGCAGCGACATCGCGGGCGGCCCGAAGCCGGGGAGCACGTCGGCCAGCGGCAGGTCGCCGTCGTAGGCGTTCTTGAAGTCGGTCAGCGCGTCGATCAGCGTGCCCCACTTGCCCTTGGTGATCCCCATGGAGAACAGCACCAGCAGCGTGTGGTCGCCCGTCTTCTCCACCACGATGCCGCGCCGCTGGAGGTAGGCCGCCACGACGCGGGCCGGGATGCCCCAGCCGAGGGTGCCTGTGGCGGCGTCGGCGCCGGGACAGGTGATCGTCACCTTGACCGGGTCGAGCAGAGCGTAACCTTCGGCCATCCCGTCGAACCCGTGCCAGGAGGCCCCCGCCGCCAGAGTCCAGCACCGGGGCTCGGCGCAGAGCAGTTCGAGGTCGGCCTCGGCGAACGGGACGACCTGGCCGGTGCGCGGGTCGGTGACCGAAGGGGGCTGCCAGACGCCGAAGAACCACTCGGGCCGCGTGCCGTCCTCACGCATGCGGGCGGCCAGCCGCACCATGGCCTGCCGGAACCGGACCGCCTCGACGATCGCCTCCCCCGTGAGGAACGGCCCCGACGGGCCGTCCATCATCGCAGCCGCGACGTCCAGTGAGGCGATCATCGGATACAGCGGCGAGGTGGAGGCGTGCATGAGGTAGGTCTCGTTGAACGCGTCGTAGTCGACCGGCGCCCGCGGTCCGGGACGGACGTGCAGCATCGCCGCCTGCGACAGCGCGGCCAGCAGCTTGTGCGTCGACTGGGTGGCGAACACGGTGGGCCGGCCCGGCCCCGGCAGCGTGCGCTCGTCGATCGCCATGCCGTATCGGCCGGCGTAGAGGGGGTGGAACCGGCCGTAGGCGAACCAGGCCTCGTCGAAGTGCAGCCGCGGCACGCTCGCGCCCAGCAGCTCGCCGACCCGCACGGCGTCGTAGCACACCCCGTCGTAGGTGGAATTGGTGATCACGGCGTAGGCCGGCTCGCCGCCGGCGAAGGGGTGCGCGCTCAGCCGGGCGCGGATCGCGCCGGACTCCAGGACGGCGGGCGGGATGGGACCCGCCAGCCCGAGGCCGTTGCGCTCGGGCACGAGGTAGACCGGCCGGGCGCCGCTGATGGCCAGCGCGTGCTGGACCGACTTGTGGCAGTTGCGGTCCACCAGCACGGTGTCGTCGCGGGCGATCGCGTGGTGGCCGACGATGCGGTTGGCCGTGGAGTTGCCGTTGACCACGAAGAACGTGCGATCGGCGCCGAAGACGCGGGCGGCGTTGCGCTCGGCCGCGCCGATCGGGCCGGTGTGGTCGAGCGGAGAACCGAGTTCGGTGACGGAGATGGACAGGTCGGTGCGCAGCAACCGCTCGCCGTAGAAGTCGAAGAACGCACGCCCCACCGGCGACTTGAGGAACGCGACGCCGCCGGCGTGCGCCGGCGTGTGCCAGGAGTAGTGGTGGTGGTCCTGAAGGCGGCGCAACGCGCCGAAGAACGGCGGCAGGATCTGCTCGGTGTACTGGTCGGCCGCGCGGGCGATCCGCCCGGCGATGAACTGCGGAGTGTCCTCCAGGGGGAAGACGTAGCCCTGGATGACCTCGTACACCCACAGCGGGAGCTCCTGCTCCCGGGTCATCAGGAAGACGGGCAGCCCCCGGAACCGTCCGGCCACCGCGCCCAGCAGCTCCTCGGCGCCCGCCGCGTCCCACGCCGCCAGTATCGCCGTCAACGACGCGTCGGACCCGACCACGGCCAGGGCGTCCTCGGGCCGGTGCGTCCAGCGCACGTGGAGGCCGAGCTCGTCCATCGCGGCGCACACGCGGCGCAGTTGCTCGGCCAGCGCCGAGTCGGCGTCGCGGCGTTCGGTGACGGCGGCGAGAACCGTACGCTCCATGGGGCACTCCGTAGTCGCACAGGGGGCAGGGCATCGGCAAGACTAACGCACGGTCATCGAACGGCAACACTGGGTTAAATTCGCGGGCGGTGACCGGGTGAGTCGCCTGCCCGGGTCCTGGTGCGAGGCTGAAACCGCGTCAAGAAACGTGCCGGACCAGAGGTTCGGTGCGTGCTCCAGAGTCAAGATCAGCCCAAGACCGGCTGAGGATCGGGACTTGGCGAGTGGCACGTGAGTCTGCCACGCCGAACGTTGTGGTGGATTTGCCCCATCAGGTGACCGATCGGCCCGGCCCGAGGTCGTGCACGTGCCCGACCGGCTGTGCTCGGGCGGCGCGGCACGCGCGCCGCGCCGGACGGCGGCCGGGCGGCGACACGACACGCGAACGACGGGGGACTCTCATGATCCGACAGGATGAGCCGGGCGAGAACGGCCTGGTCAACGTCACCTTCACGTTGCCGGCGGAGATCTCCGGCCCGGTCTCGGTGGTGGGCGACTTCAACGACTGGGACGCCTACGCCGATCCCATGACCCGCACCCAGCACGGCGCGCACCGCGCGGTCGTCGCCCTGCCCCAGGGCTCCACCATCTGTTTCCGCTACCTGGCCGACGGCGGGGTCTGGCTGGACGACCCGGACGCCGACTCCCGCGACGAGCGCGGCGGCATCGTCCACGTCGCCACCGCCCGCAGCGACAAGCCGGTCCGCGCCCGCGCCGCGGGCACGAACCCGGCTGCGGCGTCGACCTGACCTCGGCGTCAACCTGACCTCGGGGTCGGGCACGGTGTCGGGCGGCCGCCCGGCCTGCCACACCCCGCCCGGGCCGCCGCGCACGGCCGCCCGGCTCGCTGTCGCACGGGTAAATCCAGGTGCGGCGGGTCGGTGGGGTGGTGTGTGATCTGACAGTGGCGATCGAGATGGGCAGGCCGGGGGCCGACGGGCTCGGCGACGTGGCGCGGCTGTTGGGGGAGTGGCAGTACGACGGAGGGCCCGTGCAACTGCATCCGGGGGATGTGGGGTGGTTCTGGCGGTTCGGCGCGGAGCGGACGGCGGAGGCGTTGCGAACCTGGAGCCGGGCCGGGAGGGTTGTGGCGGTCGGGCTGCTGGATGGCGCGGAGTTGCTGCGGTTGGCGTTCGCCCCGGAGGCGTTGCGGGACGAGGAACTGGCGCGGCGGGTGGTCGAGGACGTCTCGGAGCCCGCACGTGGAGTGCTGCCCCAGGGCAAGGCGTACGTCGAGGCGCCTACGGGTGCTCTTGTCCAGGAGCTGTTGTTCCAGGACGGCTGGGAGAGCGGCGAGCCGTGGACGCCGCTCCGGCGCGACCTCGGCGCGCCTGTGCCGGATCCCGGCGTACGCGTCGAGGTGATCGGGCCCGAACAGGCCCACGAGTGGGCCGCGGTCCTGCGGGCGTCCTTCGACGGGTCGACGTTCGGTGACGAGCGCTGGCACGCGATGGCGGCGGGCGCGCCGTACGCCGACGCGCGGTGCCTGCTCCTCCGCGGCGAGCGGGGTGAGGCGGTGGCGGTCGTGACGGTGTGGTCGGCGGGTGAAGGCAGACCCGGGCTGATCGAGCCGATGGGGGTGCATCGGGCACACCGCCGTCACGGTCACGGCCGCGCGATCACGTTCGCCGCGGCACGCGCACTGCGGGAGCTGGGTGCGTCCAGCGTGGACGTGTGCACGCCGAGCTCCAACACCGGCGCCGTCGCGACCTACCGCTCGGCCGGCCTTGAGCGGTTGCCCGAGAGACGTGACCTGTGCCGCGACGCTTCCTGAGGCTTTCGTCGTCGGGCCGGAGGCGGGCCCGGCCGAGGTCCGACGAGAGATCGGCCCGTCGCCGGGAGCGCGTCGGCTGATCACTTCGGCCGTACCGACGCCTCGGCCCGATCGTGGTCCTCGACCCATGGGCCGGTCCGGGCATGGCCCAGCCGCTCCAGCACGGCATCCCGCTGCGCCGGTGACAGCGGCACCTCCGGGTGGTCGCGGGGCTCTACGTCGCTGGCGACGATGCCGTCATCGTCGAGGATCTCGAACGCGTCTCCGCGGGTGACGCCGAGGGCCTCGTCGGCCGGGTCCGGGTACATGCGCGCGACACGGCGTTTCACGAGCCGGTTCCTCCAGTCCTGCCGGTATGAGGACGTAGGGCCTGTATACCCCGAATGGCTGTCGTGACGATCGGCCGCTCGCGTACGCCGGCCTCCGCGGACGGACCCGGTGACCGGCTCTGCGGTCGCCTGCAGCAGGATGGAGTGACCGCGACCCCAGGAGAACGATGTTCGCCCACCCGTCCCCGCCGCCCGCCGTCGTCACCTACCAGGCTCCCTGCGGCGACCACAACGACCTGGCCATGACGGCCGCAGGCACGCTCGGCCGGGCACTCGCCGAACGCCTCGCCGTACCCGTGCAGGCCGTCGGTGTTCCCGCCCCCGTCCCGGACGGCGGGTGGGAGGAGGCGCTCGACGGGGCCGGCCCGGACCTGGCCGCGCTGGCCGATCGCTACCGGTCCGTGCTCGCCGGGGGCCACCGTCCGTACGGGGCGCTGTCCCGGTGCGCCGCGGCCCTCGCCACCCTGCCCGTGGTGACCGGGAGCCGCCCGGACGCGGTCGTGGTGTGGATGGACGCCCACGGCGACATCCACACCCCGGACACCACAGGCACCGGCTATCTGGGCGGCATGGCCCTGTCGGGGCCGCTCGGCTGGTGGGACTCCGGTCACGGCGCCGGGGTCGGCGACGGGCGGGCGGTCCTCGTCGGCGCCCGCGACCTCGACCCCGCCGAGACGGCCGCCGTCGAGGGCGGCCGGATCGCCTGTCTGCCGCCCGGCCCCGGCCTCGCGGCGGAGCTGGCCGCATGGATCGACGGCCGGCCCGTCTATCTGCACCTCGACTGCGACGTGCTGGAGCCGGGCATCGTGCCCACCGACTACCGCGTTCCCGGAGGGCTGACGCTCGACGACCTGCACGCCGTCTGCCTGGCCGTGACGGCGGCCGCCCCGCTCGTCGGGGCGGAGTTCGCCGAGTACGAGGGGTTCGACCGTGCCACCGGCCGGCACGTGCCGCCCGGCGACCTGCTCGACGCGCTCAGCCCGCTCTGGTCCGGGGAGCAGGGGCCGTTTCCGGTCGTCGGGTGACTGGTCGGTGAGGGGGCGGGTCCCGTCCGGCCGCGACGCCGCAGGAGGCTGACCGTCACGCGCCCGCGCGGTCGAGGAAGTCGGCGATGAGCGGGGCGATCTCCGGCAGGTGCTCCTCCAGGGCGAAGTGGCCGGTGTCGAACAGGTGCAGCTCCGCGCCGGGCAGATCGCGCAGGTAGGCGCGGGCGCCGGGTTCGGGGAAGAACGGGTCGCGGGCGCCCCAGGTGATGAGGGTGGGCGGGGTGTGCCCGCGCAGCCATGCCTGCCACTCGCCGTAACGCTCGACGTTGGTGTGGTAGTCGAGGGCGAGGGCGACTTGGGCCTCCTTGCGGCCGGGCAGGTCGAGGAAGTGCTGGTCGAGTGTCCAGCCGTCGGGGGAGAGCAGTTCGGGGTCGCCGGCGCCGGTCTCGTACTGGCCGCGGGTGCCCTCCAGGGTGAGCAGGCCGCGGACCGTCTCCTCGGCGCCCGCCTGCCCGGCGCGCAGGGCGACGAACTGGCGGGCGCCCGCTGACAGCCCCTCCTCGTAGGCGTTGCCGTTCTGCACGACGAGGCCGGCGATCCAGTCGGGGTGGCGGGTGGCGAGCCGGAAGCCGACCGGCGCCCCGAAGTCGAAGACGTACATGGCGAACCGGGTCAGGCCGAGCTGCTCCACGAAGCCCTCGACCACGTCGGCGAGCCGGTCGAAGGTGTAGGTGAACCCCTCCGGCGCCTCGGTGTGCCCGAAGCCCGGATAGTCGGGCGCGATCAGCCGGTAGCGGTCGCCGAGCGCGTCGATCACGCGGCGGAACTGGTGCGAGGCGGAGGGGAACCCGTGCAGGAGCAGCAGCACGGGCGCGTCGGGCCGCTCGGGGAGCGATTCGCGGTAGAAGACGCGAACCCCGTCGACGTCGAGGTGCCGGTGCGCGGTCCGGGCGATGAGCGGATATGTCATGACTAATGCCTTCCAGTGCGTTTGATGCATTAGTTGTAATGGCTCATGCTCTAATGCGTCAACCCGAAGGCGTACCATTAGAAGCATGAGCCCACTCACCGGGGAGCTCCTGCCGCTCGACCTGGTCAACACCCGCCCGGCCACGGGCGACCTGCTCGCCACCTCCGCCGACCTGCGCGCCTGGCTGGAGCTCCAGTCCGACCGGCTGACCGAGCAGTTCACCGACCTCACCGCCGCCGACCTGGCCGCTGTGCGGGCCGTACGCGAACACACCGCCGCCGCCCTGGAGCACGCCCGCCACGGCAGGCGGCCCTCCGACGCCGACCTGGCGGCGCTCAACGAGGCGCAGCGCGCCGCACCCGCCATCACCGAACTGGCCTGGACCGGCGCGACGGTCACCGCCACCCGCCGGCGCACCGGCCCGGCCGGACCGCGCCTGGCCGCCTGGCTCGCCGAGGCAGCCGCCGGCCTGCTGGCCGACCCGGCCGTGACCACGGTCCGCCAGTGCGCGGCCGACGACTGCGTGCTGCTCTTCCTGCCCGCCCACCCGCGCCGCCGCTGGTGCTCGGCCACCCGCTGCGGCAACCGCGCCCGCGTCGCCCGCCACTACCATCGGCACCGGCCGGCCTGACGCCCGGACCACCCCCGCATCCCGGCGAAAGGACCCAACCGTGACCGCAGCCATGGACCCGGGCCGCCGCGCATGCAGGGTGTACCGCACCCGTCCCCAGGGCGGTCCGGTGAGGGGGCCCGCGGGGTTCAGGGGAGGTTGAGCTGCCAGGACACGCCGAACCGGTCGTTGACCCAGCCGAACCGGGTGCTGAAGCCGTAGGAGCCGAGCGGCATCAGCGCCCCTCCCTTCTCCTCCAGCGCCGCGTACAGCCGTTCGATCTCCGCCTCCGACTCGCACGTCACGTACAGCGAGATCGCGGGGGTGAAGGTGAAGTCGTGCCGCACGTTGCTGTCGATGGCCATGTAGGGCTGTCCCGCGAGGGTGAAGACGGCGTGCTGGACCGTGCCCTCCGCGCCGGGCTGGCCGGGGCCGTAGCGGGTGATGGAGACGACCTCGGCGTCGTCGAACAGCGACATGTAGAACGTCATCGCCTCCTCGGCCTGCCCCTGGAACATCAGGAACGTCGTGATCTTCTGCGTCATGTCGGCACTCCTCCTGTGTGGTGCGGCGATCTGCGAACGAGTGTTTCAGTCACCCCTTATATAAGTCAAGGTTGATAAATGGATGAGATAGGGTCGGCCGATATGTCCGCATGCCTTCCACGCCGGCGACGGGCGGGGACCGCCATCGCCGTGGCCCTGGCCGCCGTCCTCGGTCTGGGGACTGCCGTCCACCTGTCGGTGCGCACCGAAGGTTCGCCCCGGCAGACGGCGTCCGCGTTCCTGACGGCCTGGCAGCGTGGCGACCTGCCCGCCATGAAGGCCCAGGTGCTGGAACCGCCACGAGACTTCGACCGCGTCTACGACGCCTTCACGCGGGGATCCCAGGCCAGGAAGATCACGGTTCGGGACATCCGCGTCCGTCCCGAGGCAGACCGCGATTTCGGGCAGGCCGCCACCTACCACGCCACCTTCTCCGTCACCCTCGACGGCCCGGTCCCCTACTCCTACGACGGATCCCTGGAGATCATCGACTTCGACCGCGCCTGGAGGATCCACTGGGATCCGACGGCGATCCACCCCGACCTGCAGGGGATCGGCTCCGGTGAGGTGCGGCAGATCCGCGTCGTCCCCCAGGCCGACGGTTCCTCCCGCCTGGTCCTGCTGGAGACGCGGGCGAAGGGGGAGCAGGCGGGATCCCTCTTCGCCGACGAGGGCCTCAAGCTGGTCGCGATCCTGGCCGACTCGGCCCAGCCGGGGGCCACCGGCTAGAGGCGGGGGTCACCGGCAGAGCGGGGCCGGGCCACCCGCCACGCTCGGGC
The DNA here is from genome assembly GCF_043204415.1 of Nonomuraea sp. NPDC047897. Taxonomy (NCBI): domain Bacteria; kingdom Bacillati; phylum Actinomycetota; class Actinomycetes; order Streptosporangiales; family Streptosporangiaceae; genus Nonomuraea; species Nonomuraea sp. NPDC047897. The sequence goes on along the minus strand of NZ_JBIDCC010000003.1, from coordinate 590,077 downwards.
TCGTCGTCAGTGTCCGCACCTGGTCCGCCGTTCCTGAGGCGTCCGGGCGGCGTCTGGTCAGGCCCGGCCCGCGGGCACGGTCGGGGCCGGCCGTCGCCCCGAGCGCGATCAGTAGCCTGGACGTCCAGACCCCCGGCTCCCGAGGACGGACCCGATGCAGCCCGAGCCGCCGCTTCCCGCGCTGACCCGCGCCGAGCAGGACTTCCTCCATCACTACCTGCGGATCCTCGAACTCCTGGGCCGGATCAACCCGGCCTCCGCCGAGCACACCTACACCGGCGTCAACGCCTCCCAGGCGCTGGTGACCGAGGCCGCCAGGCTCCGCGACGCGCTCACGCTGATGTACGACAGGGACGAGAAGGAGATCCACTCCGAGCCGCTCGTCCGAGCCCTCCGGATCCTCGGCGCGGAAGACCGCCTCCGCCGCCTCTCGCTGCGCCCGCCCGGGAGAGGTGGCGGTTTGCCGTAACGAACGTGACGGACTACCGCCATGGTCACGAGGGGGGCGCGGAACCTAGCGTCGACGGGTGATCAGAAACACCCTCGCCGCGGTCCTCCTCGCTCTGCTCCCCACGTCCTCCGGTCACGCGCCGCCACCCCGCATCACCCCCGCGGCGGTGGACGCGTTCGTCGAGCGCTACCGCGAGGCGACCGGCCTGCCCGGGGCCGCGGTCGCGGTCACCCTGGGGACGCGGGTGATCCACGCCGCCGGGTACGGCCGGACCGCCTCCGGCCACCCCCTGACCGCCGACACCCCGATGGCCGTCGCGTCGGTCAGCAAGTCCTTCACCTCCCTCGCCGTCATGCAACTGGTCGAGAAGGGCGCCGTCGACCTCGACCGGCCGGTGCGCGACTACCTGCGCGAGTTCGCCATGGCGGATCCACGGGCGGCGAAGATCACCGTACGGCAGTTGCTCCACCAGACGTCGGGCATGGCCGACTCCGCGTTCCGCGAGAAGAGCCTGCCCCAGCCGGACACCCTCGAAGGGGCCGTGGCGCGGCTCAGGTCGGCCCGGCTCGCCGCGGAGCCGGGCACGACCTTCAACTACCACAACACCAACTACCAGGTCGCCGCGCGACTCGTCGAGGTCGTGAGCGGCGAGCCGTTCGCGGCCTACCTGGACGCGCACGTGTTCGAGCCGCTCGGCATGCGGCACAGCACGACCATCGACACCGATCGCGACCTGCCCGGCAGCGCCCGGGGTCACCTGTACGTCCTCGGCCGGGCCGTCGCCCTGCCGGAGCCGGCCGGGTTCGGCAACGGCTCGGGGGGAGTCCTCAGCACCGCGAACGACATGGCCCGGTGGCTGATCGCGCAGCACCGGGGCGTGCTGCCTCCCCGCGGCGTCAAGGAGCTGCGCACACCGTCCGAACAGAACGATTCCTACGCCCTCGGCTGGTCCCTCGGCAGGACCGCGCGGGGCACGCCGGTCATCGAGCACGGAGGCGACCTCTTCACCTCCACGGCCCACCAGTCGCTGCTGCCGGACTCCGGGTACGGCGTGGCCGTCATGGCCAACACCGGCATGGCCTTCTCCGACGCCGGCGCCCTCATGGACGGCCTGGTCGCGATGATCGAGGGAGCCGAGCCGCAGATCCCCTCCGCGTCGCCCACGCTCGTCGTCGACGTCGTGTTCGCGCTGCTGACGGCGGCGACCGTGGGGCTTGCCGCGCGCGGCGTGGCACGTTCGCGGCGGTGGGCCGCCCGCCGTACGGGATGGCGGCGCTGGGGGCTGCTGCCCTACCTGGCGCCCCTTGCCCTGTGCGTGATGATCGCCCCGGTCTTCCGGGTGCTGGCCCGGGGCCGCGACATCATGGGGATCCAGGTGGCCTACCTCTACCCGACCTTCATGATCTGGCTGGTGGCGGCCGCCGCGGCGGGCGTGGCGGTGGTGGTGGCCCGGCTCGCCGGCGCGGCGCGGCTCCGGCGGCGCTGAGCCGCCGCGGGTCCCCGGGGCGGGACGAGGTTCAGCCGCGGGCGATGATGTCGCCGATCAAGGTCACCACGTCGAAGTCGTTGGTCAGCCGGTTCTTGGTGATGGCGACGGCGACGCCGGTGGCGGTGTCGGCGTAGGCGGCGCTGCCGCCGGCCCCGGCCATGCCGAACACCGTCGGCGTCCGCTCCGCCGATGAGTCGGGCCGGCCGATACCGTAGCCGAGCCCCCACGTCGACGGCATGCCGAACACCTCGTCCACGCCGCCGGACGCCACGGCCGTCACCTCGCGCAGCCGTTCGGGCGAGATCAGGCGCGTCCCGTCCACCTCGCCGAGCAGCGCCGCGTACATGCGGGCGATGGCCCTGGCGGAGGTCTTGCCGCCGGCGGGGATGTCGGCGGACAGGTAGTCGGGCCGGTTGCCCAGCTCGGCGGTGGGCATCAGGGTCATCGGGCCCGCCCTGAACATCGGCAGGTCCGCCGGCATGTCGTCGAACGACGGCAGGTCCGCCCCCGGCTCCACGGGGGCGTCCTCCAGCCGCGCCAGCCGGTGGTGCTCGGTGGCGGGCATGCCGAAGTAGAGCTCGTCGGCCACGCCGAGCGGCCCGCTCACCTCCTCGCGCAGCACCTGCGAGACGGGCTTGCCGGTGGCCCGCCGGACGATCTCGCCGACGAGGAAGCCGAACGTGTAGGCGTGGTAGCCCATCTTCGTGCCCGGCTCCCACCACAGCTCGGCGTCCTCCAGCGCGGCGACCATGGTCGCCCAGTCGCAGACGTCCTCGGGCGTCGTGTGCGGCGGGACGCCGGGCACCCCCGCCGTGTGCGACAGCACGTGGCGTACGGTCACGCCGCCCTTGCCGTGCGCGGCGAACTCCGGCCACAGCTCCGCCACGGGAGTGTCGTAACCGAACAGGCCGCGCTCGGCGAGCACGTGCGCGACGGTCGCGGTCGCGCCCTTGCCGATGGAGAAGTTGTAGAAGGGGGTGCCGGAGGTGACGGGCCGCCCGGTCGCGGGGTCGGCCACGCCCGCCACCACGTCCACCACCTGCTCGCCGCCCCGGTAGACGGCCACCTGAAGGCCTCGCTCCCGGCCCGACCCGACCAGTTCGTCGGCGGCTTCCTGCACCTGCTTCTGAAGATCGCTCATGACCATCCGTCCATGTCTTGTCGGAACTAGACGGTACCGTACTGGCGCAGTACGGAACTGTCTAGTACTATTTCGGCACCACGGAAAGGGAGCACATGGCGGCGGACGCGGAAGAAGGCCGGACGGCACGCAAGCGCAAGCAGATCCTCGACGCGGCCAGGGCGGTCTTCCTGCGCAACGGCTACGTCGGCGCCAGCATGGACGAGGTGGCGGCCCTCGCGGCGGTGTCGAAGCAGACCGTCTACAAGCACTTCACCGACAAGGAGCAGCTCTTCACCCACGTCGCCACCACCGCCGCCGGTGAGTTCGACGACCTCACCCGGGCGATCACGACCACGCTCGACGCCGACGACCCCGCCAAGGGCCTCGGCACGCTGGCCCGCACGTTCCTGGGCGCCCTGCTGCGGCCCGACGTGCTGCGGCTGCGCCGGCTGGTCATCGCGGAGGCCGACCGCTTCCCGCACGTGGGACGCGCCTGGTACGACGAGGGCTTCGAGCGCGTGCTCGACACGCTGGCCGACTGCTTCGCGCGCCTGGCCGGGCGCGGCCTGCTCCACCTGGACGACCCCCGGTTGGCCGCCGACCACTTCATGGGCATGCTGCTGTGGATCCCGGTCAACCGGCTCATGTTCCGCGGCGGCGACGACGACCCCTACGCCGAGGCCGAGCTCGACAGGCTCGCCGAAGCCGCGGTGACGGCGTTCCTGCGCGCCTACGGCTGACGCGCCCCCGGCGCGGCTCGAGCTCGGCTCGAGCGCCCCGGCCTACGCTCTCCGCGAGATCCTCGTCCGCGAAGAACGTCCGCGAAGAACGTCCGCGAAGAACGTCCGCGAAGAACGTCCGCGAAGAACGGAGAACCCGATGTCCCACTCAGCGGAACGCCGGAAGCTCCTGCGCGGAGCGGGCGTGGTCACCGCGGCCGGCGGCTTCGCGCTCGCGGGCGCGGCCGCGCCGGCCGCGGCGCAGGACGAGGAGTCGGCGAGCCTGATCCTCGGCACCTGGCACGCACGCCTGGAACGCGGCGACGGCGGCAGCGAACACGCGCTGTTCACCTTCCACGCCGATCACCGCGTGTACGCCGTGAGCACCGGCGGAGCGCGGACGGGCTCGATCGGCAACTGGCGGCGCTCCGGGGACGGCTCGTTCCGGTTCGGCATCCGCCACTTCCACTTCGGCGAGGACGGCCAACCGGTCGGCTTCGTCATCGGCACCCAGACCCTCAGGCTGGAGACGCCGGAGCGGCTCACCGGCACCGGCACCGGCCGGCTCGTCGACCTCGACGACCGGCAGCTCTTCAGCGGGCCGGTCACCTTCTCCGCCCGCCGGTTCACCCTCGACCGGCCCTGACCGCCCCTCCTCGACCCGCCTCGGCCACCCGGGCCACCCGGGCGGCCCGCTCTCCGCTCGCCCGGCGCCACGGCCGGCGAGGCCGGAGAGGCTGGCGGGGCCCGAGCGGAGCCGCTGACCGGATCGGCCCGCAGGCCGACCAGGTCGGGCCTTCAGCGCCGCACCCCGATTCGCCAAGCTGAACGCCATGACCAGAGCCCTCATCGTCATCGACGTCCAGAAGTCCTTCCTCCAGCTCCCCGACTGGCGGCACACCTCGCGGCCGGACATCGTGACCCAGGTGAACCGCCTGGCCGAGGCCGCCAGGAGCGCCGGAGACGCGGTCGTGTGGGTCCTCGGCGCGCGTCCCGGCTCGGGCTCCGTCTTCGACCCCGCCCGCGGATTCGTCAGCCTGATGGACGGCGTCGAGCCCCTGGCCGGCGAACCGGTCATCACCAAGAACGCGCACAACGCCTTCACGACCACCAACCTCCAGCAGTACCTCACCCAGCGCGGCATCAGGAAGCTCACCATCTGCGGCATCCGGACCGAGCAGTGCTGCGAGACGACGGCCCGCCTCGCCTCCGATCTGGGCTTCGATGTCGACTTCGCCATCGACGCCACCGCGACCACGCCGATCCCGCACCGCGAGGCGCCCGACGACGTGCCCTTCGCCGAACTCGTCCACGACGCGCGCACCCTCGGCGTCGACGAGATCATCGCGCGCACCGCGTACGCTCTGTCGGGCCGGTTCGCCACCATCAGGACCGTGGCCGAACTCACCGCGAACTAGGAGGTGCCCGGCCATGTCCCGTGTCGTCTTCCTGCTCATCCCGCAGGCGCACCTCCTCGACGTGGCCGGACCCGCCCAGGTGTTCTCCGCCGCAGACGACCTCGGCCACCCCCACACCCTCACGTACGTCGGAGAATCCACCGAGATCGCCACCGTCCAGGGCCTGCCTCTGCGAGCCGAGACCACCTGGCCGGCCCTCACGCCCGACGACCTGATCATCGTGCCCGGCTGGCGCGGCCCGGCCCGCCCGGCCGGCGCCGCCACGCTGCGGCGCCTGCGCGACCACCACGCGGCAGGCGGCACCGTCGCCGGCGTCTGCGCCGGGGCCGACGCCCTCGGCCGCGCCGGGCTCCTCGACGGCCGCCGCTGCACGACCCATCACTCCGTCCAGGACGAGCTCGCCCGCCTCTACCCGCGCGCGCACGTCGTCAGGGACGCGCTGTATGTCGAGGACGACCGGATCGTCACCTCGGCGGGCGTGGCCAGCGGCATCGACGTCGCCCTGCATCTGATCACCACCCGCCACGGACCGTACGCGGCGGGCCAGGTGGCCCGTGCCATGCTGGTCCACACCCGCCGCGACGGTACGGCGGAGCAGGTCAGCCCCCTCCTGAGATGGCGCTCCCACGTGGACGCCACCGTCCACCGCATCCAGGACCTCATCGAGACCCGCTTCACCGAACGCCTGCCCCTCAGCCTGCTGGCCGAAGCCACCGGCTGCAGCGAACGAACCGTCACCCGCCTGTTCACCCGGGCGACCGGCCGCACCCCGCTGGCCTACCAGACCGCCCTGCGCCTGGAACGCGCCGAGCACCTCCTCGCACGGGGCGCCACCGCCGAGGCCGCCGCACGAGAGGTGGGCTTCACGGACGCCCGCACGCTGCGCAGACTCCGCGCGCGCACGGCATCCCCGGCCGGCAGGTGACGGCGCCCCGCAGCTCGGTGAGCTGAGAGGATGGCCGGCATGACCGGATCTGACCCCAAAACGGACCTGCACCGCTACCTCCAGACCGCCCGTGAAGCCCTGGTGTGGAAACTCGACGGGCTCTCGGAGTACGACGTCCGCCGGCCCCTGACGCCGACCGGGACCAACCTGCTGGGCCTGATCAAGCATGTGGCCGGATGCGAGCTGGAGTACTTCGGCCTCGTCTTCGGCCGCCCGTTCGGCGAGCCGCTGCCCTGGGACGGCGACGGCGACGAACCCAACGCCGACATGTTCGCGACCGCGGACGAGTCGCGCGAGCAGATCCTCGGCCTCTACCACCGGGCGTGGGCGCACGCGGACGCGACGATCGACGCGCTGACGCTCGACTCGACCGGCCACGTCCCGTGGTGGCCGGACGACCGCAATCCGGTGACGCTCCATCTCGTCATGGTGCACATGATCGCCGAGACCAACCGGCACGCCGGGCACGCCGACATCGTCCGAGAGCTGATCGACGGGACCGTCGGGCTGCGCGTCGGCAACGAGAACCTGCCCCCTGTCGACCAAGCGTGGTGGGCGGACTACCGCGACCGGTTGGAGCGCCTGGCCCGGGACGCCTAGCGCCACCGGCTCCGCCGCGACGGCGAGCGCTCGCCGGGCGTCGGATCAGTGTCCTGATCGGGGTAAATTAGCGGCATGACACTGCGCCTCGCCGACGTCGCCGCCCAAGCGGGTGTGAGTGAGGCGACGGTGAGCCGGGTGCTCAACGGCAGGCCGGGAGTGGCGGCCGACACCCGCCAGGCCGTGCTGACCGCGCTCGACGTGCTCGGCGTCGAGCGTCCCCGCAAGCTGCGGCAGCACCACGCCGGCCTGATCGGGCTGATCCTGCCCGAGCTGAGCAACCCCATCTTCCCCGCGTTCGCGCAGGTCATCGAGAGCGCCCTGGTCCCGGCGGGCTACACCGCGGTGCTGTGCACGCAGACGCCCGGCGGCGTCACCGAGGACGACTACACCGCCCTGCTGCTGGAGCGCGGCGTGTCGGGCATCATCTTCGTCAGCGGTCTGCACGCCGACTCGCGTTCCGACCGGGCGCGCTACGTCCGGCTGATCGAGCTGGGTCTGCCGATGGTGCTCATCAACGGGTTCCGTTCCGACTTGGATGCGCCGTTCATCTCCAACGACGACACCGCGGCGCTCGAGATGGCCGTCGGCCATCTCGTCTCGCTGGGGCACCGGCGCATCGGCCTGGCCATCGGGCAGGAGCGCTACGTGCCGACCATCCGCAAGACGGCCGGGTTCGAGCGGGCGATGGCCGAGCACGTCGGCGTCACCGACGTGTCCGACCTGGTCGTCAACACGCTCTACACGGTCGAGGGCGGCCAGTCGGCGGCGCGGCTGCTGATCGAGCGCGGCTGCACGGCGATCTGCTGCGGCAGCGACATCATGGCCATCGGCGCCATCCGGGGGGCGCGCAACCTCGGGCTGCGGGTGCCGGAGGACGTGTCGGTCGTCGGGTTCGACGACACGCCGATGACCGCCTACCTCGACCCGCCGCTGACCACCATCAGACAGCCGGTGCGGGAGATGGGCCTGTCCGCCGTGTCGAGTCTGCTGGACGAGATCCGCGGCCTGCCCGGTCCGCGCGGCGAGCTGCTGCACCGGCCCGAGCTGGTCGTGCGCCGCTCCACCGCCCCCATCCACAGCCGGGTGCCCGCACCGGTCACCTAGGACGCACCTGAGACACGGTGCGCCACCGCGGCCTCCTGGGCGGCCCCTTGTCCGCCACCCCCTGTCCGGCACCGTGGCAGGGGCGTCGCGATCATCCGGCCACGGCTGTCCCGCGTGCCGGCGGGCGGCGGTCCCGCAGCGCGACGGTGCCGACGACCAGTACGGCCACGGTCGCCAGGACCAGGGGCGTCAGGATCGAGGGCATCAGGAGGGCGGCCAGAGCGGTCGCGGCGAGCACGGCGAGGGCGGCGATCCTGCCTGCGGGCAGGTCGCCGAAGACGGTTCGGTGGAAGGCCGCATGCCCGGCCAGGAACAGGGCCGGCCCGCCGAGGACGGTGAGCACGATGCCCGCCGTCGTCGTGTCGAGCGGGTGGGCGATCGCCAGCTCGTCGCCCACGGCGGTGACGATGACGCCGGCCACGATCGGGATGTGGCTGTAGGTGTAGGCCGAACGGCCCAGCCGTCCCCGATCGGCCGATGTGGCGATCTTCTCGGCGGCGGCCTCGGCGGTCCTGTCGAAGTACACCCACCACATGGCCATGCTGGTGAGGAAGGCCACGGCGAACGCGGTCACGGTGGCCGCCGACAGATGATCGCCTTCGGCCAGCGTCAGCCCGGTGAGCAGGATGGATTCGCCGAGGGCGAGGATCACGAAGAGCTGGCAGCGTTCGGCCATGTGCGCGCCGTCGATGGTCCATTCGGTGGTGCCGGACCGGCGCAGGAACGGCAGCCGGTAGCCGTGCCAGGGCGCCGCGTACTCCGCGGCCAGAGCCGTCACCCAGAGCAGCACCTGTACGGCGCCGCCGGCCAGCGCGCCGCCGATCCACAGCAGCGCGGCGGCCGTGTGCCAGATGAGGATGAGCCGGAAGAGGTGCCCGTGCGGTGAGTTCCGCGCCGCGATCGCGACCACCGTCGAACGCCCCACCTGGAGGGTGACGTACGCTGCCGCGAACCACAGGGCGCGTGCGCCGAACGCCTGGGGGACGGCCGCTGCCATGGCCAGTCCGGCCAGCATCATGCCCGCCAGAGTCAGTCGCATGGCGGGGTGGTCGGGATCGCAGTAGTTGGTGGTCCAGGTGGCGTACATCCAGGCCCACCAGACGGCCAGCGTCAGCAGCAGTGTCTGCGCCGCCCCGGCGGGCCCGAGGTGGCCCAGGAGCAGGTGGGACAGCTGGGTGATGGCGAACACGTACACGAGGTCGAAGAAGAGCTCGATGGGCACGACCTTGGCGCCTTGCCCTGGTGCTCGGAGGATGGTTGTCATGCGGGGGGTCTCAGCTTCTCGGTTCGTGGGTCGGACGCTCGGTCTGCCGGGCGGGGTGACTCATCCCTGGTGCGGTGGGGCGAGGGCCCCATCCCCAGTGGGGCACCGGGGCCTGCTCCGTGGGGTGTCCTCCGTGACATTGTCGATCACGACCCTAGCAGTAAGGGGGTAATCGTGTAATTCGCCAGGTCGGCCGCGACCCGTCATCCAGGCCGGTGATCGTGCGGGGTGGGCGGAAACGAGAATGGCCGCGACCCGCCGTCCAGGCCGGTCATCGTGCCGTCGCGGTGCCGCCGGACGTCAGGTGCGGACGACCGGGTCGGCCACGTCGTGGGCGAGCAGGTGGCCGCACATGCCCCACCTGCTGTGCGGCGGGCTCTCCAGCAGCGAGGACCGCCGCAGGTGCGCGCCGTCGCCGCGCTCCAGCGCGTCGAGCAGCTCGGCGGTCTCCCGCGCCTGCCGGGCGACGGTGTCCTCCCAGATCGCGCGCCAGCGGGCCGCGTTCGGCCGCACCAGCGCCACGGCACTGTCGTAGAAGGCACGCAGCGGCCCGAGGTCGCCGCCGGCGGCGCTGCGGGACAGCCGCAGGAACCCCTCGACGGCCAGGTCGCGCCGCCGTCGGACGGCCGCCGCCACCACCTCGGGGTCACCGTCCGGCAGGGTGGCGGCCTCGCGGTAGCGGCCGGGGTCGGCGACGATCTCCGGGGGAAACGTCATGACGGCGTCGCCGGCCTCCGGCAGGCCGGCGTTCTGCATGACGACGATCACCTCCAGGCCGCCGTGGTTGACGGCCCGGTGGACGGTGCCGGGGGTGAACCACACGGTCGAGCCCCTGGCCAGCTCCGTCTCACGCGGACCGGCCACGTCGAGGGTCTGCAGGGTGCCGCGCCCGCCGACCACCACGTACGCCTCGGTGGAGGCCGTGTGCAGGTGGGGAGTGCCCCCCTCCAGGCCGTCGGGGCACGGATGGCCGGAGTAGACCGACAGCCGGCTGACCGACGTGCCGCCGGGGAACGTCATGCCGGGACCCCGCCGGCCAGCGCCGACCGGCCCCGTTCGGCCAGCAGCGCCGTGCCGTCCTCGCCCCGGTCGCCGTCGGCCAGCACGACCGCGTACCGGAAGCGCAGCGTCTCGCCGTGCGGCAGCTCGACCTCCTCGCTGAAGAACGGCGCCGGGCACAGGCAGGCGAAGTCCTCGCTGCGGGCGAACCACTGCGGCGGATGCCGCGGGTTGGCCGCGTCGTCCACCATGACGATCGTGGACCAGTCGCCCGTCTCGTCGTGCCGGCCGCGGAACCCGAACCATTCCGCGCGCGTGCCGCGCAGCTCGTCGCCGCCCGCGCCGGCCGGTGACTGGATGACGCCGCCGGTGAACGACCTCGGGCCGCGCCAGAACAGGCCGCCGTACCCGGCGTTCTCGCGGCCCTTCGTCGTCGGGGAGCCGAAGGCCAGCGCGGCGCCCGAGACGTTGGTCATCGTCGTGTCGAAGAGCAGCGCCCAGGCGGCGTCGTCGACCGTGACGGCCGTCAGCGACCGCCGCTCCCCGACGACCGGTTCGCCCGCCTGGGACGACCAGTCGAGCGTGTGCCCGATCTCGACCCGGTCGCCGGTCGCCGTGAGCCTGGTCATCTCGCGGTGCACGGCGCTGCCGTTGTTGTCGAGCTGGACGTAGAAGCTGCCGGGCACGTACGTCGGGCCACCCCAGAAGTTGTGCTCCCCGACGTGCGGCAGCGACCAGGCGATGCCCTTGTGCCAGACGTGGTCGTGCGGCCTGAACAGCGACACCAGCGCCCCGCCGCGGGTGCGGACCGGGTGCAGGTACGGTTTGGGCGACTCCAGGACCGGGGTGTCGGGCCGGTAGGTGTAGACGAACAGCTCGACGTCCGCCGAGCCGACGGTGACCGATCGGCCCAGCTCGTGGTTGACGTGGAAGGTCACGCGTTCCTCACCTTCGGCCATGGGGTGCCCGTGCCGTCCATCCGCCGGGCGAACTCCGCCGGCACCTCCCCGGCCCGTACGCGCTCGCCGGTGAAGGCCGAGGCGTAGAGGGCGGCGATGAACTCCATCGTCCGGCGGGCGTCCCCGGCGGTCACCGGCGGCGCCTGACCCGCGTCGAGCGCGTCGAGCACCGCCTCGAGCCAGCCCTCGTGGCCGCTCGGCACGTCGCTGTGGTCCTGCTTCCACAGGCCGGCGACCGCGTCCTGGCCGGGGGCCGGGGTCACCGTCCAGTCGTCGTCGGTGTAGCCGTACAGGTGCGCCACCTCGACCGTGGCGCGTTCGTAGTCGAAGCGTAGCTCGGAGGTCTGACGCGGCGACACCACCGAGTTGACCACCGTCGCGACCGCGCCGTTCTCGAACGTCACCAGGGCCATCGACACGTCCTCGGTGTCGACGGAACGGTCGCGGCGGGCCGCGACCGCGGTGACCTCGCTCCACGGGCCGAGCACCGCGAGCAGCAGGTCGAACTGGTGGATGCCGTGGCCCATCGTGGGGCCGCCGCCCTCGCTCTCCCAGGTGCCGCGCCACGGCACCGCGTAGTACTCCTCGTCGCGGTACCACTGCGTGGCGCACGTCGCCAGCAGCGGGCGGCCCAGCTCGCCCGCGTCGGTCAGCCGGCGCAGCCGCCGCGCCCCCGCGCCGAAGCGGTGCTGCAGGACCGTCGCGACGTGCGCCGTCGAGCGGCGCTCGGCCTCGACCAGGGTGTCGAACTCGGCCAGCGACAGCGTGGGCGGCTTCTCCACCAGCGCCGTCACGCCCGCCTCCAGGCAGGCGACCGCCAGCGGGGCGTGCAACTGGGGCGGGGTGCACAGGTGGACGAGATCCACCTCGCCCTCCCGCAGCAGGTCGGCCAGCTCGGTGTGCACCCGCGGCACCTGCCACGTCCCGGCGAAGGCCGCGGCCCGGCCGGCGTCCACGTCGACCGCGGCGACGAGCCGGGCCCGTCCGCCGGAGGCGGCCACGGCTCGGGCGTGGGCCGTGGCGATCGCACCGGTGCCGACGATCGCGGCCCGGTAGCTCGGTGCGGACATCTCCATCCTTCTCTGGCCGGGCGCGCCTGGTGACGGGCGTGCCTGCCCTGGGATCGAGTTGGGAAAGCGTATTCCGCAGTGTGCCCGGACGTGCCGTGACCGTCAAGGCCGGCCGCGCCGGGCCTGGTCGGCGCCAACCGGATGAGGACCCTCGACAGGAGCAGGAAGCGCCCGGCGGAACGTGACCCGCGTGGACGCCATGGCGCCCCCGCCGGAATCCGGCGAGGGCGCGGCGTGGTCGTTCAGTGACGGCGAGCGCGGCTCCGCCTGGTCGAGGAGGCGGAGCCCGCACCTCGCGGGCCTCGCGGGTACGGCTCGGGCCCGCGGAGCGTGAAAGGCAGATAGCGGCTGATGGGCATGATGTCCCCCGGTGATCAATGAGGTGTCGGTCGGATGCGCACCGGCATGACTCTGGACTGTTACCCCTTTCCAACCGGGCGACCTCCGGGAGGCTTCCGGGATATGTCCGGCTTTGAGGGCATTTCTACGGGGGTTGGCCGTGCGCCGACGCAGTCTGGTCGTCCCGGGAAACTGCCGGACCTGCCGACACCTGGATTTCACCGGAGGCATGGGCGCGGATGAACGGCGACCGGCTCGCCGCCCTCTTCGCCCCGGCCGCCGCCGATCCGAGCCGGGCCCGGACTTTGCCTGCTGCGACCGGCTGCCCCGCCTCGTCCCCTCGCGGCGGTCCGTGGACGTGACCGGCCGGGCTCGTCCTGCCGGCGAAGGGCGCGGACGAGAGAAGGGCGCGGACGAGAATTGTCGGTGGCGTCCGGCATGCTCCTGCATGGCCGGCGGCTGCGGAGCCGTCCGGCCAGGCGTGTGACGACCGTTGCCCTGGACGGGAGCCGCGGTTCGCGACACGTCGGATCACCACCCGCGTCCCCCCGTCGAAAGGGCCCCTGTGACAGCCGATCAGCCGCTCATCTGCCCGACATGCCACGGCGTGACCGCCGCCGCGCATGCCGCTGCCTACACACCGGCCCGCGGACGGCTGATCGTCACCCACGGCTACTGCCAGGGCGGCTGCTCTCGCGTCGAGCCGGACCCCGAGCCCGAGCGGCCTGCCGAGGCCGCGGCGGCGTCCCCCCGGTCGACGCCCGCGGAAGCCTCCTGAGTGGCGCCGCCGGCCCACAGGCCGCGCACGTGACCGATGTGGCGGCGCATCAGCAGCTCCGTCCCCGCCGGGTCACGGGCCTCCACCAGGTCCAGCAGCTCGTGGTGCTCGGCGGCCGAACGGCCCAGCCGGCCGCTCTCCAGCAACGGGACCAGGCCGGGCAGCCGCGTCTGCGCGCGCAGCCCCGACACCACGTCCACCAGGAACCGGTTGCCGCTGTAGCCGAGCAGCGTCAGATGGAAGACGTGGTCGGCCTCGATGTACCCGACCAGGTCGGCCCGTTCGACCGCCTCGACGATGTCCTGCGCGAGCGCGCGCAACCGGGGGAAGTCGTCCTCCGGTATCACCGCCACCGCCTCCCGCACCGTCGGCGGCTCGATGAGCAGCCGCACGGCCGCCAGGTTGTCGAGGTCCTGCTCCGACACCTCGGTGATCCGGAAGCCCTTGTTCGGGTGCGGCACGACCAGGCCCTCCTTGACCAGGTCGAGCATCGCCTCCCGGACAGGGGTGGAGGAGACCCCGAACTGCGCGCCCAGAGTGGGGGCCGAGTAGATCACCCCAGGTTTCAGCCGGCCGGAGATGATGGCGGCGCGCAGCGCGTCCCTGATCCGGTCGCGCAGGTGCTCCCGCCTGCCGATGCCGCGTGTGGCCAAGCCGGACGCCCCCGGCAGGGGGCCGGGCGGCGGGCCGGGCAGTGTGGCGGGCGGCGGGCCGGGCGGCGGGGCGGGAAAGGCCTCGGCGTCGGAGCCCGCGGCGGGGGAGGTGCGGGAGCCCGCGGCGCGGGAGGTGCGGGAGCCCGCGGCGCGGGAGGTGCGGGAAGACGTCATGCGGACCCCTGCTGAGGACGGTTTCGGCGAGTCGGCGCCGCCCGGCGCCCGCCGGTGATCATCCGGCGGCCGGCACGGGACGAGAGCGGCGGGCGCGGGCGGATCCTACCCCGCGCAGGCGGCGGCCATCCACTTCTCCAGGCCGTCCGCGTCAAGCGGCAGCGCGCCGGACAGCACCTGCGCGCCACCGCCGGTGACCAGCAGGTCGTCCTCGATCCGCACGCCGATCCCGCGCAGCTCGGGCGGCACGGTCAGGTCGTGCGCGTGGAAGTACAGACCCGGCTCGACGGTGAGCACCATGCCCTCGGCCAGCACACCGCCCTGGTAGGCGTCCTCGGCGGCGCGGGCGCAGTCGTGCACGTCCAGGCCCAGGTGGTGGCCGATGCCGCAGACCAGGTAGCGGCGGTGCTGCTGGCCCTCGGGCGACAGCGCCTCGTCCACCGAGACCGGCAGCAGCCCCCAGTCGGCCAGCCCGTGCGCGATGACCTCCATCGCGGCGTGGTGGAAGTCGGAGAACCGGCGGCCGGGCGCGACCGCGGCCAGCCCGGCCCGGTGCGCCCGCTCCACGAGGTCGTGCACCTGCCGCTGCACCGGGGAGAACCGGCCGGACGCGGGGAAGGTCCGGGTGACGTCCGCGGTGTAGTAGCTGTTGACCTCGACGCCCAGGTCGAGCAGCAGCAGCTCGTCCGGCAGCACCGGTCCGTCGCAGCGCACCCAGTGCAGCGTGGGCGCGTGCTTGCCGCTGCCGACGATGGAGGCGTAGCCGGGGCCGTTGCCGTGGGCGCGGGCGTGGCGGTCGAAGGTGCCCTGCAGCCACCGCTCACCGGGCCCGGCGACGGCCGCCGGGATCTCCCGCAGCACCGCGGCGAAGCCCTCGACCGTGCGGTCCACGGCCTGGCGGAGCTGTTCGACCTCCCAGGCGTCCTTGTGCATGCGCAGCTCGGCCAGAACCCGCCCGGCCTCCTCGTCCGCGCCCGGCACCAGGCCCGCGGGCAGCTCGGACAGCGGCCGGACGGCGACCCCCAACGCCCGGGCCCAGTCGTCCAGCCCCGGCGCGGCGCCTACCCACAGCTCTCCGTAGCGGGCGTCCGTCCAGAACCCGGGCTCGCCCGGGTAGACCGGCGGCGGCACGTACAGCGTGGCGTCGGCGCCGCGCAGCACCACGACCGCGTTCTCGATGCCACAGCCCGTCACCCAGGCGAAGTCGCTGTCGGGGCGGAAGTCGTAGGCGGTGTCGTTGCTGCGGACCGGCGCCTGCCCGGCGGCGAGCACCACGGTCCGGCCGGGCAGCGCCGCGGCGAGCCTGGCCCGGTGCGCGGCCGCGGCCTCGGCCGCCCCCGCGACGACCGGCGGTGTGCGGTCCGGGGTTCCCCAGCCGGTGTTCATGTGGTCGACGAAGGCGGGGATCTCCACCAGCTTCGGCGGTCTGTCGTCACGCACCGGTGACTCCTTTCGGTCGGTGGTCGCGGGCCGCCCTCCTGCGGCGGTCCCACTCGGGGTCGATCCGCGGGATCGCGGCCAGCAGCGTGCGGGTGTACTCGTCCTGAGGGTCGGCGAAGACCTGGCGGCACGGCCCCTGCTCGATGATCCGGCCCTTGCTCATGACCGCCACCCGGTGGGCGAGCTGCCGCACCACGGCCAGGTCGTGGGCGATGAAGATGTAGCTGAAGCCGCTCTCCCGCTGCAGCCGCCGGAGCAGCTCGATGACCTGCGCCTGGACGGACACGTCCAGCGCCGACACCGCCTCGTCGCAGATGACCAGTTTCGGGTCGACGGCGAGCGCGCGGGCGATGCCGATCCGCTGCGCCTGCCCGCCGGAGAACTGCGCCGGGTAACGCAGCGCGTGGTCGGGGTTCAGCCCGACCCGTTCCATCAGCTCCCTGGTGCAGGCCCGCCGCCCGCCCCGGGGCGCGATGCCCTGGTAGTCGAGCGGCGCCATCAGGATGCGCTCGACCGTGTGGCGGGGGTTGAGCGAGGAGAACGGGTCCTGGAAGACGACCTGCACGTTGGCGCGGTAGCGGGCCAGGCTCGCTCCCGTGGCGCCGGTGACGTCCTCGCCCGCGAACTCCAGCGTGCCCGAGCTCGGCTGCACCAGCTTGGCGACGAGCCGCGCCGTGGTGGACTTGCCGCTGCCGGACTCGCCGACCACGGCGAACGTCTCGCCGGGGCGCACGTCGAAGCTCACGTCGTCCACCGCGGTGAACTCGTTCCTGCGCCCGTACGGGCCGCGTACGGCGAACCGCTTGGTCAGGCCGCGCGCCCGCAGCAGCATCTCGGTCACGGGACCACCTCGTCGGCAGGGAGATCGGGCAGCTCGTCGTCGATGCGCGGGATGCTCTCCAGCAGCATCCGCGTGTAGTCGTGCCGGGGCTCGGCGAAGACCTGCTCGGCGGTGCCGTACTCGACCTGCTCACCCCGCCGCATCACCAGCACCCGGGTGGCGATCGAGCCGATCACGGCCAGGTCGTGCGTCACGAAGATCATCCCGGTGCCGGTCTCCTGCTGCAGGCCGGCGAGCAGGCGCAGGATCTGGGCCTGCACGGTCGCGTCCAGGGCTGTCGTCGGCTCGTCGGCGATGAGCAGCGAGGGGGAGCAGACCAGCGCCATGGCGATCATGACGCGCTGGCGCTGCCCGCCGGAGAACTGGTGCGGGTAGTGACCGGCCCGCCGTTCCGGCTCGGGGATGCCGACCTGCTCCAGCGCCTCGACGACGACCTTCCTGGCCGCCCTGCCGGAGCCGCCGCGGTGGGCCCGGTACATCTCCTCGATCTGCAGGCCGACCGTGTAGTACGGGTTCAGCGACGACAGCGGATCCTGGAAGATCATCGCCACCTGCTCGCCGCGGATCCGGCGCAGCTCCCGGTCCGTGCGGCCGAGCAGTTCGGCTCCGTCCAGCCTGACGCTGCCCCTGGTCGTCGCGCCGCGTGGCAGCAGCCCCATGACGGCCAGGCTGGTCATCGACTTGCCCGAGCCGGACTCGCCGACGATGCCGACGGTCTCGTTCCGGCCCACCGTGAACGACACGTCCTTGACCACGTCGACCGGGCCGCGGGTGGTGGGGAAGGTGATGGTGAGGTTCTGCACCTCCAGCAGTTCGCTCATCGGACCCTCACTCTCGGGTCGAGGCCGGTGTAGAGGAGGTCGACCACGACGTTGCCGATCACCACGAAGAACGCCGCCAGCAGGGTGACCGCCATGATCACCGGTTGGTCGTTCTTGGCGATCGAGTCGGCGGCCATCTTGCCGACCCCGTTGAGCCCGAAGACGGTCTCGGTGATCAGCGCGCCGCCCAGCAGCGCGGCGAAGTCCATGCCGAAGATCGTCGTGATCGGGGTGAGGGCGGGCCGCAGCGCGTGCCGGCGCATGGTCAGCGTGGGGCCGAGGCCCTTGGCCCGGGCCGTCCGCATGAAGTTCTCGGCCAGCGTGTCGATGACGTTCGACCTGGTCAGCCGCGCGTAGAGGCAGGCGTACCCGGTCGCCAGGACCAGCCACGGCATCAGGTACGACTGCAGCCACAGGACCGGGTCCTCGGAGAAGGGCACGGCCGAGGGGAACGGCAGGATCTCCAGCCGCACCACCAGCACGTACTGCAGCGCCAGCGCGAGCACGTAGTTGGGGACGCTGGCGCCGCCGAGGGCCAGGCCCATGGCCGCGCGGTCCCACCAGGAGCCCTCCTTGACGGCGCTGACCAGCCCGGCGGTGAGGCCGATGAGCAGCCACAGCACGGCCGCGCCGACCGCCACGGTGGCGCTGACCGGGAGCCGGTCCGTGATCATCTCCCAGACCGACTGGCTCGTCTGGAAGGAGTAGCCGAGGCAGGGCGCCGGGCAGTGGACGAGGTTGGCGCCGGCGCCGTAGTCCCGCCCGGCGAACAGGCCGAGCAGGTAGGTGCCGAACTGTGCCAGGAACGGCTCGTCGAGCCCCAGGACCGCGCGGATCTGCTCGATCCGGTCGGGGGTGCAGGTCTTGCCGCAGATCATCAGCGCCGGGTCGGGCGACAGCTTGAAGAAGATCAGGTACGTGAACAGGCAGACCAGGAAGAGGATCAGCAGCAGTCCGGCCAGCCGGCCGGCGAGGTAGCGGGCCATCAGGAGGCCTCCCCGGCGTCGGCGGCGGCGCGGACCCGGTCCCCGAGCACGGTGAGCGACAGCACGGTGAGGAAGAGGAACGTGCCGGGGATCGCGAAGTACATGGGGTCCATCGCGTACCAGCTCACCGAACTGGCGATCATCTGCCCCCAGGAGGGCGTCGGCGGGCTGACACCCACGCCGAGGAACGACAGCCCGGCCTCGGTGCCGATGTAGCCGGGAACGGCCAGCGTCGTCATGACGATGACGGAGTTGCGCAGGTTCGGCAGGATCTCCTTGAACACCAGCGCCCGGGTGGAGGCGCCCGACGCGCGGGCCGCCTCGATGAACTCCCGGTTCACCAGCGTCAGCGTCTGCCCGCGGACCAGCCGCGCCAGGTACGGCCAGCCGAACAGGGAGATCACCACGACCAGCAGGACCGACCGGTTGCCCGACGGCAGCGACGACAGGATCGCGATCATGAAGATCAGTGCGGGGAAGGCCATCAGGAAGTCCATGATCCGGCAGATGACCTGGTCGACCCAGCCCTGGTAGAAGCCGGCCAGCATGCCGAACACCACGCCGAGCAGGGTCGTCAGCGCGGTCGCCGACAGCGCGATGAGGAACGACACGCGGGCGCCGTAGGTGATGCGGGCGAGCACGTCGCGGCCGTTCTGCGGCTCGACGCCGAACAGGTGTTCGGCGCTGATGCCGCCGAACGAGCCGCGCGGCAGGCCGCCGAGGTCGGGGTTCACGGCCGCCGGGTCGAACGCGTTGGGGCCGTGCCCGGTGATCAGGGAGATGAGCGGCGCGCAGATCGCCATCAGGCCGACCAGGCCGAGGAACGCCGCGCTGCACACGGCGCCCCGGTCGCGCAGCAGGGCGCGGACGATCCGCCGCCCCTCGGTGGGGGGCGCGCCGGGCGCGTCCCCCACCGAGGCCGCCGCCTTCGCGTCATGCGAGGGTGTGGCGATGGCCATGCCTACTTGCTCGCGTCCTTGAGGCCGACGGAGACCAGGTCGATGCCGCCGGAGTAGGAGTCGTGCAGGTAGGCCCCGGCCACGTTGGAGCCGGTGACCGTCACGTTCTTCTCGTACAGCAGGGGCACGATGGGGGCCTTCTCCATGATCTGCTTGTCCAGCTCGGCGTAGGCGGCGTTGGCGGCGTCCACGTCGGGCATCGCGGCGATCTCGTCGATGCGCTTGTTGATGGCCGGGTCGTCGATCTGGGCGAGGTTCGTGTTGCCCTTGTCGAAGATGTTGCGGCCGTCGAACAGCGGCGGCAGGAACGTCGCGCCCGACGCCCAGTCCGGGCACCAGCCGGTGATGGCCGCGTCGTTCTGCCGGGACGGAGTGGCGATGACCTCGTAGAACGTGGACGTGTCGATGTTGTTGATCTTCACGTCGATGTTGAGCGGCTTCAGCGACTCCTGGATGGCGACCGCCATGCCCTGCTGCCGCGGCACGGGGCGGACGTCCAGGGTCAGCTCGAAGCCGGCCGAGAGCCCGGCGTCGGCCAGGAGCTGCCGCGCCTTGTTCAGGTCCGTCGGGTACAGGTCGTAGTCCACCCGTCCGACGATGGTCGGCGGCTGGATCGTGGTGGCCCGGGTGGCGAGCGCGGTGCCGCCGTCACCCGACACCACGTTGTCCTTGTTGATCGCGTGGTTGATGGCCTGCCGGACGCGCACGTCGGAGAGGTTCTTCCTGGTGGTGTTCAGGCTCATGTAGGTGGTGCAGCCCATGTAGCCCGACAGCGTGCGCTCCTTGTAGCGCGGGTCCTGGATGCGGGCCACCGTGGCCGGCTGGATCGCGCCGGCGATGGCGTTGGCGTCCGCGCCCTGGCCGGCGAGCATGCGCTCGTCGATCGTCGCGCCGTCGAGGCCGAAGGTGAACTCGTAGGAGTCCGGCTTGGCCGCGCGCACGGTGTCGGTGGCGGCCTTCCAGTGGGGGTTGCGCACCAGCTTCAGCTTCGAGCCGCGCTTGTAGCTCTCCACCTTGTACGGCCCCGAGGCGATCGGCTTGGTGTCGAACGCGGCGGCCGCGCCCGTGCCCTTCGGGAACGGCACGAAGTTGGGCTGGGTCAGGGCGCTGGCGAAGTCGGCGAACGGCTTCTTGAGCTTGAAGACGATCGTCTTGGGGTCCGGGGTCTCGATCGTGTCCAGGTCGCCGGACACGTACGGGCCCTTGTAGTCCTTGGGGGCGTCGATGAGCAGCTTGGCGTACGGCGAGCCGATGCCCGCCTCCGGGTCCCAGGCGCGCGAGATGCCGAACTTCACGTCCTCGCTGGTGATCGGCTTGCCGTCCTCGAAGAAGATGTCGTCCTTGAGGGTGAACGTCCAGGTCTTGTTGTCGTCGGACGGCGTGCCGGTGGTGGTCGCCAGGTCGGGAACGATCTTCGTGCCCTCCGCGCCCTTGCCGGCGCCGAACGTGGTCAGGCCGCGGTAGACGAGGCGGTAGAAGTTGTTGACGCCGCCGTCCCAGCCCCTGACCGGGTCGAGGTGGGAGTAGTCGGCGGTGAGCAGGACGTGCACGGTGCCGCCGGAGGCGGACGACGCCGCGGGGGAACCGGCGGGGGAGGCGGGCTTGCCACCGCCGCACGCGGTCACCGCCAGCGTGGTGAACACCGCGATGCTGGCCAGAACGGCCGATCTCCTCATGTGTTGCCTTCTTTCCGTGTTGCTCGACGGCCGGGTGTGCCGTTACTGCGCCCTGACCCACACGCGCATGGCCGCGGCCGTGCGGTTGCCCCACAGGAAGTAGGGGACGAAGGTCACGGAGACCTCCGCTTCCGGGGCGGCGGGAGGGGCGGGGGTGAGCTCCGGGTAGAGCTCTGCCGGCGGTGCGGGCGCGACGCCCGCCGCCGTCCGAAGCACGACCGCCCCCGGCAGCCCGCACTCCGACGTTGAGGTGTCCGCGGCGGTGTCCGCGGCGGTGTCCGCGGCGGTGTCCGCGGCGGGGTTCGCGGCGGTGTCCGCGGCGGGGTTCGCCGACGCGTCCGCCCGGGCGATCGCGTCGGCGGACAGCAGCAGGTCGTCCACGGGGACCGGCGCGTCCTGCTGCTCGACGCAGTAGACGAGCGGGCCGCGGGCGACGGCGACCGCGCCGCGGGTGGCGTCCAGGTGGGGGTGCGAGACGTGGCCGCGCACCGGCATCGGCAGGTCCAGGAGCAGCCGGTCGTCCCGGGACCAGTGCCGTTCCACCGTCAGCCAGCCGTCCTCGGCCGTCACGGGCGCGCCGTCCAGCGTGACTTCCCGCGCCCAGGCGGGGATCCGCAGCTTGATCGCGTACGGCCGGGCGGGCGCGCGTTCGACGGTCAGCCGCACCGCGCCGTCCCACGGGTAGTCCGTCTCCACGCGCAGCGTGAGGTCGCCGGTCTCGATCCGGCCGGCGGCGTACTGGGCGAGGTAGAGGGTGTCGCCGCGCTCGGCGGCCAGGTAGTCGCCCAGTTGCGCCATCCAGCGCACCACGTTCGGCGGGCAGCACGGGCAGCCGAACCACGACCGGCGCAGCGGTTCGCCGCCGGTCTCGGCGCCGCTGCGCTGCTCGTGGTCGGGGCGGCGCTGGAGCGGGTTGTCGTAGAAGAACGCCGTCCCGTCGGCCGACAGGCCCACGGCGTAGGCGTTGAACAGGACCCGCTCGAAGACGTCGAGGTACGTGGACCCGCCCGTGGCCAGGAACATCCGCCAGGCCCACTGCATGAGGCCGATGGCGGCGCAGGTCTCGCTGTAGGAGCGTTCGGACGGCAGCTCGTACCGGTCGCCGATGGCCTCGTCGGAGTGGCGGCTGCCGAGGCCGCCGGTGATGTAGAGCTTGGTGGCGACCATGTCGTCCCACAGCCGCTCGAGCGCCCGCAGCAGGGTCGGGTCGCCCGTCTCCAGGTGGACGTCGGCCGCTCCGGCCGCCAGGTAGGCCATCCGCACGGCGTGGCCGGTGACCGACGGCATCTCCCGCAGCGGGAGGTGGTCCTGGAAGTAGTCCGGCGGGAAGATGCTGTGCGTCAGCCTGCCCCGGCCGCGCCGCTCCACGAACAGCTCGGCCTGGGTGAGGTAGGCGCGCTCGCCGGTCTCCCGGTAGAGCTCGACCAGTGCCATCTCCACTTCGGGGTGGCCGCAGACGGCCTCCTCGCCGGCCTCGCCGAAGCGCCGGACGACGAGGTCGGCGAACCGGACGGCCACGCCGAGCAGCCGGTCGTCGCCCATCCGCCGGGCGGCGGCCACGGCGGCCTGGATCAGGTGTCCCAGGTTGTACAGCTCGTGGCCCCAGGCGAGGTCCTCCCACGGCGTCTTGGCCGCGGCCGGGTCCTGGAAGAACGAGTTGAGGTAACCGTCGTCGGCCTGCACCCGCTCCAGCAGCCCGACGACCTCGTCGAAGAACTCACGGACGCCGTCGCCCGCGCCGCCGCGGCCGATCTCGTAGGCCAGGCCCTCCAGCGTCTTGTACAGGTCGGTGTCCAGGAACGGGTAGCGGCCGCGGTAGGGCGGGGGGTCGGCGGTGAGCAGGCGGCTCAGGTTGGCGACGTTGCCGGCGGCGCGAAGCTGCTCGACGGTGTGCGGGATCGTGGCCCGCCGGTTCCTGTCCTGCCAGCTCCGCAGCAGCCCGCCGGTGATGTGGCCCGCGACCGGGACGACGGCCCCGTGCACGGCCCGTACGGCTCCGTGGCGTACGTCGATACCCGGCTGGACATGCGGAGACGCCATCAATCGCTCCCAGTAAGGTGTGCTATTGCAGTGTGGCATTGCACTGAACCTTAGGGGTACGACAGCCGACTGCCAAGAGGCCGGAGGCGATTCGCCGGCTCACGATCCGGCGTCGAGAACCGCGCCGCGCGGCCGCCCGAACCCGCTGTCGCCGCTGCCGGTGGGCGGTCGTCGGGGTGCCCGTGAGGCCCGGGGGACACGCCGCGCCACGGCGTCGCCGCCCAGTTCGACGCACCCGGTCGTAACGAATCTACGTTGTAAAGGCGCCGGGCCGGTTCACGGCCGGTGCAGCTCCTCCGCGACCTCTTGCAGGCGGCGGGTGACGTGGGCGAGAGCGCGCAGCGTGTCGAGGTCGAGATGCTCCATGATCTGCCGGATGTGCTGCAGCCCCGCGTCGTTGATCTCCTCGATGACCCGGGTGCCGGCGGGGGTCAGCTCCACCCGCCGGACGCGGCGGTCGTTGGGGTCCTCGTGCCGGCTCACCAGGCCGTGCTGGACGAGCCGGTCGACGATGCCGGTGACCGTGCCCAGGCCGACGCCGAGGTCGTGGGCGAGATCCTGGCCGGAGAGCGACCCTCGGAGCGACAGCAGGAGGACCACCTTGAGCTGCCGCATGGTCAGGTTGGAGGTGAACAGCGGCGACTGCAGGTGGGCGAAGGCCCGCCCCAGCCCGCGCTGGGCCTCGGTGACTCGCCGGATCAGGTCTTCGCGCTCGTCGATCTCTCTCACCTCTCGTTGCCTGAGAATCTTATCAGGAAGGTTGGCTCACCCTAAATATTCGTCAAAGGCGAAGTGTTAGGCTGAGGCGAATTCTCGGAGGGGACCCCATGACCGCATTAGCCCGGTTGAGCCTTGCCAACCGCAGTCTTGTCATCCTGGTGGCGCTCGTGCTCAGCGCGTTCGGCGCGTTCACGATCCCGCAGTTGAAGCAGCAGTTGCTGCCCTCCCTGGCCTTCCCCGGCGCGTTCGTCATCGCCCCCTATCCGGGCGCCTCGCCGGAGATCGTGGAGGACCAGGTCACCAAGCCGTTGGAGGACGCCTTCCAGGGGCTCGCCGGCATGGAGGAGATGACGTCCACGTCGAAGGAGGGCCTGGCGCAGATCCAGGTCGCCTTCACCTTCGGCACCGACATCGAGGCGTCGCTGAACAAGATGCAGCAGGCGGTGACCCGGGTCCAACTGCCCGACGGTGTCGAACCGCAGGTCGCCGCGGGCAACACCGACGACATCCCGGTGATGGTGCTCGCCGTCGGCGACGGCGGCGACCCGCGGGCGATGGCCGACAAGCTGCGCCAGATCATGCTGCCGGAGTTGCAGGGCGTCGAGGGCGTGCGCGAGGTGACGGTCACGGGCACGCGCGACGAGGTCGTCACGATCACGCCCGACATCGGCAAGATGGCCAGGGCGGGCGTGTCGCCGGCGCAGATCCCCGACGTGCTGCGGGCCAACGGCACCCCGGTGCCGGCGGGCGCGCTGACCGACGACGGCAAGTCCCTGACGGTCCAGGTGGGCACCCGCGTCGACACGGTGGCCAAGCTCGAAGACCTCTACCTGACGCCCGCCGCGCCCCAGGCCCAACCCCAGGCCCAGGCTCAACCCCAGGCCCAGGGCCGGCCGCAGAGCCAGACGCCGGGCCAGCCGCAGTCCGGCCGGCCGGCGACCGGCCAGGTGCCCGCCGCCGCGCCGAAGCCCGTCCAGCTCGGTGACGTCGCCAAGGTCGAGCGCGGGCTGGCCGAGGCGACGTCCATCACCCGTACCGACGGCAAGACCAGCCTCGGCGTGTCCGTGACGATGGAGCCCGACGGCAACGCCGTCACGATCTCGCACGCCGTGCGCGAGAAGCTGCCGGACCTGACCAAGGCGCTCGGCGACTCCTCCGACACCGCGGTCGAGGTCGTCTTCGACCAGGCCCCGTACGTCGAGGAGTCGATCGAGAGCCTCACCACCGAGGGCCTGCTGGGGCTGGCGTTCGCGGTGCTGATCATCCTGGTGTTCCTGCTGTCGGTGCGGTCCACCATCGTGACCGCGGTGTCCATCCCGCTGTCGGTGGTCATCGCGCTGATCGCGTTGTGGGCCGGCGACCACTCCCTGAACATGCTGACCCTCGGCGCCATGACGATCGCCGTCGGCCGGGTGGTCGACGACTCGATCGTGGTGCTGGAGAACATCAAACGCCACCTCGGCTACGGCGAGGCGAAGCTGACGGCGATCCTGTCGGCCGTGCGCGAGGTGTCGGGCGCCGTGACCGCCTCGACGCTGACCACGGTCGCGGTGTTCGCGCCGATCGCGGTGGTCGGCGGCATGGTGGGCGAGCTGTTCGGCCCGTTCGCCGTCACCGTGGCGGTGGCGCTGCTGGCGTCGCTGGTGGTGTCGCTGACCGTGGTGCCGGTGCTGGCGTACTGGTTCCTGAAGGCGCCGGAGCTGACCCCGGAGCAGGCGCGCGCCCAGCGCGAGCAGGCCGAGGCCAAGGAACTGCGCAGCCCCCTGCAGCGCGCCTACCTGCCGGTGCTGCGCTTCGCCACCCGCTTCAAGATCGTCACGCTGGTCATCGGCCTGGTGGTGTTCGCCGGGACGATGGGCCTGGCGGGCCGCCTGGAGACCAACTTCCTCGACTCCTCGGGCCAGGACACGATCTCCGTCAACCAGCGCATGCCCGCGGGCACCGACCTGGCCACCACCGACGCGGCGGCCAAGAAGGTCGAGGACGTGCTGGCCGGCATGGCCGACGTCGAGTCCTTCCAGGTGACCGTCGGCGGCGGCAACGCGCTGGCGGGAGGCTTCGGCGGGGGCGGCGGCGCGGACCGGGCCTCGTACTCGGTGACGATCAAGGACGGGGCCGACACGCCGCGGATCGAGCAGGCGCTGCGCGAGAAGCTGGACGGACTGTCCGGCGTCGGCGAGGTGCGCGTCGGCGCCGGCGGCGGCGCGGGCGGCTTCTCCTCCGACACCGTCGAGGTGGTCGTGCAGGCGCCCGACGCGACCGCCCTGCGGGCGGCCGCCGACGTGGTCAAGGCGACGATGAGCCAGGTGACCGGGCTGCGCGACGTGACCTCCAACCTGGAGGCGAGCGCCCCCCGCATCGAGGTGCGCGTCGACCGCGAGAAGGCGGCGGCCAAGGGCCTGACCGAGGCGCAGGTCGGCCAGTCGGTGGCGCAGGCCTTCCGCGGCGCGCCGCTCGGCCAGCTCACCCTGGACGGCCGCGCCAGCGACCTCGTGCTGCGCGTCGGCGACGCGCCGCAGGACGTCAAGGACATCGAGGACCTGCGGCTGCAGACGGCGACCGGCCTGGTGAAGCTGTCGTCGGTGGCCGACGTCGAGGAGGTGGCCGGCCCCACCCAGGTGACGCGGGTCGACGGCGCCCGCTCCGCCACGGTCACCGCCAAGGTCACGGCCAGCGACCTGGGCAGCGTCACGCAGACGCTGACGCAGCGGCTGACCGGCCTGGACCTGCGGGGCGGCGCCTCCTACAAGATCGGCGGCGCGTCCGCCGACCAGGAGGAGGCGTTCGCCGACCTGGGCCTGGCCATGCTCGCCGCCATCGCCATCGTCTTCATGATCATGGTGGCGACGTTCCGCAGCTTCGTGCAGCCGCTCATCCTGCTGGTGTCGGTCCCGTTCGCGGCCACGGGCGCGGTGGGGCTGCTGCTGGCCACCGGCACGGCGATGGGCGTGCCGGCGCTGATCGGCATGCTCATGCTCATCGGCATCGTGGTGACGAACGCGATCGTGCTGATCGACCTCATCAACCAGTACCGCGAGCAGGGCATGGGCATCGTGGAGGCGGTGATCGAGGGGGGCCGGCGCCGGCTGCGCCCCATCCTGATGACCGCTATCGCCACGATCTGCGCGCTGACGCCGATGGCGCTGGGCGTGACGGGCTCCGGCGGGTTCATCTCGCAGCCACTGGCCATCGTCGTCATCGGCGGCCTGATCAGCAGCACCCTGTTGACACTGGTCCTGGTGCCCACGCTCTACGTGATGGTCGAGCGGGCCAAGGAGCGCCTGCGCCGCCGCCCCGACGCCGCCGCTCCGCCTCGCCAGGACACCGACGCCGCAGGGAAGGACAAGCTCGCCGGTCACCCGGCGTGACATCCCGCCGCAGAAGCCCCGGCCGCCCGCCGGGGCTTCGCCCTTCCGCCTCGTGACGGCTCGGCGCCGCACCCTGACGCCGCTATGGTGATCACCACAGTGCGGGTCATGAGGAGGCACCCCCCAGTGAGCAACATCAGGCGCAGTGCGACCCTCGCTCTCGGGATGGCCGCCACGCTGGCGGCGTCCGTGACGCTGAGCGGTCCTGCCGTGGCGGCGTCCTCGCCCATCGAGGCCTGCGGCGGCGGCAGCTACCACGTGATCGACAGCCACGCCTTCGGCTCCAGCGCCACCACCTACCTGCTCTACAACGGCAGCACCAACTGCGTGGTGACGTGGAAGACCGGCGGGAGGGGCAACACCGCCTGGGTGCGGGCGATGGTGCAGGCGTACGGCTCGTCGGGAAAGGTGGACGCGGATCACTATCGCTACTACGCCGGCCCGGTCAAGGCCCATGCGCCGGGCAAGTGCATCAGGTGGGGCGGCTCCTACGGCGACCAGTGGTGGGAGAGCCCCTGGGAGCACTGCGGCTGACCCCCGACAGAGCCGGACGACCCACGTCCTCAGCTCCCTTCTGAACGGGGTCGCCGGCCGGTCCGGTCGTCGTGGGCCGGCAGTTCGTCCACGACGAGCAGGTCGGGGCGTAGCTGTCCGTCCCGGTGGGCGGCGCGGCCGACCATGTGCGCCGCGACGGGGGCGGTGGCCAGCTGGAACGCGCCGATCAGCAGCAACGTCGTGATGTCCACGCCGGTGCGCAGCCGCAGCCCGCAACCGACCAGCACCAGCAGCAGGCCGAGCACCTGAGGTTTGGTGGCCGCGTGCATGCGTGACAGCAGGTCCGGGAAGTGGGTCAGGGCGAGCCCGGCGGCGAGGCTGAGCAGGGCGCCGGTGATGAGACACGCCGCGGCGGCGATGTCGAAAACCGTCTCAGGGCTCATGGCGGCGGCTCCGGACGGCGAAGCGGGCGACGCTCACCGAACCGGTGAACCCCAGGATGGACAGCACGACGAGGACGGGCAGCGCGGTGGCGTCGCGGCTGTAGGCGACGTCGGTGGCGATGGCGGCGACGATGACGGCCAGCAGCACGTCGGTGGCCACGATCCGGTCGAGGACGGACGGGCCACGGATGATCCGGGTGAGGGTGAGCATGCCGGCGACGGCGAGCAGGATGGTGACCGTCATGGCGACGATGGTCATGCGCGTGGGCCTTTCCGGTCGGCGGACGACTGTGGACGGGTGGGATCGGCCGCGGCGACCAGGCGCCGTTCGGCGGCCGAACCGATCGCGGCGACGATCCGCGCTTCCAACTGCCAGACGCTCCGGCGGAACCGTTCGACCTCCGCGGGGGTGCGCACGCCGAGAACGTGGACGTACAGCGTGCCGGTGGCGCGGTCGACGTCGATGACGATGCTGCCGGGAACCAGGCACAGGGCTTCCGCGGTCAGTGTCACGTTGAGGTCGGAACGGACCCGCAGCGGCACGGCGATGGCCGCGCTGCGCGGAGTGTGCCCGATCCGGAAGGCGAGCGCGGCGACCTGGGCGCTGGAGACGACGAGGTCGAACAGGAAACGCAGGGCGAAGCGCAGCAGGCCCAGCGGGTGGAGACGGCCGGCGAAGGTCACCGGCGGCAGCGGGAACACGGTGAGGACGACGGCGGCCACGGCCAGGCCGCTGATGAGGTTCGCCCAGGTGAAGGAGCCCCACAGCAGGCTCCACACGGTGACCAGGGCGGTCACGGCGATCGCCCGGTTACGGCGCCGGTCGCGCCGGGTCAGCGGTGCGGAGGCGAGGTCGCCGCGCGGGGTGTGGTCGTGGCTCATGGCGCACCGTCCGGGTAGACCGCCTGGACGTAGGTGGTCCGGCCGAGCAGGTCGGCCGCGGTCGTGCTGCTCAGGTCGAACAGCGGTCCCGCCACAGCGGTGAGCCCCACGCTGAGGACCACCAGCGCGGCGGTGGAGGCGACCATCAGCCTGGGCAGCATCACGCCGGAGGAGGTGTCGGCGGGCATGTCGGCGTGCGGGGTGCGCCAGAAGGCCAGGTTCCACACCCGGGCGATGGCGTAGAGGGTGAGCAGGCTGGTCAGCAACCCGCCGGCGACCAGACCCCAGGCCAGCGGGCCGCCCGCGTCGATCCCGGCCTGCAGGAGGCCGGTCTTGCCGAGGAAGCCGGAGAACGGCGGGATGCCGGCGAGGTTGAGCCCGGGGACGAAGAACAGCACCCCGAGCAGTGGCGACATCCGGGCGAGCCCGCCGAGCCGGTCCAGTGAGGTGCTGCCACCGCGACGTTCGACCAGGCCTGCGGCGAGGAAGAGCGTCGTCTGGATCGTGATGTGGTGCACCACGTAGAAGATCGCCGCCGACAGGCCGACGGCGCTGGTGAGGCCCACTCCGAACAGCATGTACCCGATGTGGCTGACCAGGGTGAACGAGAGCAGCCGTTTGATGTCGGACTGAGCGACCGCGCCGAGGATGCCGACCAGCATGGTCAGCAGCGCCACCACCAGCATCAGGTCGGCCGCCCGCCCGCCGGGGAACAGCAGGGTCTCGGTACGGATGATGGCGTACACGCCGACCTTGGTCAGCAGGCCGGCGAACACCGCGGTCACCGGGGCCGGGGCGGTGGGATAGCTGTCGGGCAGCCAGGCCGACAGCGGGAAGGCCGCCGCCTTGATCCCGAAGGCGAGCAGCAGCATGCCCTGCAGCATCAGGCGCAGGTTGTCCGGCAGGGCGTCGAGCCGGCCGGCGAGTTGCGCGAGGTTGAGGGTGCCGGTGGCCGCGTAGACGAGCCCGATGGCGGTCAGGAAGATCAACGAAGACAGCAGGCTGACCACGACGTAGGTGGTGCCGGCGCGGATGCGGTTCTCCGTGCCGCCCAGGGTGAGGAGCACATAGCTGGCCACCAGCAGGATCTCGAAGCCGACGTAGAGGTTGAACAGGTCTCCGGACAGGAACGCGTTGGTCACGCCGGCGGTGAGCACGAGGTAGGTCGGGTGGTAGACCGACAGCGGGGTCTCCTCGTCGCCGTCGGCCATGCCCTGGCCGATGGAGTACACCAGGACGGCGAGGGTGACGGCGGCGGAGACGACCAGCATGAGCGAGGCGAGCTGGTCGGCGACCAGGACGATGCCCAGCGGCGCCACCCAGCCCCCCGCTTCGACGACCAGCGGTCCGCGCAGCGAGGACACCACCAGCAGGACGGCGGCGACCAGCAGGGTCGCGCTGAGCACGGTGAGGCTGACGGCCCGCTGCGCGCGCGGGCGCCCGGCCAGCATCAGCGTCAGCGCCGCCCCGAGCAGCGGCATGACCACCGGCAGGGGGACGAGGGCCGTCATGGCCGTGCCTCCGTCCCGTCGCCACGGCGGGCCGGCCGGTCGTCGTCGTCGCCGTCGCCGTCGCCGTCGCCGTCGCCGTCGCCGTCGCCGCCGCCGTTGCCCTCGCCGTTGCCGTTGCCGTCGCCGTCGGCCAGGCCCTCGTCCCGTTCGGCGAGCCGGACGATCCGGCGGTCCTCGGCGTCGTCCTGCACCTCGTCATGGCCGACGAGGAGCCAGCTGCGGTAGGCCATCGCCAGCAGGAACGCCGTCATACCGAGCGTGATCACGATGGCGGTGAGGATCATCGCCTGCGGCAGCGGGTCGCTCATCCGCTCGGGCGGGGTGACGCCGACGATCGGCGCCCCGCCGGCCCGGCCGCCCATGAGGATCAGCATGTTGACGCCGTTGCCGAGCAGGATCACGCCCATCAGGACCCGGGTGAGGCTGCGCTCCAGCAGCAGGATCGCGCCGGCGGCGAACAGCACGCCGATCGTGGCGACATAGGTGAGGTTGGGCGTCACACCGGCTCCTTGGTCAGGGCGTCGTCGTCGGGGTCCTGCTGGCGGTCCATCTCGGCGCCGAGGCTGCGCAGGATGTCCAGCACCAGCCCGACGACGATGAGGTACACGCCGATGTCGAAGAACAGCGACGTGACGAGGTGGACGTGGCCGAGGACGGGCAGGTGGAAGTCCAGCATCGCGCTCTGCAGGATCTGCCCGCCGAGCAGCATCGCCGCCGCGCCGGTGCCCGCCGCCACGAACAGGCCCGCGCCGAGGACGGCGCCCGCGTCGATGGGCGCCGCGGCGTTCAGCTCGGCCCGGCCGCCGGCCAGGTACCGCACCGTCAGGGCGAGTCCGCAGACCAGCCCGCCGGCGAACCCGCCACCCGGCGTGTTGTGGCCGGAGAAGAGCAGGTAGACGGAGAACAGCACGATGGTGTGGAACAGCAGCCGGATGACCACCCGCAGGATGATCGAATGCCGGTGGGCCTCAGGGGCGGCACCGGTCGTCAGCCACTGCCCCGAACCCCGGGCTTCGGGAGCCGGCGTCCAGTCGCCCTTGCGCCGGCGCAGCGCCTCGGTGCCGCGGAAGATCAGGCTCGCCACGCCGGTGGCGGCCGCCACCAGCACCGCGATCTCACCCATCGTGTCCCAGGCGCGGATGTCGACCAGGGCGACGTTCACGATGTTCTCGCCGCCGCCGTAGGACACCGCCGGCCCCGGATACCCCGCCGAGATCGGGACGGCCTGGCGGGCGCCGGCGGCCGCGTACGCCATGCCCGCGGCGACCGCGCCGACGGCGACGCCGATCGCGACGCGCCCGCGCCGGCCGGCCCGGATGGGCCGCCGGGAGAACGTCGCCGGCAGGTGGCGCAGGACGAGCACGAACATCGCGAGCGTGACCGTCTCCACCAGGAACTGCGTCAGCGCCAGATCCGGCGCGCCGTGCAGGACGAACAGCACCGCGGTGCCGTAACCGGCCACCCCCACCAGGACCATGGCGTTGAGCCGGCGCAACGCCCGGACGGCGAAGACCGCCGCAGTGATCACTCCCGCGGCGGCGACCGCCTGCACGGGGGTGTCCCAGGCGCGCCCGTGCCGCAGCCACGGCTGCCCGGCGAGCATCACCCCGCCGGGCAGGGCGACCAGCACGAGCAGGATGACCCCGAGGTAGAACGGCAGCGAACCACGCTGCGTCGCCCCGGTCAGCTCCACCGCGAGCCGTCCCACCCATCCCATCACGCGGTCGTAGCCGCGCTCGCCGTCGATCGGCAGCCGTAGCCTGCCCGGCAGGCGCCCCGCGCGCAGGAACAGGCCGCAGCCGGCCGCGAGCGCCAGCGCGGACAACCCCAGGGCCGGGGTGAACCCGTGCCACAACGCGAGACGGTACGGAGCCTCGGCGGCTCCCCCCGCGCCGGCTCCTACCGTGTCGGCGTACGCGGCCAGCATCCCGCCGACCGCCGGGGCGGACACGCCCACCACGAGCCCGGCCACGGCCAGCGACGCCGGCGGCCCGACGAACGCCCACCCGATGCGGCGGGGTCGTACGGCGGCCACGCCGGGCTTGTCGGCGAAGACGCCCCACAGCAGCCGCAGCGTGTACGCCACCGTGAGGGCCGAGCCGAGCACCAGGCCGGCGAGCGCGATCCGGTCCGCGCCGGAGCCGTGCAGCAGCGCCTCGAACACCGCCTCCTTGCCGACGAAACCGGCCGTCGGCGGCACCCCCGCCATCGACGCCCCCGCCAGCACGGCCACCGCGGCCGGCCACGGCGCCCGCCGTCCGAGGCCGCTGAGCTCGCGCAGGTCCCTGGTGCCGGTGGAACGGTCGACGATGCCGACGACGAGGAAGAGAGCCGCCTTGAACAGCGCGTGCGCCAGCAGCATCGCCGCGCCGGCCAGCGCCGCGTCGCGGCTCCCGCCGCCGAACACCGCCATGAGCAGGCCGAGCTGGCTGACGGTCCCGTACGCGAGCAGCAGCTTCGCGTCGTGCTGGCGCAGCGCCGCCCACCCGCCCAGCAGCATCGTGAGCGTGCCGGCGGCCAGCAGCACCGCCCGCCACACGTCCACCTCGCCGACCGCCGGAGTCATCAGCGCGGCCAGGAAGACCCCGGCCTTCACCATCGCGGCGGCGTGCAGGTAGGCGCTGACCGGCGTGGGCGCGGCCATGGCGGCCGGCAGCCAGAAGCTGAACGGGAAGATCGCGGACTTGCTGAGCGCGCCCAGCAGGACGAGCAGCAGCGCGACCGTCAGGTAACCCCCGCCCGGCAGCGTCCCGGCGATCTGCGACCACTGGTAGGTCCCGGCATGCTGACCGAGCATGATGAATCCGGCCAGCATCGCCAGCCCGCCCAGCGTGGTGACCAGCAGCGCCTGCGTGGCGGCCGCCCGGCTCGCCCGCCGGGCCGGGTCATGGCCGATCAGCAGGTAGGAGAAGACGGTGGTCAGCTCCCAGAACACGTACAGCAGGAGCAGGTTGTCGCTGACGACCAGGCCGAGCATGGCCCCGGCGAACGCGACGAACACCGCCGCGAAACGCCCGAGCCCGTCGTCGTCGGCGGCGAAGTAGCGGGCGCTGTAGCACAGGACCAGCGCGCCGATCCCGCCGACGAGGACGACCATCAGCCAGGCGAGGGCCCCCACCCGGACGGCGATCTCGAGGCCGAGCTGCGGAACCCACGCGTACGTCCCGGCCACGGCGGCGCCGGCACGGATCTGGCCGGTGTGCGCCAGCGCCCACGCCGACGCCGCGGCCGGGGCCGCCGCCAGCACGTACAGCGCCCGCCGCCCCAGCAGGCGGACCAGCGGGGGAGCGGCCACGGCGGCGAGCGCGTGCACCACGACGAGCAGAAGGGCCCCCTGCGCGCCGAACATCACGTCCGGTGCACTCATCGACGTTCCCCTCGCCCGGCCCGCATGCGGGTCCGGTCCTCGTGTGGCGGTCGTGGACGGTCGCCGCCCGGCATCCCGTTCGGGCGTGGGCGGCGGGGACGCGGGCGCCGGACCGCCGGGAGGCCGGCGGCAGGTCCGCACCCGTCAGCGGGGGACGACGCTCGGCTACCGGTGAGCCTCATGGAGCAGGCCGGCCAGGCGTCGTTCCACGGCGGCCAGCCGGTCAGCGATGGGGCGGCTGTGGAGCAGGTCGGCGAGCTGGTCGGCCTCCCGCTGGTCGAGTTCTACGGTGTGCGCCGGAGTGTCGGGGTCGGCTCTGTCGTAGAGGACGAGGGAACGGGCGCCGTCGCCGGTGACGATGACGGCGAGGTGGTCTCCTCGCCGGGTGTCGCAGTGGTGGACGGTGCCGACCTCCGGGACGGTGCTGTGCGTGATGTCCATGGCTCGGTGTCTCCTTCCGGGAGCGTCACGTGGCTGGGTTCCTGGTCGGGGTCGCCGCGCTCGCCGTACCAGTGCGCCAGGCGGCCCTGCCGGCCCACGGCGCGCAGCCGCCGCTCGACGTGCGCTCGCGTGGCGCTGGTGGCGACGACGAGCACGTCGTCGCCCTCCCGCAGCCGGGTGTCCGGCTGGGGGACGACGGTGTCGCCGTCACGGATGATCAGGGTGACGTTGGCGGGCGCCGGCAGTCGCAGCTCGAAGACCTCCACTCCGTGCAGGCGGGAGCCGGGCGGGATGGTGAGGGTCAGCAGGTCGGCGTCCAGGGTGTCCAGAGGGGCGGCCTCGATGCTCGCCTCCCTCGTCTGGCCCGGCTGGGTGACGTGCAGCAGGCGGGCGAGCGCGGGCAGGGTCGGCCCCTGGACGAGGGTGAAGATGACGACGAGGACGAAGACGATGTTCAGCAACTGCCCGCTGCCGGGGACGGCGGCCACGATCGGGTAGGTGGCCAGCACGATCGGCACGGCTCCGCGCAGGCCGGCCCAGGAGATGAACGCCTGTTCGCGCCAGCCGGCCCGAAAGGGGGTCAGGCAGGCCGCCACCGAGACGGGCCTGGCCACGAGCAGCAGCACCAGGCCGATCACCGTGGCGGGCAGCAACGCGCCGGCCAGCTCGCTGGGGTCGACCAGCAGGCCGAGCATGACGAACAGGCCGATCTGCGCCAGCCAGCCGATCCCTTCGGCGAAGGAACGGGTGGCGACGCGGTGCGGCAGGACGGCGTTGCCGAGCACGATGCCGGCCAGGTAGGCGGCCATGAAACCGGAGGCGTTCGCCGCCCCGGCCGCGGCGAAGGCGATGACGCCCAGGCCGACGGTGGCCAGGGGGTACAGGCCGGTGGCGGGCAGGGCGACGTAGCGCAGCGCGGCGGTGCCGGCCCAGCCGACCAGCAGCCCGACCACGGTTCCGGCGACGAGCTGGTAGGCGATCTGCCCGGCGATGACGCCGGGATCGGGCAGGTCGGCGGTGGCCGTGCTGAACACCAGCACCAGGATGACCGTGGGGGCGTCGTTGAACCCGGACTCCGCCTCGACCATCCCCGCCATGCGCCGGGGCAACGGCAGCGCGCGCAGGACGGAGAACACCGCGGCCGCGTCGGTGGAGGAGACGATCGCGCCCAGCAGCAGCGCCAGCTGCCAGTTCATGCCCAGCAGCAGGTGCGCCCCCGCGGCGGTCAGCCCCACGCTGATGGCCACGCCGACCGTGGCCAGCAGGGACGAGGGGAGCAGGAGCCGTCGGATGTCGGCCCACCGGGTGCTGAGTCCGCCCTCGATGAGGATGATCGCCAGCGCCGAGGTGCCCAGGGTCTGCGCCAGTTGGGCGTCGTCGAAGTCGATGCCGAGGGCGTCCTCGCCGAGCAGCACGCCGAGGGCGAGGAACAGCAGCAGGCTGGGCAGGCCGAGCCGGCCGGCGGTGCGGACGGCCGCGATGCCGGCCAGCAGCACCACTCCGCCGGCCAGCAGCACGCCGTACAACTGCTGCAGGTTCATGGCGGAGCCCCGACGGCCCGGCGGGAAGGACTTTCAGCCATGCGGGATCTCCCGCCGCCGCACGTCCGGCCGGTTCCGGGCCCAGGCGATCAGCTCACCCCTGAGCGGGACCTGGATGTCGGCGATGTCGAGCAGCGTGACGCGCACCCCCCACCGCCGGGCCGTCTCGCTGACCTGAGCCGCCAGGTCAGCGCCGGCGTGGGCGACCATGGGGGGAAGATCGGCCAGGTCCCGCTGGGCGACCTGCCGCCGCAGCACGCCTTCGGCGGCGATCGTGGTGGCCGTCAGCGGGCCGTCCACCGTCATCGCGAAGCGGACGGGGTCGTCCACGGCGGCCACGGCGGTGGCCTTCACCCGGACGGTGACGCCATCGCGGGTGACCACCTCGTTGCAGAACAGGTCCAGGGACACCAGCCGCAGCGACACCCGCACCCCGCGCTCCAGCACCGGCCACACGACCACGAGCCCGGGGCCTCGTACCCCGGCCAGGCGGCCCATCCTGAGCACGACCAGCCGTTCGTCCTCGCCGACCACGCGCAGCGCCCGGGAGACGATCACGAGGAGCGCCAGCAGCCCCAGGAGAAACCATCCCACGGGCTCCGCTGTGCCGAGTGCCTGTACGGTGGCGGTCGTCTGACCGCCCCACGCCAACATTCCCTCTTCCCCCGTCGTCGTCGCTTCTTCGGCGCGGACCTCGGACGTTTCCGCAGCTCCGGAATCAGGTCCGCCCGCTTACCAGTCTGGCCGAGGGTCGGCAATGACACCATCGGGGGCAGCACCCATTTCCCCAGGTGGCCACCATGTAGACGGCCGCAGGTCAAGCCGTCGCCCTCCGCGGGGGATGGGGGACGCTCCCGATGGACAGATGCCGGCCGCATTGGCGAGGCTAGGAGCATGAGCCGGCCAGCCAGCAACGACCCGCAGGCACCAGCACGCGCCCCCCGGGGGATCCGCTCGCCGGCCTCGGCGCTGTTCTGGCGCCTCGTCGTGATCAACGGGCTGGTCTTCACCGCCGGGCTGACCACGCTGGCGCTGTCACCGGCCACGGTGTCCTCGCCGGTGCTGCTGACCGAGCTGCCGATCCTCGCCGTCGGCCTCGCGGTGATGCTCACCGCCAACGCGCTGCTGCTGCGTACCAGCCTGGCGCCGCTCGGCGCGCTCACCACGCTCATGGAGCGGGTCGACCTGCTGCGTTCCGGCGACCGCATCGCGCACAGCGGCAACGGGGACCTGGGCAGGCTGATCGCGACCTTCAACGCCATGCTGGACCGCCTCGAAGCCGAACGCAGCACCAGCACCGCCCACGCCCTGGCAGCCCAGGAGGCCGAACGCCAGCGCATCGCGCGGGAGCTGCACGACGAGATCGGCCAGAGCCTCACGGTGGTCCTGCTCAGCCTCAAACGGGCCGTGGACCGCGCGCCCGGCGAGCTGCGGGACGAGCTGTGCGCGGTGCAGGAGACGGTCCGCGCCAGCCTGGACGAGGTCCGGCAGGTCGCCCGCCGGCTACGGCCTGGGGTGCTGGAGGACCTGGGCCTCATCAGCGCCATGAACTCCCTGGCCGGCGACTTCTCCACGGTCAGCGGCGTGACGGTGACCCGGCTGCTGGACCCCCGGCTGCCTCCGGTGAGCAGTGACACCGAACTGGTGATCTACCGTATCGCGCAGGAGTGCCTGACCAACGTCGCCCGGCACGCCCGCGCATCCCGTGTGGAGCTGTCGTTGCGCGCCGAGCCCGGCGCCGTCGTGCTGTGCATCACCGACGACGGGACCGGTGGCCCGATCCGCGAGGGCGCCGGCATCCGCGGCATGCGCGAACGCGCGATGCTCATCGGCGCCGACCTCGGCATCGACAGCGCGCCCGCCGAGGGCACCCGAGTGTGCCTGACCGTACCCATCGCCGACCCACGAGAGTGACGCATGCACGCGCAGCCGACCCGGATCCTGCTCGCCGACGACCACGCACTGGTACGCCACGGGCTCCGACTCATCCTGGACGCCGAGCCCGACCTGAGCGTCGTGGCCGAGGCGGGAGACGGCGCCGAGGCCGTCGATCTGGCCACGGCCGCCGACGCCGACATCGATCTGGCCATCCTCGACATCGCCATGCCGCGGATGACCGGCATCCAGGCCGCCCGGGAGATCTCCCGTCGCGCGCCCGGCGTCCGGCTGCTGATGCTGTCGATGTACGACAACGAGCAGTACTTCTTCGAGTCGCTCAAGGTCGGCGCCAGCGGTTACGTGCTCAAGTCGGTGGCCGACCGCGACCTGCTGGAGGCCTGCCGCGCGGCCATGCGCGGCGAGCCGTTCCTCTACCCGGGGGCGATCACCGCGCTCATCCGCGACTACCTGCAACGCCACCGGGAGGGCGAGCCGGTCCCCGAAACCCTGCTCACGCCGAGGGAGGAGGAGATCGTCAAACTCATCGCGGAGGGTCACTCCTCCAAGGACATCGCCGACATCCTGGTCATCAGCGTCAAGACCGTCGAGCGGCACCGCGCCAACGTCCTGGCCAAGCTCGGCCTGCGCGACCGGCTGGAGCTCACCCGGCACGCCATCCGGGCGGGCCTGGTCGAACCCTGACGGGCGACGACGCCTCCGGCCTCACCCGCTCCGGACCACGACGACGGGGGTGCGCGCGTGGTGGAGGACGGCGTGAGCCGTTCCCCCCAGCGCCAGTGTGCGCGGCCCGCCGTGCCTGCTCCCCACGACGACGAGATCGGCCCGCGTGGACGCGTCGGCCAGCGCCTTGGCCGGATGGCCGTGCGCGACGTGCTGGACGAGCTCGACGTCCGGGAACCTGTCGCTCCACCCGGCGAGCGCCTGTGCCAGCAGCAGCGCCTCGTCCTGCCCCACGGCCTCGACGTCGTACACCACGGGCTCCACCACGAAGGGCGTCACGGTGCCGGGATGCGTCCAGGCGTGCACGGCGTGCAGCACCGAGCGTCTCAGTTCGGCCTCGTGGAAGGCGAACTCCAGGACGGCGTCCTGGCCGCGCCGCCCCGACACGCCCACCACGATCGTGCGGAAGTCGCCGTGTTGCGGCTCCCTGATGACGGCCACCGGGCACGGCGCGACGCCGGCGACACGGTGGCTCACCGAACCGAGGACCAGCTCGGCGAAGCCGCCCCGGCCCCGGCTGCCCACGACCAGCAGTTGCGCACCTTCGGCGGCGTGGAGGAGCACGTCCGCCGGCGACCCCGTGCCGACCTCCGTCGCCACCTGCAGGCGCGGCCTGCCCGCCCGGGCGCGGACCGCGGCCTGTTCGAGCTGTCGGCGCAGGGCGGCCTTCGCCTCGGTCTCCCACGCGGCCGGCTCCGGGACGAGCAGCTCGGCGGGCGACCAGCCGGGCGCGGCATGGACGACGCGGAGCGGGGCGTCACGGACCTCGGCCTCCTGCCCGGCCCAGGTCACGGCCTGCAGCGAGGACGCTGATCCGTCGAACCCGACGACGATCGGCTGGGTCATGGTCGTCACCTCGCACCTTCCCGTGCTTCCCCCGGCACGTGAGCCCTGACCTGGATATCGCCGTTCTGGGCCGACTTAGACGTGGGGCGTCGGCCTGCACCGGAGGCGCGGCGCTTGAATAGACGCGACGTTGAGTCTAGTCTTTGGTCGTCCATTCGAGAAAAGACACGAACGAGGTCTCCTCATGCCCGAGTTCCCCCCTGACGTCGCCGAGGCGGATGCCGCGACGCGCGGCCGCCGGACCACGAGAGCCGTGGTGACGGTGGCCTTCACCTTCTGGACCACCATGGCGGGGACGACCGCGCCGACGCCGTTGTATCCGCTGTACGGGCAGACCTTCGGGTTCTCGCCGTTCACCGTCACGGTGGTGTTCGCCGTCTACGCCCTCGGGGTCGTCGCAGGACTCCTGCTGTTCGGGCGGCTGTCGGACCAGATCGGCCGGCGTCCCACCCTCCTGATCGCCGCTGCGTTGTCGCTGTCCGCGGCCGCGATCTTCCTGATGGCGCAGAACGTCGCGGCGTTGCTGTTCGCCCGTGTGGTGTCGGGGTTGTCGGCGGCGTTGGTCACCGGTGCCGCCACGGCCGCGCTCACCGAACTGATCGGGCCCAACGCCCGGATCCGCCCCGCCACCCTGGCCCTGTTCGCCAACATGGGCGGCCTGGCCTGCGGCACCCTGCTCGCCGGGATCCTCGCGGACCTGGCGCCCGCGCCGCTCCGCACTCCATGGTGGGTCATCGGCGTCCTGGCGCTGCTGGGCCTGCTGGGGGTGGCCACGATCGGGGAGAGCGCCACCCGTCTGCCCGGCTTCACCTGGCAGGTGCAACCGCTCCACATCCCCGCCGAGATCCGGGCCGGGTTCCTGCGCTCCGCAATGGCGGCGGGAGCCGGCTTCGCCGTGCTGGGCGTGCTGACCGCCGTGACCGGGCTGTTCCTGGGCGCGCTGCACCAGTCCAGCCACACGCTGACCGGCCTGGTGGTCTTCGTCGCGTTCGCCTGCACAGCCCTGGGGCAACTGCTGGTCCGTGCCGTCAGGGCCGCCGTCGCCCTGCCCGCCGCATGCCTGGGCCTGGTCGTCGCGGCCGCTCTGATCGCCGCCGCCCTGGCCACGACCTGGCTGCTCCCGCTGCTGATCGGCGCGGCGGTCACCGGCGTGGCGACCGGGGTGGCCATCGGGTACGGCGTCGGCGCGATCGTCACCAGCGGCGCGCCGCAGTATCGCGGCGCGTCGGTATCGACGTTCTTCGCGATCCTCTACACCATGCTGGCGGTGCCGGCCATCGGGGTGGGAGTCCTCATCCGGGCCTGGAGTCTGCGCCCGGCCGGACAGCTTTTCAGCCTGGCGGTGGCGGTGCTGGCCGCGGGCGTGCTGCTCAGCCTGCTCGGCAGCCGGAGAAGGAGCTGATCGCGGCCCCGCGCCACGCCTGTGCCAGAATCGTGCCGCCGGGACGAATCCGAGAGGAGCACGACCATCCCCGCCGATCACGCACCCCAGCCCGCCACGGACGGGTCGGCCGTGGTGAGCCGGACAGGCCCCAAGCGCAGCGAGAGCATCCGGCTCGCCGTGCTCAACGCCGCCGACGATCTGCTGGTGGAGCGCGGGTTCGACGGCGTCACCATCGAAGGCATCGCCGCCCGGGCCGGCGTCGCCAAGCAGACCCTCTACCGCTGGTGGAAATCCAAGGTCGACATCCTCCTGGACACCCTGGCCGGTGACGCCCGGGACGGACTCGCCTGGCAGCTCGGCTCCGCATCGGCTGAGGAAGAACTCCAGCGGCAGCTACGGCGCATCAACGCCTTCTTCCACGAACCCGCCGGCCACGTCCTGCGGGCGCTGCTCGGCCACGCCCAGACCAACCCGGCCACCGCCCGGGCGTTGCGCGAGGGGTTCCTGCGCGAGCAGCGCGAACGGGACCGGGCCGGACTGCGCGCCGTGCTCGCCCGCCACACCGCCTGCCAGACCGCCCGCCAGACCGGCCGTCACCTGGACGACCACGTCGTGGACGGCCTGCTGGATCTCCTGCTCGGCCCGCTCTACTATCGCACCCTCGTCGGCGACCGCGCGGCCGAGCCGGCCATCCTGGACGCCACCGCCCACCTCGTCCTCGACACGGCCGCCAGGATCACTCGAAGCGATCAAGAACCGTCGGGTTGACCAGCGAGCCGCCCGCCCTGCGGCGGTGCGGCGTCGGCCGGCAGCCGTCCCCTGTCGCGTCCCGCACCGCGAAAGCCCTCGCCGCGAGAGGTGGTAGGGCCACCCCGGCGCCCTGACCTGCGCCGGGCGGGCGACGCCATGCGCAGGAGTCATCCGCCGACACTCGTCGGGCCCTGGCCGATTGCCTAGTGGGCGTATGCCCACTCCTCTTGCTGACGAGCCTCAGCGTGAGCTCCGCCGGGTGGCCGAGTCGTTCGGCGCGGACGCCGAGCACTACGACCGGACCCGGCCCCGCTACCCCGACGCCATGATCAGACGGATCGCCGCCGCCCCGGGACGCCACGTCCTCGACGTCGGATGCGGGACCGGCATCGCCGCCCGCCAGTTCCAGGCGGCCGGCTGCCAGGTGCTCGGCGTCGATCCCGACGCGCGGATCAACCTGCACGCGGCGGTGCGCACCGTGGTCAACGCGACGCTGGAGGCCCGGAATGTGGAGCTGTGGGGACCGGGCACCTCATGCGTCCGACTTCCGCAAGTTCGGATCGTGGTCGGCGAACATGATGACTGAATGGCACCAACGCTACGGAGGTGCCGGAATTATGGCGTATTGGCATGTAGAGCGCAGATCAGTGTGTATCTACAGGCAGGTCACCAGCACCTCCGCCTCCGAAGTCGCCTCATTGATCGAGGGCCTGCTGCGCCACCTGACCTCCGCCGAGATCGATCGCCAGTACACCGATACCCATTGAGCTTCCATCGTGGGGTTCGCCTTCGCGCCTTTGCTGGGCTTTCAGCTGCTGCCGAGGTTGAAGAACATCGGCTCCGCCCGGCTGTATCGGCCGAGGCTGGGCGAGGACGAGGCGTGGCCGGAGCTGGAGACGGTGCTGTCGAACAGGACGATCGACTGGGACGTGATCGGCCGTCACTACGATCAGATGATCAAGTATGCGACGGCACTGCGGCTGGGTACCGCCGAGGCCCACCAGATGCTGCGCCGCTTCACCCGCGGCGGACCCACGCACCCCACCTACCAGGCCGTCGAAGAACTGGGCCGTGTAATCAGAACGATCTTTATCTGCGACTATCTCGCGGAGGAGGCGCTGCGCCAGGAGATCCACGAGGGCCTGAACGTGGTGGAGAACTGGCACTCGGCCAACAAGGACCTCTTCTACGGCAAGGCCGGCGATCTCACCGGCGACGACAGGGAATCGGTCGAGGTGTCCGCCCTGGCCCTGCATCTGGTCCAGGCCTCGATCACATACCTGAACACGATCCTGATCCAGATCATCATGCGCGAGCCGAAGTGGCAGAGGAAGCTGACCGCCATCGACCGGCGCGGCCTTTCAGCACTGTTCTGGACCCATCTGAACCTGTACGGCAGGCTGGAACTGGACATGAGCAAGCACCTGGACCTGGATGAGCGCAGCGTGGCCTAACCTGAACGGTTCGTTTCTCAAGGCGGGAGTGTGCTTCTCCGGCCTGGCAGGGAGGGAGGGGCAATCTCCGCCCCCGTTGCTGACGAGGAGCGCAATTGCTTGCACATGACTCGATCAGAGGTGATGATCGCGCTCATG
Organism: Nonomuraea sp. NPDC047897; assembly: GCF_043204415.1. Taxonomy (NCBI): domain Bacteria; kingdom Bacillati; phylum Actinomycetota; class Actinomycetes; order Streptosporangiales; family Streptosporangiaceae; genus Nonomuraea; species Nonomuraea sp. NPDC047897. The sequence goes on along the minus strand of NZ_JBIDCC010000003.1, from coordinate 547,266 downwards.
CGCTTACGCCTGCGAGGACGCGGGACGATCATGATGATCGCCGCGGTGGTTCTGCTGCTGTTACCGACAACTCCGGCGATGGCGGCTTTCGCAGCCACTCCGGGGATACCCGACCGTCCCACTCTCACCAAACTGTTCCAGCAGGCCGAAAGGACCGGCACTACCCTGGAACAAGAACTCGACGGCTACGTCGCGCAACAGGTGGCTTTGGGCAGAGGAGGCCCTTATCGAGGCAACCCCATGGGTGCCCCGGACGACGATCTGCCCACTCTGCCGCCCGACCTGGTGATCGACGGGATCCCCTTGGCCGAACTGGTGGACCTCAAACTCATCGCCAAGAGCGAAGGCATCTCGTTCGCCGACGCCATCGATCGCTTCGCGTGGCAAAGCCAATTCGTCAAGGCCGCCGATCAGATCGAACGGGCCTTCCCCGGCGACTTCGCCGGGGCCGTGTTCGCCCATGATGGCCGCAGCGGCTGGTTCGCCTTCAAGGGACCAGTTCCGGCTGCCGCCCAGTCCATAGCCAAGGCCCTTCCCCGGCCCACAAGGACGTTCGCCGACAGAGGTTTCTCCGAAGCGGAGCTCAAGCAGACGTTGGATCATGCCCACGACACCGTCATGGCTCAACCCGACGTCGTCTCCGTCGCCGGCAGTTACGAGATCCGGACCGGCGTCATCACCTTGGAGGTCCAGGTGAAGGGGACCACCTCCCGTGCAGGCGTTTGGGCTGCCACCTTGCAGGAACAGCTCACCCCGGCAAACCCGAAGATCTCGATCAATATCAGCATGCGCGATGCGCTGCCGGGCGGAAACGAAGACACCTACATGCGGGGCGGCGGCTATCTCGGCGACTGCACGGCAGGATTTACCCTCCGCAACGCGGACCGTTCCTGGCACGGCGTCTCAACCGCTCACCATTGTCCGGGCACCTATCGGACCTACGTGCAGCACTCCGGCCAAGGCGGTGATTCGACATCCACCACCCGGCGAGGCGAACATGCGGGCACCTATGGTGATCTTGCCTGGTATACCAGAGGCAGCCTGACCGTGGCTCGGACCTTCTACTACGACTGGAGCAGCACGCGGTACGTGGACGATGTCTGGTCACCGCGCACCGGCGTGCGCGTCTGCAAGTTCGGCATCACCACCGGAGCCGAGTGCAACGAGACCTACCAGCTCAACACCACGCGCGACAACTACAAGGGCCTGGTGGCGATCCACCGACACATCACCCAAGGCGGCGACAGCGGCGGTCCCTGGTACTACGGGGCCACCGCGTTCGGCATACACAGCGGATGGAAGAACATCAACCTCCTCAACCGCAGCCAGTTCACCCCTGCCAGAAACATCAACCAGTTCGGCCTCTACATCCACGAGCGCTGAACACGTGAACCGACGCTTTCCGACGTTCGTTTCAGAAGCGGGGAGCGTCGGTTCAGGGGCTTCGTGGCGAACAGGAAGGGCGGCGCATTTCCATGAGAACGCTGGCGAGGAGTGTCGTCCTGATCATTCTCCTGGCGGGATGTGCCTCCGCCACCGGGGAGATCCGCCGAGAAGGCACGGATCCGATCATCTTCGTCCATGATCTCGAGGGCGGGATGGAGATGAAGGTTGGTGGCACGCTCACGTACAACCCGAGCAGCAAGTGTCTCTTCCTCACCCACACCCAGGGCGGGAACGTGGAGATGGCCCCACTGATCTGGCCTGAGGGGACCGAACCCCTGCTCCACGCGGGCAAGCGAGGCGTCAACGTGCCGGGGAAAGGGCAGATTCTGCAAGGCGACCAGGTCGATGGAGCGGGAGGCGGCATCGACCCCGCCAGACTCGCCGGCATCACCCCTCCGCCTGGATGTCTCTCCGCCGAGAAGATCACTCCCATCGCCATCACGCAGTTCAACTGACAGGTGTGCCGAACGTTCGCACCGCTGGACTGCCCCTTGATGTGGCAGGGAACGGATCGTTCCCTGCCACATCAACGATCATCGGCCGGTTCCCACCTGCGCCGTCGTGGCTGCGGTTTAGGCTTGAATCCGACACGTTCCCTACCGCCTCGGCGAAGGGGGCTGGCGGTGACCACTCCCATCGTCCAGCTGCTGCCTGGCCCACAGTTGGGCGAGGCGGTGGAGGAGTTCCTGGCCCGGCCCCAGCTGGACGCCGACACCGTCCGCTCCTACCGCCAGGCGCTCGGCCGCCTGGTCGTCGACCTTGGCGCCCACACCACCATGGCGACGGTCACCCCCCGAGCAGGTGAGCGAGATCTTCACGCGCGCCTGGCCCCATCTGTCCGCGCGCACCTGGAACCGGCACCGCTCGGCCCTGCGCTCCTTCACCCGCTGGGTCGCCGGACGCCGGGCCGGACCGCTATTCCTCGCCGACCGCAAACCCGGGCCCGCCCGCACCCCCGCCAGCGCCGACCTGTGCTCGGACACCGGCCGCGCCCGCCTGTCCTACCAGCGCGCCGAACTGCTGTTTGCTTGGCTGCGGTGGGTAGGCGTCGATCTCGGCACCGTGCGGGAGGAGCGGGCCTATTTGGTGCGGATCGTCACCCGGCAGGCGCTGGACCGGCTACGCGCGCTCGGCCGGCGCAAGGAGTCCTATGTCGGGCCGTGGCTGCCCGAGCCGTTGCTGACCGCGCCTGACGTGGCCGAGGACGTCGAGCTGGCCGGGAGCGTCTCGATGGCGATGCTGCTGGTCCTGGAGACGTTGCAGCCGACCGAGCGGGCGGTTTTCGTGTTGCGCGAGGTGTTCGACCTGGACTATGACGAGATCGCCGAAGCCGTCGGCAGGAGCTCGTCAGCGGTCCGTCAGCTCGCCTACCGGGCGCGGGCGCACGTCGCCGCCCGCCGGCCCCGCGGCGTCGCCTCCCCGGCTGAGACCCGGGCCGCACTCCAGGCCTTCCGGCGGGCGGTCGAGACGGCCGAGTTGCAGAGCCTGCTCGACGTCCTCGCGCCGGATGTCGTCGCGCTGAGCGACGGCGGCGGAGTCAGGCACGCGCTGCTGCGGCCCGTCGTGGGGATCGACCAGGTGGCCCGTCTGCTGGCCGTCGGCTGTTGGAGGCGCGACGCGGACCGGTCGGTCGAGCTGGTCCAGAACAACGGCGCCCCCGGGCTGCTGGTGCGGGTGGAGGGGGAGATCGACGGCGTGGTGGCGGTGCGGGTGGAGAACGGCTACGGCACCGGCGCCTACCACGTGCGCAACCCCGAGAAGCTGTCGCATGTGCAGCGGGAGACCGTCGTGACGCGGTGAGCGCAGGCGAGATCTTGAGCGCCGCTGATGAACACCTGGGGACGCCACGAACTGAATCTACAATGTAAAGGCGGTCTGATGGAACAAGCCACCGCTCAGCCGACAGACCGATCCGGCCCCGAACACCTGGCGAGGGGAAGACGCGCCACCGGCCCGGGCCTGAGCTGGGCCGTCCCGGTCGCCGTGAACCCGCTGCTCGGCCGCGTCGCCGTCATCCCGCTGTGGGGGCTGCTGCTGTTCGCCCTTCGCGCATGGGCAAGGGCTGGAGCTGGGGCTGGGATACCGAGATCCAGCCCTTGATCTTGCCGGGACAGCGTGGCTTCCACGTTCGCCCGCCCCCTGTGGGGGCGGGCAAACCTCGCCGGCGACCGTCCGGCCGGCCGGTCGCCGGACGACGTGTCGGCTATGTCAATCAGCCGTGCCGGCGTGCACGGCGATGATCCGCCAGCCGTGCGTCTCGTCGTACAGCCAGGTGCGGGTGTAGCGCATCCTGGCCGCGAACGGCGCACCGGAGATGGTCCCTTCGAGGGTGCCGAGAAACCACGTCACCCCGGTGCGCCCATCGGTGAGCACCTTCAACTCCTCCTCGGCCACCTTCGTCACCACCTGCGCCCGAGTGCGGTGCAGCTCCAGATCGTCCGCCTTGGTGGCAACATTCGCACCGAAGGTGAAGATCAGCCGATCATCCAGCAGCCGATCCAGCGCCTCGACATCTCCAGCGAGCTGCGCGGCCTGGAGCCGGCGCTCGGCGTCCCGCAAGTCCTCCATCATGAGGCCCACCCTCCCAGCCGGCGCCGTGTCCGCGCCAGTACGTTCACGCTCGGCTGATCTGTGCAGTCCGATCCAAGGGCTCCGATCGTCGCAGAGCGGGTGCCGGGTCAGAAGGCTTCCCGATCCACGGCCGCACCACGCACACGCCGGGAAGGGGTTTTCGCGGCGTTGCCCACCGCCTCACGGCCGGACCTCGTAGACGAGGTTGAACGGCGTCTGCGCGGCCCGCCGGAACCGGGAGAAGCCCGCTTCGGCGGTCACCTCGCGGATCGCGGCCTCGCCGGCCTGTGCCCCCAGCGTGTACCCGCCCCGCTGGGACAGGCTGTTCGGGACGCACAGGAATGTGGAGGCGCTGTAGTACAGCCGTCCCACGGGCGTGAAGTTCTCCTCGACCCGGTCGGCGGCGAACGGCTCCACCAGCAGCCACGTGCCGTCCGGCGCCAGCGCCTGCCGCACCTGCTGGGCCGCGCCGAGCGGGTCTCCCATGTCGTGCAGGCAGTCGAACATCGTCACCAGGTCGTAGCCCGTGCCGGTGAAGGTCTGCGCGGTGGCCACCTCGAAGGTGACCCGGTCGGCGAGCCCGCTCTCGGCTGCCTTCTTGCGGGCCAGCGCCACCGACTCGGCGTGGTAGTCGAAGCCGGCGACCGCGGTGCGCGGGAAGGCCTCGGCCAGGAGCAGCGACGACGAGCCGAGACCGCAGCCGACGTCGGCGACCCGCCCCCCGGCGACGAGCTTGTCCTCCACCCCCTCCATGGCGGGGATCCAGTTCGGCACCAGCGCTGCGGCGTACCCGGGCCGGAAGAAGGCGTCACAGCCGACGAAGACGTCCTCGTCGTGCTCGTGCCAGCCGACCCCTTCCCCGGTGCGGAACGCCTCGGTGATGCGCGGCTCGGCCCGCAGCATACCCAGGTCGATGAGGAACGCCGCGGGCACGTTCGGCCCGGCCGGGTCCGCCAGGCAGAACGCCTGCTCCTCGGTCAGCGAGAACCGGCCGGTCGGCGGATCGTAGTCGACGTACCCGCCGGCGGCCTGGCCGCGCAGCCACTCGGTGAGGTAGCGCTGGTGGCAGCCGGTGCGCTCGGCGAACTCCGCGGGCGTCGCCGGTCCCTCGGCCAGCGCGCGGTACAGGCCGAGCCGGTGGCCGATCACGACGGAGCCGGCCGCGTCGGTCGCCGCCAGGTCGGTCACGAACCGCTCCAGGAACTGGTTCACCTTGTCGTGGTCCATCGTCGTCTCCCCTTCCCCCGGGGCCGGCTCGTGCCGGTCCCCTCTGAAAGGCTCCACGCGCCGTCTGTCACGGCTCTCGCACGGGGTTATCGTCGTCCTAACAGGACATGTCCCTCCTGGTCACAGGCATGCTGGAGAGGGGGAGGCGGCATGGCGGCCGGCCGTCAGCCGCCGCCGGTCCGGGTCGAGGTGCTCGGACCGCTGCGGCTGCTCGTCGACGGCACACCGGTGGACGTACCAGGTCCCAAGCGGCGTGCCGTGCTCGCGCTGCTCGCCCTCGCCGAGGACCGCGTCGTCACGGTGGACCGGCTCGTGGACGCGCTGTGGCCGTCGGAGGTGCCGGAGTCGGGGCGGCAGGCCCTGCACAACCACGTGTCCCGGCTGCGGGGGCATCTCGGCCCGGCGGCCGGACGGCTGGCGCGACGGCACGACGGCTACCGGCTCGACCTGGACGGCGACGGGCTCGACGTGGCGCGCGTGCGCGCGTCCCTGGCCTCGGCGCGCACGGCCGCGCCCCAGGACCCGGCCGGCGCGTTCGCCCTGCTGAGGGAGGCGTACGAACTGTGGCGGGGGCCGGTGCTCGCCGACCTCGCCGACGTCGAGCCGATCGCCGCCGCGATCGAGGAGTACGCGCGGCTGCACCGCGAGGTCACCGACGCGATGATCTCGGCCGCCGCCGGCGCGGGACAGGCCGACCGGGTCCTGGACTGCGCCGCCGCGTCGTGGGCCGCCGACCCGTTGCGGGAGCCGGCGGTGCTCCTGCTCATGCGGGTGCTGGCGGCCACCGGGCAGGCGCCCGAGGCGCTGCGCGTTGCCCGCGCGCACCGGCGCCGGCTGGCAGAGGAGACCGGCCTCGACCCGTCGCCGGCGCTGGGGGACCTCGAACGCGAGATCGCCCGGGGCACCCAGCGCACCCCGCCCTCCGCCGCACCGCCCTCCGCCGGCCACTCCGCCGCGCCCCCCGCTGCCGCGCAGCCCGCCGCCACCGCGACGCATCCCGGGCTCGGCGTGTTCGCCGGGGTGAGGGCGCCCGTCGACCCGGCCACCCCGCTGATCGGCCGCGCGCCGCAGGTCGCCGCCCTGCACCAGGTGCTGGCCGCCGAACGCCTGGTCACCCTCGTCGGCCCCGGCGGCGTCGGCAAGACCCGGGTCGCCCTGGAGGTGGCGCGGCAGAGCGGCTCCGCCCCGGTGCTGATGCTGGCCCCGGTCACCGACCCCGCCGCCATCGCCCACGCGCTGGCCGCGGCCCTGAACCTCCGGGTCGTCCAGGGTGACGTGCTGTCCGCCTGCGTCGCCCTGCTGGGCGACCAGCCCGGCCTGCTCGTGATCGACAACTGCGAGCACCTGCTCGACGGCGTCCGAGACCTGGCCGGAGCGCTCCTGTCCTGCTGTCCCCGCGTGCGCGTGCTGGCCACCAGCCGCGAACCGCTCGGCCTGGCAGCCGAACACGTCTCACGGCTGACCCCGCTGGCGCTGCCGCACTCCGGCGAGGACCCGTCGGGGGTCCCGTCCGTCGCGCTCTTCCTCGACCGGGCCCGCCGGGTACGCTCCGGCCCGCCGCCGACGCCGGCCGACCTGCGCGCGGTCGCCGACATCGTGCACCGGCTCGACGGGATGCCGCTGGCCATCGAGCTGGCCGCCGGCCGGCTGTCCACGTTCTCGCTGACGGACCTGCGCGACCGCCTCGACCGCTCGCTCGACCTGCTCGGCGGCGGCGCGCCCAGCGCCGACACGCGGCATCGGACGCTGCGCGCGACCATCGAGTGGTCCTACCGGCTGCTCACGGAGGACGAACGGCGGCTGTTCCGGCAACTGTCGGTGTTCGCCGACGGCGTCGCCCTCGACACCGCCGAACGGCTGGCCGCCGACCTGGGCGTGCCCGGCGATCCCGGCAGCGCGCTGGCCCGCCTCGTCGACACCTCCATGATCGACGCCCGGTTCGAGGGCGGCACCCGGTACCGCATGCTGGAGACGCTGCGGGCGTTCGGACTGGACCGGCTGGCCGCGGCCGGCGAGGCCGAGGCCGCGGCCGGGCGCATGCTGCGCTGGGCCGCAGAGCTGACCTCGTGGCTCGCCGAGACCATGACCACCGAACGGGAGCCGGACGCCGACGCCGTCCTGCGCCGCGAACTGCCGAACCTGCGGGCCGCGTGGCGGCTGGCCCGCGGCCGGCCGGAGCCGGACACCGCCGCGGCGATGGTCGTCGCGCTGTACGACGCGGTCGCCTACCGCGACCTCGTCGAGCTGCGTGACTGGGCGGAGGAACTGGCCGGCGACCCGGCGCTGGCCACCCACCCCAGCGCCCCGGCCGTGCTCGGCACCGCGGCGGAGGCCGCCTACCACCGCGGCGACTACCGCCGGGCCGACCGGCTCGCCCGCGCCGGGCTGGCCAGGGCTGCCGGCGCCGGCTCGTGGCACTGCCTGTCGGTGCTGTCGGTGGCCGACCTGGCCCGCGGCGCGTACGGCGACGTGGTCGAGCATTCCCTCGCCGCGGCCGAGGTGGCCGGGCCGCGGCGGGAGAACCTCGGGATCGCCGCCCTGGCGACGGCGTACGCGGGCGACCTGGACACGGCGCGCGCGCTGAACGAGCGGGGGCTGGCCGCCGCGGTGTCGCCCACGATGCTGTCGTGGGGCGCGTACGTCGCAGGGGAGATCGACAACGCGGAGGGTCGCAGCGAACCGGCGGAGCGGCACTACGTCCGCGCCATCGAGCTGGCGCGCGCCTCCGGTGCCAGTTTCCTCGTCGGCGTCGCGACCGTGGGGCTGCTCACCGTGCGGGCCCGCGCCGGGCGGGTGCCCGAGGCGCTGGGCGGCTATCGCGACGTCATCGACTACTTCGCCCGCAACGGAAACTGGACCCACCTGTGGGTGACCCTGCGCAACCTCGCCGGTCTGCTGCGCCGGCTCGGCGACGACGAGCCGGCCGCCCTGATCGACGCGGCGGCAGGGCAGGCGCCCGACGCTCCGGCCGTGGCCCCGTCGCACGGCGCCGCCCCGTCCCCCGAAGCCCCGGTGGCGCCCGTACCCGGCCGGGCCGCCGTCCTCGACCTCGCCAGGCGCGCGATCGAGCGGAACCTCGCCCGCCGGTGACGGGCGGGCCGGCTTGACCTCACCACTGGTTCGACCCCGGTGAGGACCCGGCTGATCGGCCCGGAAGCACGGGGGGTTCCTCGCCCGGTACGCATGCCCGTTCGGTGAACGCCTCGTCGCGAACCCACGCGGTGAACAGGTCCAGACCCAGGGCGGCGATGAGCTCGGCCGTCTGGGTCTGCTGCGCCGCCAGCGCGCGCACCTTGCGCCCCGCGGTCGGCGCGTCCAGCACGAGGTCGACCGCCAGCCGATGGGCGGGGGTGGTGACCGGATAGCCCGGGGGGAAGATGCCGAGGCTCGCGTTGAGCGTGTCCCAGCGGGCCGCCCGCCGCTCGGCGAACGTCGCGTACAGCAGCCGTGCCCCAGGCCGGGCGGCCCGCTCGAAAGCGGCGGTCGTCCAGGCCGAGACCGCCTGGTGGTCCGGGTGGCCGGTGATGCCGTCCGGGCCGAAGGTGAGCACGGTGTCCGGGCGGACCTGTTCGACGACCTCGCACAGCCGTGCGACCGCGCCGGCCGCCGGGACGTCCGCGCACCGGCCGTCCCGGTGGCCGAGCCAGTGGTGCTCGCCCACCCCGAGGATCTCCAGGCAGCGCGCCAGCTCGCGGGCGCGCGCCGCGGCCAGCCGTTCCGGCGGCCACTCCTCGGGGCGCGGGGTGCCCAGCTCGCCGCGGGTCGCGGTCACGCACACCACCCGCGACCCGGCGTCGCGGGCCAGCGCCATCAGCCCGCCGGACAGGTACGCCTCGTCGTCCGGGTGCGCCCAGACGCCCAGGACGGTGCCCAGCGCGGCGACGTCGGACATCGGCCCGGTCATGCCCCAGCCCCCCTGCCGTGTCGAGCGCTGTGTCGAGCGCTGTGTCGAGCGCTGTGTCGCGGGTCGTGTCGTCGGGCGAGGATCGCGTGCCCCGCCAGGGCGGCGCCGCAGCACGCCACGGCGAACGGCCACAACCGGCCCGCTCCGGCGGCGTCGACCACGAAGCCGCCGGACAGCGCGCCGGCCGCCGCCCCGAGCTGGATCGCGGAGCTGTTCAAGGCCAGCGGCAACGGTCCCGGCCCGGCGGCCAGCGCCAGCAGCCGGTGCTGCTGCGCGGGCACGAACGCCCAGGCCGCGACACCCCACCCGGCCATGACCACGAACGCCCCGGCCACCGTCGCCGCCAGGTGCGGCAGCGCCGCGAAGACGGCGCCCAGCAGGCCCAGCGCCGGAACGACGCCGCCGGACCAGGTCCCGGTCCGGCCGCCCGTCCGGCCGCCCGCCCGGTGGCCCGCCTGGTGGCCCGCCCGGTCGGCCGCGGTGCCGCCCCACCAGGCGCCCAGCAGGCCCCCCGCTCCGAACGCCCCGATGAACAGGCCCAGCCCGGCCGGTCCGGCCGCGGCCGGCAGCAGCAGCGGCAGGTAGGTGTACATGCCGAACGAGGCGGCCATCACCAGGATCGTCACGCCGAGCGCTCCGGCGACGGCGGGGGAGCGCAGCGGGCGCAGCCGCTCACGCACCGTCGCGCGCCCGAGCGGCCCGGCCCCGGCGCGGGTGCGCAGCAGACCGGCGACGGTGGCCGCCGCCAGCGCGGCGACCAGCGCGAACGCGGCCCGCCACGACAGCGCGGACGCCATCAGCACCCCCAGCGGAGCGCCCACCACCATGGCGGCCGACGTGCCGGCCAGGATGACGCCCAGCGCCCGCCCGCGCCGGTTCGCCGGCACGGTGGCGACGGCGGCCGCGCCGGCCGCCGGCACGTACACCGCCGCGGCGACCGCGCCCAGCGTCCGGGCCGCCAGCAGCGCCGGCAACCCCGGCGCGGCGGCCGCCAGCGCGGCCGCCGTCGCGAACAGCGCGGCCGACCAGACCAGCAGCCGCCGCGCCGGCCACGACCCGAGCAGCGCGCCGAGCACCACCGCGCCGACGGCGTACACCAGCGCGAACACCGTCACCACCAGCCCGGCGGCGCCGGCCGTGACGCCCAGGCCGGCCGAGATCCCGCGGAGAATCCCGGCGACGACGAACATGTCGGTCCCGATCGCGAACGTCCCGAGCGCGAGCGCCGCCACGGGCACCCACTCACCCCGCCCTGGCCGCTCCTGGCCCGGCGCGGTGGCGGGGGCGGTGCGCTCCCGCACCGCCGTGCCGATCCTGTCAGCGCGCATCTCGTCCTCCACGTCCCCGCACGCTCCGATCGTCGGGGCACCGCCTGGCACGGGGCTCTCACGGCGCTGTCGCGCGGCCGGCCCGACACCACCGACTGCACGCCGTCCGCGCCGACCTGCAGGAGCCGGCCGGCGGGCATGAGGCGGCGAGGGCGAACTACCGGCTGGCGGCCCGGCTGACCACGAGCCTGCCCGAGCAGCGCTACCTGCGCGACAGGGCAGGCGACCTCGACGGGAAGTTGCGCGCCTGACCTCAATTCTCGGCGCGTTCCACCACGTGATCGGTGCCGGTGGTCCGCGACACGTGCGCGATGGCGTCGAACGCCTCGAACACCGGCATGTCCAGGAAATAGTCGGCCATGCGCGAGTGCTGGAAGGAGCCGCGTCGTTAATGTGCGGACGGGCCGAGCGCAGGTCGGCGAGCGTCCAGAGCCGATCGGTGGGAAACGCCGCCTCGATGCTGCGCTCGGCGGGCGGCGGGAGCGGCGCGTCGTACCCTTGGGCGCGCTGGACGAGTGCCAGGCGCCGCAGGTGCCCCATCAGCCGGCTCAGCGCGCTGGTGAGCAGGTCCTGCTCACCAGGGTGGAGCACCTCATGCATTTCCCGGCATCGTCCCAGTGACAGGGCGATACCGTCTGCTGCGACCTGCTCCACGGTGCCGGGGCCGCCGCGGACCCAGCCGTCCAGGATCTGGCCCTGGGTGAACGGGGCTTCCAAGGCGTACACCTCGAACCGCACCGTTCGACCAGGAACCGCAGGATGCGGTGGCGTACCCGGTAGAACTCCCGGATGTGGTGGGAGCTCTCGCCAAGCGCCACGACGCGCGCGTCGCCGACGATGTCGCGCAGCGGTTCGAGGTCGTCCACGGGGAGCTGGAAGTCCAGGGTTTCGAGGGCACGGCCACGATCGCCGACCCAGCCGGCGAAACTCGTCTGGCGGCTGGTGTTCACGTTCATGCCCGACAGCGTGTCGTGGTGGGCCTGCCCTGGTCGTCATGCCTGGGGAGGGACTTGAGGGTACGGCTGGGGGAGCAGCGGCGTCCCTGATGACGACGTTGGACGTACTCAGGTGGTCCGTATCCCTTTACCGGAACGCGAGTCCGACGGAGTCGAGATCAACGATTCCTCACGCCGGCTCACCCGCGCGACTGCCGCCGCGCCGGTGCCGCCGGCGAGGAACAGTGCGGCCAGCGCGGCCCAGCCCACGGTTCCGTGCGCGATGGCGGTGGCGGTGACGAGCACCGGTGAGGTCATGGCGGCGATCGCGTAGCCGGTCTGGCTGAGGCCCTGGTAGGCGCCCGCGCTGCGCTGGTCGGCCAGTTCGAAGGCCATGGTCCAGCCGCCCGCCTCGCCCAGGATCTCGCCGAAGGCGTGGGCGAGGCCGGCCAGGAGCAGCAGGACGCAGGCGGTGATCACGTTTCCGTACCCCGCCAGCGCGTACAGCCCGCATGCGAGTGCGAGCAGCCACGACGCGCGCCGGACGGCGATCCCGGCGCGGCGCACGTCGTGGACGCCACGCGAGACACGCACCTGGAGTACGGCCACGACCACGGTGTTGAGGACGAGCAGCACGGACACGATGGCGGTGGGGGCGCCGGTGGAGGCGACCCAGAGTGGGACGCCGACGGTCAGCAGGCCGAACTGCATGGCCACGACGGCGTTGCACGCCACGCTCGCCAGATAGGTGCGGTCCTTGAGCGGTGACGGTCCTTCGGCGGGGGCGCCGGCCGCCCGGTTCTCGGCCGGGGCGGTCATCCGGGCAGCGAGTTCCGGCACCCGGGATCGCAGCCGTGCCAGCGGCACAGCGGCCGCCAGCAGCAGGACTCCGGAGGCGATCATCGCGGTCTGGTACGCCGCGGCGGTGCCCGTCAGGAGGGCCGCGGCGGCGGCCAGGGTGCCCAGGCCGATGAACACGTTCGTGACCACGCGCAGTTGTGCCCGGACCACCACTCGTTCCGGGCCGGTGTACCACCGTGCCAGCATCGCCTGCTTCGACGTGCCGCCCGCCGAGCGCATCAGCGCGGCCAGGCAGGCGACCAGGGTGAACGCGACGGCGTCCGATACGAGTGGGTAGGCGAGCATCGCCAGGCCGTTGAGGGCCGTCGCCACCGTCTGGACGCGATGCGCGCCGACCCGGTCGGCGAGCCACCCCGACGCGTAGGAGGCCGGCACGCCGGCGCCGCCCGCGATGCCCAGCCCGAGGCCCACCGTCGTCGCACCGAGGCCGATGACGAGCGTGAAGTACAGCGTGCTGACGGTGTAGAAGACGCCGCTGGACAGTGCGAACGCCATCGTGCTGAGGGTCAGCGAGCGGCCGACGCGGTCCTCGGGGAAGAAGGTGCTGATCACGCCACGTTTGTCCCGCATCGGGGGGACGGAAACCAATGATGTAGCGTATGGCTACATGGTCGCTGTAGGGAGCGGCGGGCTCATCGCGTACGAGCTCGCCGGGATGGACGTCGCCGACGTGCGCTTCGCCGCCTCACCGATCAACGAGCTCACCCTGTCGCTGCGCACGTTCCGCGACCCGGGACGCTTTCCCGTGCACCTGCCCTGGTTGCGGCGCACGGAGCACGTTCGATCCGGGCTCGACCTGCCGCTGCTGCGCGCCCTCACGAACGACTCGCTGTGGTCGCCCGACTATCTGACACCCCGGCCGCATGCTCCCCTCACCCGCATCGACGACGAACTCGCCGCCGTCGCGCGCGTGCCCCTGGACCGCATGCTCGACGACCTGCGCGCCCTGCATCCCGGGCGGCTGCCCGCACCGCTGCGGGGGGACCCGGCAACGGTCCGCGCGCGCATCACGGAGGCGCTGCGGACGTACTGGCGCACCTGTTTCGCGCCGTGGTGGCCGCGGATGCGTACGGTCCTGCAGGCCGACATCATCTACCGCGGGCAGGTCATCTCCGCGCACGGTCTGGCGGCGATGTTCGCCGATCTCAACGAGCGCGTCCGCCTGGAGGGGGGCGTCGTGCACGTTCGCCTGGTCAGCAACGCCGGCTACCGCCGCTCCACCGGCGGAGAAGGGCTCACCCTGGTGCCGACGCTCTTCAGCAGGGGGGTGACCGCCCCGATCTCGCCGGAGGAGCCACCTCTGATCATGTACGGCACGCGCGGCGCCGGAACGCTCTGGCAGGCGGAGGCCCGCCGGTCACCCGTGGCGCTCACCGGACTGCTCGGCGCGACGCGCGCCGGCCTGCTCACCGCGCTGGAGACGCCGGCGTCGTCGACGGAGCTCGCCGGTCGCCTCGGCGTGACCACCTCGGCCGTCAACCAGCACCTGCGGGCTCTGCGTGACGCCGGCCTGCTCACCAGCGCCCGCCATGGCCGCTCGGTCCTGTATCTGCGTTCGGAGCTCGGCGACGCCCTCATCGCGGGCGGCGCCGCGGCGGACTCCGAAGACACCCGGTGACCGGCCGCCGCCTCCTCCGAACGAGGCCTCGGCGGCGTTCAGGCCGGGTCCCCGCCGGTCGGCGAGGGCATGGCGAGCGGACGCAGGACCATGAGCGAGCCTTCCAGGCCCGCCACCATGGCGAAGGGAAACCGGTCGACCTCCAGACAGAGGGCGACGTCATCGGGATGGACTCCTTGACGCACCCCTTCCGCCAGTTCGGCGGCGGCGCGCGACCCGGCGGCGCGGCGGAGGAACTCGGCGGCGTCCACCCCGGTCTCGGTGACCCTGCGGGCGATGTACTGGGCGCAGGCCAGATCCTCGTCGGCCTGCCCGTCCTCGCCGGTGACCACGAACGCGACCCTGTCACTTCCGTGTGTCCGCAGCAGCTGAGCCGTCGCTCCCGCCACCACGAAGCCGGCGCACAGCGCCAGCGGTGCCTCCTTGACCGCAAGGGCGCCGACCGTGCCCGCCGTGGTCTTCTGCACGACGGTCCGCCCACCGAGGTCGACGGACCGCAGCAGGGCCGGTGAGTTGACCGCGTCGAAGCCGGGCGCGGGCGGACCGTCCTTGAGCGCCAGCCAGCCCGGGTGGCGAGCCTTGAGCGCCAGGGCCTCGTCCAGCGACCCGGCGAGAACGATCTTCTCCGCGCCCTGCGCGAAGGCCCAGGCGGCCACGGTGAAAGCACGCATGACGTCGACCACGACCGCCACGGGCGGGGTTTCGGTCAGATCGGCGATACCAAGGAAGCGGGCGTCCATTCCGGTCATGATCGCACATACCCGATCCGAGGGGGGTTTTCGCCAGTTTTCTGGTCAACGGGAGAGGAGTGCGGCGATGGCGTCGAGGAGACGGCAGCACGGGCTGGGAGCGTAATGATCTACAATGTAAAGGCGGATGGTCGGCACAGGCTCCTGCAAGATCAACGAGTACGGGTGCATAGACTTGTCCGACGTGACATCCAAGCCGCGTATCCCCGATGTTCTGGCCGCCCGTTACGCCTCGCCCGAGCTGGCCCGCCTGTGGTCGCCGGAGTACAAGGTGATCGCCGAGCGGCGCCTGTGGCTGGCCGTGCTGCGGGCGCAGGCCGAACTGGGCGTGGCGGTGCCCGAGGAGGCGCCGGCCGACTACGAGAAGGTCGTCGAGCAGGTCGATCTGGAGTCCATCGCGGCGCGCGAGCGGGTCACCCGCCACGACGTGAAGGCGCGCATCGAGGAGTTCAACGCGCTGGCCGGGCACGAGCAGGTGCACAAGGGCATGACCTCGCGCGACCTGACCGAGAACGTCGAACAGTTGCAGGTGCGCGACAGCCTGCTGCTGGTCCGCGACCGGGTCGTGGCGCTGCTGGCCCGCCTCGCCGCGCTGGCCGAGGAGCACGAGGCGACCGTGGTCGCGGGCCGTTCGCACAACGTGGCGGCGCAGGCCACCACGCTGGGCAAGCGGTTCGCGACGGCGGCCGACGAGCTGCTGGTCGCCTACCGGCGGCTGGAGGAGCTGATCGCCCGCTACCCGCTGCGCGGCATCAAGGGCCCCGTCGGCACCGCGCAGGACATGCTCGACCTGCTCGGCGGCGACCAGGCGAAGCTCGCCGAGCTGGAGGGCCGGGTCGCGGCGCACCTGGGGTTCGAACGGCGGCTGACGAGCGTGGGCCAGGTCTACCCGCGCTCGCTCGACTTCGAGGTGGTCTCGGCGCTGGTGCAGCTCGCGGCCGCGCCGTCGTCGCTGGCCAAGACGATCCGGCTGATGGCCGGCCACGAGCTGGTGACCGAAGGCTTCAAGGAAGGGCAGGTCGGCTCGTCGGCCATGCCGCACAAGATGAACACCCGCTCCTGCGAACGGGTCAACGGCCTGACCGTCGTGCTGCGCGGCTACGCCTCGATGGTGGGCGAGCTGGCCGGCGACCAGTGGAACGAGGGCGACGTGTCGTGCTCGGTGGTACGCCGGGTGGCGTTGCCGGACGCGTTCTTCGCCTTCGACGGCCTGGTCGAGACGATGCTGACGGTGCTGGACGAGTTCGGCGCCTTCCCCGCGGTCATCGAGACCGAGCTGGGGCGCTACCTGCCGTTCCTGGCGACGACGAAGATGCTCATGGCGGCCGTGCGGGCGGGCGTGGGCCGCGAACAGGCGCACGAGCTGATCAAGGAGCACGCGGTGGCGTCGGCGCTGGCGATGCGCTCGCAGGGCGCGGCCAACGAGCTGCTCGGCCGGCTGGCGGCTGACGAGCGGTTCCCGCTGGACCGGGCGGAGCTGGAGGCGTTGCTGGCCGACCGGGTGTCGTTCACCGGGGCGGCGGCCGACCAGGTGCGCGCGGTGTCGCGGCAGGTCGGCGAGGTGGTGGCGGCTCATCCGGAGGCGGCCGCCTACCGGCCGGGCGCCATCCTGTGAGAACGCCCGGCGGCCCGCGGCCCGTAGCGGAGGGGTACGGGTGGCCGGGCCGGTGACCGTTCGTGCTGCGTGAACTGCGGACGCCGGACGAGGTGCGGGCCGCCTGCGGGGACGACGACCTGCCCGTGTGGGGGGCTCAGGCGCTGCGCGACGGCGCGCGGGCGTGGGCGCTCGGCGACGCGGTGGTGACCGCCGCCCGCGACATCTCGCGCCGGGACCGGCTCGCGGTGTGGGGCGGCACGTCCTGCGCGGTGGAGCTGGTACGGCATGCGCTCGGCGAGGTCGGGCCGTCGTTCCGGCCGTTCGGCGAGGTGGCGCTGCTGGCCGAGGTGACGGCGAAGATCGACGGCCTGGAGGTGTCGGGCGGCTTCTCCTGGATGAGCCTGCCCGCCGGCGGCCCGGCGGGCGGCTCCCAGGACGGCCCGGCGGGCGGCTCCCAGGACGGCCCGGTTGACACCGTGATGGGCGGCCGGGAAGCAGGCTCTGCGACGGACGGCATGGAAGACACGGTCGGGTGGCTGGGGCCACGGGCCGACGAGGAGGTCCGGACCCTGCTGGCCGGACACGCGCCCACCTCCTACGCGGTGCCGGGCGGGCCCGGCGTGCGGCGGTGGGCGGGACTGCGCCTGGACGGCCGGCTCGCCGCGGTGGCGGCCGACGCGTGGAGCGCGCCGTCGGTGGGGTTCCTGGCGGGCGTCGCGACGGCCGCGCCGCTGCGCGGCCGGGGACTGGCCGAGCGGGTGTGCCGGTGGGTGTCACACGAGCTGGTCGCGGACCACGGCCGGGCGGCGCTCATGGTGGACGACGACAACCCGGCCGCGGTCAAGGTGTACGAACGGCTCGGCTACCGGCGCCGCCGCGTGCTGGCGGCGCACGTCGCCGGTGCGGCGCGGTGACAGGGGGCGCGGTGACGGCGGCCCGCCACCGCCGGTCGGGGGACCATGCCCCGCGGCATGCGGCGACAGCTGCTCTGGTCAGCGGATGTCGTGGTCGGGGTGGGCCTGGTCGTACGCGTGCCGCGCCTTGGCGATGACGGCACGGTGCGCGAGGGACCACTCGGCGAGTGCCTTGACCAGATGGGTCAGGCCGGCTCCGGTCTCGGTCAGGCGGTAGTCGACCTGGGCCGGGACAGTCGGGTACACGGTGCGTAGCACGAGGCCGTCACGTTCGAGCCTGCGCACGGTGAGGGTGAGCATGCGCTGGGAGATGCCGTCGATGGCGCGCTGGAGCTCACGAAAGCGGCGTGGCCCGCCGGCGAGTTCGACGATCACGAGCACCGACCACTTGTCGCCGATGCGATCCAGGACGTCGCGGATGCCGCAGTCGGGGTGGTCTTGGCGTCCGCACGGGTCGAGTGCGGCGGGGGCGGTGGTTACCGCGGTGTGCGTGAGTGACATCAAGCTGCCTCCTTGTGGCCGGTGTGCGTGTGGTCGAGGATCACAGCTTAGTTACTGATGAGAACCACTACGGAAGACGGTGATCGATCATGATTCTGGTGACCGGAGCGAACGGGAACCTCGGCTCGGCCACCCTTGCGGCGCTGCACGCCCGCGGTGCCCATGCGAGGGGCGGCAGCCGCACGCCGGGCGAGGGGATGCGGCGTCTCGACTTCGACGACCACGGGAGCCTCGACCTCGCCGGAGTGTCGACTCTGGTGCTCATCTCCGCCGGCTACGCCGAGGACGACCAGGTCGCCGCCCGGCACGCGGCGGTCCTGGACGCCGCCGCTCGTGACGGCGTCGGCCACGTCGTCTACACGAGCCTGACCACTGCCGGCGATCATCTCGGTTTCGCGCTGGCCCACCGCGCGACCGAGCGCCTGGTGCGAGCCAGCGGACTGCCGTGGACCATCCTGCGCAACGGCCTGTATGCCGAGCTCTTCGGCGCTCTGCTGATGTGGGCCGGTGACGGTGTGGAGTCCGCGTTCGGGGATGGCGCCTTGGCCGCGGTCTCGCGAGCGGACCTGGCCGAGATCGCGGCGGTGGTGGCGGCGGATCCCGCACCTCATGGCAGCCGCGTCTATGACCTCGTCGGCACGCCGATCACGGCTGGCGAGGTGGCCGGTGAACTCGGCGTCGCGCACCGCTCCATCAGCCTGGGTGAGTACCGGCACAGGCTTCTGGAGACGCCGGGACTGCTGCCGTTCCAGCCGCCGATGCTCGCCTCGATCGCCACGGGCATCCGGCACGGCTTCCTGGACGGTACCGCGCCCGACCTCACCGACCTCCTTGGCCGCGCAGCCCGCGATCCACTGGCCACGGCCGTCGCGGCCGCGTCCGCTGCCAGGCCGAGAGCGAGCGTCTAGCGGCGGCGAGACGACACGCGCTCAGCGAACGCTCGTCGTGTCAGGAGCGGGTCATGGTGGAGGGGTAGCCGCCCCCGCCGGGGTAGACCCATTCGCCGGTGACGGTGGTGCCGTCGGCGCTGAACGTGCCCCGGTAGTACGCCGGGCTGCCCTTGGCGCCGCCCCAGATGGTCAGCGTGTCACCGGCCAGCTCGTAGACGTAGTCGAGGGTGTTGCCGGTCGAGTCGTAGAAGCGCGACACCACGTCCGCGCCGGTCGGCTCGCCGAAGGGGCGCAGGTTCCCGATCACCTCCAGGCCGGTGACGGGCTGGCCGAACTGGGTGAGCTCGACGTGCTGGAGCAGGAAGAAACGGCCGGGCATCCACTCGTAGCGTACGGTTCCCTCGGCGCCGCCGGTGACCGTCCAGGTGCCGACCAGGCGGTCCAGGGCCTGCAGTTCGGTGCTCGGCTGGTTGGTGTCAGACATGTCGTCCTCCTTGGTGAGTGCTTGCCGGTACCTCGACGCGGGCTGCCGATCCTCGACATCCGCGCCATGTGAGGTGAATCACACCCTGGTGGTGTCGAGATCCCCGGCACGGGTCCGAGGTAGCGGCAGACGCGCACCAAGGAGGAACCCATGGCCACCGCCCCCGTCTTCGCATCCGAAGCACCCGAAGCACCCGAACGCCGCGCCTCCGGCCACCTGCTGCTCGCGGGCGCCCTCGCCGGACCGGTCTTCTTCGCCTCGGCCATCGTCCAGATGCTCACCCGTGAGGGCTTCGACATCACCCGCCACCCGATCAGCCAGCTCGCGACCGGAGGCCTCGGCTGGATCCAGATCACCACGTTCGTGGTGGCGGGGCTCGGCGGTGTGGCGCTGGCCGCGGGCATCAGGCGCACCCTCACCGAGGGGGTGGGCCGGCGGGCGCTGCCGATCTGCGTCGGCATCTTCGGCGTCGGCCTGATCGCCGCCGGCCTGCTGCCCATGGACCCCGAGAACGGCTTCCCGGCCGGCACCCCGGAGGGGCCGGTCGCCCAGATGTCCTGGCATGGCGTCGGGCACTCGGTCGCGGCCGCCGTCGCCTTCACCGCCCTGGCGATCGCCGCCGTCGTGCTGGCCGTCCGGTGCGCACGCCGCCGGGCCGTGCCGCCGGCGGTGCTGAGCGGCGCCGCCGCGCTCGTCCTGCTGCTGCCCATGTCGCCGGATCATCTGAGCATCCAGATCGCCGTCAACGGCGTGGTCGCCTTCACCTGGACGACCGTCCTGGCGCTGCTTCTGCGGCGCTCCGCCTGACCCCGGCTACCGTGGACCCACGCACCATCGAGAACAGGACCCACCCGTGAAATACCTGCTGCTCAGCTACACACCGGCCGCCGCCTGGGACGCCGCGACCGCCGACACCCCGTCCGAGGAGGCGCTGGCCGCGTTCGCCGCGTATCAGAGGTTCGAGCGGGAACTGATCGAGACGGGCGAGTTCGTCGGCAGCGAAGGGCTCGGCCACCCGGCCGTCAGCACCACGGTCCGCAGGACGCCGGAGGGCGTGATGGCGACCGACGGGCCGTTCGCCGAGCTGAAGGAGGTCCTGGCCAGCTTCGCCGTGATCGACGTGGCGAGCCAGGAGCGAGCCGTGGAGATCGTCTCGCGGATCGTCGAGGTGCTGGGCGAGCCGATCGAGATCCGGCCGATCATGGGGGAGGACTTCACGCCATGACCGGCCCCGCCGCGCGGTACCCGCGAGCCCCAGGGGTGGGCACGGGTCCGGCCGCGGAGGTCGAGCACCTGCTGCGCGTGGAGGCGCCGCAGGTGCTCGGCGCGTTGGTGCGACGCTTCGGCCAGTTCCACATCGCCGAGGACGCGGTGCAGGAGGCGCTGCTCGCCGCGAGCCGGGCGTGGCCGGTCGACGGTGTGCCGGACGACCCGCGTAGCTGGCTGATCCGGATCGGCTACCGGCGGATGGTCGACCTGCTCCGCTCCGACCAGGCCCGGCGCAGGCGAGAGCAGGAAGCCGGGACGGCCGAGCTGGCCATGCAGGAGCCGGCCCGCCGGGCGCGGCCCACGCCGGAGACCGACGACAGCCTCGCCCTGCTGCTGCTGTGCTGCCACCCCGCCCTCAGCGCCACCTCCCAGGTGGCGCTCACGCTGCGCGCGGTGGGCGGCCTGACGACCGCCGAGATCGCGCACGCCTACGGGACGACCGAGGCCACCATGGGCACGCGGATCAGCCGGGCCAAACAGCAGCTGGCCCGCGCCGGCGCCCGCTTCACCCCGCCCACCGACGCCGACCGCGACAGCCGGATGGCCGCCGTGACGCAGGTGCTCTACCTGATCTTCAACGAGGGTTACACGGCATCCGCCGGCCACCACCTCGGCCGGGTCGACCTGACCCGCGAGGCGATCCGGCTGACCCGCATGCTCCGCGCCTCGCTGCCCGGCGACGCCGAGGTAACCGGCCTGCTCGCGCTGATGCTGCTCACCGAATCGCGGCGGGCGGCCCGCACCCGCGCCGACGACGA
Organism: Nonomuraea sp. NPDC047897; assembly: GCF_043204415.1. Classification (NCBI taxonomy): domain Bacteria; kingdom Bacillati; phylum Actinomycetota; class Actinomycetes; order Streptosporangiales; family Streptosporangiaceae; genus Nonomuraea; species Nonomuraea sp. NPDC047897. Next base: position 526,214 of record NZ_JBIDCC010000003.1, on the reverse strand, counting down.
GCTCGTGCCGCTGGACGAGCAGGACCGCACCCGCTGGGACCCTGAGCTGATCCGCGAGGGCACCGAGCTGATCGACAGCGTGTGGCGGGGGCGCGAGGTGGGCCCGTACCAGTTGCAGGCGGCGATCGCCGCCGTGCACGCGGCCGCCCCGTCGCCCGAGCGGACGGACTGGCCGCAGATCGCGGTGCTGTACCTGTGGCTGGAACGGCTCAACCCGACCCCGCCGGTACGGCTCGGCCGCGTGGTGGCGGTCGCCAAGGCGTACGGGCCGGCCCGGGGGCTGGCGCTGCTGGACGACCTCAACCGGCGGCACCGGCTGGATCGGCAACCGCTGACCCGGCAGCGAGAACGCGCGGTGCGCGCCCACCTTCTCCAGATGACCGGCGACGCGGCCGGCGCCGCGGCGCTCTACCGCGAGGCGGCGGCCTTGACCGACAACGAGGTCGAGCAGCGCTACCTCCTCGGCAGGGCCGATCGGTTGGACGGCCGGGCCCGCCCCCTGTAAGAGATGAGTCTTGGGTTCCCTGAGGTTCTACGAGATCGAGGGCCGTTGTCCTGCCTACCTGGATGTGATGTGCACAGCGCTCTCTTCGGTGGGGTCCGGGCCGGCTTGCGGACGCGCGTTGCGCAGTGCGGTCTCGACGCGGCGGTTGCTGGTCATGGTCGCGGTGACGGCGGTCATGGTGAGCAGGAGGCCGGCGGCGGCGTAGAGCGGGGTGCGCAGGTCATAGGCGGTGGCCAGCCAGCCGCCGAGCAAGGCGCCGAACGGGGCGGCGCACATGGCGAGCATGCGGGAGGTGGAGGCGACGCGGCCCATCAGGTGGGCCGGGACGATGGCCTGCCGGAGGGAGGGGCCGAGCACCATCGTGGCGCCCATGCCCGCCCCGCAGACGGCGAGCGCGAGCCCGGCCACGTACGGGTTCGGGGCGGAGGCGAGCCCCAGGATGGCGAGGCCCTCCATTGTGGCGGTGCAGGTCAGCGCGGTGCCGGTGCCCAGGCGCCGGCCGAGGAAGGCGGCGACGCCCGCGCCGAGCAGGCCGCCGATGGCCTCGGCGGTGAGGAGCAGGCCGAAGCCTAAGGCGCCGACGCCGAGACGTTCGCCGGCGAACAGGGCCAGGACGGTCTCCACGGCGAGGAAGGCGACGTTCCCGACCGCCGGACGGAGCGCGAGTCCGAGCAGCAGCCGGTCCTGCAAGACGTAGGAGGCCCCGGCCCGCGCCTGCCGGAGCAGCGACTCGCGGGCGCTTGCTGCCGGGCGCGGCATGGCGGGCAGCGACCGGACGAGCAGTGCGGACAGTGCGAACGACACCGCGTCGGCGAGCAGCGGAACCGAACGTCCGAGCGCGAGCAGTGCACTGCCCGCAGGTGGCCCGGCGAATCCGGACGCTGCGGTCTGGGCGCCGCGCAGGCGAGCGTTGGCGCGTTCCAGCTGGGCGGGGTCGCGGCCGAGCAGATCCGGCAGGTACGCCGTGGCGGCCGTGTCGAAGAACAGCCCGCCGAGGGCGAGCAGGAACGCGAGGGTCGCCAGCAGCGGGATGCTCAGCACGTCGAGCGCCGCCGCCGCAGCGGGTATGGCGAGCAGCACCGCACGCGCGGCGTCGGTGACCCACATCGTGCGGCGGCGGTCCCACCGGTCCACCAGCGCACCCCCGAGCACTCCGAACAGCAGCCAGGGCAGTGTCCCGGCGGCCGTGACGACGGCCAGCGCCATCGGATCCCGGGTCAACGTCAATGCCAGCAGCGGCAGCGCGGCATGCGTCACGCCGTCACCGAGCGAGGACACCGTCTGCGCGGTCCACAGTCGCCCGAAGCCAGCCGGCAACTTCGCCGCATCATTCATCGGATTCGGGATCATTCGGCGTCCTGCTCGACCTGCTGGCGCGGAGCCGGCCGGAACAGTGCGAAGACCAGCGACACGTCCGGAAGCGAGGGATCGGACAGCGTCCGGTACTCGTCCGCCAGCGCCTGCAGGCGTGCCCCCAGCTCCGTGAACTGCTCCTCGGTGAGTCGCAGATGTGCCATCCGTACGTGCCGCTCACCATCCACCGGCGACGCCTCCAGGTCCGCCACCGCATTCCGCAGCAGCACGTCCGGCTGTCCCGGCCCTGGATCCGGCAGCTCGATCGACTGCGCGGCCATCGCGTAGTACCGCTCGGTGACCCCTCTCACTTTCCGCGTCCGTACCACCTTCACCAGGCCGGCCCGCTCCAGCAGCCGCACGTGATAGCTGGAACTCCCCTTCGCAAGGCCCACCCGCTGGGCGATCTGAGTGATCGTCGCCGGTTCGAAGCGGAGCACGGCCATGATCCGGTGACGCGTGAGATTGGAGACGGCGCGTAGTTGCTCGTCAGTGGTGACGTGAAACGTCTCGGGGAGATCATCGGTAGACATGCAGACAATGGTCAACGATTCTTGACCATTGCGCAAGGGGTTCAGGCCCAGCATCTCGGCCTGTTCCAGCGAAGGCACCCCGCCCGGAACACCTGAAGCCGGGGCCCGGAAATTGAGGTGAGCCCGGGCGGGGCGTGGTGCACAGTTGACGAGTGATGTCCGATTTTGTGCCTGGTATCGAGTTGTCCCGAGCGTTCTACGCCGAGGCGGTGGCGCCGCTGCTGGCCGGGGTCGCGCACAGCGCCGCGTTGATCGGCCCGGGATCGGAGGTGCTGGAGTTCGACACGGCGCGGTCGGCCGACCACGACTGGGGGCCGCGGGTGCTGGTGTTCGCCGAGCCGGGCCGGGTGGCGGCGGTGGAGGCGCGGGTGGCCGCGGGGCTGCCCGAGCGGTTCGGCGGTTTCCCGACGGTGTTCGGCTACCACGGCGTGGTGCGCTCCGGGGTGGTGGTGACCGAGCTGGGGGCGTGGCTGCGCGAGCGGCTCGGCTTCGACCCGGCCCGGGGGGTGACGCTGCTCGACTGGCTGTCGGTGCCGTGGCAGGGGCTGGCCGAGGTGACGCGGGGGGAGGTGTTCCACGACGGTCTGGGCACGCTGGAGGCGGCCCGGGCGGCGCTGCGCTGGTATCCGGACGACGTGTGGCGCTACGTGCTGGCCTGCCAGTGGCGGCGCATCGCGCAGGAGGAGCCGTTCCCGGGCCGGTGCGCAGAGGTGGGCGACGAGCTGGGGTCGGCCGTGGTGGGGGCGCGGCTGGCGCGCGAGGTGATGCGGCTGGCGCTGCTGCTGCGGCGCCGCTACCCGCCGTATGCCAAGTGGCTGGGCAGCGCGCTGGCGCGGCTGCCGGGGTCGGCGGAGCTGGGGGAGTCGCTGGAACGGGCGGTGGCGGCCCGGTCGTGGCGTGAGCGGCAGGACGCGCTGGCGGCCGCGTACGGGCGGCTGGCGGCGTTGCAGAACCGGGTGGCGCTGGCCGAGCCGCTGGACGAGCGGGTGCGCGGCTTCCACGACCGGCCGTTCCGGGTGATCGGCGGTGACCGGTTCGCCGACGCGCTGCTGGGGTCGGTGTCGGACCCGCTGGTCAAGGGGCTGCCGCTGGTGGGCTGTGTGGACCAGGTGTCCGACAGCGTGGATCTGCTGCTGGCGCCGGGGCGGGCCAGGGCGGTGACCGCGGCGGCGCTCGGGCTGACCGCCTGAGCGGGCCGCCCGCGTGTCCGGGCGGCCCGCTGTGGGCGTGGTCTTCTGTGAGCGTGGTCTTCGGGTGGTGGGCTCAGGCGGGCAGCGCGGCCACGGTGCTGGCCAGGTCTTCCACGTGGGCGCGCCAGGCGGGCAGGGCGGCCGGGTCGCCGGTGTGGGTGACGATGAGGCGGGCGCCGTGACCGGTGCCCTCGGCGAGCTCCCAGCGGACCGTGCCCGCGCCGGCGCCGAACTCCAGGAGCTTGCCCGGCTCGGCGCGGCTCACCGGGCCGGTCTCGACGCCGGCGGCGGCGAACGGGGCGGGCGGGGGAGCGCCGACAGTGGCCCGGTCGCCGTCCAGGGCCTGCCACACCTGGGCGGCGGGCCGGGTGAGCTGGCGTTCGACGCGGACGGTGTCGCCGCGGGCGGCGCCGCTGGACAGGCCGAGGATGGCGACGTAGTGCTCGTGCAGCGCGGCGCTGTCGCCGGGCGCGGTCGGGCGCAGCCCGTCGAGCAGCCGGGCCAGGGCGGTGAAGCAGGTGTGCCAGCCGGAGGCGAAGCTGGCTGCGCCGTGGCGGTCGGCGAAGGTGTGGGTGAAGTCGAGCAGGGTGCCGCCGGCGGTGTCGGGGCTGATCTCCCAGCGCAGCTCGTCCTCGCCCCAGGTGAAGGCGAGCAGGCGGGGCGGGTCGTGCGCGAGCACGGTGCCGTCGGGGCCGAATCCGTAGCGGACGCGGTCGCCGTCGATACTCACCTCGGTGGGGAACCACTGGGCGAGGTGCTCGGGCTCGGTGAGCGCCCGCCAGACCTTGGCGGGCGGGTGGGTCAGGCGGCGCTGCATGTGCAGGACGCTGCGGCCGTCGGGCGTGGTGAGCAGACGCTCGTTCATGCGGGGTCCTCCATGGTGTCCGGCCTGGTGTCCGGCCTGGTGTCCGGCCTGGTGTCCGGCCTGGTGTCCGGCCTGGTGTCCGGCCAGTTGTCTGGCGCGTCCGGCCCGTTGTCCGGCGCGTCGGGCATGGTGTCGAGGTGGCGTTCGAGGCGGTCGAGGCCGGCGGACCACAGCCGCCGGTACGGGGTGAGCCAGGCGTCGATCTCGGCCAGCGGCTCGGGGCGCAGTTCGTACCAGCGGCGCTGGGCGTCCTTGCGCACGGTGACGAGGCCGGCCTCGCGCAGCACGCGCAGGTGCTTGGAGGTGCCCGGCTGGGTGAGGCCGAGCCGCTCGGTCAGCTCGGCGACCGGGCGGGGCCGTTCGAGCAGCAGGTCGAGGATCTGCCGGCGGGCGGGTTCGGCGAGCACGTCGAAACGCATGCCCTCAATATACCGTGCTGGTTATATGAAGATGCAGGCATAGAAAAGCACCCCCGGCCGGAGGACCGGCCGGGGGTGCGGGGCGCTGGGGGACAGGTCAGCCGGTGAAGCCGACCTGCGTCCAGTCGGGGGCCTTGTAGCCCCAGGGGCCGTAGTTGGCCAGGGTCTTCTTCGTCGCCTGGATGTCAGGGCGCTGGTACAGCGGGATGGTGTGCACCATGTCCCAGATGAGCTTGTCGGCCACGTTGGCCTTCTCGATGGCCTTGGCCGGGTCCATCTCGCCCACCGTCTCGTCGATGGCCGTGTCCAGGGCGGGGTCGCTACCCTTGGGGAAGTTGCTCTCCGAGCCGGTCTTGTAGATCTGCGGCAGCGAGCTGATCGGCAGCGGCGTGCCGATCCAGGAGAACGGCACCAGGTCGAAGTCGCCCTTGATGATGAAGTCGGTGAAGAACTTGTCGTCGGGGACGGGCCGGATGGTCAGCTTGATGCCGACCTCCTTGAGCATCGCCTGGGTGAGCTCGCCCTCGGTCTTGGCGTAGGGGACGCCGGCCGGCACGACGAAGCTCAGCGCGAACTCCTTGCCGTCCTTCTTGCGGTACTCGCCCTCCTGCTTCCAGCCGGCCGCGTCGAGGAGCTGCTTGGCCTTGGCGGGGTTGTACTTGCCGAGGTCGCCGGAGTTGTCGACGTAGCCCTTGTGGTTGTTCATGAAGACGTGGTTGCCGAGCGTCTGCAGCGGCCAGTCCATGTCCTTCAGGTCGGACTGGGTGATCACGTCACGGTTGATCGCGTACGCGACGGCGTGCCGGACCGACTTGTCCTTGAGGAACTCGGTCTGGTTGTTGACGGTGATGTGCCGCCAGTTCGGGCTGAGCGCCTTGCGGATGTCGACGTTCGGCACCTCCTTGGCCCGCTTGAGGTCGGCCGGGCTGCCCGGCGGGATCTCCACGGCGTCGAGCTCGCCGTTGGCGAAGGCGTTCACCGACGCGGCGGGCGTCTCGATCGTCCGGAAGATGATCTTGTCGAGCTTGGGCTTCTTGCCCCACCACTTGTCGTCACGCACGACGGTGAGCGTCTTGGTCCCCTCGTCGATCTTCTCGACCTTGAACGGGCCTGCCGTGACGGGGATCTTCTGCAGGTAGTCCTTCTCGTACGTCTCCGGGTCGCCGTTGGTGGCGGCCGGGATGAGGTGCGGCGAGCGGGACAGCAGGCCCTGCCAGTCGGGGTAGTTCTTGGCGAAGGTCATGACGGCGACCTTGTCGGAGTCGCCCTTGGTGACCGACTCGATGCGGTCCCAGCCGTCGGTGGAGGCCGGCTTGTACTTCTTGTTCTTGCCGCTGTTGGCCGTCCACATGGCCTCGACGTCCTTCCACGTGATCGGCTTGCCGTCCGACCACGTGGCCTTGTCGTTGATGGTCCACGTGACGACCTGCTTGCCCGACGAGGTGTCCACCTTCGCGTCGGTCAGGAAGTCCGGGTTCGGGGTGAACGTGGCGTTCTCGTCGGCCACCATCATCTGCGGCAGCACCGCGTCGAGCATCGTGGCCGTGTCGCGCTGGTTGCCGTCGACGTGGTTGGGGTTCCACTGGCTGGGCCACTGCCCGACCGCCAGCGTCAGCGTGCCGCCGTCCTTGACCTGGTCGTAGGCCACCGGGTTGATGCTGATGGACGGCGTCTCGGCCATCTGCTGCTGTGCCTGCTGCGACTGCTCGGCGCTGGGCTTCTTGGCGTCGCCGCCGCCACCGCCGCAGGCCGCGACGGCCATGGCGAGGACCGCGATCCCCGCCGCCGCCCGGTATCCAACCTTCACATTTCCTCCTGGTCTCCCGAGGCCGTGATGACCTCGATCTCCTCCGCGTAGTGGCAGGCCGCGCCGTGATCGGCGGCGCTCGCGAGCCGGACAACTGAGGGCTCTTCGTCCACACAGCGCCGCCGCTCGGCCTCGCCCAGCCGGGCGAACTTGGGGCAGCGGGTGCGGAACCGGCATCCCGATGGCGGGTCGGCCGGGCTGGGCAGGTCCCCTTCGAGCAGGATCCGCTTGCGGGTGCGTTCCAGCTCCGGGTCGGGGAGCGGGATCGCCGACAGCAGCGCCTGCGTGTAGGGGTGCGCGGGACGGTCGTAGACGTTCGCCACCGCGCCGATCTCGGCGATCTTGCCGAGGTACATGACCGCGACCCGGTCGGCCAGATGCCTGACCACGGCCAGGTCGTGCGCCACGAACAGGTACGACAGTCCCAGCGTGTTCTTCAGCTTCTCCAGCAGGTTGATCACGCCGGCCTGGATGGACACGTCCAGCGCCGAGACCGGCTCGTCCAGCACGAGCAGCTTCGGGTCCAGGGCCAGCGCCCGCGCGATGCCGATGCGCTGACGCTGCCCGCCGGAGAACCGCTGCGGGTAGCGTTCGGCGTGCTCGGGCGCCAGCCCGACCAGCGAGAGCAGCTCGGCCACCCGCGCCGCCACGTCCTTGCGGCCGTGGGCGCGCAGCGGCTCGGCGATGATGTCGCCGACCGGCATGCGCGGGTCCAGCGCCGCCATCGGGTCCTGGAAAACGATCTGCAGGTCGCCGCGCAGCGACTTCTTCGCCGCCCGGTCCAGGGCGGAACTGTCCTTGCCGAGCACGACCACCCGGCCGCCCTGCGGCGGCTCCAGCCGCATGATCTGCTGCAGCGTGGTCGTCTTGCCGCAGCCGGACTCGCCCACCAGCGCGAGCGTCTCACCCTCGGCGATGTCGAAGCTGATGCCGTCGACCGCGTGCACGGTGCCGACGCGCCGCTTGAAGACCGCGCCCTTCATCAGCGGGTAGTGCCGCACCAGCCCGTCCAGCTCCAGCACGGTCGGGCGCTGCTCGCGCGGCACGCGGACGACGTCGCTGGGCGGGATGACCGGCACGGGGAACACGTCGGTGCCGGTCAGGCCCTTGTGCTCGATCTCCCGCGAGCGGATGCAGGCCACGTGCCGGCCGCCGCCGATCGCGGTCAGCGGCGGCTCCTCCTCATCGCAGGAGTCGATGCGCATCGGGCAGCGCGGCGCGAACGGGCAGCCGGGCGGCAGCGCCGCGGGGGAGGGCGGATTGCCCTCGATGGGCACCAGCGGCCCCTCCTCGCCGTCGATCCGGGGGATCGACGCCAGCAGCCCCATCGTGTACGGCATGCGCGGCCGGTAGTACAGCTCGTCCACCGGGCCCTGCTCGACAGGCCGGCCCGCGTACATGACGAGCACCCGGTCGGCCATTCCGGCGATCACCCCGAGGTCGTGGGTGATCATCACGATGCCGGCGCCGGTCTCGCGCTGCGCGGTCTTGAGCACCTCCAGCACCTGCGCCTGGATGGTGACGTCCAGGGCGGTGGTCGGCTCGTCGCAGATGAGCAGGTCGGGATCGTTGGCGATGGCCATCGCGATCATGGCGCGCTGGCGCATGCCGCCGGAGAACTCGTGCGGGAACGACTTGGCCCGCACGTCCGGGTGCGGGATGCCGACCAGGTCGAGCAGTTCGACGGCCCGCCTGGCGGCCTTGTCCTTGGCCGTCTTCTGGTGGACGCGGACGGCCTCGGCGATCTGGTCGCCGATCGTGTAGACGGGGGTGAACGCCGACAGCGGGTCCTGGAAGATCATGCTGATCGCCTTGCCGCGGACCCTGACGAGCTCGTCCTCCTCGACGCCGAGCAGCTCGCGGCCGTGCAGCTTGACCGAGCCGCTGACCTCCGCGTCGCCCGGCAGCAGCCCCATGACGGCCAGCGACGTGACCGACTTGCCGGAGCCGGACTCGCCGACGATGCCGAGCACCTCGCCGCGCGAGACGTCGTAGCTGACGCCCCGTACGGCCTGGATGTCGCCGGGGAAGGTGACGGTGAGGTCGCGGACCTCAAGGATGCTCATGAGTTGCTCCCCGGGTCGAGGGCGTCGCGCAGGCCGTCGCCGATGAGGTTGATGCTGAGCACGAGCAGCACGAGCAGCCCGGCCGGGAAGGCGAACAGCCACGGATAGCCGGTGGCGTTGCGTGAGCCCTCGGCGATCAGGGTGCCGAGGGAGACGTCGGGCGGCTGGATGCCGAAACCGAAGAACGACAGCGCGGCCTCACCGATGACGGCGGCGCTGACGTTCAGCGTCGCGTCGATGATCAGCAGGGACGACAGGTTGGGCACGATGTGCCGGAAGATGATCTTCCAGCGGGGAATGCCCATGTAGACGGCGGCCAGCACGTACTCGCGCTCGCGCAGCGACAGCGTCATGCTGCGCACCACCCGCGAGGTGATCATCCAGGTGAACGCGGCGAGCAGCACCACGAACCACAGCCAGGATCCGCCGCGCAGGCGGGGCGAGATGATCGCGATGATGAGGAAGCTGGGCAGCACGAGCAGCAGGTCGACGCCCCACATGAGGAGCTTGTCGACCCAGCCGCCGAAATATCCGGCGAACGCCCCCACCACGGCGGCCAGCACGGTGGAGATGAGCGCCACCAGCAGGCCGATGATGATCGACTTCTGCATGCCGCGCAGCGTGACGGCGTACATGTCCTGGCCGATGCTGGTGGTGCCCCACCAGTGGTCGGCCGAGGGCGGCGACAGGAAGGCGAGGAAGTCCTTGTCGGTCCAGTCGTAGGAGCCGAAGAAGGGGCCGAGGTAGGCCAGCGCCACCAGCAGGACCAGGGAGATGAAGCCATAGCGGGCCTGCCTGTTGCGCAGCAGGCGTCCGATGACGACTTTGGAGCGCATCTAGCTCACCCGTACCCGAGGATCGAGGGCCGCGACCAGCAGGTCGGACAGGAAGGCGGCGGTCAGGACGCAGACGGCGGTGAAGAACGTCACGGCGGCGACGGAGTTCACGTCGTTCTGGTGGATGGAGTCGACCAGCCAGGCGCCCATGCCGTGCCAGGCGAAGATCTTCTCGGTGAAGATGGCTCCGGTGAACATGGTGCCGAAGGCGAAGGCGAAGTAGGTGGCCGAGGGGATCAGGGCCGTGCGCAGCGCGTGCTTGGTCAGAGCGGTCCGGCGACGCAGCCCCTTGGCCATCGCGGTACGGACGAAGTCCTGGCCGAGCACGTCGAGCATCATGTTGCGCTGGATGCGGCTGTAGAACGCGATCGAGCCGAGCGTGAGCGAGATGGTCGGCAGGATCAGGTGGTTGATCCGGTTGAGGAACTGGTCCCAGCCGCTGAGGCGCGGGTTGTACTCGCCGGTGTACTCGATCAGCGTGAACCCCAGGCCGCGGTTGACGTTGTAGGTCGCGATCGCGAGCAGGGTGGCGAGCAGGAACACCGGGATCGCCATGATGGTGAACGAGCTGACCCCGACGAACCGGTCGGTGAACCTGTACTGCTTGATCGCCGACAGCGCGCCCAGCCCGACCCCGATGACGAACCCCAGGACCGTGCCGATGAACAGCAGTCGCAGGCTGACCCAGATGCGCCGGCCCATCTCGTCGTTGACCGAGCCGCCGTTCCAGGTCTTGCCGAAGTCCCCCGTGACGACGCCTGAGGCCCAGGTGACGTACCGCTCGAAGACGGGCGTCTTGTCGTTGAGGTTGTAGGCGTCGAGCGTGGCGTCGATGACGTGCTCGGCGACCGGGGGCTGGCGGCCCTCGTAGGCGGCCCGGGGATTCATGGTGGTCGCGGCGAGCATGTACGCCAGGCTTGCTGCGATGGCGACCAGGACCACGTTGATCGCCAACCTGCGTAGCAGGTACTTGCCCATTACCCTCCGTTCGCGTTGACGGGGGTGTGCTGTGCCGGCCGGATGAGGTGCCCCCGCAACGTAAAGGCCGTCTTACGTGCTTGAGAACACTTGACGTGAGTCGACGACCACGCCGCAGAATATCCGGCAAATCGCAAGAGTCAGCAATACAGGCGACATAACAGTAAGATCACCGCATCGTAGATCATTTAGACCGTCCTTGATCATCTGTAGGGCGCTGACCTGCGAGTACGCCGCTTCCCGGGCGGGTGGCGAGGGTCCGGCGCGCGGGGCAGTGTCACAGGATCCGCACACAACCGACGATGGTTCGCGGCAAACCTGACGAGGTCCGCCGGGAGACGGACAGGCGTGGCCTCCGCCCAGGTGAGCGGGGCTGTCCAGCCGTTTCCGGCGCGAGGAGTCGGCGCCGCGTCGTCCCGCCGCGCCGCCGTCCTCTCGTCACGATCGGCTCATGGCCGGTTGCACCCGTGTCTCGATCGGACCCGGGGGTGCGCCGACGGCGAACGCGCCGCGCGCCGCCCCCGGCCGGATCGTATGGTCCGGGCCATGACGATGATCGATTCACTCGGGATCGCCTACGACCTCGCCGGACCCGTGGTGGAGGCCGCCGGTCCCGGAGACCGGCCGGCCGTGGTGCTCCTGCACGCCGGCGTGGCTGACCGGCGCATGTGGGAGCACCAGTTCCGGGCGCTGTCGGCCGGGCACCGGGTGATCCGCTACGACCGGCGTGGGCACGGCGAGTCACGCGACGCCGGGCCGCGCGTCTGTCACCACGAGGACCTCCTGGCCGTGCTGGACGCGCTGGGGGTGCGCCGGGCGGCGTTGGTCGGCTCCTCGATGGGCGGAGCCTACGCCGTCGAGGCGGCGCTGGCCGCGCCGGACCGGGTGACCGGCCTAGCGCTGATCTGCTCGGGCCTGGCCGGGCACCACTGGCCCGACGACATGCTGGCCCAGGCCCGCGAGCGCGTCCACAGCTCCGTGCCGGCCGACCGGCTGGCCCGCTATCGCGGCGGCGCCGCCGACAGCGTCGATCCGGCCGACGCACTGGCCATGGCCCGCGCGCACACCCTGTGGCAGGTCGCGGGCCCCGACCGGGGGCGTGCCGACCTGTCCGAGGAGGTGTGGGAGGCGGCCGTGGAGATGTGCCGGCTGGTGTTCCAGCGCATGTGGAGTGGCCCGCCCACGACCGAACGCCTCCTGGACCCGCCGGCGGCGGGCCGCCTGCACGAGATCGCGGTGCCGACCCTGGTGGTCAACGGGCTGGCGGACGTGCCGGGCATCCAGGCGGTCTCGGGCCTCCTGGCGGAGGGCGTCGCCGGGGCGCGCCGCCTTGACCTGCCGGACACCGGGCATCTGGCGCCGCTGGAACGCCCGTCGGAGGTGACGGACGCGCTGACCTCCTTCTTGAAATCTACAACGTAAAGGCGGCGGCATGTCAGCGACGATCACCCATCAGATGGCTCTGATGAAGACGATGGCGTCGGCCCGGTCCATCGTGGCCGGGTCGAGCGGGAGGTAGGTGGGGTCGGCCGGGACGCGGAGGGCCGGCTCCCGGTCGAGCGTGGCGGTGAGGCGGACGGGATCGATGACGGCGCGCTCGTCGGGCAGGGTCGACAGCAGCCCTTCGACAGTGCCGGGCGCAGGGACGTCGGAGCCGCGGGCGCCGAAGGTGGTGGCGGCGAAGGCGTACCGGTCGCCGAGGCGGCTGCCGACGATCGCCCCGGCGCTCCACCACTCCAGCGTCCGGCCCGCCAGGGAGCCCCACCCCGCCGGCAGCAGCCAGCGGCTCTTGTCTCTTTGCAGGTGGCGGTTGTGGGCGAAGGCGAGGGTGGGGCCGCGACGGGCCTCGCGATCGACGACGGCGTCGAGGTTGTCGGCCATCATCGCATCGCGCAGGCACATCAGCGTGCCGACGCGGGTGGTCGCGGTGTCGGCCATGGCGGCGTGGTAGCGCAGGAGCCCGGCCGCGGTGCGCGCGTACAAGCCGGCGCGCCAGCGGTCGCCCGGACCGGTGGCGGCCGTCAGATGGGGGGTGTGCGCGGTGAGCAGCGCGCGCAGGTCGTCGGCGATCAGGCGCAGGCGCCCGGCCTCGGGGCTGCGGCCGACGGACCGGGTGGGGTCCGTCGTGGCGGCCGGGTCGGTCCAGCGCTCGTCGGGGCCCAGCAACTCGTCGAGGGTCTCGCGGCTGCAGGGCAGGTCGAGGTGGGCGGCCAGGTAGTCGTACAGCGCGGTCAGAGCCGCGCGGGGGCCGGCGGGGCCGGTCATCTCCAAGGGGCCGTCGAAGCCGTAGAAGCGCAGCCGCTCGTCCGGCGGACGCTGCTCGTTGTGGGCGCGCATCCAACGCAGGAGCTCGCGGTTGGCGGGCGAGGTGCCGAGACGGTGGCTGAAGCCGTGACTCATCGCCTCGTCGAGGGTCCCGGTGCCGTCGGTGACGTACGCGTCGGCGGCCAGAGCCGACAGGCAGTCGCTCTCCACGGTGATCGAGCGGTAGCCCGCATGCTCGACGAGGTGACGGAAGAGCTCGTTGCGCAGTTCGGGGAAGGCTTCGACGCCGTGGGTGGGCTCGCCGAGGCCGAGCAGCCGGGTGGCGGGAGACAGCAGCGCGGTGAGGGCCGCGCCGGTGAAGGGACGTGCGGCGTCCCGGATCGAGACTGTCATACCTTCGACTGTATCTGTGACCTTTAAGTGTAAACTTACGCGCAATTCGTGCTGGTGATGCATTGCAGACCTTCCAACTGCGGTGAGCCTCCGGTGTCGGGCTGCGCGGCTTACCGTGGTCTTCCGCTCCACGTACGCCAGCGCACGGCGTACCCGAGGGCGGGGGGGCGGGGCCATCCCTGTAGTGCCCAGTCGCCCGGCCGTGCGGAGGTTGTTCGCGGCGGCGAGCCAGGCGACCACGTGTTCTCGTGCCGCAAGCGGCGGAGCGCGACCGACGGCTGTCGCAACGAGAGGTACAGGGCCTCGCCCACGCGCCCGCAGCCGGCGCGCCGGTCCACCCAATCGGCCGTGTCGTCGACTGTTTGAGATCTACAATGTAAAGGCGGAGGCTTTTTGCAAAATCAACTAACTAAACGACAAAACCATCACCTGCCGAGGCAGCCACGCCAGGGCCTCGCCGACCAGGCGCCCCTGGTCCACGTTCGCCTGCATGCCTGCCTGGTGGGGAGCCTCCAGGGCCGATAGCCCAAGTCGACGTTCACCCGCCGATCCGTCACATACAGCCCCTCGGCGGGCGGATCTCGTGCGCGCAGGCGGAAGCCGACATGATCTCGGCGGCAGCACCCCTCTGCGATGTCCACCACCTACCGCGCCATCGCGGCCGGCAGCACGCGCCCCCGTAAGAACTGGGGACGCCTGCTCCCAGGCCGCTCAAGTCGGCCAGGGGCGGCGCCCCCACCGGGCGTGCGGACACCGCTGGACTCTCCCACAGAGGGAGACGGCATGCTGGACGCGTGGAGGATGATCTGCTGCCGATCGGGCAGTTCGCCCGGCTGAGCCGGTTGAGCGTCAAGCAGTTGCGGCACTACGACGAGCTGGGGCTGCTGGTGCCGGCTCATGTGGACGACGACACGGGCTACCGCTACTACCGGGCCTCGCAGGCCCGGGCGGCGTTGTCGATCGGGTTACTGCGTTCGCTGGACGTGCCGCTGGCCGTGGTCGGCGAGGTGTTGTCGGGTTCGGCTGGTGCGCTGGCGTCGGTGCGTGATGATCTGGAGGCCGAGCTGGCCCGGCGACGTAGCACGTTGGCGACGTTGGAGCAGGTGATGGCGCAGGGGTTGCCGTGGGCGCCGGTGCGGCTGGTGACCGAGCCGGCGCGCCGGGCGCTCGTGGTGCGCGGACGGGCGGCGGGTCCCGCCGATATCGGCCGGGCCACCTCGGAGGGGATGGCGCGGTTGATGGCTGTGGCGTTCGGCGACGGTGGCGGGGCCGGCGGCTCACCCGACGCGTCACCCGGCGGGTCGTCCGGCGGGTCGTGCGGTCATGCGGGCGGGCCGGCGGATGGGGCGCCGGCTCTGGTCGCCGCGCCCGGCCAGGGTGCGGCGGTGCAGCTCGTGGGGCTGTTCCCTGCCGACCTCGACGACCCCGTCGAGCTGGCGGTCGCCCTGGTGGTGGCGCCCGGCCTGGCGCGCGAGGTGCCCCGGGGCGCCTCGATCGAGGTGCTGCCGGGTGGGGTGTTCGCGTCGGCGACGCACGTCGGCCCGTATGACCAGATCTCCCTGACCGCGCACGCGGTGCTGGCGTGGTGCGCCGAGCGGCGCCATGAGCCGCGCGGTCCGATTCGCGAGGTGTATGTGTCGAATCCGGCCGTCACCCCGCCTGACCAGCTTGTCACTCATCTCATGATCTGTGTGGAGGAACGATGACCCCTCAGCTGACCATGCACGTCCCCGTGACCTGCCTGAACGTCACGGGGATGGGCGAGCCGGGCGGGGCCGAGCACCTGTCTGCCATGCTTCGCCCGGCTGAGGGGCGTTCGTGGCCTGTCACGGGGGTGCGGGCTACGCCGAGGCCGCGTCCTGGGCGAAGGCCGCGCGATGGGTGAGGGCCCATTGGCGGAAGGTGCGCGGTGGTGTCCCGGTCACCTTCTCCACGGTGGGGTGGATCTGGGACTCGTCGAGGGTTCTGTCGCTGTAGAAGCTGAAGAACGCTGTGATGTACTCCTCCGGCACCCGTCCGGCCATGTCGGCCCTGGCTTCCTCATCGGACAAGGCGTGGAAGCGCAGGTCGCGGCTGAGCACGTCGGCCAGTACGGCGAGCCGCTGCGCCGGTAGCAGGCGTTCGGGCCCGCTGAGCGGATAGCTGTGTTCCTCGTGGCCGGGGTCGAGCAGTGCGCGGACGGCCACGGCGGCGATGTCGTAGGGGTCGACGGAGGCGCTCGGCACGTCGCCGAAGGCGTCGGCGACCACGTCGCCCATGCGAAGCTGCGGTAGCCAGCGCAGGGCGTTGGACATGAACGCGCCTGGACGCAGGACCGTCCAGGCCAGCCCTGACTCGCGCACCGCCGTCTCCGAGCGGATCATGTACTGCGAGACGGCATTGCGGGTGTCGGAGGACACCGCGGCCAGGCTGGACAGCAGCACCACCCGTTCGACGCCGGCCTGTCGCAGCCGGGCCAGCAGGCCGGGCATGTCGCGGTAGCCGGGCAGCAGGAAGACTCCGCGTACGCCGTCGAGGGTGGCGGCGGTGAGGGAGCCGGGCTGGTCGAGGTCGCCTGTGGCCTGCTGGACCGGCAGGTCGGCGGGGGTGCGCACCAGCGCGCGGACGGGCTCTTTCGCGCGGATGAGGGCCTGGACGACTTCGCCGCCGACGTTTCCGGTGGCTCCGGTGACGAGGATCACCGCAGTGTCCTGCCGAGGTGTGCGGCCACGGTGTCGGCTGACACCGTCACCTGAGGTTCGGCGTCGTAGAAGTCGAACTGGGTGCCCTGGGTCCACAGGATGTCCTTGGGCCCGGCCAGCCCGGCGTGGAAGCGCTGTGCGCCGTCGGGGATGGCGGCGTCCTGGCTGTGCACGAGCAGGGTGGGTTGGGTGATCTGCGGGGCCAGCGCGATGGAGTCGTAGGTGAGCCAGTCCGGCCACGCCATGACGGCGAACCGGTTGGGCCAGGCGGGGATGCCGCCTCGGGCAGGGTTGAGGTAGAAGTCGATGTCGTAGGGCATGGCTGCGTGTGGGTCGGTGGTGCTGACGACCGGCACGTAGTCGATTTCGCCGGTCTCGTCGTAGCGGGCTCGGGCCTCCCGCCCGAGTTTGATCTTTTCGGCCACCGCTTGGGCGCCTCCGTAGGCGTTTTCGCAGATGGCGGCGTCGTGCAGCCATGGCGCCACCAGTGCCAGGGACTTGACCCGGGGGTCGTGGGCGGCGTTGCCTGCCATGTACATCGCCGCGGCGCAGATGCCGAGCGCGCCCAGCCGGTCGCCGTCGACGGCCGGGTGGGTGGCCAGGAAGCCGACCGCGTGGTGGATGTCGCGGATCTTGCGTGCGGGGTTCTCCACGTCGCGTGGCTCGCCGCCTGATTCGCCGAAGCCGGTGAAGTCGAATGACAGGGCGGCGTATCCGCGTTCGGCCAGGCGCTGGGCGTAACGGTCGGCCATCAGCTCCTTGACGCTGGTCCAGGTGCCGGCCACCACCACGCCGGGCGGCCGTTCCACCCCTTCGGGGAGGTGCAGGTTGCCGGTCAGGGTCGTGCCGTCACTGTCGAAAGTGATCTTGTTCATGCGTACTCCAGGGTGGCCTTGGTGATCAGTCCGTCGGAGATGTCGAAGTGGTAGTGGGCGCGGAAGCCGCCCACGCCGCCGGGTTGGAAGCGGACCAGCATGGTGACGCCGCCGGCGCGGGGGGTGTGCTCCAACAGGGTGTAGCGGCCGCCGATGACCTCGTTCGCGGCCCACTGCCGGATGGCGTTCCGGCCGCGGATCTCCCGGCCGACGTCGACGACCAGTGCTTGGGGGGCGAAGGCGGCGGCGAGCGCGTCGGTGTCCTTGGCCGTCACCGCGTCCAGGTAGCGTTGCGCGGCCGGGTCGAGCGGGCCGCGCGAGGTGGTCGGCGAGGGGAGAGGCTGGACGGCGTCCGTGGCGACCGCGCGCAGAAAGTCGCTGCTGGCCACGGCCACTACCCCGCCGATGATGACGGCCGCTGCCGCTCCTGCGATGGTGCGTGTCCTCATCGGGTGCCGTCGCTCCAGGAGGCGGTCATCACGACCGCGGTGATGCGCCAGCCGTCGCTGGCGCGCGTCAGGGTGAAGCGGTAGGTGCCGCCCAGCGTCCACAGGGTGTCGTCGGGTTTGTGGTGGGTGGCCTGGAAGGAGGCGGTGCACGTCGCGGTGTCGCCGTTGACGGTGACCAGGTGGTTGCCGAGGAGATGCTGGGTGGCCGTGTAGGCGCTGAGTGCGCTCCGCCAGCCTTGCGTGATCTGTGCTGGGGTGAGGATCGCGGGCTCGCCGCCGTTGAGGCTGGTGTAGTCGAGGGTCACCTTGTCGGCGAACACCTCGGCCAGTTCGTTCCAGTCGCGTTGGTCGGCGTGCCAGGCCATGCGGGTGCAGGTGTCGATGACGTCGAAGCGGTCCATGGGGTTCATGGGGTTCAGGCTTTCGTGTCCCGGGGTGGCGGGGGAGATGGAGAAGTTGCAGGCCTGGTGCAGGAAGCTGCACCGGGGTTTCACCGTCGGCGGTGATTCTTCGCCCGCAGGGTGGTCTGGAAGGGGGTGGCGTGTTCGGCGCGGGTACGGCGTCGGATCGGCCGGGGGCGCCGGCCGATCCTCCACGACCTGGTTGTCAGGCGCTGCCCGCTGTGACGGCCGCCGCCCCGCCGTGCGGCCTTCTTCCGGTGTGTTGCGGCTGTCCGCCGGGGGCGGGTGGGGCCGTGACCGGGTTGAGCGTGTCCTTTGGCAGAGGAGGGGGCAGAGGAGGGGGCAGAGGAGGGGGCAGAGGAGGGGTGGGTGGCGGCGGTTCGCGGATGACGGCGTGCGGGGGCTGGGCGGCGACGCGGCTCGCTTGCTCGCGTGGCGTCGATCCGGTCGGGGTTCTGAGCGCCACCGGACCGATAACTATACCGGTACTGTGGTTCTCGCTATAGACTGGGCCGCATGGTACGACCGCCCCTGACCCCCGAAGAGCGCCTGCGCGGCGAACAGCTCGGCCGGCTCCTGCGCGAGGCTCGGGGCGGGCGCAGCATCGTCGAGGTCGCCGCGGCCGCGGGCATGTCCGCCGAGACTCTACGCAAGATCGAGACGGGCCGCATCGCGACGCCCGCCTTCTTCACCATCGCCGCACTGGCCGACGTGCTCGACGTCCCCCTTGGCCTTCTCGCCGCCCGCTCCGCCCCGGCTGTGTCCGCCCCCGTGCTACCCACCTGACCTTCCGCACCGTGCCGCCCAGCACCGTGCCGCGCTGTGTCGAACTGTGCCCTGCTGTGCTGGGTCGGTCGTGCTGAGTGACGCGTGCTGCGTCCGGTCCGCTGTTGACGGCCCGCGCGGGTTGTCCTGGGCCGGTCACGCTGGGTCCTGGCGCGGCCGGCCCAGGGGAGTCGCTGTCATGGCGAGGCCTATGCCGCGCGCCCTTGCTCTTACGGGCCGGTCTGAAGGTAGGCATCCCAGGTGATCTCGCCGGCGGGCCGTGTCTGCGTGGTCAGGTGGCCGGCCCGGAACCGCCGGCCCAGCCTTCCCGGCAGCCGTACCCGCAGGATCTTCCGGCTCAGGCCACGTGCCCGCAGCCACACCTCCGCGGCCTCGGCCATCGTCAGCACCTCCGGGCCGCCGTACTCCTCGATCTTCCCGGACGGGCCGCGCTCCACCAGGGACGTGAGGTGTCGCGCCAGGTCTCTGACGTCCACGGGCTGCGCGCGGATCTCGGGATCCACGACCAGTGCTCCCAGCCGGGCCATCGCGCGCAGCGCTTGGTCGACGAACTCGTGGAACTGTGTCGCCCGCAGGATCGTCCACGGCACGCCGCCCTCCTTGACCAGCCGCTCTGCCTCTACTTTCGTCCTGAAATAGCCCCAGGGAACGTGGTCCGCGCCCACGACCGAGGTGTAGATGAGGTGTCGCGCGCCCGCCTGGCGGGCGGCCGCGAGCAGCGCCGACGTGCCGTCCAGTTCGACGCGTCGGGTGTAGCGGCCCTTGTACGGTGCCGAGGCCAGGTGCACGATCACGTCCACCCCCGACACGGCCTCGGCCATGCCGTGACCGTCGGTCAGGTCGGCCACGACCCACCGCACACCCATGCTCGGGGCTCGCGCGGCGCGGCTCGCCGCTCGCACCTCGAAGCCGGCCCCGGTCAGGTCGTTCAGTACGGCGCGGCCGAGCCGCCCGCTGCCGCCGGTGACGAGTACAGAAGTCATGTCAGTCGGACGAGACGAGCGGCCTGAATGTGACAAGTGCGCGGATGGTGAGCGCGGGGATCGGGGACCCCGCTGTGCTCAGGTGAGGGAGCTGTGGGTGATCGTCGCGTTTCGGCGTGGTGGCGGTACGACGCCGGCAGCGGCTCCCAGATGCCGTGATCGGAGCCTCCGGCCCGGGACCGTACGGTGCCGGGTCAACCGATGAGGTTCTCGATGCCGATCCCCGCGGCTGCGAGGACGGTGGACAGGGACGTGATGGCGAGCACGACGAGAGCACACCCGCCCGAGGTGGGTTTCGGTGAGTTCATTGCGGCGGCGGTCTTGTGGTAGAGCTTCACGGCGGGGTCGTTCTCGTCGTCGTAGTCCCCGTCGTGGTAGCTGATCATCTTCGCGGCGCACAATGCGCACAGCTGTCCTTGCGACACCTCGTTGCCGCAGCCGTTGCACTTCGCCATGCTGTCAACCTCCGCGTGGTCTGGTGATCGGAGCGTATAGATCAAGGCGGAGCCTCGCATCCCTTATGCATGCTCCACGTACCGCAATCATTGGCCCTGCTCCCGGGCCCGTGTGTTCGACGACCGGGGCATCCCGAACGAGCTGTCACCTGGTTTCGAGGTCTCAGCCTGGACGCCGCGCTGCGGTGGCCGGGCTCGCCCAGGCACGGCAGCCCGCGAGACGGGCGACAGCCGGCGCTTCGCCGCGCCCATGACCGAGTGGTGGGCCGAGGATGCGCAGGAGCTGCGAGCCGCCCTGCCCTGCGACCCCGGCGCGATATTCATGATCGACCTACTGAACGGCCAGTACTTCCTCCTCGACGGCAGACCGGCCTGGTCAACGGGCTGCCGTCGAGGAGGACTGGACAGCGGCGCGGACGCCTCGACGCGGTGGCGCAGATCCGGCCGAGGGCAGTGAGGGTCGCCCTGCCGTAGCGGTCCTGACGGTCAGGCGGAGCGTCGAGACAGGTCCTGCAGCACCTCGACTGCCAGGACGGCGCTCTCGTACGGCACGAACAGGTGGTCATGGCGCAGACCGGCGACCACGTTGCAGCTCACACCGGCCTCGGCGAGGGCCCGGGCGACGGCGGCGGTGAGGCCGACCGCCGCCAGCGCCGAGTGAACGCGCAGCGTGATCCAGCAGGCCACGTAGTCGTACGCCAGCCCGGCCGCGTCAGCTTCCTCCTGCCGCACCACCAGGGTGAGGCCCTCCTCCTCGGCGACCGTGACGACGGGGGTGACGCCGGACGGCACCCCGTCGCCTGCCGTGGTGAACACGTACCGGCCCGTGTTCAGCGCCGGTCGCATGCCGCCGAGGAGTTTGCGCAGATCACTCTCACCCGCCATGACGAGCACCCTACGCCCCGCGGCCGCTGACCTGCGCGGGGCCGTCACGAGCGGACGCAGGATGGACGCCAGCGGACGCCAGCGGACGCCAGCGGACGCCATGGGCATCGAAGGCGCCCGCACCGCGCCGGCCGCCGCCCACCGGGACAGATCAGTCAGCCGTCCGACGCCTTCGCTCGGTGCTCCGCGGCCTGCCGGGTACGGCCCAGAGCCGCCGCCAGGTCGGCCAGATGGCGGGCCACCGGGCCGAGCGTCAGCACGCCGCTGCCGGCCCCGGCCAGTTCCCCTTCGGCCGGCAGCAGCTCGGCGTGGACGCGTTCCACCACCGCCCGGTCGCCGAGGGCCACCGCCGCCCGTCCGGTCAGGCACCACAGGGCCTCCATCAGCAGGTCACGCGGCGGGTCCGGCACCTCCCGCAGCGCGGCGGCGGCCTGGCCCCGGCGGCCCTGTGACAGCAGCGCCAGCGGACGGATCCAGGGCACGTACGGGCCCCATCCGGCACTCTCCCCGGCGAGCCACGCGCTCGGCGACGGGCCGGCCCGCGCCGCCGCCCGCACCTCCGGCACCTCCGGCACCTCCGGAACTCCGCCGTGCCTCTCGCTCTGCGCCTCACCGGGCAGGCCGGCGGGTCCCGTGCCGTGCTGCCTGTCACCCGGACTCGCCGCTGAGGCGCGCAGCCCGTACCGCACGCGCGCGCACAGCAGCGCCAGCGGCAGCAGGCCCTGCTCCAGGCCCGGCATCCCGGCCCTGTCCAGCAGCTTCGCGGCCTGCCGGTAGGCCGCCTCCACCTCGCCGAGCGGCTCCTGCCCGGTCTCGGCCAGCCGCGTGACCCGGTACCAGCGGGTGAACACCCCCGCCAACGGCAGCTCGTGCCGCTCCGCGAGCCCGTCCACGACCGCCGCGTGGCCGTCGGCGCCGGCGAGGTCACCGAGGCCGGCGCGGGCCTGCATCCGCACCAGGTGCGCCAGCACCTCGAAGGTGACCAGGCCGTGCCGCGCCGACAGGGCCACCAGCTCGGCGCCGAGGTCGTCACGGCGGCGCGCCAGGCCGGTCCGGTCGAAGCTCTGCATGAACACGCCGTTGAGGGCGAAGGCCAGCAACGCCGGGTCGTTGAGGCCGCGGGCGATGCGTTCGGCCTGCCGGGCCGCCGACGGGCCGCGCGGCGCGTGGCCGCCGCGTGACTCCACGGCGATCGTGGCCAGCAGCCGCGCCCGGGCCGCCTCGTGACCGGCGGGAAGAGCGGCCAGGGCGCGTTCGGCCGCCGTGACCACGTGCGCCGCCTGGCGGGGGTCGTCGGAGCGGGTCCAGATGGCCGGGACGTCGTAGGCGCCGATCACCCGGGCCGTCAGTTCGGCGTCGCCCAGCTCCTCGGCGGCGGCGATGGCGGCGACGCGGTGCTCGCGAGCGGCCCGCAGGCCCCCTCCGCCGGTCACCGCGAGGGTGCGCAGCAGGCCGACCGTGGATTCCAGCCGGGCGCGGGCACCCGAGGCGACAGTGCGGTCGTACAGGGCGGCGGCCCGGGCCCACACGCGCTCGGCCGTCTCGCCTGGGTCCGGGGCCGGATTCAGGTGGTCGGCCTGGTGAAGGATGTCGCCTTCGAGGCGGCGCAGGCGGGGGCCGGGGTCCACGCCGAGCTGGTCGACGAGAAGGGTGCGGGCGCGGCGGAGCACGGCGAGCGCGTCGCCCTGCCTGCCGCTGCGGTACAGCGCGAGGGCCAGCAGCCGCCAGCCTTCCTCCCGCCAGGGGTGTTCGGCCACGTGGGCGTCGAGGTCCGGGACCGTCTCGGCGGCCCGGCCGAGGTCGAGCCGGGCGTCGGCGAACCGTTCGACGGCGTGCAGCCGCAGCTCGGCCAGGCGGGAGCGTTCGGCGCGGGCCCAGTCCTGGTCGGCGAACTCGGCGTAGGCGGGGCCGCGCCACCACCCGAGCGCCTCCCGCAGCCGGGCGGCGGCGCCGGCCGGGGGGAGTGCCGCGGCGGTGGTGACGGCGTGTTCGAAGCGCCAGGCGTCCACCTCGTCCACGCCGGCGCGCAGCACGTAACCGGGGCCTTCGGTGACCAGCAGCCGGGCGGGGGTGCGGGGTGGCCGCGCGGGTTCGAGGGCGCGGCGCAGGGCGGCGACGAACGTCCGTACGGCGCTGACCGCGCCCTGCGGGGGGTCGTCCCACAGGTCGTCGACGAGGCGGGTGACCGGGACGACGCGGCGGCGGGCGACGATGAGCCGGGCCAGGACGGCGCGGTGGCGTGGTCCCTTCAGCGCGACGGGGTCTGCGGTGGCGTCCCAGGCCGTCACCGGTCCGAGGACTCCGAACGTGACGCTCACCCCGCCGCCTTCCCCGGCGCCGTCTCACGCCGTCTCACGCCGTCACGGCCGTGCCGTCACGGCCGTGCCGACCCGGCCGTGCGGTCCCTCATCGGGGTGACCATGCCGTCCGCCGTCCGCCCGCCGTCCAGCCGCCGCCGCTGTGCCGGTCGCCCTCCTTTCGGTCACGGTAGCGCGCTGACCGGATGCTCATTCACGCCCGCCAGGCTGGAGCCGTCCGTTCAACCCCAGCAGAAAGGGTGTTCCAGTCATGGCGTGCGCCATCAACGGTTTCGACTACCGCCGCGTCCCGGTCGCCGACGGCGTGTCCCTGAACGTGGCCGTCGCCGGTTCGGGCACTCCGGTCGTGCTGTTGCACGGTTTCCCGCAGACCCACCTGATGTGGCGGCATGTGGCCGCCGATCTGGCCGCCGATCACACCGTCATCTGTCCCGACCTGCGCGGGTACGGGGCCAGCGACAAGCCCGCCGTCACCGGGCCCGGCACCTATGCCAAGCGCACGATGGCGGCCGACGTCGTGGCCCTGGCGCGGGCGCTGGGGCATGAGCGGTTCGCGCTGGCCGGGCACGACCGGGGGGCGCTGGTGGCCTTCCGCGCCGGGCTCGACCATCCGGCGGTGATCAGTCATCTGGCCTGCCTGGACGTGCTGCCGACGCTCGACATGTGGGAGGTGATGCGCGGTGTGGGCGCGGCGGTGGGCTTCCACCTGTATCTGATGGCCCAGCCGCCCGGCCTGCCCGAGCAGATGATCGCCGCGAGCGCGGACGCGTTCTTCGGCCACTTCCTCGACGGTTGGACGCGGGAGCCCGGGGCGATCCCGGCCGAGGTCCGTGCCGCCTACCTGCGGGCCTGCCGGGAGGCGGTGCCGTCGATCGTGGCCGACTATCGCGCCTCGGCCGGTGTCGACGTCGAGCACGACCGGTTGGATCGGGAGGCGGGTAACCGGCTGCGGATGCCGGTCATGGTGCTGCAGCAGGACTGGGGGGCCGCGCTCGGGTTCGACGCCGCCGGGCTGTGGGGTGCGTGGGCGTCGGATCTGCGGCACGCGACCGTCACCTGCGGTCACTTCATGGCAGAGGAGGCGCCGGCCGACATTGCCAAGGCCCTGCGGGACCTGCTCACCGGCTGACCGCCCCGCAGGGGAGACGCGGGGCGGGGCGGTCGGGTGGTCAGCCGGGCGGGTCGGCGTCGGCGTCGGTGTTGGCCGCGGGGGCGGGGGGAGAGGCGGGGGGAGAGGCGGGGGGAGAGGCGGGGCGGAGCAGCGGGTGGACGCGCATGGCGACCTCCAGCTCGCCCGGCAGCTCGTCGCGGTAGCGGCCCAGGGTGGACAGGTCGCTGTGGCCGAGCACCCGCCGCACGGCGTCCATGTCGACCGCGTCGGCCAGCAGGTGGGTGGCGGTGGTGTGCCGTAACCCGTGGGGGGTGACCGTGCGGCGCTGCGCGGGGTCGACACGGGCCTGCACCCGGTCGATCACCCCCTGGACGTCGCCCCGGGCCAGCCGCCGCCCCCGCCACGACAGCAGCAGCGCCTTGTCGGTCACCGCGGCGCGGCCCCGCTCCAGGTAGGCGTCGAGGGCGTCGGCCACGACCGCCGGCAGGGGGACGTCGCGGGTGCGGCCGCCCTTGCCGAAGATGCGCCAGTAGCGGACCCCGTCGTTGGTGAAGAAGTCTTCGACGTTGGCGCGCACCAGCTCCGACACGCGGGGGCCGACGGTCGCCAGCAGGAGCACGATCAGCGCGTCGCGCAGCTCCGTCCGCTGGTCGCGGCGGCCCTGGCGGGGCGCGCGCTCCAGGGCCCGGGCCGCGCCGAGGAGGCCCTGCGCCTGCTCGCGGGTCAACGCCCGCCGCTCGGGCCGCAGCCCGCCGCGTTGCCTGGCGGTGACGGTGGAGGCCGCCATGGGGTCGATCTGCACCCAGCCGGCCAGCACGGCGTGCTTGAACAGGGTGGAGATGGAACGGCGGAAGCGCGCCTGCGACGACGGCGACTGCGAGGACCGGGACGGCGCTCCCGATGCCGCGCCGCCGGTCGGGCCGCCGGTCGGGCCGCCGGTCGGGCCGGCGGACGGGCTGTAGGACGGGCCGGCGGGGCGGCGGCCGTCGGGTTTGCGGGCGAAGGCCAGCAGCACCGCGTCGACGTCCTCCCCGGTCAGGTCGTCCAGCACCCGCTCGCCCCCGGCCAGGGCCACGAACGTCGCCACGTCGCGCGCGTAGACCTCTGCCGTGGCCGGCGACAGCGCTCCGGTGAGCGTCTTGGCGCGCACCAGCTCCACGTAGCGGTCAGCCGCCTCAGCCACGCTCACCCGGTCGAGCTCCGCAGGCCGCACCGTCCCCCCTCGTCTCGTGGACAGCGATCCGTACAAGATCCGGTGAAGACGGTAGCGGCCGGCACCGACAAAAGTTGCCGTGACAGGCGCCGCGGCGTGCTCAGATGTCGCGGAAGGTCTCGATCCGGGCCCCGAGGGCGTTGAGGCGTTCGGCCAGGTCCTCGTAGCCGCGGTTGATGACGTACACGTTGCGCAGGACCGAGGTGCCCTCGGCGGCCATCATGGCCAGCAGGACCACCACGGCGGGGCGCAGCGCCGGCGGGCACATCATCTCGGCGCTGCGCCAGCGGGTGGGGCCCTCGACGAGCACCCGGTGCGGGTCGAGGAGCTTCACCGACGCGCCCAGCCGGGTCAGCTCGGTCAGATAGATGGCCCGGTTGTCGTAGACCCAGTCGTGGATGAGTGTCGAGCCCTGCGCCGCGGCGGCGATGGCCGCGAAGAACGGCACGTTGTCGATGTTCAGCCCCGGGAACGGCATGGGGTGGATCTTGTCGATGGGGGAGACGAGCTTCGACGGCCGCACCGTCAGGTCGACCAGGCGGGTACGGCCGTTGGCCGCCGCGTACTCGCCGCCGCGGTCGTGGTCGAGCCCCATCTCCTCCAGCACCGCCAGCTCGATCTCCAGGAACTCGACCGGCACGCGGCAGATCGTCAGCTCGGAGGAGGTGACGACGGCGGCGGCGAGCAGACTCATCGCCTCGACGGGGTCCTCGGAGGGGGAGTAGTCCACGTCGCACTCGATGTCGGGGACGCCGTGGACGGTCAGCGTGGTGGTGCCGATGCCCTCGACCTTGACGCCGAGCTGCTCCAGGAAGAAGCACAGGTCCTGGACCATGTAGTTGGAGGAGGCGTTGCGGATGACGGTGACGCCGTCATGCCGGGCGGCGGCCAGCAGGGCGTTCTCGGTCACGGTGTCGCCGCGTTCGGTCAGCACGATGGCGCGTGAGGGTGACACGGCCGGGTCGACGCGGGCGTGGTAGAAGCCGCCGGTGGCGGTGATGTCGAGGCCGAAGTGCCGCAGGGCCGACATGTGCGGCTGGACGGTGCGGGTGCCGAGGTCGCAGCCGCCCGCGTACGGGATGCGGAACTGGTCGGTGCGGTGCATCAGCGGGCCGAGGAACATGATGACGCTGCGGGTGCGGCGGGCGGCGTCGGTGTCCATCGCCTCGAGTTCGAGACGGGCCGGGGGGATGATCTCCAGGTCGTTGCCCTCGTTGATCCAGCGGGCCCGCACGCCGATGGAGGCGAGGACTTCGAGGATGCGGTAGACCTCCTCGATGCGGGCCACCTTGCGCAGGATCGTCCGGCCGGAGTTGAGCAGCGACGCGCACAGCAGGGCCACGCAGGCGTTCTTGGACGTCTTGACGTCGATGCTGCCCGACAGGCGCCGGCCGCCGATCACGCGCAGGTGCATGGGGCCGGCGTAGCCGAGGGAGACGATCTCGCTGTCGAGAGCCTCGCCGATACGGGCGATCATCTCAAGACTGATGTTCTGGTTGCCGCGCTCGATGCGGTTGACCGCGCTCTGGCTGGTGGCGAGGGCGTCGGCCAGTTGAAGCTGTGTCCACCCGCGATGCTGGCGGGCGTCCCGGATCAACCGGCCGATCCTCACAAGGTAATCATCCGTCACAAGATCCGACCATATCTCACATATGAGATGCGGTGGCGCTCGGCACCCCCGACCCGCCGACGAGCTCGCGATGGGCGGCCAGATGCTCCGGCGTGGCCTCCGGCTTGCGCTTACGCACGAACGCCTGCCGCGCCCCGCGGAAGCCGTGCCGGTCGTCGAACATGTCGCGGCTCATCTCGGCCAGCTCCTCCGCGCGGTAGGCGTCCAGGGGCTTGCGCAGCTCGTCCTGCTCGCGCGCCGCCTGCTTGGCGGCCAGCATCTCCTCGTAGCCGGGGTCGCGCGCCAGCCGCTCGGCCTCGGCCAGCACCGCCCGCTCGAAGTCGAGGCGCGGCCCGGGCAGCGCCTGGTCGGCCAGGCCCAGCGCGACCGCCTGCGCCGCGCCGATCGGCAGCGCGTCGCGGGTCAGCCGCCGCGCCTGCGCCGCGCCCACCCGCCGCGGCAGCACGTACGTCCAGTACTCCGAGCCGAACAGCCCCATCGTCCGGTAGTGCGGGTTGAGCACCACGCCCTCGCGCACCAGCACCCGGTCGGCGCCGAGGCCCATCATCACCCCGCCCGCGCCGGCGTTGCCGCCCAGGGAGGTGACGACCAGCTGTCCGGTGCATTCGATGATCCGGCGGCAGACCTGGTTGATGGCGTTGATGTTCATCCACGCCTCCATCTCCGGATGCCGCGCGGCCTCGATCACGTTGAGGTGGATGCCGTTGGAGAACACCTCGCCGCCGCGGACGACCAGGACGCGGGTGTCCTGCTCGGCGGCGTAGCGCAGGGCGGAGGCCAGGTGCCGGCACTGGTCGGTGGACATGGCGCCGTTGTAGAAGTCGAAGCTGACCACGCCGACCCGTTCGCCCCGGTCGTAGGTGACCTCGCTGTAGCCGCTCGCGTCGGCGGCGGCGGCCAGGTGGTCGCCGAGCACCGTGGCGGCGGGCAGCTTGATCGCGCCGGGCTCGTCGAGGCGCAGGTGGCCCACCCACACGGTGCCGTCGCCGGTGTGCACGAGCACCGCGTCCTCACGCCGCCCGGCCACGGTTCCCGGGGTGCCGGACAGGGCGGGGCCGCGGTAGACGTCGAAGATCCGTACCGGTAGGTCGCACAGCAGGGCGCGGCCGCCGGGCGCTCCGTCGGCGGCGCGCACGCGCCGCAGGATCGCGTCGGTGGGCTCGGTCCAGGAGAACTGCCGGTCGGCGTGGCGCATGGCCGGCCGGAGCCGGCCGCGCACCTCGGGCCGGTCGTAGTCGAGGGGGGCGGGGGCGAAGGAGGGGTCGGCGGCCTTGGCGGCGACCTCCAGCACGAGTTCGACGGCGGCGTCGGCGACGGGCCCGTTGTAGAGGGCGGACTTGCGGGGCGGCTCGGCCGGCATGGGGAAGGTGCGGTAGCCCCAGATGGGGCCGGCGTCCATCTCCTCGACGGCCTGCAGGGCGGTGACGCCCCATTCGGGTTCGGCGTCGAGGATGGCCCAGTCGAGGGAGGAGGGGCCGCGGTCGCCGGGCGGGCCGGGGTGGATGATGATCGTCCGCTGGGTGCGCCACAGCCGGGAGGGGACCTTCTCCTTCAGGAAGGGGCAGATCACCAGGTCGGGTTTGGCCAGTTGGGCGGCCTCCAGCATCACCTGCTCCGACAGCGCCAGCTCGATGCTGACGTCGTGTCCGGCCCGGCGCAGTTCCAGCCAGGCGCGCTGGGTGAGGCCGTTGAACGAGGAGCAGAGCAGCAAGATACGCAAGGGGGAGCTTCCTTCGGGCGGTCGTTCGAGCGGGGCGGGCGCGGGCCCGCGGTGCGGACGGGGTCGTGCGCGGGCCGGCCGGGCGGGCCTGGTGGGTGCTCGTCCCACCGGTCCCGTCTCTTTTCGACCGTCCCATATGACCCGTACATCTCTCGATGCTGACATGTACTGGCAAGCGGTGTTGACACCTCTCCACAGAAAGCCGCCCACAACCGTGGTATTTGTCCTGGTTTGTACGGATTTGGTGAGGGAGAAAAGCCGCCCACACCCCCACCCCGCCGGCCCCACCCCCGGACCGAAACCCGCCACCGACCGTACCGACCCGCCCCCTCAGCGCAACAGCACCAAAGGCGCCCGGCGGCCCAGCACCGGCCTCAGCGCGGCAGCAGCGTCAGCGCGGCAGCAGAGCGTCCCGCAGCCGCCCCGCCACCCACCCCGTGTACGCCTCCCGCGCCCAGCCGCACCGCGTCACCAGCGCGTCGTAGTGAGCCGGATCGTTGAAGAACCACACCACGTCGACCGCCCGGTCGCCCTCGACCGCGAGCGGCCCCAGCGCGAGCAGCCGCTCGACCACCATGCCCGCCCCCGACCGCCGGTTGCCCACCATGGACTCCCACAGCTCGGCCACCTCCGCGGCGGCGTCCGCCGCCCGCCGCACCGTCTCGAACACCCCCGAGGCCCGCCCGCCGACCAGCGCGACCACCTCGGCGTAGGCGTCGAGCACCGCCCGCTGCGTGCCCGCCTCCAGCACGGGCCGAAACCACGGCCGCTCCGCCACCGCAACCGGCTCGTCGTCACCGGCCAGCGCCTCGTCCACCACCTGACGCAGCAACGCCGGCTTGGAACCGAACGCGGCGAAGACGGTGGGACGCGCCACACCCGCGGCGGCGGCCACGTCGGCCAGCGAGGTCGCGACATATCCCCGGGTGGCGAACAGCTCACGGGCCGCCGCGACCACCATCTGCCGCGTGCGGCGGGCGCTCTCCTCGCGCAGCGGGGACTGGTAGCGCCGTCTGGCCGGGACGGGGTTGACACCGCTCATGCTTCGGAGATACTAGCAGCATGTTGAACATACCTATGTCTATCGAATAGAAGGCGTTATGGCCATGTTCGTGCTCGCCACCCTCACCGCCGCCGCCCTGCTGCCCCTGACCCCGTCCACCGCCCCGTCCACCGCCTGGGGACCCCACCACGCACCCGGCGGCAAGGCCACCGCCACCGGCCGCCTGTCCGCCGGAGTCCTCGACACCCGCACCACCCCGCCCGTCGCCACCATCCGCGTCACCGGAACCCTGCGCGACCGCACCCGAGGACCTTCCTGCGCCCTGGCGGTCTTCCGCATCACCCACCTCGCCGGCGACGGATCGCTCCCCTTCACCCACAAGACCATCCGCACCTGCTCCTCCCGCACCGCCCACCGCTTCACCTTCACCCGCGCACGCGTGTTCCTCGTCGAGCTGAAGGTCTGCGCCGAAACCGGCCGCACCCCCTCCGACACCTGCCTGTACGCCGGCACCTGGAAATCCCTGTACGCCTCCTCCTGACCCCCGCACCCGAAGACCGGCCATGAGACACACCCCCCGACCCGCACACCCGGGGGAGCGGCGGCCCTTCCCCCGCCACCGCACGCGGTCGCCGAAACCACACCCCCCACAGACGATCAGCGGAGGGAAGGGCCGGGCGCCACCGGGACGCCCGGCCGCCCACTCACCCCGGCGGCACCTGCCCGTTCTTGGCCACCGGCACACCGAGCCGCACCGCACCCGTCAGCGTGGCCCGCTCCAGCGGCAGCGAACCCAGCACCGGGTTCAGATGCCGCAGGCTCAACGTCACCGGCGCGATCGCCGGAGCCAGCACGTCGAACATCTCCAGATCCACCCAGCGCACCACCCGCAGCACCTCCGGCGGGATCACGTCACCGCCCTTGTGCATCGGCACGCACAACTGCCGGGCCTCAAGCACCCGCACCGTCGCCGGGGGAATCTGCCCCGTCAGCACCGGGTTCAGCTGCCTGAGGTTCAGCGCCCGGTTCATCGGCGCGTTCGGCGTGATCCCGTAGCACAGCAGGTCGATGTGCCGCACCAGCCGCAGCACCTCCGGCGGCGGCGCCACCCCGTTCTTTGCCACCGGCACGCACAACTGCTGCGCCCGGCCCAGCACGACCTCGGTGCGCGGCAGGTCCTGCAGCACCGGATTGAGATGGCTGAGCACCAGCGCCTTGCCCGTCGCCGGGGTGACGACCCGGTAGCAGGCCAGGTCGACGAACCTGACGAAGTCCAGGACCTCCGGCGGCGGGATCACGTTGTTCTTGGCGACCGGCACGCACAACTGCTCGCGCACGCCCAGCGTGACCTGCTCGGGCGGCAGATCGTTGAGCACCGGGTTGAGGTGCCGCAGCGCCAGGCCCACGGCCGGCGGCTGGTACGGGTCGGTCTTGAAGCACTCAAGATCGAGGTACGACACGAAATCCTTCGGCGTGGGCGGCGCCATCGCCGCGGCGGGCGGCGCGACGACAAACGCCACGACGACAATTCCCAGAGCCATGGACAACACGCGCCGGATCAGCATCCGGGCGCGCCGGCGTCCGCGGACGGGTCGGTCCACCATTCCTCCATCGGTCGTGGATTCTTGCTGGTCACCCCTCACTTTCTGCGTGCCCGGCAGGCTTGGCAAGATTAGTGGCCGCTTTTCGCTATTTCTCGACGGACGCCGGACTATACATGCCGCCCATAACCGCCGGGGGAGTTGTCGCGGTATTTTTCGCGCATTCCTGTCGAACAATTCGGGCGGTGCGGTATTCCGGCGGGGGAGCGGGTCCGTCCCGCCGGCGCCCGCCTGCGTCGCCCCGGCGGCCGGGACTTGGGAACGAGCGCGGACCCCGGGGTCGGAGCCGCGCCGGGCGTCGTGTTTTCGCTGGGCGCGGCGATCGTCGTAGGCCGGGCGTTTTCGGGGGTCGGCGGCGGCCGGGTGTTCCGCGTTCAGAACAGGCTGATGCGATACCGGACAGAATCCACCTTCTGTCCGGTATCGCATGGTTCGTGATGGTCAGAGGCGGTTGACGAAGCGGGTGGCGGCTCGGTGGCTCATGCCGGTCTCGCCGCGCACGAGGAAGACGGCCTCCTGGAGTTGGCCCATCGCCTTGAGCTCACGGGCCTGGTCGACCAGGTCGTTGCTGGGGGCGGGGCGGTTGCGGGGGCGCTGGGTGAGGCGGACGGCCAGGACGATCAGAAAGATGATCGCGGCGGTCACGACGGCGGTGAGCGCGATGAGGCCCGGGGTGGAGATCGCCAGGCTGTGCATGCATTGATCGTAGCCTCGCCTTGACCCGAATGTCAGAGGGCGTTGACGGCTCGGCGTGTTTCGGGATGTGTTCCCGGCGGTCCGGTGGTGCGCCGGTGACTTTGCGGGGTCGGTGCGCGTGGGGTGACGAGAATCACGCTGTGGGTGATCGGCGGTGACGGGGTGCCGGGACGCCGGGTGCGGGCGGCCGGCGGCCGGGCGTTCGCCCTAGCCGGAGCCACTTTCCGTGATTGCTCGATAATGAACATTATGTCAAGTAAGTCTGATGGTGACCGTCCGTGAGCATGACGGTTCGCTTGACCTTCAGTTGATTCGCTGTCCCCCGGCTCGGCCGCGGTTTAGTGTGGGAATCTGCTATCCGCGCCGCGAGAGGAGCAGCACGTGGGGACTCAGTCGGTCTTGTGCTCGGTGTGCCAGGGGGTTCTGCCCGCCACGGGCCGTGAGTCGTACACGGCGGTGCGCGGGCGGCTGATCGTGACCAACGGTTACTGCGCCGGCGGGTGCGCCGAGCGGCTCGCCGAGGCCGAACGTGAGCGTGAGGCGGCACGGCAGGCGGCTGCGGCTCAGCGGCTGCCTCAGGTGCCGCAGGCTCCGGCGCCGGTGCGGATGGCTCCCGTCCGCCTCTGACCGGCGCGATGGGTGCTGGCCGCTCCCCCATGACCGGGCGCGCTCAGAGGTGGCCCTGCGCCGTGTGCCAGTAGTCGCGGGTGCGTACGGCGAGGCCGTCGGCGTCAAAGCGGACGAACACGCAGCCGGCCAGCGTGAGGGGTGTCCCGCTGTCGCCGAAGGCGTGCACCCGGAACTCGATCGCGGCCTGGTCGCCGTCCACGAGCGGCGGCGCGAAGGTGACCTGCTGGACGGTCCCCCCTCGAAGGACCAGCGGATGTAGTCGGCGGTGACTCCTCCGCTCCCTGAAGGGAGCGGCTTCTCGCTAAGCCGCTTCCGCAGCGTCGCGAAGGGCAAGCCCTGCCCTCAGGATGTTGGTCGCCGCGTTCACGTCGGCGTGCCCGGTGTGCCCGCACGCCGTACAGGCGAACGCGGCCTGGGTGAGACGGTTCTCCTTCGCGCAGTGCCCGCAGCGCGAGCACGTGCGGGAGGTGTTGCGGGGATCGACTGCGATCAGCTCTCGACCGGCGCTTTCAGCCTTGTGCGCGAGGATCGTCAGGAACACCCCCCAACCCGCGTCAAGAATCGAACGGTTGAGCCCGGACTTGGCGGCGACGTTACGGCCGGGGGCGTCGATCGTGCCGGACGCCGAACGGGTCATGTGGATGATCCGCAGGTCCTCGTGCACGATCACGTCATAGCCGCCGACCAGCGCCAAGGCGGCCTTGTGCGCGCCGTCCACCCGCTGCCGCCGCACCTTGGCGTGCAACGCCGCCACCCGGGCCACCGCCTTACGGCGACGCCTGGACCCACGCTTCTTGCGGGCGAGATCGCGCTGGGCCGACGCCAGACGGCCGGCGCAGGCGGCCAGGTGCCGCCGGTTGTCGATATGGTGACCGTCGCTGGTCGTGACCAGCGAGGCGACACCCAGGTCGATCCCCGCGACCACACCCGTGGCGGGCAGCGGCCGCGCGGGCACCTCGTCACACGACAGCACCACGAACCAGCGCGAGCCCTCGCGCTTCACGGCGATCGTCTTCACGCGGCCCTTGACCCGGCGGTGCTGATGCACCCGCACATGGCCGATGCCGAGCAGGTAAACCCGTGTCACCGGTTCATGTGGCTGGGAGTCCCAGGTCGCGCCGTTCTTGGTTGCGGGCCACTCGACCGTGTCGAACCAGCCCCGGCCCTTGAACCGCGGGTAGCCGGGCTTCGCCCCCTTCTTGATCCGGCGGAAGAACGCGGCGAACGCCTTGTCCAGACGGCGAAGAGTCTGCTGCTGCGAGCCCGCCGACCAGCGGCCCTGCCCATCCAGATCGTCGGCGCGGATGTGCTTCAACTCAGCCGACTGATCTCCGTACCGGACCGTGACACCGGCCTTGGCGTAGGCGGTGCGCCGGTGCTCCAGAGCGGCGTTGTACAGCTGCCGGTGATCCTCCAGGCAAGCGGCGAGCGCGGCCGCCTGGCGAGCCGTGGGGCGCAGCAGGAACCGGAACGACCGGCGCACACCCATCTCCCACGCTCGGTAACGGCACGACCACGGTATCGGCAGGCACCGACAAAACCCGGAAAGGACGTCTGCGATGCGCAGACCTCGCAGGTCAGAGCACGCTCGGACCTTGGCGGCCCTCCCGCTCCCGATTCCCCCGACGACTGAAGCCACATCATTATGGTGGCCTCCCCTCCCCCGCCGGCTGCCGGCGCGAACGGCCTGCCGATCGGGTGGGGGCTTGCGGGCCCAGGCCCCGGGGGCCGGTGGTCAGGGGGTGGGTGGGTAGGGGTGGGTGGCGGTGACGGCGTCGATCGGGATGGGGCCGTAGACGTGCGGGAAGCCGTCTTCGAGGCGTACGTCGAGGGTGGTGGGGTCGATCTCGAGGACGAGCAGGGGCTGGGTGAGGTGGCTGTAGTAGGCGGCGTGGACGGCGCGTAGCTGGTCGTGGTCGCGGCTGCAGTGGATGAAGCCCTCTTGTTCGAGGGTGCGGCCGAGCGTGGAGACGCGGTAGTGGCCGCTGGTGCGGGCGGCGGTCCAGTCGGTGGCCAGGGCGAGGTGCAGGATGGTCATGGTGTCCACTCGGTTTCGAGCATGGCGTAGATGACCTCGTCGGTCCATTCGCCTTTGACGTGTTCGTTGTGGACGAGGTGGGCTTCGCGGCGCATGCCGAGTTTTTCCAGGACGCGGGCGGAGGCGGTGTTGCGGCCGTCGATGCGGCCGACGATGCGGTGCAGGCCGAGTCCGTCGAAGCCGAGGTGCAGCAGGGCGCGGCCGGTTTCGGTGGCGTAGCCGTGGCCGTGGTGGTCGGGGTGCAGGACGTAGCCGATCTCGCCTTGGCGGTGTTGTTTGCTGGTCCACATGAGCAGGCCGTTGCCGATGACCTGGCCGTTGTGGCGCAGGGTGATGGCGAGGTCGAGGGCGTCGCCTTCGTCGTGCAGGGCGGTGCAGGTCGTCTTCTTGTGCAGGAAGGTGCGTACGGCGTCGAGGTCGCGGGGTTCCCAGTAGAGGTAGCGGGCGACGTCGGGGCGTGACTCGTAGGCGTGGACGGCGGGCAGGTCGGCTGGGGTGAGGGGGCGCAGCAGCAGCCGGTCGGTGTGGATCGGGTAGTCGGGTTTCAGCACGGGGGCAGTGTAGGGATGCGGTCAGCGGGTGGTCGAGATGTTTTCGAGGGCGAGTCGGAGCAGGGTGCGGGCTTGGTCGGCGGGGCGGCGTTCGACGACGAGTTCGAGCCACAGGGCGGACAGGGTGATGTGGAGCAGGCGGAGGTGGGGGTCGGTGGTGGGCAGGTGGAGGGTTTCGGCGAGGAGGGTGAGGCAGCCGTCGCTCCAGTGGCGGGCGATGCGGCGCAGGGCGGGGTCGCGGCCGGCGTGTACGTAGAGTTCCCAGAGGCTGAGCTGGCGGGCGGGGTCGGCGGTGGTGATGAGGTCGGGCAGGCTGGTCAGGCCGTGGGTGGTGGTCCAGGTGCGCAGGGTGGCCAGTTCGGTGTCGACGAGTTGGGCGAAGGCTTCGGCGAGGAGTTGGTCGCGTGAGGTGAAGTAGTAGGTGGTGGCGGCCAGGGGCAGGCGGGCGCGGGTGGCGACGGCGCGGTGGGTGAGGGCGACGAAGCCGCCTTCGGTGAGGATGTCGACGGCGGTGGCCAGGAGGGTGGCGCGGCGCCGGCGGCCGCGTTCCTGGGTGGGCCGCGGTGGTTGGGGTGGCTGCGGTGGTTGGGGTGGCCGGGGTGGTTGGTGGGTGGTCAATGGGTGCCTTGGAGGTTGAGGACGACGACGCCGCCGATGATGAGGAGGATGCCGCCGATTTTGAGGGGGGTGAGGGTTTCGCCCATGAAGGCGGCGCCGATGAGGGCGATGGCGGCGGTGCCGGCTCCGGCCCAGACGGCGTAGGCGGTGCCCATGTCGAGGTGGAGTTTGAGTGCTTGGGCGAGGAGGGCGAAGGAGGTGATGTAGCCGGCGGCGACGGTGGCGGTCCAGCCGAGGTGGGTGAGGCCGTTACTGAGTTTGAGTGCGGTGGTGGCGAGGACTTCGGCGGTGATGGCGAGGGCGAGTAGGAGCCAGGCCATGGGTGGCCTCCTTCGAAGTGGTACGTGCGTACCAGTTTATGGGGGTGGTGGGGGTTGGGGGGAAGCGCTTGAAAGGGAGTCGAATGCGTGTTCCACTGGGTGGTGTGGGTTGGGACGCGCTTTCGCTTGTGGACGCATCCGATGATCGTCGGCTGATCGAGCGGCGGGCGGTGTGGCGCGAAGGCTTCTACGAGACGCAGGCCCGTACGGTGATCGAGCGGGTGCCGCGGGCGGCGGGGATCGCGCAGCGGTGGGCCGTCTCCCCCTATCGGGGTTGTGCTCATGCCTGTCGTGGCTGCGGGGCTCGTGCCGGGCACGCGAAGCTGGGGCTGGATCCGGGTCGTGATTTCGACACGCGGGTGGTGGTGAAGCCCAACGTGGTGGAGCGGCTGCGGGCGGAGTTGGGGCGCTGGGCGGGTGAGCCGCTGGCGGTGGGGGTGACGGGTGACTGCTACCAGGCGGCCGAGGAGGTCTACCGGTTGATGCCGGGGGTCGTCGGGGCGCTGGGTGAGGCGGGGGTGCCGTTCACCGTCTACACCAGGAGTCCGCTGGTGTTGCGGGACGCGGCGGCGCTGGCGGAGGCGGGGGCGCAGGTGGCGGTGTCGATCGCGTTCGTGGACGAGCGGATCCGGCGGGCGGTGGAGCCGGGTGCGGTGGGTGCGCAGGCGCGGCTGGAGCTGGTGTCGGCGCTGGTGGAGGCTGGGGTGGCGTGCCGGGTGCTGATGTCGCCGGTGCTGCCGTTGCTCACTGACGCGGCCGACCAGCTCGCGGCGACGGTGCGGCGGATCGCGGCGACGGGTGCCGCGGGGGTGGAGCCGGTGGTGCTGCGGTTGCCGGCGGCGACGCGGTCCTGGTATCTGGCGTGGCTGGGTGAGGCGCATCCGCAGCTGGTGGGCCGGTATGAGGAGCTGTACGACGGGGTGGGGTTGCCGTCGGCTGATTACGAGGCGCGCATCACGGGGCAGATCGAGCAGTTGTGCCGGCTGTACGGGTTGCGGTGCGGGGCGCCGGAGCCGGTGGTGGTGGCGGGGCGGCCGCGTTTCCCGCAGCTTTCGCTGGTCTGATCGGGGCCGGCCGGGCCGCAAGGTGCGGTGGTTTTCGTGTTGCCGCAGGTGGGAAGGCCCGGTGCTGTGCGGGGGCGCGCTGTGGGAGGGGCGGGGGCATGGGGTTCGAGGAGTTGAAGAAGCGGCAGAGCGCGGTGTGGGGCGCGGGTCCGTACGAGCGGCTGCCGGAGCATTACCGGCCGTTGCTCGACCATGTGGCGCGGGTGGCGGCGGTGCGTGCCGGGGAGCGGGTGCTGGACGTGGGCACGGGCACGGGTGCGTTGGCGGTGCGGTTGGCGCGGGCGGGTGCCGAGGTGACGGGGGTGGATCTGGCTCCGGCGCTGGTGGAGACGGCGCGGCGGCTGGCGGGTGCGGAGGGGTTGCCGGTCCGGTACGAGGTGGGTGACGCGGAGGCGTTGCCGTACGGGGATGCGGCGTTCGACGTGGTGGTGTCGAGTGTCGGGTCGATCTTCGCGCCGGATCATGGGGCGGTGGCGCGTGAGCTGGCGCGGGTGTGCCGTCCCGGTGGGCGGCTGGTGTTGGGTCATTGGAGTGCGGAGCGGGGGGTGGTGGACATGTTCGGGGTGATGGCGCCGTTCATGCCGGCGCCGCCTCCGGGTGCGGAGTCTCCGTTTCGGTGGGGTGATCGGGCGTACGTGGAGGAGCTGCTCGGGGAGGCGTTCGCGTTGCGGTTCGAGGAGGGGGACGCGCCGCAGGTGTCGGGGTCGGGTGAGGAGGTGTGGGAGCTGTTCTCCACGGTGTACGGGCCGACGCGGGTGCTGGCGGAGTCGTTGGGGCCGGAGCGGCGGGAGGAGTTGCGGCGGGCGTTCGTGGTTTTCTTCGAGGGTTTTCGAGGGGCGGGTGGGGTGCGGCAGCCTCGTCCGTATCTGGTGGTGGCCGGGTCGAGGCGGGCGGGTGTGGTGGCCTAGCCTGGGCGGGTGATGATCCGTCAGGGTGGTGTGGGTGATGTGGGTGCTGTGCTGTCGATGTTCGACGGTGCGGTGGAGTTTCTGGTGAGTCGTGGGCGTGAGGGGCAGTGGGGCAGCCGGCCGTTCACGGGTGACGCGCGGCGGACCGAGCAGGTGCGGGGGTGGGCCGAGGGCGGCGGGATGCGCGTCGCGGAGGTCGAGGGTGAGCCGGCGGGGTGTGTGGTGGTGGGGCCGGCGCACGCGTATGTGACGCCGGCGGTGGAGCCTGAGCTGTATGTGCAGGCGTTGGTGATCGACCGGCGGTTCGCGGGGCGTGGGGTGGGGCGGGCGCTGCTGGACTGGGCGGCCGGTGAGGCGGTGCGGCGCGGGGTGGGGTTGTTGCGGGTGGACTGCTATGCCGGTGGTGATGGCCGGCTGGTGGGTTACTACGAGCAGTGCGGGTTCACGCGGGTGGCGCCGTTCTCGGTCGGTGAGTGGCCGGGGATGGTGTTGGAGCGGCGCCTTTAGGGGGGTTCGTCCTGGCGGGCTCAGGGCCGCGAGGGCGGGGCGTTCGGAGGGGCCGGGTCAGGGCTCCTTGATGGCGCTGCCCTTCTTCCACTGGGTGAAGGACATCTGCCAGTAGCCCCAGCCGTTGTTCCATTCGAGGGCGCGGTCGGTGCCGGTGATGTCGACGATGTCGCCGCGCTGCATGGTGTCGTGGAACCATTTGGCCTGGTCGGGGCGGGCGTTGATGCAGCCGTGGCTGACGTTGCGGACGCCTTGGGCCCAGACGTTGTCCTTGGCGTGGACGTATTCGCCGGAGTTGGAGATGCGTACGGCGTGGTCGATCATCACGTCGTAGTAGCCGGGGTCGCCTTTCTTGCGGCCTGGGGAGATCATGCGGACGGGGTTGGCGCGCTCCATGGTGAGGTGGACGCCGGAGGTGGTGGTGTATTCGCGGGTGGTGGCCATGCCGGCGCTGATGCGCATGGTCTTGACGCGTTTGCCGTCGCGGTAGACCCACATCATCTTCTTGTTGACGTCGACCTTGCTGATGACCTTGGCGCCGATGGTGAGGGTGGTGTCGTAGTCCTCGACGCCGTAGGTGTCCTGGCCGGCTTTGACGCCGTCGAGGTCGGCGGTGAGGGTGACTTTCTGGTGGGCGGGCCAGTATTTGGCGGTGCGGTAGATGACGACGGTGTCGTTGATCCAGCGCCAGGCGCCTGGGACGGGCTTTTCGGCTTCGACGTGGAGGGCGCGTTCGACGGAGGCCTTGTCGGTGACGGGCTGGTTGAAGGTGACGATGAGGGGGGCGCCGACGCCGATCTTCTCGCCCTTGCGGTTGGGGGTGACGTCGGCGACCTTGAGTTCGCGTTCGGGCTTGAGGGTGGTGAACTGGCCGGCGGTGGTGGTGGTGCCGGAGGTGGCGGTGACCTTGTAGGCGGTGGCCGGTTCGAGGTTGCCCTTGCTGGTCCAGCGGGTCTTGTCGGCGTTGTAGGTGCCGGTGACCTTGTCGTCGCCGCCTTCGACGGTGACGTCGTCGAGGGTTCCGCCGGCTGCGGTGACGACGATCTTCTTGTCGGGGGTGACTTTCTTGCTGCCTTCGGCGGGGGTGATGGTGATGGTGGGCGCCTGGGGGGTGGCGGAGGTGGTGGCGTCGGGCGCGGCGGGGTCGGCGGTGACGGTGTTGCCGCCTGAGCATGCGGCCGTCAGGGCGGCTGCGGTCAGCAGCGCGATGCCGGCTGTGGGCTTGCTCCAGCGTGGCGCGATGTTCAAGACGGTCCTCTCCCCCAGGGCAGCAAAGTGCTCCCCAAAAACCTTAATGCTCGTACATGTATGACGCGGAACGATATGGGAGAGTTCGGTCACGTTTCCATCACTTGTTGCGGTCAGTCGCAGGTCAAGCGAGGTCAAGGGGTGGTAAAGGGGGCCTGGTGGACGGCCGGTGGGCGGGCTGGTGGGCGGCCGGTCAGCGGGTGGTGAGGCGGTGGGTGAGGCCGGTGTGCCGGCGGCCGGCGCCTTTGGTGCGGATGGCCTGGGCGAGCGCGCGGCGGGAGCCGACGATGACGACGAGGCGCTTGGCGCGGGTGATGGCGGTGTAGAGGAGGTTGCGCTGGAGCATCATCCAGGCGCTGGTGGCCAGGGGGATGACGACGGCGGGGTATTCGCTGCCCTGGGAGCGGTGGATGGAGACGGCGTAGGCGTGGGCGAGTTCGTCGAGTTCGTCGAAGGCGTAGTCGACGTGTTCGTCCTCGTCGGTCAGGACGGTGAGCTTGTGCTCGTCGGGGCGGATGTCGGCGACGATGCCGACGGTGCCGTTGAAGACGCCGGCGGCGCCCTTGTCGTAGTTGTTGCGTAGCTGGGTGACCTTGTCGCCGACGCGGAAGACGCGGCCGCCGTAGCGGCGTTCGGGCATGTTGTCGCGGGCGGGGGTGAGGGCTTCCTGCAGGGCGGTGTTGAGGGCGGCGGCGCCGGCGGCGCCGCGGTGCATGGGGGCCAGGACCTGGATGTCGCGGCGGGCGTCGAGGCCGAACTTGCGGGGGATGCGGCGGGCGACGACGTCGACGGTGAGGCGGGCGATGTCGTCGGGTTCGTCGCAGGGGAAAAGGAAGAAGTCCTTCATGCCTTCCAGGACGGGGTGGCGGCCGGTGTTGACGCGGTGGGCGTTGACGACGACGCCGGATTCCTGGGCCTGGCGGAAGATCTGGGTGAGGCGGACGCGGGGGATGTCGTCGGCGGCGAGCAGGTCTTTGAGGACCTCGCCGGCGCCGACGGACGGGAGTTGGTCGACGTCGCCGACGAAGAGCAGGTGGGCGCCGGGTGCGACGGCTTTGACGAGTTTGTTGGCCAGGAGCAGGTCGAGCATGGAGGCTTCGTCGACGACGACGAGGTCGGCGTCGAGGGGGTTGTCGCGGTCGAAGGTGGCCTCGCCGCCCGGGCGTAGCTGCAGCAGGCGGTGGACGGTGGTGGCTTCGTGGCCGGTGAGTTCGGCCAGGCGTTTGGCGGCGCGGCCGGTGGGTGCGGCGAGGATGACGCGGGCACGTTTGGCGCGGGCGAGGGTGACGATGGAGCGGACGGTGAAGCTTTTGCCGCAGCCGGGGCCGCCGGTGAGGACGGCGACCTTGTGGGTGAGGGCGAGGCGGACGGCTTGGCGTTGTTCGGGGGCGAGGTCGGCGCCGGTCCGCTCGCGCAGCCAGGTTTCGGCGCGTTCCCAGTCGACGTCGGTGAAGGTCTTGAGCCGGTCGTGGCCGCCTCGCAGCAGGGTGAGCAGGCCGCCGGCGAGGGACTGTTCGGCGCGGTGGAAGGGCGGCAGGTAGACGGCGGGGACGAGGTTGTCGCCGGCGGGGATGTCCTCGCGGATGACGCCTTCGTCGGCGGTGAGGTCGTCGAGGCAGGTGGTGATGAGGTCGGCGGGCACGTCGAGGATCTTGACGGCGTCGGCGACGAGGTTGGGGGCGGGCAGGTAGCAGTGGCCGTCGTCGGCGGCCTGGGACAGGGTGTAGCGCAGGCCGGCTTTGACGCGTTCGGGGCTGTCGTGCGGGATGCCGACGGCCTGGGCGATGGTGTCGGCGGTCTTGAAGCCGATCCCCCACACGTCGTCGGCGAGTTTGTAGGGGGTGGTGCGGACGACGGTGATGGAGGCTTCGCCGTACTGCTTGAAGATGCGTACGGCGATGGAGGTGGACACGCCGACGCCCTGCAGGAAGATCATCACCTCTTTGATGATTTTCTGTTCGTCCCAGGCGGCGGCGATCATCTTGGTGCGTTTGGGGCCGAGTCCGGGCACCTCGACGAGCCGTTCGGGGGTCTGCTCGATGACGTCGAGGGTGTCGGTGCCGAAGTGGTCGACGATGCGTTCGGCCATCTTGGGGCCGATGCCCTTGATGAGGCCGGAGCCGAGGTAGCGGCGGATGCCCTGCACGGTGGCGGGCAGCACGGTGGTGTAGGACCACACCTCGAACTGGCGGCCGTAGCGGGGGTGGGAGGTCCAGCGTCCGGTCAGCCGCAGGGACTCCCCCACCTGGGCGCCGAGCAGCGGGCCGACGACGGTGAGCAGGTCGCTTCCGGAGCGTTCGGTCGCCACGCGGGCAATCGTGTAGCCGGTCTCCTCGTTGGCGTAGGTGATGCGCTCAAGTACGGCATCCAGCGCCACGCCGGGGGGATGGTCCGCGCCAGCCTTCACCGCAACCTCTCCGTCCGCCTTTCCCGGGCCAGAGTAGAGCACGGGCCGGGGACTGTGGCGCGGGAGACGATCACCGCCGGTCGGCGGCGGGGTGGCCGCTAGGCTGGGCGGCCATGGACACAGGGTGGGTGGGCGCGGAGACGGGGCGGGCGCTGCTGCGCCGGCTGGCGGTCGACCAGGCGCAGGGGCGGGTTCCGTCGATCGTGGCCGCGGTCGTGCGTGACGGGCGGGTCGCCTGGTTCGGGGCGCGGGGCCGGGTCGAGGGTGAGCCGCCGACCCTGCGTACCCAGTACCGGCTGGGGTCGATCACCAAGTCGCTGGTGGCGACGGTGGTGATGCGGCTGCGGGACGAGGGCCGGCTGGAGCTGTCCGACCCGGTCGGCAGGCATCTGCCGGAGGCGGCTGGTGGGATGGGTGAGGTGAGCGTGGCCCAGTTGCTGTCGCACACCGGCGGGCTGACCGCGGAGCCGCCGACCGGCTGGTGGGAGCGCACGCCCGGCATCGCGGTGCCGGAGCTGATGGCGCGGCTGGACGGTGGTCATGTCAAGCATCGGCCGGGCCGCCGCTACCACTACAGCAATGTGGGGTTCGCGCTGCTGGGTGAGCTGGTGGCGCGGTTGCGGGGGGTGCCGTGGTTGCGGGCGGTGCGGGAGGAGGTGCTGGAGCCGCTCGGGATGCGGTCGACGACCGAGCGGCCGCGCGCGCCGCATGCCCGCGGTTACGCCGTGCATCCGTACGCCGATGTGCTGCTGGCGGAGCCGGAGCACGACGCGGCGGCGATGGCG
This sequence comes from Nonomuraea sp. NPDC047897, assembly GCF_043204415.1. Classification (NCBI taxonomy): domain Bacteria; kingdom Bacillati; phylum Actinomycetota; class Actinomycetes; order Streptosporangiales; family Streptosporangiaceae; genus Nonomuraea; species Nonomuraea sp. NPDC047897. The sequence continues at coordinate 483,121 of NZ_JBIDCC010000003.1, read as the reverse complement.
CCGGCCGGGCAGTTGTGGTCGAGTGCGGCGGATCTGGCGCGGTGGGCGGCGTTCTGCGGGGGTGAGACGGGGGGTGTGCTGGCGCCGGAGACGGTCGCGGAGATGCGGGAGCCGGCGACGGTGGACGACGGTGACGCCTGGACCGGCGGGTACGGGCTGGGGCTGCAGGTGATGCGGCACGCGGGTCGGCGGCTGGCCGGGCACACCGGGTCGATGCCGGGGTTCTTGGCGACGGTGTGGGCCGATCCGGACGACGGGGTGGGGGTGCTGTATCTGGCCAATGCCACGTCGGGGGTGAGCCGGTCGCTGCTGGTGGACCTGCTGGACATTCTGGAGCGGTACGAGCCGCGGTTGCCGCGGGAGTGGGCGCCGTCGGCGGTCGATCCGCGGCTGCTGGCGTTGACGGGGTTGTGGCATTGGGGGCCGACCCCGTACCTGTTGCGGGTGTTGCCGGGTGGGTGGTTGTCGCTGGCGCCGGTGGGCGGGGGTGGCCGGGCGTCGAGGTTCGTGCCGCGTGCGGACGGGACGTGGGTGGGGCTCGACGGGTATTACGCGGGTGAGACGCTGCGGCCGGCGGGTGATCATCTGGATGTCAACACGTTCGTTTTCACGCGGGCTCCGTACGACGCGGACGCGCCCGTGCCGGGGGGTGTGGCGGGCTGGCGGACGGGGGACGTGGGTTGAGCGTCGCGAGGTGAGGGGCGGGGCTGCTGGGTCGCGTGTCATGACAGGTCGGCCGCCAGGCGGGCGGCGGGGCCGTCGGGCAGGGTGGCGTGCAGGAGTTCGACCCGGTGGACGAGCCGGGGGTGCGACAGGGGCACGCCGCGGCCGACGGAGGCGGGCAGCAGGGTCAGGCCGTGTCCGGCGGCGACGAGGTTGAGGACGGTGTGGACGTCGTCGCCGGTGTAGTCGAGGGCGACGGGGAAACCGTCGCCGGCCAGGTGGCGCAGCCGTCGCACGGGGCACAGCGTGGTCTGCAGCCAGCGGGCGTCGACGAGGTCGGCCAGTCGCAGGCCGGGCCGGCCGGCCAGCGGGTGGTCGGGGGGCAGGGCGACGACGAGGTCCTCCTGGCAGAGGCCGGTGGTGGTGAGGGGGGCGGCGTCGTGCGGCGGCAGCGGGTCGTTGGGGGCGGCGATGCCGTCGGCCAGGCCGATCGTGGCCTCCCCCACGGCGACCTGCCGCATGACCTCGTCGCGGGCGCAGGTGCGGATCGTGATCTGCAGGCGGGGTTGGGCGGCGCGGGCGCGGGCCAGCCGGTGGGCGAGGCGGGGGTTGAGCGCCAGGGGTGTGGCGGCGAGGGTGAGCCGGTGGGCGGGCATGGCGGCGGTGCGCAGCACGTCGGCGCGTGCGGCGCGCAGGCGTAGCAGCAGGGGTTCGGCGTGGTCGAGCAGGCGGGCGCCGGCTTCGGTGGGGGTGACCGGGCGGCGGTGCAGCAGGGGCAGGCCGAGGTCGCTTTCCAGGGCGGCGATCTGCTGGGAGACGGCTGACTGGGTGTAGCCGAGTCGCTGGGCCGCGGTGGAGAAGGAGCCGGTGCGGGCGACGGTGACGAAGGTGCGCAGCAGGTGAGGGTCCATCAGTGATGCTTATAGCAGGTGCAGGATTCATCGTTGGCGCTGCGGTGGGGGTGGGGGTGACGATGGGGGCATGAGAATCGCTCTGGTCGCTGACCGCTCCCCCGGTGTCCGCTCGCATGTCCGTGTTCCGCTGCTGGTGGAGGCGTTGCGGGAGCGTGAGGGTGTCGCGTTGGACGCGTACTGGATCCCCACGGCCGACGCCGCGGGCGACGCGGGTGGGTTGGAGCGGTTCGACGGGATCTGGATGTTGCCGGGCAGCCCGTACCGCAGTGAGGAGGGGGCGGTGGCGGCGGCGCGTACGGCGCGGGAGCACGGCATCCCGTTCCTGGGGACGTGTGGCGGGTTCCAGCACATGTTGCTGGAGTTCGCGCGGCACGTGTGCGGTCTGGAGGTGGCGCACGCGGAGAACGAGCCGGGGGCGCGGGAGTTCCTTTTGACGCCGCTCGCGTGCTCGCTGGCCGGGCATGAGGAGGTGGTGCGGTTGTCGGCGGGTTCGCTGATCGAGCGGATCATGGGGGTGCGGTCGAGTGTGGAGGCCTACAACTGTTCCTACGGGCTGAACCCGGGTTACCGGCGGCTGCTGGAGGAGCGCGGCCTGGTGTTCTCCGGGCACGCCGACGACGGGGCGGTGCGGGTGGCGGAGCTGCCGTCGCATCCGTTCTTCCTGGCCACGTTGTTCCAGCCGGAGTTGTCCGGTGACGGCAGGCGGGCGCATCCGGTGATCGCGGCGTTCGCCGCGGCGGTGGCGGCGCGTGCCGGGTCAGGGGGCGGGCGGGTCGCCGGGTGGCAGGGCCGTGGTGCACCGTGCGGCGACGTGTCGTAGCTGGTCGAGGAGCTCGGGTGGGCCGTCGACGGTGAAGTCGAGGCCGAGCGCGGCCAGGTAGACGGCCAGCAGCAGCGGTGTGCTCGCGCCGATGTGCAGCAGGCAGGTGGCGGGGGTGAGGGGTTCGGCGCGGGCGACCGGGGGGATGCGTCCGGCGACGACGTCGGCGGGCGCCTGCACCGTGGCGGTGGTGCGGCACGGTCCCAGGACCGAGGCGACGCCTTTGGTGACGTAGGAGATGACGTCGCCGTCGGGCAGCGGCCGGGGGGTGAACGGGGGTCCGGGAGGGGTGCGGGGGGTGAGCCGGTCCACGCGGAAGCTGCGCCAGCCGTCGCGGTCGACGTCCCAGGCGACGAGGTACCAGCGGCGTCCGGTGCAGACCAGGCGGTGCGGTTCGGTGTCGCGGACGGTGGTGGTGCCGTTGTGGTCGCGGTAGGTGAAGCGCAGGCGCCGCCGCTCGCGGCAGGCGCCGGCCAGGGTGGCCAGCACGTCGGCCTCGACGGCGGGTCCGCCGCCGGGTGCCGGCACCGTGTAGGCGGCCAGCGCCGCGAGGCGGGGTCGTAGCCGGGCGGGCAGGAGCTGGTGGAGTTTGGTCAGGGCGCGCAGGGAGGTTTCCTCGACGCCCGCCGCGGCGCTGTCGGTCAGGGTGCCGGTGCCGGTGGCGATGGTGCGCAGGGCGACGGCGACCGCGACTGCCTCGTCGTCGTCGAGGAGCAGGGGCGGCAGGCGGGCGCCGGGGCCGAGCCGGTAGCCGCCCGCGGTGCCGGTGGTGGCGGTGACGGGGTAGCCGAGGTCGCGCAGCCGTTCGATGTCGGTGCGGATGGTGCGGGTGCTGACGGCCAGGCGTCGGGCGAGTTCCGGGCCGGGCCAGTCGGTGCGTGATTGCAGCAGTGACAGCAGGCGCAGCAGCCGGGTCGCGGGGTCGCGTGTGGTTCGTGCGCTCATGGATGCATCTTCGCGCGCGTTGCGGAAGTTGGCTTTCCGCAACGGGTGTCAGGGTGAGCGGCGTACCGGACGGCCTCGACGGAAAGTCGATCGGAAAGTCGATGGCGAAGTCGATGGGAAGGAGCTGCGGCGATGGGCATGGCGGTTGTGGTGACGGGTGGTTCGCGTGGGATCGGGCGGGCGGTGGTGGAGCGGCTGGTGCGCGACGGGGCGTGCGTGGTGTTCAGCTATGCGGCCGATGAGCGGGCGGCGCGGGAGGTGGCCGCCGGTTGCGGGGGCCGGGCGACGGCCGTGCGGGCGGACGCGGCGGAGCTGGAGCAGGTGGAGCGGTTGTTCGAGGTGGCCGAGGAGGTGTTCGCCGCGGCTGGGGCGGGGCCGTTGTCGGCGTTGGTGAACAACGCCGGGGTCATCGCGCACGCGCCGGTGGAGGAGGTGACGCCGCAGGTGTACGACCGGGTGATGGCGGTCAACGCGCGGGGCGCCTATTTCACGTTGCGGGCGGCGGCGCGGCGGATGGCCGATGGGGGGCGGATCGTGAACGTCTCGACCACGGGCACGGCCTGGCCGAGCCCGGGTGAGTCGGTGTACGCGGCGAGCAAGGCGGCGCTGGAGCAGGTGACCCGGGTGGCGTCGCGGGAGCTGGGCCGGCGGGGCATCACCGTCAACTGCGTCTCCCCCGGCGCGACCGACACCGATCTGCTGCGGGCCGGTGCGCCGGCGGAGGTGCTGGAGACGGTGGCCCACATGACGGCGCTGGGCCGGGTGGGGACGCCGGCTGACATCGCGGCGGTGGTGGCGTTGCTGCTGGGGCCGGATGCCGGCTGGTTGACGGGGGTGAATGTGCGGGCCGACGGGGGTCTGGTCTGAGGGCCGCTGTGGCGGGGACGAGGGCCGTCGCGGCCGGTGCGTGGGGTGTCAGCGGCCGCGGGTCGGGTGGGGGGCCGGTTCGCGGCATGGCGGGGCGTCATGGCGTGCAGGACGGTGTGCTGGATGGTGCGGCGTGCCGGTGCGGCGTGCCGGTTTCGGTGGTCGCGGCGGCGTGGCAGGCGCCGAGACCGTCGGCGCGGGCGACGATCCGGCCGCGTTCGATGCGGACGGCGGCCTCGGTGCCGTCGCTGACGGCGGGCACCCCGGCGGCCGCCGCCAGTTCGCCGTGCGGGTCGTGCACCACTTGCAGGGGTGGCCAGGAGGCGGTGGGGATGGCCTGGCGCAGGCAGCGGCGCAGGTCCGCGAGGGCCAGCCGGGCCAGCGGCGTCAGTTCGGCCGGTGTGCCGGTGACCAGCACGGCCGTCACGTGGGTGCCGGGCGGCGCCGCGCGGACGGCCTCCTCGGCGGCGGCGAGCCGGTGCAGTCCCACGACGGCCACGACTCCGTCTCCGGTGAGCAGGGCGGGCTCGTCGCGCAGCGTGTCCTGGGCGGCTGGGGGCGCCCATGCCTGGTCGGCGGGTAGTGCGGGGGTGAACGCGGTGGGCGGGTGCCAGGCGTCGTCCAGGTCGAGGTCGGCGAGGCGGCCGCAGGCGGTGACGACGTCGAACGGTTCGGTGAAGCCCGGTGCGGCGGCGGCCAGCCGGCTGGCGCCGTGCAGCAGGGTGAGGGCCGTCTGCGCGAGTCGCACCTTGCGGGCGCCTGCGGGGCCGGTCCGCGGCGGGCGTTCCAGGGTGAGTCCGAGCAGGAGCGCGTTGAGCCGGACGAGCTGGGCGAAGGGTCGCCGGGTCAGCTCGTCGGCGATGATGACGGGCATCAGGTCTCTGCCCAGCCGGGCTTCGCCGTGGCGGTCGTCGGTGGCCAGGGGCAGCCGGGTGACCCAGGCGCGGGCGAACGCGGCGAGCGTCTCACGCGTCTCGCGGCCGGGCTCCCCCGACGCGCCGCCGGTCCCGGCGTAGGCGTTGTCGTAGGTGTCGTCGGACGTGCCGTCGAATGGGCCGTAGGGCGGACCGTCGGGTGGGGCAGGCTGGTCGGCTTCGGCGAGGTCGGCCAGGACGGTGAAGTAGAGCGCGCGCTTGCCGGGGAAGTTGGAGTAGACGGCGCCGCGGGTCAGCTCGGCACGTTCGGCGATGCCGTCGATGCGGGCCGCGTCGTAACCGTGCTCGGCGAACTCCTCGCGGGCGGCGGCCAGCACTTTGGCCCTGGTGCGTTCCTGCAGCTCCGCCCTGGTGAGCCGGGCCATCGTCCTCCCTCTGTGGCGTTTGCGGCGCCTGAAGATCCAGGATACCGTCACAATCCAGATGGTGGCATCATCTGGCCGGGGTCGTCCGAGGAGGACGGCCGGGGCCGTACCGACCGGTGAGGGGACGCATCCGAGTGGCACGGACAGGCGGCGGCAGCGATCTGCTGAGGTGCAGGTTCTGCGGCAAGGACCAGCAGCAGGTGCGCAAGCTCATCGCGGGACCGGGCCGGATCTGCATCTGCGACGAGTGCGTCGAGCTATGCAACGAGCTGATCGCCGAGGAGTTCGCCGCCGCCCGGCCCGCCCCGCGCCGGGTGCCGGTGCCGCGCGAGATCCACGCCTTCCTCGACCAGTACGTCATCGGCCAGGACGGTGCCAAGAAGGCGCTGGCGGTCGCGGTCCACAACCACTACAAGCGCATCGCGGTGCCGCGCGAGGCCGACGCGGTCGAGCTGGGCAAGTCCAACATCCTGCTGGTCGGCCCGACCGGCTCCGGCAAGACCTACCTGGCGCGGACGCTGGCGCGGCTGCTGGACGTGCCGTTCGCGATCGCCGACGCCACCGCCCTGACCGAGGCGGGCTATGTCGGCGAGGACGTCGAGAACATCCTGCTCAAGCTCGTCCAGGCCGCCGACGGTGACATCGCCAAGGCCGAGACCGGGATCGTCTACATCGACGAGATCGACAAGATCGCTCGCAGGGGTGACAATCCGTCGGTCACCCGTGACGTCTCCGGCGAGGGCGTCCAGCAGGCGCTGTTGAAGATCGTCGAAGGCACGGTGGCGAGCGTGCCCTCGCAGGGTGGACGCAGACACCCGCAGCAGGACTTCCTGCGGATCGACACCACCGGCGTGCTGTTCATCGTCGGCGGCGCGTTCGACGGTCTGGACCGGGTCGTCGAGCAGCGCACCGCCCGCCGTGGCGCCGGGTTCGGCGCGACGCCGCAGGCCCCGAGGGAGGACCTCATGGCCGAGGTCATGCCCGCCGACCTGCTGGCGTACGGGCTGATCCCGGAGCTTGTCGGCCGCCTGCCGATCGTGACGGCGCTGCAGCCGCCGGACCGCGCGGCGCTGGTGCGCATCCTCACCGAGCCGCGCGACGCCCTGATCCGGCAGTACCAGCGGCTGCTGGAGCTCGACGGGGTCGAGCTGGAGTTCGCCGAGGACGCCGTCGGCGCGATCGCCGACCAGGCGCTGCTGCGTCGCACCGGTGCCCGCGCCGCCCGCGCGATTTTGGAGGAGGTGCTGCTCGACGTCATGTACGAGGTGCCTAGCCGGGACGACGTGGCCCGTGTCGTGATCACGCGGGGCACCGTGCTCGACAAGGTCAATCCCACCCTCGTGCCGCGCGGTCTGCCGGGTGGCGAGCCGCGTCCCCGGGAGAAGTCCGCGTGAGCCTCGCTCCGGGCCTGGTGTGCTGAGCGCCGGGGATCAGCCGGTGGGCCGGCGTGGGGGGAGGCGGGCGGTCAGTTCGTAGCCGCCCTGCGGCAGCGGTCCCGCCTGGATGTGGCCGCCGGCCCTGGCCAGGCGTTCGGCCAGGCCGCGCAGCCCGCTGCCGCCGTTGACGGGGTCGGCCGGTTCCGTCCCCTGCGATGCCCGCATGGGGGTGTCCGCCTGGTTGGCCGGTGGCGGGTGCGCGGCGGCCGGGCGGCCGTCGTCGCGGATGCGGATCGTGTCCGCGCCCACCTCGATCTCGACCCGGGTGGCGCCGCTGTGGCGGATCACGTTCGTGACGCCCTCGCGCACCACCCAGCCCAGCAGCGCCTCCTGCTCCCCCACCGGCGCCGGGCCGCTGTGGTGGACGGTGGCCTCGATGCCCGCGGCGGCCAGCGCGTCGCGGGCGCGGGCCAGTTCGCCCAGCAGGCCGGCGCGGCGGTAGCCGGTGACCGCCTCGCGCACCTCCGTCAGCGCCTGCCGGCCCACCGCCTCGATGTCGCCGGCCTGGCGTTCGGCCTGGGCGGGGTCGCGCCGGGCCAGCCGTCGTACCGCCTCGGCCTTGACGACGATCACCGAGAGGGTGTGGCCCAGCAGGTCGTGCAGGTCGCGGGCGAAGCGCAGCCGTTCCTCGGCGACGGCCGCCTCGGCCAGCCGGCGGCGGGTCTCGCGCAGCTCGCCGATCACGGCGTACAGGTGCAGCAGTGTCGCGACGACCAGGCCGGTGCTGAACGTCCCCCACGAGAAGGCCATGACCGGCTCGACGGAGGCGCCCTGCGCCCACACCGTGGCGGCCGTCAGCACGGTCAGCGCCGCCAGGACGACCCGCACGGCCCTGCCGTACAGGGCGATCCCGCAGGCCACCCCCACCAGCGGGAACAGGTAGCGCCAGCTCGCGCCGTACCGGGCCGCCATGAGTGTCACCACGGCGGCCAGCGCCGCGAGCGCGATCCAGGCGGGGCGCGGCCTGCCGCGGAAGGTCAGCACCACCACGCCGGCGTACAGCGCGCAGGCGGCGGCCAGCGCGGTCCACGACAGCCAGGCGGGTCGCAGCGTGCCGTCCGCGGTCTCGGCCACGACCCCGACGCCGAGCAGGGCGAAGGGCAGGAACCCGGCGGGGCCCGGCGGCCGGGGCGGCTTGCCGTCGAGCGGTGTCAGATGGGCGGGCAGCACGTCACCACGTTAGGCCCGCGAGGTCGGTTGCGCGCCGGGGGGACGAGCTCACTCCCCGCTCCGTGAGAAGATCACCCTCATGACCGGTCTCCCAGGCGCAGTGACGAGCGACCCCAGGGTCAAGGTCAGCGGCATCGGGCGGATCGCCGGGCTGCGGCCTCGCCGCCGGCCGGGCGACGGCGGCGAGGTGAGCGGTGCCGACGTCGACCTGGTCGACGCGCTCGACCCGCTCGGCCGTGACACGGTGGCTTCGTGGCTGCGCGACACCTCCTCCCCCGCCATGCGGCAGGTGCGCCTGCGGGTGCTGGCGTCGTTCCTGCGCTGGTTACGTGCCGCCGAGCCGGGCCTCGGCCTGCTGGCCGTCACGGGGGCGGAGGTGGGGCGTTACTGTACGGCCGCGTTGGCCGGCGGGCCGTCCGGTGGTGCGCGGGTGGCCGGTAGGCCGCTGGCGAGTGCCACGGTGGCCAGGCGGCGGGCCGTCCTGGACGCGTTCTACGCCTACGCCTGGCGGTGCGGCGCGTTGCGGGCCGGCTGTGAGGCGGGCGGGGCGGGGGGCGGCGCCGGCTCCCCCGCCAATTCCCCCGCCGGCTCCCCCGCCGGTTCCTGTGGCGGGAGCGCGGCCGGGGCTCTCACCCGCGAGGAGCGGCGGCTGTTACGGCGCGGCGTCGCCCGGCTGGCCGCGGACGGCCGTACGGCGGAGGCGGCGGCGGTCGCCCTGCTGGACGCGACGGGCGCGGCCGTGGACGCGCTGGCCGGGCTGACCCCGCAGGACCTGTGCTCGGTCGCCGACGGCGCCGGCGGTGACAACGCCGTCGTCGTGCTGCGGACCGGCCGGGACGACATCGCCGCCTTCCCTGTGCCGGCGCCGGCGCGGCCGCTGCTGCGGACGCTGTGCGCGGGCCGGGCCGCCACGGAAGTGATGCTGCGTCGCGACGACGGCGAGCCCGTGGACCTGGCGTGGGTCGGTGCCGCGCTCGTGCGGGCCGCGCTGGCGGGTGGCATGCCTGAGGAGCGGGCGAGCCTGCTGCACCCGCGGATGCTGCGGGCGGCCAGGGTGGGCGACGGTGGCAGGGTGGGCGACGGTGGGCCGCGTGCGTGACGGCTCGGGTGAGGCGGGCGGGCCGAGGTGAGGAGCAGGCCCAGGTGAGGAGCAGGCCCAGGTGAGGAGCAGGCCCAGGTGAGGAGCAGGCCCAGGTGAGGAGCAGGCCGAGCGGGGCGGTGGTGTGGCTGTGGCCGGGCCGCGCCCTGTACGCCGGACCGTCCCTGCGGCTGGGGCCGCATTCGGGGGCGGTGGCGTGCCTGGCCGTGGGCGTGGACGCGGCCTTCACCGTTGACGCGCCGGCCGGTGGCCGGCTGCGGGCGCGCACGGTGCTCGTCGCCCCCCGGGTGCGCCACCAGCTCACGGCGTCCGGCGAGCGCATGGTGTTCCTGTATCTCGACGCCGGCTCGGCGGACGATCGGGGGTGCCGCGCCCGCTTCACGGCCGGTGCCGGTGCCGGCGGGGAGCGGTTCCTGGCCGGGCACCGGCACGAGGACGACCTGGTCGCGGCGGGGGCGGAGCTGTCCTCGCGCACGGCGGTCCCGCAGGTTGCCGCCTGGGTCTCCAAGGCCACCGGCCGCGCCGGGACGGGGTACGGCGACCCGCGCGTCACGGCCGCGACCCGGCGGCTCCTGGACGCCGACCGGCCGTTGCCCGCCGCGCTGGTGGGAGCGGAGCTGGGATTGTCGGAGTCTCGTTTCCTGCGGCTGTTCAGGGACGGCACCGGCACGTCGTATCGGCGCTTCAGGCTGTGGGCGCAGATGCATCGGGCCGCGCGGGCGCTGGCGGACGGCCACACCCTCACGCGGGCGGCGGCCGACGGCTTCTTCGCCAGCCCGTCCCATCTGAGCACGGCGTTTCGCGCCATGTTCGGTCTCACGCCGAGCGCTCTGCTGTCTCAGGATCTGACGATCCGGTGCCTGGACCCGTCACCTGAGGACGTCACCTGAGGACGGCCAGCAGCGCGCCCGCTGCGGCGACCTCCACGCAGAAGTAGCACCAGACGGGGTAGAACGCCGCCGGCCGTTCGACCGCCCGCCCCACCAGCCGCCCGCAGGCCATGCCCAGCAGGGACACGGCGACGGTGACCAGCACCCCCGTGCGCAGCCCGCCCGCGTCGGCCAGCGCCACCAGCAACAGGCCGCCGACGGCCACGCCGAAGCCGCCGTACACCGCCCGTATCTCGCTGCGCGCCTCGGCGGAGTCGGCGGCCATCCGGAACGGCCTGATCAGCGCGGCGGGCGCGACCAGTCCGAACACGCCCATGGCGAGAAAGAAGCCCGCCACCACGACGATCACCACACCCTGCACGACATCCTGCACGACGACACCTCCGCATTCGACGCCCCGATCATCGGGGCAGTCCAGCCTGCTCCCGACACCCCAGGCGGCGCTTCCACGAACCTGCCGCCACCGGCCGAGCGCGCCGGTGCCGGTGCCGGTGCAGGTGCCGGACAGGGCCCGCTCGGCCGTGGCGGCCCTCGCGCTAGGCGGCGAGGCGGGCGAGGCGGCGCAGCGACAGGCGGGCCAGCGCGCCGGCGACGGGGCGGGCCAGCGGCCAAAGAGCCCGCCCGAGCGGCCCGAACGGCAGGTCCAGCCGTTCGGCCCAGACGATGCGGGTGCCGCCCTGGCAGGGTTCGACGCGGAAGGCGCCCTCGCCGCGCACGACCCGGCCGGTGTGGCGGACGCGCACCAGCCGGGGCGGCTCCCACCGGGTGATCGTCATGGTGTCCAGGAAGCCGAACGGCCCGATCCCGGTGAACGCCTCGACCTGGTGGGGGCCGGTGCTGCGGGCGCTGGTCAGGACCATCCACTCCCGGTGTCGTGGCCAGTCGGTGAGCAGGGTGAAGACCCGCTCCGGCGGCGCGGCCACCTGTACGGCGGCTCCCATGTAGGCGTGGCTCACCCGTCGATCACCCTGACCTCGTGGACGGCGGACCGGCCCGGCTCGGCGAAGGCGAGCAGGGCGAGCGCCTCGGCGTGGACCTCCTCCTTCTGCCCGGCCGTCAGCGGTGCGAACGCCTCGACGGTCACCACGTGCTTGTCGCGCCGCCACACGCCGTGGACGAAGCCGTCGACGAGCACGGTGCCGAGGACCTGGCCGTTGACGGTGATGACGCGGCGGCGGTGCTCGTCGGAGATGACGCGGGTGCGGTCGGCGTGGCTGAGCAGCAGGTTGTCGAACGGCGCCACCAGCCGTACGGGGGCCGGCTCGTCGGCGTCGGGCCGGGGGGCCTCGGGCAGGTCGAGCAGTTCTCTGCCGTTGTCGTCGCGCAGGCGTACCAGCCGTGGGCGCAGCGGTTCGACGATCTCGCGCAGCCCTGTCAGCCCGGACCAGGCCTGCAGGTCGGCCACGGTGGCCGGCCCGAACGCGGCCAGGTAGCGCAGCACCATCCGTTGCGGGGAGGGGTCGGGGTGCGGTTCGCGGCCGAGCCACGTCTCGATGGTCGCATAGGCGGTCTGCCCGGCCTTGCCCCACACGGCCCGTGGCGGGACCTGCACCAGCGGCACGAGGCAGCGCATCAGATGGGCCGCGACGTGGGCGCCGACGTCGGGGAAGCGCTCGGCCAGCGCGGCGCCCAACTTGGCGGCGGTGAGCGGGCCGGCCTGTTCCAGCGCCTCGCGGCCGGCCTTGACGATCTCCTCGGGGCCGGTCTGCCGCAGGCGCGGTCCGTGCGTGGCAGCGACGAGCTTGGTGAGCAGCGGCTGCAGCAGGGGCCGCAGCGTCAGGCCGTCGTCGGCGCTGACCAGGTGGACGGTGCCGCGCATGAGCACGAGCCGGACCACGTCGCGCTCCACCAGCAGCCGGGCGAGTTCGTCGGGCCGGAACCCTTGCAGGCGTGACCACAGCCCGAAGTACGGCGGGAACGGCGCCTGCGCCTGCAGTCCCACGAGGTGCTCCACGGCCTGCAGAGCGGGCATGGCGTGCCGTCGCAGCAGCAGTTGGCGGGCGAGCGTGGCGCGGTTGAGTTCCCGGCGGCTGATCACGCCCACACCCTAGTGGACGGCCGTGCCGCCGCCCCACGGCCCGTTGGTGCGTTGTGGCGGAAGATCAGGGTAGTTCACAATGGCCCGATGGACATTGTTTCCTCGTTGCCCGCTTTCGTGGTGGCCGTCGTGTTGATCTCCGCCTCGCCGGGCCCGGCGATGGCGTTGATCCTGCGCCGGGCCGCGTTGCGCGGTCTGTCCGGCGCGGTGCCCACGGTGTTGGGGCTGGAGGCGGGCCTTTATGTGTGGGCGTTGTTCGCCGCCGCGGGGTTGGCGGCGCTGGTGGCCGCTTCCGAGGTGGCCTTCCTGGTGCTGCGTGTCGTCGGGGCGGGTTTCCTGCTCTACCTGGGGGTGCAGGCGTGGCGGTCGGCCCGGCGCGGCGCGCGGGAGGTGCAGGCCGTGGCGGAGCTCGCCCCGGAGTCGGCGCGTGGGTGGTGGAAGGCGTTCGGTGAGGGGGTGGTGGTGATGCTGGCCAACCCGAAGGCCGCCGCCTTCATGATCGCGTTCTATCCGCAGTTCGTCCCGGCCGACCGGCCGTTGTTCGCCACCACGGCGCTGCTGGCCCTGGTGCAGGTTGGCATCGAGATCGTGCTGTATCTGGCGCTCGCGGCCGCGGTGGGGCGGGCCGGGGCGTGGTTTCGCCGGCCGACGGTCCGGCGCCGGCTGGACGCGGTCAGCGGCACCGTGCTCATCGCCCTCGGCCTGCGCGTGGCCGTCGAGAGCCGCTGAGCCGGCCGGGAGCTGCTGAGCCGGCCGGGAGCTGCTGAGCCGGCGTGTGCGCCGGCCCGGGAGCCGCGGACGGCCCGGGCCGGGCGCCCGGGTCGGGGGCCCGGGTCGGGGGCCCGGGTCGGGGGCCCGGGTCGGGGGCCGCCGGGGGGCCGGCTCTCAGGACTGCAGGTAGCGCAGGACGGCCAGCACGCGGCGGCTGTATCCGGCCGTGTGCGACAGCTCCAGCTTGTCGAACAGCGCGTTGACGTGTTTTTCCACGGCGCTCTGGGACACGTGCAGTTCCTGCGCGATCGAGGCGTTGGTCAGGCCCTGCGCCATGCGCTCCAGCACCTGCCGCTCGCGCGGCGTCAGCCGGGCGAGCGGGTCGGCGTGCGAGGTGCGGGCGAGGAGCTGGCGGACGACTTCGGGGTCGAACGCCGCTCCCCCGGCGCCCACCCGGTCGAGGGCGTCCAGGAAGTCGCCCACCTGCGCCACCCGGTCCTTGAGCAGGTAGCCGACTCCTTCCACGTCGCCGCTCATCAGCTCGGTGGCGTACTTCTTCTCCACGTACTGCGACAGCACCAGCACCCGCACGGCGGGCCAGCGGCGTCTGACCTCCAGCGCGGCGCGCAGCCCCTCGTCGGTGTGGGTGGGCGGCATCCGCACGTCCACCACCACGATGTCGGGGACGTTCGCGGCCACGGCCGTCAGCAGGGCGGCGGCGTCGCTCACGGCGGCGGGCACCTCGTGGCCCTCCTCCAGCAGCAGCCGTACCAGGCCCTCGCGCAGCAGCGTCGAGTCCTCGGCCAGGATCACCCGCACGGCAGCTCCGCCACGATCGTCGTCGGCCCGCCGGTCGGGCTGTCCACCTTGAACCTGCCGTCCAGCGCGGCCACCCGGCGCGCCAGCCCCGACAGGCCGCCGCCGGCGGGGTCCGCGCCGCCGGAGCCGTCGTCGCGTACTGTCACGACGACCATGGTGCCGCACCGGCGCACGTCGACCGTGATCAGGGTGGCGCCGGAGTGTTTGGCGGCGTTGGTCACCGCCTCGCACACCACGAAGTACGCGGCGGTCTCCACCGGCATCGGCGGCCGTTCGGGCAGGTCGCAGGTGACCCGCACCGGCACGGAGGAGCGTTCGGCCACGCCGGACAGGGCCTCGCCCAGCCCGAGGGTGTCCAGGCCGCTCGGGTAGACGCGCCAGGCGACCTCCCGTAGTTCGCTCAGTGCGCGCTGGGCCTCCTGGTGGGCCTGGTCGAGCAGTTCGGGGCGGCCTCGCCGTGAACGGCCGATGAGCATGGACAGGGCGACCAGGCGTTGCTGGAGGCCGTCGTGCAGGTCGCGTTCGATCCGGCGGCGCTCGGAGTCGATCGCCGCGACGATCCCGGCCCGGCTCTCGGCCAGCTCGGCGATGCGGCGGTGCAGCGCCTCGGTGGGGTCGGGTGCCAGCAGCCGGCGCGCCAGCCGCCGCTCCAGGGCGTACACGCCGGCCAGGCCCGACAGGTCCAGGAAGAGCAGGACGACGCCGACGACGGCGGTGGACAGGGCCAGCGGCAGGGAGCTTCGCATGCCGTCGTAGGGCTGCCCGTTCGCCCAGGCGAGGGCGAGGTCGATGCCGATGTAGGCGCCGTAGCCGAGCAGCGCGAGGATGAGCCCGCCGAGCACGCCGGCGGGCAGCCGGGCGGCGAGGTAGCGCAGCGCCCGCCCGCCGTCCGGCTGCTCGTCCGGCCCGGCGTCCGGCTGGTCGTCGTGCGCCGGGCCGAGGGTCAGGCGCAGCGCGGCCGGGTCGAGGCGGAGCCGGCGGGCCTCCAGCCTCGCCAGCCGTGTGGCGCCCGCCGAGACGTTCGGGTTGCCGAGGAACGGCAGTGCCAGGAGCAGGAAAGCCGCCTCCAGCAGGGCGGTGAGCGTGCCGAGTGTCACCGCCGCGACGATCCGGGCGCCGTCAGCGACGTGAGGCATGCCGTCCCTTGCGCCGCTCGGCCAGCCGTACGCCGATGAAGACGACGACCGCCAGCGCCACGAGGCCGAGCACCACCTTGGAGCCGATGCCGACGTAGCCCTCGACCAGCTCCCACTGCTCGCCCAGCGCGTAGCCGGCCAGGACGAAGGCGGTGTTCCAGATCGCGCTGCCCGCCGTGGTCAGGGCGAGGAAGGTGAGCAGGGGCATGCGTTCCACGCCGGCCGGGACGGAGATGAGGCTGCGGAAGATGGGGATCATCCGTCCGAAGAACACGGTCATGCGGCCGTGCTTGAGGAACCATGCTTCCGTCTTTTCGATGTCGGACGGCTTGACCAGCGGCATCTTGGCGGCGATGGCCAGCACCCGGTCCCGGCCGAGCAGCGCGCCGACCCAGTAGAGGGCGAGCGCGCCCAGCACGGAGCCCAGCGTGGTGAACACCAGTACGTCGACCAGTCCCATGTCGCCCCTGCTGGCGGTGAAGCCGGCGAGCGGCAGCACCACTTCGCTGGGCAACGGCGGGAAGAGGTTCTCCAGGGCGATCGCGATGCCCGCGCCGGGCGCCCCGAGGCGCTCCATGAGCCAAACCATCCATTCAGTCATGCGACAAGGCTAGGGGCGATCGGGGGTGCGGGTAATGCGGAAGGCAACCAGGTGTTGTTGGGGTAAACCGCACTGCCTATGTACCGTACACTGTACGGTCGTGAGCTCCTCAACGGAACTGGTACGACAGGCGGTCGTCTTCGAGCCCTCGGACCCGCCCCGAGCGGGCCAGATGGCCTTTCTCGACCTCGACGGCGACGCCCCGTCCGGTGAGATCCCGTCCGGCGACGCCAGGGCGGGCGACGCCACGGTTTGCGTGGTGCGGCCGCTCGGCGGCGGGCTGCGCGTCCACCGGGTGGGGGCCACCCGCGTGCCCGTCGGCGAGGCCGTGGCGAGCCTGGTGCGGGCTCGCCGCGACGAGCAGGCGCACCCGGCGGCCCGCTTCTGGGGAGCGGTGGCGCTGGTGGCGCTGCAGCTCGTCACCCGGGGCCGCGTCGTGCCCGGCGTGACGGCGCAGGGGAACGACTCCTGGCGGGCGGGCCCGTTCGACGCCGCCGACCTGCTGCGCATCAGGGAGCTGGCCGAGGCGATGCCGGCGACCGCGCGGGCCGTTCCGCTGGACGGCGCGCAGGCGGACGGGCCGCTGCTGGCCGACGCCGAGGGGCTGGTGCGGGCGTTCCTCGACGCGGTGGCCGACGCGATGCCGCGCTCGCCCGGCGCGGTGCGTGCCACCGGCACGACCGCGTTCGCGGCCGTCCGCCCCGTCAAGGTGCCGCACCTGCGGGGCTGGGCCGACGAGGTGGCCGCCGGTCTGGACTCGGGGGTGCGGCTGTCGCTGCGGCTGGAGGCCGACGACCCGGCCGAGGCGGAGTTCCGGGCGGTCGTGCAGGTGCACAGCCTGGCCGATCCGTCGCTCGTGGCCGACGCCGCGGAGCTGTGGGACGGCGGCGACCACGGGTTCGGGCCGCGGGCGCGGATCGACGCCACCATGGCCGTGCGGCGGGCGGCCCGCGCCTGGCCGGCGCTGGAGCGGCTGCTCGACAGCGAGGTGCCCGACGAGCTGACGCTGTCCGACGGCGAGGTGGAGCAGCTCCTGGCCGGCGGCGCCGAGCGGCTGGCCGCCGCCGGGGTGGAGGTGCACTGGCCGCGGTCGATGGTGCGCGGCCTGAGTGCCCGCGCGGTCGTCGGGGAGCGGGACGCCGCGCCGTCCGACCTGCCGTCCTTCTTCGGCGGCCACCACCTGACGAGCTTCGACTGGCAGCTCGCCCTCGGCGGCGAGCGGCTGACCGCCGCGGAGATGGACCGGCTGGCCGAGGCGCACCGCCCGGTCGTGCGGCTGCGCGACCAGTGGGTGCTCGTCGACCCCGAGCTGGCGCGCCGGGCGCGCCGGCGCGACCTGACGCCGCTGACCGGGCTGCAGGCGCTCGGCGCCGCGCTCACCGGCGCCGTGGAGGTCGACGGCGAGCAGGTGCCGGTGGAGCCGAGCGCCTGGCTGGCCGAGCTGCGTGAGCGGCTCACCGAGCCGGAGGACGTCCCGGCGCCCGCGGAGCTGGCCGCGACGCTGCGCGACTACCAGTTGCAGGGGCTGCGCTGGCTGGCCAGGATGACCTCGCTCGGGCTGGGCGCCTGCCTGGCCGACGACATGGGCCTGGGTAAGACGATCACGCTGATCGCGCTGCACCTGCACCGGCGCGGGGCGGGCGGCGGGCCGACCCTGGTGGTGTGCCCGGCGTCGCTGCTGGGCAACTGGGAGCGGGAGATCACCCGGTTCGCGCCCGGCGTCGCGGTGCGCCGCTACCACGGCAGCGCGCGCGCCCTCGCCGAGGAGGGGTTCGTGCTGACGACGTACGGCACCATGCGGCTGGACGCGGCCCGGCTGGCGGAGCACACGTGGGGTCTGGTGGTGGCCGACGAGGCCCAGCACGTCAAGAACCCCACCTCCGGCACCGCCAAGGCGCTGCGGGAGATCCCGGCGGCCGCCCGCGTCGCGCTGACCGGCACCCCGGTCGAGAACAACCTGTCGGAGCTGTGGGCCGTCCTCGACTGGACCACGCCGGGGCTGCTCGGCTCGCTGGGCAGGTTCCGGACACGGTGGGCCAAACCGGTTGAGTCGGGTGATGGTGAGGCGGCCGAGCGGCTGGCCCGGCTGGTGGGGCCGTTCCTGCTGCGCCGCCGCAAGTCCGATCCGGGCATCGCGCCCGAGCTGCCGCCGAAGACCGAGACCGACCGGCCGGTGCCGCTCACCGCCGAGCAGGCGGGCCTGTACGAGGCCGCGGTCCGCGAGATCATGGCGCAGATCGAGGGTGCGCGCGGGATGGCCAGGCGGGGTCTGGTGGTCAAGCTGCTGACCGGGCTCAAGCAGATCTGCAACCATCCGGCGCAGTACCTGCACGAGGCGCAGCCGCGGCTGACCGGCCGTTCGGGCAAGCTGGAGCTGCTGGACGAGCTGGTCGACACGATCGTCGCCGAGGACGGCGCGGTGCTGGTCTTCACCCAGTACGTCGCCATGGCGCGGCTGCTGGAGCGGCACCTGACCGGCCGGGGCGTGGCCACGCAGTTGCTGCACGGCGGCACGCCGGTGGCCCGCCGGGAGGAGATGGTGCGGCGTTTCCAGGACGGCGGCGCCCCGGTGTTCCTGCTGTCGCTGAAGGCGGCCGGCACGGGGCTCAACCTCACCCGGGCCGACCACGTGATCCACTACGACCGCTGGTGGAACCCGGCGGTCGAGGACCAGGCGACCGACCGTGCCTACCGCATCGGGCAGACCAGGCCGGTGCAGGTGCACCGGCTGATCGCCGAGGGCACCATCGAGGACCGTATCGCCGGGATGCTGGCCGCCAAGCGGTCCCTGGCCGAGTCCGTGCTGGCCGCCGGCGAGGCGGCCCTGACCGAACTGACCGACGCCGAGCTGGCCGCCCTGGTGGAGCTGCGATGAGATCCGACGTGAGTGCCGCGCGGGGGTTTCCCGCCTTCTCCCGGCAGGGGGCCGGTGCCCGGTTCGCGACCTCCTGGTGGGGGCGGGCCTGGATCAAGGCCATGGAGGACACCTCCCTGGACCATGGGCTGTTGAAGAAGGGTCGTGCCTACGCCAAGACGGGCCAGGTGGGCCCGATCACGGTCAGTCCGGGCCGGCTCGCCGCCGTCACCGAGGAGCCCGGCTACGACGCCGAGTACCACACGGTGGTCCGGGTCGAGCAGCTCGGCGAGGCCGAGTGGGAACGCTTCCTCGACCAGGTGGCCGCCAAGGCGGGGCACATCGCCGCGCTGCTGGACGGCGAGATGCCGCACGACCTGGTGGAGGCGGCAGAGCAGGCGGGCGTGCCGTTGCTGCCGACGGTCGGCGATCTGGAGCCGGACTGTTCCTGTCCCGACTGGGGCCATCCGTGCAAGCACGCGGCCGCCTTGTGCTACCAGGCGTCGTGGCTGCTCGACGGCGATCCGTTCGTGCTGCTGCTGTTGCGTGGGCGCGGCCGGCAGGAGCTGGTCGAGGCGTTGCAGAGCCGCTCGGTGCCGGATCCGGTGCGGGCCACGGTGCGGGCCACGGTGCGGGCCACGGCGGCGGGCGTGCCCGCCGCCGTGGCGTTCGCGCTGGGCGTGCCGCCGCTGCCGGACCCGCCGCCGGTGGAGGTGGCCTTCACCCCGCTGGAGCTCGATCCGGCGCCGGGCGTGGGGGTGGCGGCGCTGCGGGTGCTGGCCGCCTCGGCGGCCTCGCGGGCGCGTGAGCTGCTGGTGTCGGGCCGGCAGGCCGAGCTGACCGAGTTCCAGGACCGCGTCCGGCTGGCCGCCGAGCACGATCTGGATGTGGGGCTGGAGGCGGCGGTACGGGCCTGGCGGTACGGCGGCGTGAGCGGGCTGGAGGTGCTGGAGTCGCCCTGGACCCCGCCCGGGCAGGAGCTGGCCCGCTCGCGGGCGCTGCTGGAGGCGGGCTGGGAGGGCGAGGCTCCTCCGGCGGTGCAGGCGTGGCGCAACCGTTGGACGGTGGGCGAGCTCCAGCTCCGTTACGGCAGGGACGGCCGCTGGTACCCGTTCGAGCTGCGTGACGGGCAGTGGTGGCCGGCGGGGCCGCCCGAGCGTGATCCGTCGGTGCTGCTGGTGTGAGGTTGCGCGGCCCGCCACTCCGGTGATTACATGATTACATGATCGATGAACCGGGGCCCACACTGTACGAGTGGGCGGGCGGCGCGCAGGCGCTGGAGCGGCTGACCGAGGTGTTCTACGCCCAGGTGGTCAAGGACGAGCTGATCGGGCCGCTGTTCGCGCACATGGACCCGGGGCATCCCCGCTACGTCGCCATGTGGCTGGGCGAGGTGTTCGGCGGCCCCGACCGCTACACCAAGGAGCGCGGCGGCTACCCGCACATGCTGCGCCAGCATCTCGGCAGGGGCATCACCGAGCCGCAACGGCGCCGGTGGGTGAGCCTGCTCATGGACGCCGCCGACGAGGCGGGGCTGCCCGACGACCCGGAGTTCCGGGCCGCGTTCGCCGGCTACATCGAGTGGGGCACCCGGCTCGCGGTGCACAACTCGGGGCCCGGCGCCACCCCGGTGACCGACGCGCCGGTGCCGCGCTGGGGATGGGGCGTCGCCCCGCCGTACCAGCCCTGACGGCCGCCGCGGCGGCCGTCAGGGGATGCGCCTTGTTCCCGGCGGGGCCGCCGGCCCTGCCGCACGGGGTGCTTTTGCCCCGCCAGGACCGGCTCCGATAGGGTGGCCGTCCCAGGTGGACACGACTGAGGAGGTGAGCCCCATTACCGCCATGTCAGGCCGGGTGCTCTCCCCTCGTGGTCGTGCCGTCGCCACGGCGTAGGTGACCGGGAGAGCGCCCCTGGGCACCCGAAAGGCGCTCCATGCCATCCCCGCTGTCGTCCCCGACGCCGCCGCACTCCCTCGACCCCGCCCCCATCGTGACGCGACTGCGCGCCGCCGGCTGCGTGTTCGCCGAGGACGAGGCGCGGCTGCTCCTGTCCACCGCCCACGACGCCGGCGACCTCGACGCCATGGTCGAACGACGCGTCGCCGGCCTGCCGCTCGAACACGTCCTCGGCTGGGCCGAGTTCCGCGGCATGCGCATCGCCGTGGACACGGGCGTCTTCGTGCCGCGCCGCCGCAGCGAGTTCCTCGCCGACCAGGCCACCGCTCTCGCCCGATCCGCTCTCGCCCGGACCGCCCGCGGGCCCGGCGCGGGTGACGGCGGGCCCGTCGTCGTGGTGGACCTGTGCTGCGGCTCCGGCGCGCTGGCCGCGGCACTGGCCGCGGCACTGGCACCCACGCCGCCCCCCGGACCGGCTTCAGGACCGCTTCCGGCGCCGGCAACAGGACTGGCTACAAGACCGGTTTCAAGGTCGA
Source organism: Nonomuraea sp. NPDC047897 (assembly GCF_043204415.1). Lineage (NCBI taxonomy): Bacteria > Bacillati > Actinomycetota > Actinomycetes > Streptosporangiales > Streptosporangiaceae > Nonomuraea > Nonomuraea sp. NPDC047897. The sequence goes on along the minus strand of NZ_JBIDCC010000003.1, from coordinate 462,427 downwards.
TTTCAGGGCCGGTTTCAAGGACGGGCTCGAGGCCGGATCGGGTCGCCGGTCCATTCGAGCTGCACGCCGTCGACATCGACCCGGCCGCGGTGCGCTGCGCCCGCCGCAACCTCGCCGCCGCCGGCGGCCACGTCCACGAGGGCGACCTGTACCAGCCGCTGCCCACGAACCTGCTGGGCCGCGTCGACGTCCTGATCGCCAGCCCGCCGTACGTGCCCACCGAGGCGATCGCCCTGCTGCCGCCGGAGGCCCGCGAACACGAGCCGCTGGTGGCGCTCGACGGGGGCGCCGACGGGCTCGACATCGTCCGCCGAGTCGTCGAGCAGGCACCCCGCTGGCTCGCCCCGGGCGGTCACCTGCTGGTCGAGACCGGCGAACAGCAGGCGCGGCCGGCCGCCGAGGCGATGGCCCGCGCCGGACTCACTCCTCGGATCGCCACCTACCGCACCCTGCACGCCACCGCCGTCATCGGCACCCGCCCCACCCCACCCGACGCCCCACCCGAATGTCCGTCCGAGTTTCCGGCCGGCTGACGTTCGGGTGCCGTCGGGGTCGGCTATGTCGAGGCGGCGCGCAGCGTCGCGGCAACGGCCGCCGCGTGGTCGGGGTCGGCCATGACCTGACCGCCGTGGACCAGGGGGAAGTGGGTGTTGTAGGCGGCCGTCCTGGCGTCGGGTGACAGGGCGTGGCGTACTGATCTCCCCGCCTGCCAGCGCGGCCGGACTGCCTCCCGCTCCGCTTCGCCCGGGCGGTGATGCCACCTGCAGCTCGGGCATGCCGGCATGCCGGTCGCGGTATCGATGAAGAAGATGGAGCGGCTGACGTCCTGGGAGCGGTGCGGATCCGCAGACGGGCCGGCCATCCACTCGCCGGTGGCCCCGTCGATCGGATGGCCGGTCAGCTCCGCCTCGTAGCCGCGGATGAGTTCAGCGAGCGGGGAGTCGTGCCCGACCGGCCTTGTCTCGCCCCGCTCGGCCGAAGCCAGTGCGGCGGCGAGCACCGGGTGGTCGGCCACGCCGGCCAGCTCACACTGGCGTCGGGCTTCGGCGACCGCGGCCCGCCGCTGAAGGTCAGGGGAGGCATGGTCGATGGCCTCGGCGAGCTCCCGGTCGAAGGCCCGCAGGGCGTGCCGGGCGAGCGGGTCACCTTCCGGGGGATCGTCGGGAACCGCGTCGGTGATGACCCCGCCCAGCAGCGGCCCGTCCAGCAGCGCGGGGGTGAAAAGCACTCCGGAGATACGACTGGCCAGCGCGAGGGCCGCAGGAACGGAGCCGGACAGGTACTGGAACTCCTCATCCGGTTCGGGTTCCAGGCCTAGCTCGCGCATGTCCTCAATCAGCGCGTCGGGGTGGCTGCCCCAGCGCTCCTGGGGCGTCTGCGGGCGAAAAGCCGTCCGAATCCGGCCGTCTGCAGCGTGTGCGAAGTCATGCGAAGCCGCGTAGTTGTGGCGCATGACGGAGACGGCCTCACCGCCGTCGCGGGTCAGCTCGCGCAGGGTCTCGGGCCGGGTCCCCTCCCAGCCGCTGTACTCGAAGGCGATCGTCCAGTCGCCGGCCCGGGTCACCAGCACCATGTCGCAGCAGCCGTCGGTCTCCTCGATGCGCTCCATGACCTCCTCGTCGTCCACCGGATGGATGTTGTCGTCGGACACGCCGAACCGCCGGAGCGTCTCGCGCTCGTCCAGGCCGCGGACGAGGGTGACGGTGTAGATCTCCTCCGGCCAGTCGCCCTCCCACGCGTAGTCCCCGGGCATGATCTTGCGCATCAGTAGCCCCAGTTCTTCCCATTCATGATCACGGGTGAGTATGGCAGGCGGATCCGACATCCCCGACGGCAGAAAGGATCGGCTCGTCGCGCCTCCGGCCCAGCAGGATGCAACTGCACTGACGGCCGGCTGCAGCGGGACAGGCGGCGATTACATGCAGGTGGTGGCCGGTGAAAGGTGGGTGAGCTTCCCCGGGTTGACGATGCCGTAGACGTGACGCGCCCTGTTGGTGACGGCGTCCAGGTCCAATACCAGCACCGCGAGCAGCTCATCCTCAGCCGTCAGCAGCGCGGTGGGCTGGCTGCCGGGGAGCCAGCGGGCGCACAGGTGGCCATAGCGGGGGCCGAGCTTCGCGAGTAGGCGTGCCACCTTGGCCGCCCCACTCACTGGGCGTAGGGCGGCCCGCACCGCGCCGCCGCCGTCGGTCCATAGGGTGACGTCGGGGGCAAGGACATCCATCAGGTCGCCGAGGTGGCCGCCGAGCGTGGCGGCAAGAAAGCGCTCGGCGGCCCGGCGCGCAAGGTCGGGGTCTGCGGGGAAGCGCGGCCGCCGCGCCTGGACGTGCTCGCGGGCGCGGTGGATCAGCTGGCGGGCCGCTGCGGGGGATCGCTCCAGGACGCGGGCGATCTCGGCGTGCTCGTAGCCGAATCCCTCGCGGAGCACGAAGGCCGCCCGTTCCAGAGGAGAGAGGGTTTCCAGCACCACCAGCAGGCCGAAGGTCAGTTCTTCTGCCCGGGAGGCAGCCTCGGCGGGGTCGGCTGCGGTGAGCAGGGGCTCGGGTAGCCAGGGCCCTACGTAGTCCTCCCGGGCCGCGCGCAGGCGGCGCGAGCGTGCCAGCGCTTGCCGTACGGCGATGCGCACCAGGTACGCCTTGGGATGCTCGATCTGGTCGGTCTCCACGGAGGCCCAGGCCAGCCAGGATTCCTGCACCACGTCCTCGGCGTCGTGCACGCTGCCGAGGATTTCGTAGGCGAGCGTGAACAGCAGGTTCCTGTGCTGGTTGAAGGTGGTGTCCGCAGCGGCCATCTGTCTCCTTGAATGCCATGTCCTGCCCATGTAAGGCGATCCGCGGCCCAGATGTGACATGTGCCCTGGATCACATGGCGTCCATGTCACGCCTCCAGGCGCGTCACGCCTCTCATGAGCAGCGAGGAAAGGAACCATGACAGATGTCCAAGGATGGACTGGTCAAGGCCGTGGTGGTGCTGGCGGCGTTGACCATGCTGAGCACCGGATGCTGGGCCCGGCTGGATCCAGCAAGCTTCGCCCGTTTCGCCAACTGGCCCAATCACGTGCACTTCCTGCACGACGCCGGCGTGTTCCAGATCGGGATCGGGTTGATGATGCTGTGCGCCCTGCGCTGGCGCGACGTCCTGGCCGTGGTCTTGGCCGGTTTCGTGTTCACCAACACCTTCCACGCCGTCAACCACGCTCTCGACCTGCCGCTGGGCGGCAACGCCTCCGACCCTTGGACGTTGCTGGCGGTCTCCGCAGTGGCGCTGGCGGCCTGGATCGTACGGATTCAGCAGCTGCGCGGCCGGGCGGAGGCAGGGTCATGAGGGTCCTGCTGGCCGGCGCGACCGGCGCACTCGGCTCCGTCCTGATCCCTATGCTGCTGGCCGAGGGACATCACGTGCTCGGCCTGACCAGGTCCGCCGCCGGCGCGGCCCGGCTGGCCGCACTGGGCGTACAGCCAGTGCAAGCCGACATCATGAACGTCGACAAGTTGCTGGCCGCCCTGGAGGGCCGGCGAGCCGACGCGGTGATCCACCAGGCGACCGCCATCACCGGTGTGCCGTTCCTGCACCGACACCTGTACGCCACCGACGCGCTGCGCGAGCGCGGCACCGCCCACCTGCTGCGCGCCGCGGCCGAACTCGGTGCCCGCCGCTTCCTCACCCAATCGTTCTTCCTCGGGTACGGCTACCGCGACCACGGCGAGCAGTTGCTGGACGAGGACCACCCCTTCGCCGTCCGCACCGGCCATCGAGGCTTCGACCGGCACATGATCTCCCTGCGCAGCAACGAGGACCAGGCCCTCGCCACCCCGGGCATCGACGGAGTCGCCCTGCGTTATGGCATGTTCTACGGTCCGGAGCCCGCCACCCGGCGGCTGATCCACCTCGCCCGGCGACGCCGGCTGCCCGCCCCGAGCCCCAGCGGTGCCGTCTCGCTCATCCACCTCCACGACGCCGCCTCGGCCACCGTCGCCGCACTGCACCGGGGGCGCCCCGGCCAGCCGTACAACATCGTGGATGACCAGCCGGTCACCTTCGAGGCCTACTTCCGCGCCGTCGCACAAGCCGCGGGGGCGCCTCCTCCCCGGCGGGTGCCCAGCCGCCTCCTCGCCGCGCTGCCGTACCTGCGCGCCCTGATGGTCACCACCCGCATCCGCCTGTCCAACCGGCGCGCCACCGACGAGCTGGGCTGGACGCCCCGTTACCCCTCCTGCCGCGACGGACTGGCCGCGCTGGCCGCAAGGACGGCCAGTGACCACTGAGCCCAGCAGAGGTGGACCCGTTCAAACTCCAGGCCGCCCAGCAGGACCACGTGGGAGTCCACAGACGGGACGGCCGAACGGACGAACCGGATCGGCCGCGCAGCGGCTCATGGCGGCAGAACCGCGACATGACCAGAGCTCGGAAGTCTGGTGGCCCAAGGGCGATCCTTCTCCCCCGTACGGGGGAAGGAAGCGCAGGCGTTCCACACCGTGGGGGGATCCCGCCCGGTCGACGCCCCGCAAGACTCGAGCCCATCAAGATCGGCACACCAGGGGAGGCGGGTTCAGGTGACACAAGGTTCTGGTGAGTTTCCCGCCGAGATGGGTGTGCCCGCGCGATGGAGCGCGGTGCGCAAACTCGCGGGCTATGCCGCGGCACTCAGCATGTCGCTCTACCTGGCGGTCAAACTCATCTGGGTCACCGCGGCGCTGCTCGGACATGGTCCGGACAACTACGGCACCACCGACTGGGTGCTGCTGAACGTCGTTACCGTGGTGATGGCGATGACCGGAATCGCGCTGGGGCTGGCGCTGGCCCAGCGATGGGGCCGTCGGCTGCCGGCCATGCCGGTGATCTTCTTTTCCTGGGTGGGTGCGGGCTTCCTGGTCCCGATGCTTCCCTACTCGGTGATCAAAGGTCTCCTCGGCGCACTCGGGGTCGATCTGGGTGGCGGTGCGGACTCCGCCTCGGCTCCGCGAGGGGAGACGGTCTTCCTCACCATCGGCTTCGCCGGCATGGCCGTGGGGCTGGCCGTGGCCTTGCCGATCTATCTGAGGGAGAGATGGCCGAGGGCCTTCCTCGGCCGCGTCGGGGACGGCCCTGCCCGCTCATGGACCCTGGTCACGATGGCGATGGTGGTGGCCTCCGGGCTGGGACTGGCCTGGTTCTACTGGGCGCTGGGCGGGACGCTGGGCCTCGACCCGGCGCATCGCGACCACGGGGATCTCAACGGGCGACTTCTGAACGCGAGTTCGGGACTGTGGGTCCTGCTCGGAGCCTGGAGCATCTGGGCGCTCACGCGCTGCCGGCTGCCCGGCTTCGGCGGTGGATCCCGATGACGCTGGCCTTCGGGGCTTCAGGCTCGCTGTTCGCGTGGAGCGGTTGGAAGCTGCCGCTGGTGATCCTGCGGCCCGGAGGTTTCGTGACCGCCGAATACACGATGGTCGCAGTCCTTCAGCACGCCTTGGGCATCACCGTGGGCCTGATCTTCATGGCCGCCGTCCTGCGTGTCGCCCGGAGGGAAGACACAGCGCCGGTGAGGAGTACCGCAGGTCTCGGATAACACCCTGCCCAGGACGGGGAGTCGGCGTGCCGGCCATCGAGATCGAACTCCTCCAATCCGCCACTGAGTGACCGATCACCACGCCACCGAGCCGCACGCTCAGGACAGGCCAGGGCCCGCGCGCCCCGCGGGCCCTTCGGCATCCGGGGGTCTTGGCATCACTGACCGGCGGGAAGTACAGGTCCAAGTGGTCGTTGCTCCCCCGGCAACGCTCGTTCAGGGCTTATGACAAGTTTCTTATCAGCACCCATGAAGGGGGCTTGGAGCGTGGCTCATCTGGGGCTTACCGGCACGCTGGACTGGTCGCGATGCGCAATCGACTCGGTCAGCGTGCGCGCCATGAAAGGCGGGGAGCTGACAGATCCGAATTCTGTCGATTGCGGCAAGAAGGGATCGAAGATCCATCTCATCACCGATCGGATAGGAGTGCCGGTTTCTGTCGCGATCAGCGCCGCCAACACCCACGACAGCCTGGCGTTGAAGCCGCTGGTCCGGTAGATCCCGCCGATCCGTTCCCGCTGCGGGCCACGATGGCGGTGACCTGGCAAGCTCGACGGGGACAAGGATCCTGCGGCTACGTCCCCGAAGCGATCGACAACCCACCTCCTCCAACTGACGACGCAGCGACGCTCACCGCTGTGTGCAGGGACTCCGGACATCGGTGCAGACGACTTCGGAAACTGGCACCGACCCCGACCAGCCGCCCGGTCTCGGGAGCCCGGTCGAAGGGCCGCGTTATGGGTAAGATCGTCCGGATGCCGAGCTTCCCGCCCCCCGCCTTACCCCGGCGCCCGCGGCCGGACACCCCTGCGGACGCCTCACCTGACACCCCCGCCGACGCCCGGGCGTCCGGCTCCCGGGCGTCCGGCTCCCGGGAAACGGAAGCCCGGGGATCTGGTGCCCGGCTCGGCTGGCTGGACGCGCTGCGCGGCATCGGGGCGCTCGCCGTGGTCGCCGAACACCTGCCGTGGGTGCTCCCCCCGCTGCGGCCCTACTGGTTCAGCCTCGGCTTCTACGGCGTGATGGTGTTCTTCCTGGTCAGCGGCTACATCGTTCCCGCGTCGCTGGAACGGCGGGGCGAACTGCGCGGCTTCTGGATCAGCCGGGTGTTCCGGCTCTACCCTCTCTACCTGGTCGTGGCCGCGCTGGTCGTCGCCCTGGCGTGGTGGGTGCCGCTGCGGGAGGAGGTGCCGCGCGACGGCTCCTCGGTCGCGGCGCATCTGACGATGCTGCTCGACGTGGTAGGGGTGGGCGGCGTCGCCGACACCATGTGGACACTGTCCTACGAGATGGTGTTCTACCTGCTGGTGACGGCGCTGTTCACGGCGGGGCTGCACCGGCGCAGCGGGGCGGTGGCCGTGCTGTTCGGCGTGGCGTCCGTGGTGGCGGCAGTGGTGCCGGGGGTGGTGCCGGTGCCCGGGCCGTGGCTGGCTTACGGGTCGGCCGTGGTGTTCGCCGCCGGGCTGGCCGCGGTCGTCTCGGGCCGGGCGCGTACGGTGGCCGCGTACGCGCTGGGGCTGATGGCGGCGGCGCTGCCGGTGCTGGGCGGCCGGATCCCCTGGCTGGGCCTGACGATCCTGGCGGTGATGTTCGCCGGCACGGCCGTCCAGCGGTGGGAACGCGGCACGGGCCCGCTCTGGCCGGTGGCGCTCACCGGTGCGCTGGTGGCGCTGGCTCCGGTGTGGGCGGCACCCGTCGGGTGGTGGGCCGAGCCCGGCGTGTGGGCCACCACGGTGGGCGCGGCGGCTGCGACGTTCGCGGTGGCGCGGGCGTTGCGCGGGCGGCGGGTCCCGAAGGCGCTGGCCTGGCTCGGGTTGATCAGCTACTCGCTCTACCTGGTGCACCATCCGCTGTTCGGCTACCTGCACGAGGCGGTGGGCGACCTCGGCGACCGGCCGTACGCGGTGCGGCTCGCCGTCGCGGTGACCGCCGTTGCCGCCGCCGTACTGGTGAGCGCGGCGACGTACCGGTGGGTGGAACGGCCGGCACGGGCGCTCGGCCGCCGCCTGGCCACCCCGCCGGGTGGCGCGCGGACCGGGAAACCGCCTGGGTGAAGCGCGGCCGAGCGTGACTCCTCCGCTCCCTGAAGGGAGCGGCTTCTCGCTAAGCCGCTTGCGCGGCCTGGCGAAGGGCAAGCCCTGCCCTCAGGATGTTGGTCGCCGCGTTCACGTCGGCGTGCGCGGTGTGCCCGCACGCCGTACAGGCGAACGCGGCCTGGGTGAGACGGTTGTCCTTCGCCACGTGCCCGCAGCGCGAGCACGTGCGGGAGGTGTTGCGGGGATCGACTGCGATCAACTCTCGACCGGCGCTTTCAGCCTTGTGCGCGAGGATCGTCAGGAACACCCCCCAACCCGCGTCCAGGATGCTTCGGTTGAGCCCGGCCTTGGCGGCGACGTTACGGCCGGGCGCGTCGATCGTGCCGGACGCCGAGCGCGTCATGTGGGTGATCCGCAGGTCCTCGTGCACGATCACGTCATAGCCGCGGACCAGCGCCAAGGCGGCCTTGTGCGCGCCGTCGATCCGCTGGCGGCGGACCTTGGCGTGCAGCGCCGCCACCCGGGCCACGGCCTTACGGCGGCGCTTGGACCCGCGCTTGTGGCGGGCGAGAGCTCGCTGGGCCGATGCCAGACGGCCGGCGCAGGCGGCCAGGTGCCGCTGATTGTCGATGTGATGGCCGTCGCTGGTCGTGACCAGCGAGGCGAGGCCCAGGTCGATCCCGGCGACCACGCCCGTGGCGGGCAGCGGCTGCGCGGGCACGTCGTCGCACGACAGCACCACGTACCAGCGGCGCCCTTCACGCTTGACGCTGATCGTCTTCACCCGGCCCTTCACGGCCCGGTGCCGGTGCACCCGGACGTGGCCGACGCCCTGAAGGCGCACGAACGTGGCGGCCGGATGCTCGGGTTGGGAGTCCCACCGGCAGCCGTCGCCGTCCTTCGGCCATTCCACCGTGTCGAACCAGCCCCGCCCCTTGAAACGCGGGAACCCCGGCGCGCGCCCGGCTTTGACCCGGTCGAAGAACGCCCGGAACGCCCTGTCCAGCCGGCGCAGCGTGGCCTGCTGGGAGGAGAACGACCACCGGCCCTGACCATCTGGATCGTCGGCGCGGATGTGCTTCAACTCCGCCGACTGGTCTCCGTAGCGGACACTCACCCCGGCCTTGGCGTAGGCGGTGCGCCGGTGCTCCAGAGCGGCGTTGTACAGGATTCGGTGATCCTCCAGGCAAGCGGCGAGCGCGGCGGCCTGCCTGCTCGTGGGGCGCAGCAGGAACTTGAACGACCTGCGCACACCCACCTCCCACGCTCGGTAACGACGCGACCACGGTACCGGCAGGCACCGACAAAACCCGGAAGGAGACCCGTGACGCGCAGACCCGGCAGGTCACGGCACGCTCGGGCCTTGACGGCCCTCCCGCTCCCGATTCCCCCGACGGCTAAAGCAGCCGGTCCCCTCGGGAGGCTCTGATGGCGTCGCCGAGCAGCGTGATGGTCGTGGCCGGCCAGGGCCGGATCGGCTCGGCGCTGCGGATCGGCAGCAGGGACACCGTCTCCGGGTCGGTCATGTCGATCAGGCGGAGCAGGTCGGGATGCCAGTCGCCGATCATCCGGGTGACCAGTGCGCGGATCCGGGCGCCCGGCAGGGAGGCCGCGTCGTCGGGGAAGTGGCGGGTCTCGGTGCCGAACGCCCACAGGATGTAGCTGCTGGTGTTGTCGTGCATCGCGCCGTCCAGCTTGCTGGCTCCGATGTGGGCAGGACGACCGGTTTGCCGAAGTCGTGCGGCGCGCAGAACATGGAGTGGCCCCTGGCCGGGACGACGTTGGTCAGGCCCTCGTACAGGTGGGCCGGGATCAGCCGCTTCGTTGCGTCGGTGAGGGGGAACTTGCCGGCGACGCGGGTGATGCCGGTGTCGATCCGTCTGGCCTGGGGGAGGTACTGCCGGCGCACCCGCGAACCGCTGCCGTCGGCGGCGACCAGGACGTCGGCCGTGGTGGTGGACCCGTCGGCGAAGTGCAGGGTGATCCGGCCGTCCGCCGTGCGCTCGTAGCGCTCGAACGTCCTGCCGAAGCGCACCGCCTCGCCCAGGCCGGTGAGCATGATCTGGCGGAGCGTGATCCGGCTGACGGAATGGTGGTCGCGCCAGTGGCGTCCCGTTCCCTGGCCTGCAGTTTGATCAACGGCTTGAGTTGCTCGGTCACGAACGCGAAGTCGAGCCCGCCTCTGCCGGTGGTGGCCAGGAAGGCGTCCCACAGCTCGGGTGTCAGGCAGTCGCGCAGGGACTGGGCGCCGAGCGGGTTGATGTGCAGGCGGTAGCCCTGCAGGCGGTTGGTCGCCGTGCGGTCACGTTCGTGCACGGTGACGTTGACGCCGGCTTTGCGCAGGCCCTGGGCCAGGCAGAGCCCGCCGACGCCGGCACCGATGATCGCTACCTGGAAGGTCATGACTCCCCGTCTCCGGCTGTCACCCGGTGCGGGTGACGGCCTCGACCCCGTGGGCAGGTCCGTGCCGAACGTAACCCGGCGCGGCGTCCCGGGCAACGGCGATGCGGGCGGCCGGAGGGCCGCCCTGCGCCGCCGGGGCGGTGGGGGCGGTGGGGGCGGTGGGGGTCGGGGGCGGCGGCGAGGTCACGTCTGCTGCGGGTCTGCGGGGACGTAGAACGCGATCGTGTTCGCGGCCATGGTCGCGGCCTGCTCGGGCGGCGCACCGGCCGTCTCGTGGGCGACGCGCCACGCCTCGCCGCTGGCGGTCATGAAGCGGCGCGCCTCCTCGCTCCGCTCCCAGGCGCGGGGGTCGCCGACGGGATCGCCGGTCAGGTACAGGCCGAGGCCGAGCACGGTGAGGTCCCAGCCGACGCCGACGGCGCCCGGCCCGTACTGAGACCAGAACTCCGGCGGCACCTCGGCGGTGTGCCGCAGCCGGAAGTCGGTGGACTCGTCCGTGCCGGGGGTCAGCCGCACCTCGACCTCCGACCTGCCGGGGCTGTCGCCCATCACCCAGGTGAGGCGGAGCAGGCGGGGCGGCTCGCAGTGCAGGATCTCGCCGCCCGCGTTGCCTTCGAGCTGGTAGTGGCCGCCCGGGCGCAGGTCACCGGTGATCGGCAGGAACCAGCGGCTGATCCGTTCGGGGTCGGTGCAGGCGTCCCACACGTCCTCCACGGCCGCGTCGTAGGTGCGGGTGATGGTGACCGTCTTGGTGGTGCCGTCGTCGCCGACCTGCCGGCCTGCCCGTTTGATGGCGTCGATGACATCGATCATGGGTGCTCGTTTCTCTCGGGTGATCCGGCGGGCGGTGACGCCGCGCGGCGCTTCCGTCTGCCGCGGGCCAGTTCGGTGGCCAGCGCGTCCAGGCGTTGTTCCCAGAACCCGCGGAAGTGGTCGAGCCAGGCGTCGATCTCGCGCAGCGGGGTGGGGTCCACGACGTACAGCCGGCGGGTCCCCTCTGCCCGGACGGTGGCGAAGCCGTTGTCGCGCAGCACTTTCAGGTGCTGGGACACCGCGGGCTGGGAGATGCCGAATTCGCTGCGGATGACGGCGGTCACCTCGCCGGAGCTGAGCTCGCCGTCGGCCAGCAGCTCCAGGATCCGGCGTCGTACCGGGTCGCCCAGGACGTCGAACGCGTGCACGGCCACCAGTGTTTCATTTCTCACTTATATAAGTCAACGTGGATTTTTTGTGCCGGAGCCGCCGGGCCGCGCAGGCGGCGCCCGCCGCGGCCGTGACGCCGCCCGCCAGCGCGGGCACCCAGTCGCCGAGCCGGACGTACGGCGTGGCCTCCCGCGACAGCGGCACCTCGGCCACGAACACGCCCCGCAGGTCGTGCGGCATCCAGGCCAGCCGCCTGCCGCGCGCGTCGAATGCCGCCGAGGTGCCGTCGAGCTCGACCAGTACCGCCGGGCGGCCCGACTCGACCGCCCGCAGCGCCTCGAAGCTCGCCTGCTGGGCGTGCGCCCAGCTGCCGTGGAAGGTGGTCAGCGAGCCTTGCACGATCGTGACGTCCACGTCCAGCCGGGCCAGTTCGCGCCGCAGGTCGGGGAAGGTCGACTCGTAGGAGATGAGCGGTCCGACGCGGCGGCCGGCCACCTCGAACACGGCGGGCCCGCCGCCGGTGACCCGGTCGCGTTCGGCTGCCTCGGTGGCGCCGGCGATCCAGCCGAGCAGCGGCCGCAACGGGATGTACTCGCCGAACGGGGCCAGTCGCCGCTTGACGTAGACGCCGGCCACGCCGCGCGGCGTGTAGTGGCAGGCCGTCTTCGCGATCCGGCCGGCCGGGTCGGCGGCGTCCACGTTGACCAGCAGGTCGCTGCCCGCCTCGGCGGCGGCGGCGCGCAGCCTGCGGTCCGCGTCCGGTCGCCGGGCCGGGTCGAGCCCGACGCTGCTCTGGCCCCAGACGATGACGTCGTGGTCGCGTCCGGCCAGTTCGCGGGTCAGCCGCAGGTGCTCGGCGAGGCGTCGTTCGGGGCCGGGGACGATGCCCGGTTGAACGCCGGCCACCCGCATGGCGCCTGTCACGGCCGGCTCGGGCCGCAGCAGCCCGTACCCGGCGGTGAGGGCCACCAGGACCAGCGCCGCTCCCCCGCCGGCCAGCCGGGTGCGCCGCGCGGCGCCGGGCAGGACGGCGGCGGCCAGCCCGGTGTTGACGGCGACCAGGACGAGACTCAGCAGCCACACCCCGCCGAGCGCGGCCAGTTGCACGGCGGTGGGGGCCCGCCACTGGGTGGCGCCGAGCAGTCCCCACGCTCCGCCCAGGTGCTGCCAGGAGCGCAGCGCCTCGGTCACCACCCACGCCGAGGGCAGCACGACCAGCGCCATCAGCACGCGCGCGGGCGTGGCGTGGCGCAGCAGCCCGTGGGCGGCCAGCCCGAACGGCACCCACACCCAGCCGACCACCACGACCGCCAGCGGCGCGAAGACCCCCAGGAAGGGCAGCACCCAGTGGTGCAGCGTGGTGAAGAAGCCGGCGCAGGCGCACCAGCTCAGCCAGGCCGCCTGCCGGTAGGAGCCCGCCCGCGCCAGCAGCACGAGCAGCGGGGCGAGGCCCGCCCAGGCCCACCACCAGGCGCCGGCCACCGGGAAGGCCGACGCCAGGCCGGCTCCGATCGCCGCGGCGAGCAGACGCGTGCGCCACACGGGTCTCCGCTACCCCGCCGGGCGGCGGCCAAGCCGGGGGTCGGTGCTCAGCCGAGCCGGGCCCGCAGGCCGTCGAGGAGGCGCTGCAGGCCGTAGTCGAAGTCCTCGTCGCGGCGCCGGACGTGGTCCCGCGCCGGGTCCTTGACCGCGGTGGCGTAGAAGGCGCGCAGGTGGGGGTGGTCGCGCACGGCCTGCTCGGCGGCCGGCATCAGGGTCCGCAGCAGCTCGCCCTCGTCCTGGCCGCTCTGGGCGACCAGGTTGAGCCAGGCGGCCTCGCTGGTGGCCATGCCCATGACGTACGCGACGAGCGTCTTCATGGCCCGGTCGGCCTCGGTGACGTCGAAACCGGCCGCGCCGAGGACGCCCAGCAGCCGGTCGGACATCCGCATCATGTGGGGACCGAGGTAGGCCAGCCCGACCTGGCCCACCACGGAGGCGAACCACGGGTGGCGCAGCACCATGGCGCGCAGGCTGCCGGCCGTCGCGGCCAGCGCGTCCCGCCAGCCGTCCGGGCCGGCCGCCTCGGGCACCTCCAGCTCGCCGAACACCTCGTCCACGGCCAGCTCGATCAGCTCGTCCTTGCTGGCCACGTGCCGGTAGAGGGAGGTGGCTCCGGCGCCCAGGCGGGTGCCCAGGCTGCGCATGCTGAGCGCGTCGATGCCCTCGGCGTCGAGCAGGCCGACGGCCTCGGTGACGATGCGTTCGCGGCTCAGGGCGGGCTGCTCGCGTCCTTTGCGCGGACGCACCCAGACGGACGGGACGGCGGGCTGCTTGTCCGGCATGGCTTCTCCTTCGGTACGCGTAGCACGTTCACCGTAGCGCACACTGTACGCATTTGGGAACGGCCGTAAGATGGCATGGCGGACGCGGGGACCGGCGGCCGGCGCGGGCCGGGACGGGCGCGGCGCGCCTCAGCCCGCCGCCTGCCTGACCAGCGCGCCGATCCGCGCCTCCACCTCGGGCGTCACCTCGGTCAGGGCGAAGGCGACCGGCCACATCACACCTTCGTCCAGGCTCGCCTGGTCGCTGAAGCCGAGCGTCGCGTGGCGGGTCTTGAACTTCTCCGCGGGCTGGAAGTGGCAGACGATCTTTCCGTCCCGCGCGTAGGCGGGCATCCCGTACCAGAGCCTGGGCGCGAGAGCGGGCGCGGCGGCGGTGATGACGGCGTGGACGCGCTCGGCCATGACACGGTCCGAGTCCCGCATCTCGGAGATCTTCGCGAGCACGTCCCGCGCCGCTTCCGCCGCCTTGTCCGCCTGTGCGGAGCGGCGCGCCGCCTTCCGCAGTTCTTTGGCGTGGTCCTTCATCGCGGCCCGCTCCTCGGCCGTGAATCCCTCGTACGTGCTGCCGTCGGTGGTGCTCATGGTGCGTCTCTCCCTTGTGGATTCTGGTTCGGTTCGGTTCGGAACGGCGGCAGCCGCGCGTCAGGCGGACGCGGCCTCCCAGACGAAGCCGTCGAGGTCGGTGAACGGCCGGGCGTCGCCGCCGATCACGAGGCGGTGCGAGCCGGTGCCCTCCTGGGCGACGCCGGTGTCCTTGGCCAGGGCGCGGCGCGGGTAGAGCGCCAGCGTGACGGCCGACGACGGGGTGTCGAACTCGACGTACTTGCCGCCGAAGCTCTTGGCCACGGCCAGGCCGTGCTCGACGTAGAACCGCTTGCTCGCCTTGACGTCCGCCACGCCGAGCAGGAGTGCGACCTGGTCGATGAGCCGGGCGGCGGGGGCGGTGTCCTTCTTCTTCGACGTCGCGATCTTGCAGATGGTCCCGTCCGGGGCGCGTACGACGCCGCCGTAGCCCCAGAACCCCTTCGTGGCCGGCTTCAGCGTCGTGGCGCCGGCGTCGACGGCGGCGCCGATGAGGGCGTCGACGTTGCCCGGCTGCGCGGCCACGAGGGACAGCGCGAACCCGCGAAAGCCCGTCGTCGGCGCGTCCGAGGCGCGTACGTTCAGGTAGGGGCCCAGGCCGAAGGCTGTGTAGAAGGCGTCGGCGGCGGCGGTGTCGGGCACTTCGAGGGTGACGGATGCGAGGCGGGTCATGGCAGGTCCTTGATGGTGTCGGGGGTTCGTGGTCGGGTCGGCGGCAGTCGCGCCGCGCGGGGGTGCGGGTTCGGTGCTCACCGGTCCTGCAGGAGCCCGAGGACGTTGCCGTCGGGGTCGAGGACGGTGGCCACCCGGCGGCCGCCACCGACCTCGTGGGCGGCCTCCTTGACGGTGGCCCCGGCGGCGGTCAGCGCGGTCAGCTTCGCCTCGAGGTCGGGCACGTGCCAGTACGCCACGGGCGAGGTCATGCCCTGCGGTCCGCCGCCCGGCACCAGTCCGATGTGCTGGCCCCCGGCCTCGAACCCGACGTAGTACGGCGAGTCGGTCTGCGGCGGGACGCCGAGCAGGGCCGCGTACACCGCCTTGGCCTTCGCCAGGTCGGACACGGGGTGGAGCACGGTCCTGATCGCCGGGGTGTCGGGGCCGGTCATGGTCGCTCCTTGGGGTCGTGGGCCGCGTCGGCCCGCCGTCTGCGTAGTCACAGCTTTCCGTCCGGGCCGGGTCGCCCACATCCGTGCTGACCACGGAACCGGCCACGGATCGACGGCACGGACGGCCGTGCAGGACCCGGGCCGGTGTGAAGCTGCCGGTCAGGTCTTGAGCGCGCCGAGAGCGGGTGGCGCCAGGACCACGGCGATCTGGTTGACGCCCATGGCCGAGCCGAGGACGAATCCTGTCCTGCCTGGTGGCGCGCCCCGCACAGCTGCGATCGCTCCAGGAGGCCAGACAGACACGGCCGGCAACGCCCGCTCCTGGACCGCTACCAGAACCAGGGCCGCCGAAGCCGCCTCAACAGCCGTCACCTCGTGGAGATACAGCACCGTCGGGACACCTACGCCGCCGTGCACCGAGACCAGGCTCATCCCGGACAGGACGATTGCAGGGCGGATGCCCATCGCTCCGATGCCCTGCACGAAGAACCCCGCCTCCCGGGCCGCACGGCAGGTGCAGTGGGACGGGCACCCGTAAGAGGGGGTCAGCAGAGGATGATTGTGACGGCCTGTCGGCTGATCGAGGAGTTCACGGCGAACGCAAGAACACCACGATGTTCGCCCTCGGCCCGGTCAGGCGCCGCCAGCCGAGCCGTTCATATAGCCTGATCGCGTCAGCCGCTTGCGGGGCGGTCAGCAGCCAGCAGGAGTCGGTGCGGCCGCACAAGAGGTCGAGGATTCGTCCCGCGAGGCCCTGTCCGCGCGCGTGTGGGCTCACCGCCAGTTCGTCCACCTCCAGCGCTCCGACCAGCCGCGTTTCCACCGCGTCACCGAGTTCGGCACGGACGAGGTCGTAGGCGCGACCCGTGGGGAAGGGCTTTGGGTGCGCCATGCCGTACCGAAACCAGCGGGTTCGCGGATGTCGCTGGCCAGTACCGCCGCGAACCCGGGGCGTTGGGCGTCCGCGGTCAGGCGTTCGGCGAAGGCGTCGGCGGCGCGCTCGTCCTCGTGCCATGGCGGGCCGCCGAACGCGGCCCGGTAAATCTTCACCAGGTGAGGGGTGCGGGCCAGGATCTCCTGACCGGTGAGACGTTCGAGGTTCACGCGGGCGCCCGCGCCTTTCCGATGCTCGGGGTGCATGTCAGTGTTCCTTGATCGGACGGATGGTGCTGCGCAGGCGGGTGATGGGCACGAGCATGAGCAGGCCGATCGCGCCCAGAACGCCGAAGGCGAGAGTGAAGTCGCCGGTGGCGTCGCGCAGCGCGCCCACCAGAAGGGGGGCCAGGGCGGCGCAGCCGTAGCCGACGAAGAACGCCATCGCGCTGATCCGCCCCGCCTCGCCGGGGTCGCGGCCGGCCAGCACGGGCAGGGTCAGTACGAGCGTGAACAGCCCGCCGTGCCCCACGCCTAGCGCCGCGATCCACACCCACGTAGCGGTGCCCGGCGCGTACGCCAGCCCCAGGAAGCCGGCAGCGGTCAGCGTCATCGTGAGCGCCAGTCCCGCCCACGTGCCGCGGCGTTCTCCCAGCAGCGCCGGTACGGCCAGCATCGCCACGACCTGGATGGAGATCATCACGGTCAGCATCACCCCGGCGGTCGCCGCGTCGCGACCGGCGTCATCGTGCAACAGCGGCGTCACCCAGGCCAGTTCGCAGTAGTACAGGGCGGAGTTGACGGCCGACAGCATGGTGATGTGCCAGGCAACGCCGCTGCGCCAGGGCATCTGCTCGGTCGCGGGCCCGGTGGGGGCCGTGACGTCGTCCAGGTTCAGGGAGCCCTTGGCGGCAGACCACAGCGCGATGCCCGCCAGTGCGAGCACCGCCCAGGACGCCAGTGCTCCCGGCCAGGAGCCGAGGGCGTCGGCCAACGGCGCGCTCACTCCGGCCGCCACCGCGCCGCCCAGGCCGAGTCCGGCGGTGTAGAGGCCGGTGACGAGCCCGGCGCGGGCGGCGAAGCGCGTCTTGACCACGGCGGGCAGCAGGGTTTGGGCGATGGCGATCCCTGCTCCGACAGTTGCCGCGCTGCTCAGTTGGAGCCAGGTGGACTCGCCGAGCAGGCGCGCCGTCGTAGCCAGGGCGATGATCACGAGCCCGGCGAGCACGCCGGACTGCAGGCCGTACCGGCGGCCCGCGTACGCGGCCAGCGGCGCGCACGCTCCCATGGCCAGCGTCGGGATGGCGGTCAGCAGCGACACGCCGGTCGCCGACAGATCCAGGTCGGCGCGGATGTGGTCGACAAGCGGCGAGACAGCCGCGATGGCCGGCCGCAGGTTCGTCGCCGCGACGAATAATGCCAGAGCGGCGATCCCCAGGGAGGTGCGGCTGGATTGCAGTGCTGTGCGCGTCATGGGCACTCCAACGATTTATCTCGGATATTTTCTATCCGAGTTCATATCACAACTCGGACACCTCTTGTCCGGGATGGGTAGGGTTGGGGCATGAAGATGTCGAGCGGGGTGGAGTGGGCGTTGCACAGCTGCGTCACGCTCAGCCAGAGCCACGAACCGGTGCCGGCGGCACGACTGGCGGAACTGCACGGCACCCCGCCGGCGTACACGGCCAAGCACCTGCAGGCACTGTCGCGGGCCGGAATCGTCCACTCCACCATGGGCCAGGTCGGCGGCTACACCCTCACCAGGCCCGCCTCGGAGATCAGCGCTCTGGAGGTGGTGCAGGCAATCGACGGAGACGAGCCCGCCTATCGATGCGCCGAGATACGGCAGCGCGGACCTCTCGGCATCCCCGCCGAACGGTGCTCACGGCCATGCGCGATCGCCCGAGCCATGACCGCCGCCCAAGACGCCTGGTCACGCGCACTCGCCCAGCTCTCCATCGCCGACCTGGCCGCCGACATCGACGCCGACAGCAACGGCACCGCCATGCCCGACATCCGCCGCTGGCTGACCACGGCAAGGGTGCGGTGAAGGTGCGCCAACCGTGACGCGGTCCGTCGGCACCGTGCAGGCCGAGCGGCCGGTTGACGCGCCGAATCGGCACGGTGGTCACCGCTGATGGGCACACGGAAAGATGCGTCAAAATGGGACAATGCTGGCAGGAGTGGAGATCTCACCTCGTGAAGCCGAGGTGCTGGAACTGGTCGGGGCCCATCTCAGCAACGCCGAGATCGCGGCCCAACTGTGCATCTCGGTGCGTACCGTGGAAAGTCACGTCTCCTCGCTGCTGCGCAAGCTGGAGCTGCCGGATCGGCGGGCGCTCGCCCGGCGGGCGCCCGAGCCGGCCGGCGCCGGTCCGTCCCACCCGGCACCGGTCCTGCCGACCTCGTTGACGTCGTTCGTCGGCCGGGTGAGCGAGCGGGCCGAGCTGACCGAGATGATCAAGACGCACCGCCAGGTGACCGCGATGGGGCCCGGCGGGGTGGGCAAGACCCGGCTCGCGCTGGCGGCGGCGGCGGAAGCGGCCGCCGCGTACGCCGACGGGGTGTGGTTCGTCGACCTCGTCCCGGTCACCGACGCGGGTGTGGTCGCGACCGCGGTCGCCGGGGCGCTCGGCCTCGGTGAGCAGCCCGGCCGCGACATGACCGAGTCCGTGCTCGCCGCGCTGGCCGACCGTCAGGCGCTGGTGGTGCTGGACAACTGCGAGCAGGTGGTGGACGGGGTGGCGCTGTTCGTCGAACGGCTGCTGGCGAGGTGCCCTCGCGTGACGGTGCTGGCGACCAGCAGGGCCAGGCTGATGGTGCCGTTCGAACGGGTGTACCCGGTCCCGCCGCTGTCGTTGGCCGTCGACGGCGAGTCGGACGCGATCGCGCTGTTCATGGAGCGGGCGGCGGCGGTCGGCCGGCCACTGGATTCCGCGCTGCGCGACCAGATCGCCGCCATCTGCGAGCGGCTGGACGGGATGGCCCTGGCGATCGAGCTGGCCGCCGCCCGGTGTCCCACGCTCGGGCTGGACGGCATCACCGCCGCCCTGTCCCACCCGCTGCGGATGCTCACCGGCGGCTCCCGCGCCGATGAACGGCACCGCTCGGTGCGGGGGGTGCTGGACTGGAGCCACGCTCTGCTGGAACCGGCCGACCAGGCGCTGCTGAGCCGGGTGTCGGTGTTCGTGGCGCCGTTCACCACCGCCGCGGCGGCGGAGGTGGCCGGCGGCGAGGAAGGCGTGGTCGCCGACGGCCTGGCCCGGCTGGCCGAACAGAGCCTGCTGGTGGTGACGGCGTCGCCGGGCAGGACCGAGTACCGGGCCCTGGAGACCATCCGCCAGTACGGCATGGAGCGGCTGTCGCAGTCCGGCGAGCTGATCGGCACCCGATCCCGCCACGTTCGCTGGTGCCTGGCCGAGGCCGCCGGGCTGGCGGTGGCGCGGGCGGACTGGCGGGCCCGGTTCGACGCGGTGGCCGACGACCTGCGCGCCGCCCTCGCGTGGGCGGCCGACCGGCCCGAGCAGCGCGGGCACGCCTACGATCTGGCCCGGCACCTGGCGGAGCTCACCTTCACCCGCAACCTGATCGGCGAGTCCCAGGGGCGCTATGAGCAGGCCGCGGCGCTCGCCGACGACGCCGGCGCCGGCGCGTCGATGCTCCGGCACGCCGCGGCCGTGGCGGGCTGCCGGATGCACGGCGACGACATGTACCGCCTGCACCGCGCGGCCGCGGACGCCGCCCGCCGGTCCGGCGACACCAGCGGCGCCGCCCGTGACCTGGCGAGCGCCGCCGCCGACGCCTACCGGTTCTCCGGCAGGTTCGTCCGGGAGCTGCCGCGGCAGGAGGCGGTCGCGCTCATCACCGAGGCGCGGGAGCTGGCCGGCGACGATCCCGCCGCCCAGGCCGCGGTGGCGCTTGCCGAGGCCGCGCGGGCGCTCGCCGAGATGGGCGCCGCCCAGGGCCGGGACCACCACGCGGTCCCGGCGACGATCACACGCGCCGAACGAGCGGTCGAACTCGCTCGGCGCACGGGTGACCCGCTCGCCGAGTCCGCGGCGCTCGACACGCTCACCTGCGCCCGGAGCTGGGCCGGTGACACGTTCGCCGCCGCCGACACGGCCCGGCGCCGGGTCATGCTGCTGTCGTCGGCGCCGGCGACCCCGGCCGCCACCCACGAGGTGATCGAGGCGCTCGGCGAGGCCACCGAGGCCTGCATCGGCACCGGCGACCTGTCGGGGGCTCGCCGCTGGGCCCGGCAGCTCGCGGATCATCCCCTGCTGGCGGAAGTCGGCCACCGCGCCACAGGCTGGCTCCTGGTGGCCGGGGCGTTGACGGGCGACGTCGCCGAACTGCTCACCGACAGCGTCCGCTTCCTGGACGCCTGGCAGCGCGCCGGCGGCCCCGCCAGGTCCGTCCTCGGCCCGCCGGCGGCCGCGGTGGCGGCCGTCCATGGCATGCGCGACGACCAGGATTCCCGGCGTGCCTGGAGCACGGTGCTGGACCGGCTCGACCCCTCACCGGGCAGGACCCACGGCTACGGGGCGGTCTTCGACGCGCTGCTCCTGCTCCATCGTGGGCAGGCGCCCGAGGCGCGGGAGCGGCTGGCGGCCGAGCCCGGCGAGGTGTGGAAGTGGGTCACCTGGATCTGGCTCCACTGGTATGTGGCGCTGCGCGCCGAGGCCGCCGTCCTCGCCGGAGGCCCCGACGCCCGCGACCGGCTGGCCGAGGCCCGGACCATCGTGGCCGGCAACCCCGTCGCCGGCGCCGTCGTGGACCGGGCCGAAGCGCTCCTCGACGGCGACCGGGAGGCGCTGCTCGCCACGGCGGAGGCGTTCGACGCCGCCGGCTGCCGCTACCAGTCAGCGCGGACCATGGTGCTCGCCGGGGGCGAGGCCGGCCAGCGCGGCGCGGCCGCGCTCGCCGGCCTCGGCCTCGCCCCGACGCCCCCGCCCCGATAGTTCCCGCCCCGATAGTTCCTGCCCCGACGGCGCCCGTCCGGGAGAGGGTAGGGCGAAGATCAGCGCCGCGTCGCGCGTCCGGGCGGTCATGCGTCACAGCAACGCGACGAGGTCGTCCCAGCGGGAGACGAGCAGTCCGAGGACGGCGCCGAACACGCCGACGACCACGCCGAGAACCGGGTCGAGGGAGCCACCGGCCAGTGATCCCGCCAGCCCGAGCAGCGCGGCGCCGACGAGCAGGACGTTGCGGACGATGTGCGACGCGCCGATCGGCGTCCGGGAGGCGCCGAAGCAGCGGCAGGCGACGGCGTCGCCCCTGCGGACGACCATGGTGACGGCGATGGTGAGGCAGCCGAGCAGCCCGGCGGCGAGCACGAACGACGCCGACCCCGCCCAGCGGAGCGGAATCGCGGCCAGCACGACGACGCCGCCCTCGGCGGCCGCCGTCGCCGTGGCCGCCACCGGCGCCCTCGCATCGCCGACCACCGCCATCGCCCGGACCGACGCCACGAACTCGCCCCAGGCCCGACGGCCGGAGATCTTGCTCGCCAGTGCGAGGGTGAACATCGTGATCAGCAGCAGCCTGCCTGCCACGTCGACGTACTGCATGATCGCAACCTAGCCAGCGGGAGCGGATCCGGCAAAGCCGGGGCAGCTTCGCCGGCCATCGGCCTGCCGCGCTCCGCGGGGTTCGTTACGCTCGAAGATCCATAACAGGAGGGGATCGTCGTGCTCATCCGGTTGCTCGGGCCGGTCGAGGTGGAGCGTCCGGGCCTGACCCGGCCCGTGCAGCCGCCGCAGGTGGCGCTCGCGCTCGCCGCGCTCGCCTGGGAGGCCGGCCGGGTGGTGTCCGTCGAGACGCTCCTGTCCCGGATCTGGGGCGAGGAGGTGCCGGCCGGCGCGCGGCGCACCCTGTACACGATCGTCACGCGCATCCGCCGCGACGTGCTGGCGGGTGACGGCGCCGTCGTCCGCCGGCCCGGCGGCTACCTGCTCGACGTGGACGAGTCCGCGGTGGACGTGACGCGGTTCAGGAGCCTGGCCGGCCGGGCAACGGCGGAGCCGGACCCGGCCGCGCTGCTGGACGACGCTCTGGCGTTGTGGCGCGGCGACGCGCTGACCGGGCTGCCCGGCGCGTGGGCCGAGCGTGCCCGCCACCGGCTGCGCGACGAACGCAAGGAGACCGTGCTGCGGTGGGCGCGGACGATGACCGGCCGTGACGCCGCGGCCGTGGTGGCGGTGCTGTCGCCGCTGGCCGACGAGCACCCGCTCGACGAACTCCTGGCGGCCGCGCTGGCCGAGGCGCTGCACGCCTCGGGGCGGACCGCTGAGGCGCTGGCCCACTTCGCACGGGTACGCCGGACGCTCGCCGACGAGCTGGGGGTGGAGCCGGGCGCGGCGTTGCGGCGCGTCCACCGGAGCCTGCTGCGGTCCGGCGACGCGCCCGAGACCGGTCACGTGGTCCCGGCCCAGTTGCCGGTCGGGCTGAGCGGCTTCGTCGGCCGGGCGGCGGAGCTGCGGCAGCTCACCGCGAGCGTGGCCGTCGAACGGCCGGTGACCGCGGCGGTCTGCGCGATCTCGGGACCGCCCGGGGTGGGCAAGTCGTCACTCGCCCTGCGCTGGGCTCACCTCAATCGCGACCGCTTCCCCGACGGGCAGCTCTACGCCGATCTCGGCACGGTCGATCCGGCCGACGCCGCCATGGTCCTGCCCCGGTTCCTCGGGGCGCTCGGGGTCCCCGAAGCCCGGGTGCCGTCGGACGTCGAGGCCCGGATCGGCCTCTACCGCAGCATGCTGGCCTCCCGGCGAGTGCTCGTGGTGCTCGACGACGCCCACGGCGCCGACCAGGTACGACCGCTGCTGGCCACCGCGCCGGGGTGCCTGACGCTCATCACCAGCCGTTCGGAGCTGTCCGGTCTCGCGGTCACGGCGGGCGCCGCATTGGTACGTCTGGACGTCCTGCCGGAGGAGGACGCCCACCGCCTCCTGGCGGCGCGGCTGGGGCCGGAGCGGCCGGCGGCGGAGCCCGAAGCCGCCGCGCTGATCGTCCGCCGGTGCGGCCGGCTGCCGCTGGCCCTGGCGATCGTCGCGGCCCAGCTGGCGCGGCGCACGGACCTGCCGTTGGCGGAGGTCGCCGCCGATCTCGCGCGCGGCGGCGCGGATCTGGAACCGTTCGCCCACAGCGACCCGGCGATCGACCTGCGCGCGGTGTTCGGGCGCTCCTGCCGCGACCTGCCCGAGCTCGCGCTGCGGCTCTTCCGGCGTCTCGGGCACCACCCGGAGCCGCGCCTGCCGCTCGCGGCGGCGGCGAGCCTGGCCGCCCTGCCGGTGGAACGCACCCGGGAGCTCGCCGCGCACCTCGAACGCGCCAACCTGGTCGACCTCCGCGCGCGCGGGCGCCTGCATCTGCATGACCTGCTGCACGCGTACGCCTCGGAGCAGGGTCGCGCCGCCGACGGCGGCGCGGCGCGGCGGGCGGCGTCACGGCGGCTGCTCGACTACTACCTGCACACGGCCCGCGCCGCGAGCGAGGTCTGCTACCCGCACCGCGAGAAGCTGAGCCTGCACGCGCCGGCGCGGGGCGCCGCGGTGGAGCGGTTCGCCGGGCAGGCTGAGGCGCTGCGCTGGTTCGCCGAGGAGTCGGCGGCGCTGCCGGCGTTGCTGGCGGAGGCGACCGCGGCCGGGCTGGACCGGCACGTGTGGCAGCTGGCGTGGGCGTTCTCGG
Organism: Nonomuraea sp. NPDC047897; assembly: GCF_043204415.1. Lineage (NCBI taxonomy): Bacteria > Bacillati > Actinomycetota > Actinomycetes > Streptosporangiales > Streptosporangiaceae > Nonomuraea > Nonomuraea sp. NPDC047897. Next base: position 438,726 of record NZ_JBIDCC010000003.1, on the reverse strand, counting down.
AGTTCATGCAGCGCCGCGGCCCGTGGGAGCAGATCCTGCGCGTCCAGCCGGTGGCGTTGGAGGCGGCCCGGCGGCTCGGTGACCCGCTGGCGGAGGCCCGCTGCCACAACTGCATCGCGCGCGCGCATGTCAGGCTCGGCCGGGACCTGGAGGCGGTCGAGCACTTCCAGCGGGCGATCGAGCTGCACCGCCACCTCGACGAGCCGTTCCTGCACGCGCACCTCCACCTCGGCCTGTCGATCCCGCTGCACCGGCTGCGGCCCGGCGAGGTGCTGGACCACATGCTGCGCGCGCGGGAGCTGTTCCGGCAGGCCGGCGACGTCATCGGCGAGGCGCGGGCGCTGAACAACGCGGGCTGGCTGCGCGCCCAGCACGGCGAGTACGACCAGGCGCTGGCCGACTGCCGCCGCGCCCAGCGCATCCTGGCCGAGCACGGGTACGCGCAGGGCGAGGGACACGCCTGGGACAGCATCGGCTGCGTGCTGGAGGCCAGAGGCGACGTGGCGCAGGCGGCGGCCTGCTACGAGCGGGCGGTGGAGCTGCTGCGCGGCTGCGACGACCTGCATCCGGCCGCCGAGACGCTGGTGCGGCTCGGCGAGATGCACGACAGAGCGGGTGACATCGGGGCCGCGCTCGGCGCCTGGAGACGGGCGGCCGAGTGTTACGAGGCCCTCGGCGACGCCCAGGCCGACAAGGTCCGCGCCCGCATCACGGCCTACGACCAGCACACGTGACCAGCACACGTGACCAGCACACGTGACCAGCACACGTGACCAGCACAGGCAGGCCGTTCAGAAATCGTTGAGAAATCGCTCAGCCCCCGCGTGCAGGCTGCCACGAGCGGCGGGGACGGCGGCGCGGAGCCGCCGTCCCGCCGCTCCGGCGGGCGAGGGCCCGCCGGTATCGCTCACATGGAGGTTCGATGCGCGTCATCTCCCGAATGGCTGACCGGGTGCTCGAAATGATCGCCCCGCACACGGTGGCGCGGGCCGCCGACTGCGGCTACCAGTGCTGCAGCTTCCCGGCGTTCACCGCGAAGTACTGCTGCTACTACCCGAGCGGCCGCGTCTCCTGCGGCTCGTGCCAGCGGAACGTCTACTGCTCGTAATCGCTCGCACGCAGCGACGATGACCGGTGCCCGGCGGTGCTCGGCCACCCTGCCCTGCCCGGCCGGGCACACGCATGTGACTTTTCGACACGGAGGTGTCTTGTGTCCATCCTGATCGCCATCGCGGTCCTTGTCGGCATCCTGTGTCTGGCGTGCCTGCTGCTGACCCTCGCCGTGGTGCGGCGGCTGCGCGAGCACACGAAGCTGATCGACGCGCTGTACGAGGCCGTCGACCTGGGCGGGCTGGGCGGAGCCGCTTCGGGAGGAGTGCCCGTCGGCGAGCTCGTCGGCGACTTCGCCGCGACCACGGTGGACGGCGGCCGCGTGCGCCGCGACGTGCTGCCGGAGGGGACGGTCGTGGCGTTCCTGTCGCCCGACTGCGCGGGCTGTCACGAGCAGCTTCCCGAGCTGGCCTCCTGGGCGGCGGGCCAGGACCGCTCACGGGTGCTGGCGGTGGTGGACGGCCGCTCGGGTGACCCCGCGCCGCTGGTCTCGACGCTGTCGCCCGTCGCGCAGGTGATCGTGGAGGACGCGCCCGCGCAGGTCGCCGACGCGTTCAAGATCCAGTCGTTCCCGACGTTCTGCCAGGTGGGCGCGGGCGGCAGAGTGCTCGCGACGGTCCGCCGCGTCTCTCGGCTGCCGGCCGGGTCCGCGGCGTGAACGGCCGCCGGCCGGGGACGGCGCCGACGTCCCGGGAGCTGGCGGGATGCGCGGCACGCGCCGCCGGGATGGTGTGGCGGTCGGCGCCGCTGCACGTCCTCGGGTACCTGGCGGTCACCCTCGTGGGCGCCGCCGCCCCGGTCGCGGTGGCGTGGCTGACGAAGACCGTGCTGGACAGCCTGGCCGGCCGCCGGGCCGGCGAGCTGCTCGGCCTCGCGGTGGCGATCGCCGTGGTGACCACGGCCGCCGCGGCGGCGACGCAGGCCGCGCAGTACCTGCGGGCCGAGGTGGACCGCCGCACGGCGGTGCGGGCCAAGGACGAGCTGTTCGCGGCGGTGACCCGCTTCACGGGGCTGGCCCCGTTCGAGAGTCCGGCGTTCCTCGACCGGATGCGCCTCGCCCAGCAGAGCGCCACCAACCCGGGCCGGCTGGTCGACACCGCGACGTCCGCGGCGCGCAGCGCGGTGACCGTCGCCGGTTTCGTCGGATCGCTGCTGCTGATCAGTCCCGCGTTCACCGGCCTGGTCCTGCTGTCGGCCGTGCCGGCGTTGCTCATCGAGCTGCGGCTGTCGCGGCAGCGGGTCGCGATGCTGTGGCGGATCGGGCCCGCCGAGCGCCGGGAGATGTTCTACGCGCACCTGATGTCGACCGCGGACGCCGCCAAGGAGATCCGCCTGTTCGACCTCGGCGGTTTCCTGCGGCTGCGCATGCTGGCGGAGCTGCGTACCGCCAACGCCGCGCGCCGGACGATGGACCGGCGGGAGTTCGCCGTGCAGGCGGGCCTGTCGGGCGCGTCGGTGGCCGTGGCGGGCGCGGGACTGGTGTGGACGATCGTCGCGGCCGGGCGGGGGCAGCTCAGCGTGGGCGACGTGTCGATGTTCGTGGCGGCTGTGGCCGGGGTGCAGGCCGCGCTCAGCGTCGTGGTCTCGGCGGGCGTGATGGCCTACGAACAGTTGCTGACCTTCCACCACCACGTCGCGATCGTCACCGCGGGCCCCGACCTGCCGCTTCCCCGCCGCCCTGAACCGCTCCCGCCGCTGCGGCGCGGCATCGAACTGCGCGACGTGTGGTTCCGCTACAGCGACGACCACCCGTGGGTGCTGCGCGGCGTCGACCTGTTCATCCCGCACGGCAGTACGGTCGCGCTCGTCGGCCGCAACGGCGGCGGCAAGAGCACGCTGGTGAAGCTGCTGTGCCGGTTCTACGACCCGACGCGCGGATCGATCCTGTGGGACGGCGTGGACATCCGCGACGTGGCGCCGGAGACGCTGCGCGCCCGGATCGGCGTGGCCTTCCAGGACTTCGTGGCCTACGAGCTGTCGGCGGCCGAGAACATCGCGGTGGGTGACCTGGCCGTCGCCGGGGACCAGGCGCGGGTCGAGCGAGCGGCCCGGGACGCCGGCGTCCACGACACCGTCGCGGCCCTGCCGCACGGCTATCGCACGCTATTGAGCCGCGAGTTCGCTCCGGACCAGGACGGTGAGGGGGCGGAGGGGGTGCCGCTGTCCGGAGGGCAGTGGCAGCGGGTGGCGCTCGCCAGGGCGTTCCTGCGCCGTGACCGGGACCTGATGATCCTCGACGAGCCCAGCGCCGGCCTCGACCCCGAGGCCGAGTACGAGGTGCACAGTCAGCTCGCGACGCTGCGGGCCGGGCGCACCAGCGTGGTGATCTCCCATCGCCTCGGCGCGGTGCGCGACGCCGACCGGATCGTGGTCCTGGCCGACGGCATCGTCGCCGAGCAGGGCACGCATGCCGCGCTGCTGGCCGGCGGCGGCACGTACGCGCGGTTGTTCGCCCGGCAGGCCGCCGGCTACCGCGACGAGATCCCCTCGGCGGGGGTGTCGCGGTGATCGGCGTCGTCGCGGCGATCGCCGGCGCCGTGTGCCTGCTGGCAGCCGTCCGGGTGCGCCGGCGGTACGTGGTGGTGACCGTGGACGGCGAGAGCATGCTGCCGACGTTCCGGCCGGGCGAGCGGCTGGTCGTCCGGCGGACGCCACCGCCCGAGCTGCGTGCCGGGCTGGTCGTGGTGTTCGCCGGGTCGGACCCTCCCCCGCCGGCCGGTCACCCGGGCACGCGCTGGATCATCAAGAGGGTCGCGGCGGTACCGGGTGACCCGGTACCGCGGGACACCGTGCCCGCGCTGCGGGACGAGCCGGGGGCCCGGGTTCCGCCCGGCCGGCTGGTCGTGCTGGGGGACAACCCGGACCGCTCGTACGACTCCCGCCACTGCGGCTATGTGACGACGGACGGTCTGCTCGGCGTGGTGCGGCGCAAGGTGGAGCAGCGCCCGGGCCGCGGCGGGCGGTGAGGGCGCCGGCGTCCTGCCCGCAGGAGCCGTCAGGAGGCCGCATCCGATGTGGGGGCCACCCGCTCGAGGTTGGTCCAGCCCGTCCAGCCTCGCCGCCGCAGCAGCTCGATCAGCCGGCGCGCCGACGGCACGGTGTCGAACGCCAGCGTGTCCATCAACGCGGCGAGCGGCGAGGCGAGGTCGACGTCGCCGACGTAGTCCTCGCCCCGCTCGTCGGCCATCCGCGTGAGGTAGGTGGCCAGCTTGTCGGCCAGCTCGACCAGCCGCGGGTCGTCGTCGGCGCGGTCGAGAGCCCGGCTCAGGGTGAGGTAGAAGTCGATGAGCTGCGGGTCGTCGAGCTGCTCCCGCTTGCGTGCCATCCACTCCGGGACGCGTGCGGGTGCGTGCGCGGCCAGCGGGATCCAGCCGTCGCGCTCGGCCTGGACGATCCGCTCGTCGACCCCGAGCGCCCGCAGCCGGTCGAGATACGCGACGACCTGTGAGGGCAGCGCCAGGCTGTCGCCGGAGGTGAGCCGGGCGATCGCCTCGCGGTGCCGCTGCCGTTCGCGGATTTCCGCCCGCAGCCGCCTGTCGATGTCCGCGATCGCCGCGGCGAACTCCTCCTCCCCCGCCCGCAGCAGCTCCCGCACGCGGGCCAGCGGAACCCCGGCCTCGGCGAGGGTCCGGATCCTGATCAGCTCGACCACGGCGCCGCCGTCGTACCTGCGGTAGCCGGAGTGGTCCCGCTCGGGCTCGGGCAGCAGCCCCTTGGCGTGGTAGTGCCGCACCGCGCGCACCGTCACTCCGGCGTACGACGCCAGCTCGCCGATGGTCAGCATTACTCCAGTCTCCAGGTGTCGCTCAGGAGGTCGCCTGGCCGGCCGGGCCTTGCGCACCTCGGATGATCCGCGCGATTTCGGGGGCGTGGGTGAAGACGAGCTGGTGGTCGGCGTCGAGCCAGGTGGCGGCGATGTGCGGCTGCTCGCGGACGAGCCGCTCGACGCCGGCCCGCCAGATCTGGTTGAACCGCGGCGCGGGGCCTTCGGCGCTGTCGCCGGCCATCGAGGTCGACATGATCATGCTGATGGGCCGGTCGATCTTCTTGTAGCGGTCGAGGATCTCGGACCGGACACCCTCGATCTGGAGGTTGAGGTCGAGGATCTCCTGGGCGGTGAGCAGCACCTGACGTGCGGTGCCCCGTTCGGCTTCCTGCTGTGTCGCCAGATCCTCCCACATGGCGCGGAAGGCCGGCAGGACGGCATCGGTGATGAACGGTTCGGGCACCGGGTTCGCCCCGTCGATGAGCACCAGCTCGGCGATCGTGCCGGGATGCTCGGCGGCGTAGTGCACGGCCAGGTCGGCGCCCAGCGAGTAGCCCACCAGCACGGGCGCCGCTGACAGGCCGAGGCCTCGCAGCTCCGCCAGCACGGCGGCGAGATCGCTGAGGAAGTCCTGGAAGGCGTACCGGCCGGCGGCCGAGGCCAGGCCATGGCCCCGCAGGTCGAAGGTCACGACGTCGTGGTCGCGCCGCAGCAGCTCGGTCAGCTCGCGCAGGTGGGCCTGCGTCGCGTTCAGGCCGGGGCACAGGACCAGCGGTCGTCCCCGGCCGCCTCGGGTCACCGGGATCGTGACGCCGTCGTGGTGGATCGTGAAGTGCCGCATCGTCGTGTCGCCTGCCCCGGCCCGCTGTCCGTCATCGTCGTGCTCTCCGTACGTCGTGCGCGTTTGCGTGGTCATGCCACCATGCTGGGAGCTTGACCGTGCGTCAGGGTCAAGCCGAACAGCTCGACGCCGACGCGACCTTGTGCGGAAGGGCAGCCGTAGACGATCATGGTCTCTCATGACGAAGAAGATCCTTTCCAGCGTCGCCGGTGTCGTTCTCGGGGCCGCCGCCATCGTGGGCAGCACCGCCTCCCCCGCCGCCGCGGTGGGCAGCTGCTCCAAGACCTCCAGTTCCAGCCACTCGGTCAGCGTCAGGTGCACCAGCGGACATGAGACCTACTTCCGGGTCTACGGCTACTTCTGCTCCACCTCATCCTGCTCGTACCGGCCGGGCAGCCTGGTCCCCCTGGGCCACACGAGCAAGGCGACCAGCAGCGCCTACTACAGCGGCAAGTGGTACGTGAAGGGCTGCTACGTGACCAGCGGCTGCTGAGCTCACGGACGAGCCGGCACTGACGAGCCGGCACTGACGAGCCGGCACTGACGAGGCCGCCCCGCCCCGCCCCACCGGGACGGGGTGGGGCGGGCCGGGGGCTTGGGTGGCCCTCATCGCGGCAGAACGGCGACCGGTTCGGCGGAGAGCGTGACCTCTACCGTGATGTGCGGATTTTCCGGTTGCGGGAGCTGAAGCCCACGCGTGAACTCCTCCGCATCGTCCGGCATCACCTTCGGCTGAAGTGTGACCTTGACGTGGCCGGTCTCCTCGTCGGAGTGCGTCATCATCGTGGCCACCTCAGGACGGGACCGGAGCCGGGAGACGACCGCGTTCTGGGTCCGCCGGAGCTCCGCGGCCGAGAATCCCTTGCCGCCGATCAGGGTTACCTCCATGGGCAGGGTCCTGGCCAGTTCGATCGCGCGAGGCGGGATGGGCCCCTTGAAGCCGACACGGAGCCCCGGCTGGTGGTCGACGTATCTGACGCCGGCGATCTCGTCGGGGAACTCGGCACGAAGCTTGTCGATCACCCGGCTGTTGGACGACTGTGAGCCGAAGCGGTCGATGGCCTCCTCGTAGGAGATGCCCTCTGACCTGGCGACGGTCCCGAGGTCGACCAGTTCGGCGTAGGGAATGCCGTCGATCGTCACGTCCGGGTCGGTCACCGCAGGGTCGTGACCCTCGAAGTTCGTCGGCTTGGGCGACGACGTAGCAGCCACCCTGGTCGCGTACCGCTTGACGACCTCCTCCAGAGGGCGGCCCGACGACGCCGCCTCTCGCTTGAGCCGCTCCAGGGTGGGCCGATGCGCCTGGGGCTGATCCGCCCTCCGCAACACGATCGTCTCGGCCCCGGCCACAGGCGATATCGAACCAGGACCAGCCTGGCCGCAGGCGCACAACGACGCGAGCACCGCGATGACGGTCAACCGCGATCTCTTCATATCTGATGGACGCGCCACCGGCCCGGAGGGTTCATCCAGGCACCCCACCCGGTGGGGGCGGTCAGGACGCGCCTCCACCGCGCCCTTGGGCGAGATCGTCCCGCTCAGGGGAGGGCGCCGGCGGGGGCCCGGAGGAGCGCATCGGGCGTGCCATCACCCCGGTGGTGGGGCCGGGTCGATGACCACCCGATCGCGCCGGGTGGCCAGGGCCGGCGCCGCGGCGACGAGGTAGGGCCAGCCGACCAGCCCCAGGACGGTGGAGCAGTCGTGCGGTGCGGAGGTCACGAGCTGGGCGACCGGCTCGAAGAGCGCGGGGACGAGCAGCACGACCGCGAGGACCGACCCCGTCACGCGGCCCCCGAGCACCGCGCCGATCGCGGCCATGCTGATTGGGATGCCCGCGTCCGTGGCCCTGGACAGGTAATCGGCGGCCTCCGCCCAGGGGCCTGCGAGCTGCGCCGAGCAGCCGGGGAGGCTGCCGGAGCGGGTGGAGATGAGCACGGCCGACGTGGTCCCGGCGAACGGGATGAGCACGACGCCCGTCCAGCAGAGCGCCCGCAGCCGGGGCAGGGCCGCCTGCCGCTCCCCGCGGGCCGACAGAAGGGCGACGACCACGACCGCCTGGCACAGGAGCGGCATCCAGGGGGCGAGCTGCGGGCCGCAGGGGCTCGGGTGGGGGATCACGAGCGTGGACGCGTTGATCGCCAGCGACACCGCCGCGGTGATCGCGCCGAGCACCGGGAACCGTCGTGGCGCCCAGACGGCGAGCAACGCCAGCACGGCCGGCAGCGCGGGGACGGTCCACAGGGCAGCGTCCCAGATCGCCGCGCGCAGCGGGGCCGGCTCGGGCCAGGCGGCCGGAGCCCAGCCGCAGGAGACGCCGGAGTGCAGAGAGAGCAGGACGCTCGGCGCGGCGGCGGCCAGGATGGCGAGGAGGCGGAACATCGGCTACGACCGATCGAGCAGACGAGTCCGGGAGGACACCGCCAGCACCGCCGCGAGCAGGTACGGCCCGTCGACCAGCTCCAGGGCGCTGGAGCAGTTGTGCGGGGCGTCGGACAGCAGCCAGGCGGCGGGCTCGAAGAGTGCGGGCACCAGCAGCACCAGGCCGCAGAGCGGTGCGGCCCGATACGCGAAGAGCACGGCGCCGATCGCGGCGGCCGCGACCCAGCAGTAGAGGCCGTGGGCGGTGTCGAGGTGGTAGAAGGCCAGCGCCCACGTCCCCTTCGTGTCCGCGTAACAGCCGACGTCGCTGCTGGGGGTGTTCCTGGCCAGGGTCTGGACGAGCGCGAGCAGCACGACCGCGCTCCAGATGACCGCCCGTGGCCATGGCGCCCGCCGCTCCGGGCGGGTCCGTAGGAACGCGACGACGGCGACCGCCTGGCAGGCCAGCACAGCGCCGAACTGCGGGCCGAAACCACCGGTTCCGAAGACGGCTAGGGACGCCACGGTGAGCGCCAGCGCCACGGCCGCAGCGGTCGCGCCGGCCCTGGGCAGCCACCGCGGCACCCAGAGCGCCAGGAACGCCAGCAGGACCGGTAGGTAGGCGGTGGCGTAGCCGTGGGCCGTCCCGATCGCGAGCCGTAGTGGGTCCGGCTGTGGCCGCTCGTAGCCGAACCCGCCGTAGCTGTGGATCATCAGGAGGGATAGGAAGGTCGGCGCGGTGGCCGCCAGGATGGCCAGGTGACGGGTCATCGGCAGCCTCTCGCGCGAGGTCGATCAGAAGTTGATCAGCGGAGAGCGTACCGGATCGTGACGACAGGATGATCTCGACGTGCACGGCCGGAAGTGGCGAGGTGGGTGCGCGACGACCAGGGGTCGAGGCTGCGGGCGACGTCAGTGGCTGCCGGACAGTTCGCCGGACAGGTTGCCGTGCATGCGGGCGCTGGGCTGGTTGAGGCCGATGATGCGCACGGTTTTCCCGCGGGCGGCGTACTTGGCTTCGACGGCGTCCAGGGCGGCGACGGAGGAGGCGTCCCAGATGTGGGCGTCGGTCAGGTCGATGACCACGTCGTCGGGGTCGTCGGCGTAGTTGAACTGGGAGACCAGGTCGTTGCTGGAGGCGAAGAAGAGTTCGCCGGTGACGGCGTAGACGACCTGGCCGCCCTCGGGATCGAGGCAGGCGGTCACGTTGGCCAGATGTGCCACCCGGCGGGCGAAGATGACCAGGCCGGTCAGCGAGCCGACGACCACGCCGATGGCGAGGTTGTGGGTGGCGACCACGACGGCGACCGTGACGACCATGACGCCGATCTCACCGGCGGGCATGCGCCTGAGCGTGGCCGGGGCGATGGAGTGCCAGTCGAAGGTGCCGAAGGAGACCAGGATCATGACGGCGACCAGGGCGGCCATCGGGATCTGGGAGACCATCGGGCCGAAGACGATGCACAGCACCATGAGCATGACGCCGGCGGTGAAGGTGGACAGCCGGGTGCGGGCGCCGTTCTTGACGTTGATCATGGTTTGGCCGATCATGGCGCAGCCGCCCATGCCGCCGAAGAAGCCGGTGACGATGTTGGCGATGCCCTGGCCGATGGACTCGCGGGTCTTGGAGGAGCGGGTGTCGGTGATGTCGTCCACCAGCTTGGCCGTCATCAGCGACTCCATGAGCCCGACGAGGGCGAAACCGAGCGCGTACGGGGCGATGAGGGTGAGGGTGCCGAGTGTGAAGGGCACGTCGGGCAGGCCGGGGACGGGCAGCGCGGAGGGCAGCGTACCGCGGTCGCCGACGGTGGGCACGGCCAGGTGGGCGCCGATGGTCAGCGCGGTGAGCGCGGCGATGGAGATCAGCGGGGCCGGGACCACCTTGGTCAGCCGGGGCAGGAACACCATCAGCGCGAGCGCGACGGCGACCAGCGGGTAGACGATCCACGGCACGTCGACCAGCTCGGGCACCTGGGCCATGAAGATGAGGATGGCCAGGGCGTTGACGAAGCCGACCATGACGCTGCGCGGCACGAAGCGCATCAGCTTGGCCACGCCGAGCGCGCCGAGCACGATCTGGATGAGGCCGCCGAGGATGACGGTGGCGATCAGGTAGCCCAGGCCGTGTTCGCGAGCCAGCGGCGCGACGACGAGGGCGATGGCGCCGGTGGCGGCGGAGATCATGGCGGGGCGGCCGCCGGCTATGGCGATGACCACGGCCATGGTGAAGGAGGCGAACAACCCGACGCTGGGATCGACCCCGGCGATGATCGAGAACGAGATCGCCTCGGGGATCAGAGCCAGGGCGACGACCAGACCGGACAGGATCTCGGTGCGGGCCACCGAGGGCTTCAGCCATTCCGGGCGGCCGGGCCGCAGCCGAGCGGTCAGGGTCGCGGGCGGACGGGCGGGGACGGATGAGCGAGACAACAGGTGTCCTTCACGGGTGAGACAGCCCTCGACGGGGCGGGCGGGCAGCGTGCCACCGGCCCGGGGCAGACGGCAGCACGGAAGGGAGGCGGCCGGTCAGCGGCCGTAGGGCGCGGCGGGGGCGGTCAGCGGCCGTAAGGCACGCTCGCGGGCGGCCTGGCGATCGGAGAAGGGGCCAGGCGATGACGTCAGCGGCGCTGCCGCCGGCAGGTCACGGCGGGCAGCAGGCGGTGGCGATCAAAGGCATGCGCGCGTCGGTGTTCCTTGCCTCGTGTGCGGGGGGTGGCGCCCGGCCGACGCCGCTGCATGTCGTGGGCCGGATGCGCCTCGGAGGCGGGATGTCCGGCCTGTGCCGGACGCCCCGTGGGGTCCGGCCTTTGGTAACTCTACCTTGACGTTAAGGTAGAGACGGTGGCGGGGCTCGCCTGCCCGATCCTCATCCCTACGTAGGCGGAGGGGGCGGCACATGCGGGTGCGGCAGTCCTTTCACGCCTTCGCCTTCGCCGAGGAGGCCATCGCGGCCCGGCTGCGCGTCCTGTACGCCGACTTCCACCGCCAGATGGCCGACCTCGTCGCCCGGGACCAGCAGGCAGGCCGCATCTCCGCCACCCACGACCCGCACGCCGCGGCGCTGGCCCTGGTGGCTCTGGCCGAAGGGCTCGCCGCCTACGTGCTCACCGGGGTCACCGCCGCGGCCACCGCCCGCCGGCAGGTGCTGGCGGCCATCGCGGACCTCTACGACTGAGTCCTCGGCAGCGGCTCTCCCCCGTCGGCGGTGTTCGCGTGCCGCTCAGCCTTCGTTCAGGAGCCGAGGGGGGCCGGACGCCTTCTGATGACCCACTCGGCCACGACCATGTTGATCACCCAGCCGGCGCCCAGGAGGAGAGCTCTGGCCAGTTCGCCCGGGGTGCCGGCGATCAGGTGCCAGGCCGACTGGGTCAGCGCCTGCGTGCCCGCGCCCAGGCCGATCGCGTAACCGCGGATCATCCAGGCGCGGTGCCGGGCGAGCTCTCCCCGCCGGACCGCGAGCAGGCCGAGGACCAGGGACGCCGCCATGGCCGTGCCGAACACCAGCCTGAAGGCGGCGAGCAGCGGGCCGTCATGCTCCGGGAGGGCGGAGAAGAAGGTCAGCCACAGCCCGGTGAGGGCGGCGACGAGCCCGCACGGGACCAGCAGCCGCCCGGCGACGCGGTGCCAGCCGGGCTGTCCGCGGCGTAGCCGGGGGACGAACTGGAAGGCGCCCAGAACGGTGTACGCGCTCACGCCGATGATGTGCAGCACGATCGGGACGGGGGCGGCGAGGAACCGGGCGTTGTCCGGCGTGGCCGCCGCGCCGCCGGTCAGCTCGGCCAGGCGCAGGCCGCCGGCGAGCACCGGCACGGCGCTGAGCGCGATCAGCGCGGCCACCAGCCGTCCCGCTCTCCCCCGGTGCACGCTCGTATCGGTCATGCCCCGATCGTGCCGCAGGAGGAGGCGGCGGATCATCGGCGGAACGGCCCGTTCTGTCCTGGCCGACCGTCCGCGCATCGGGCGTACTTTCGCCCGATGACTGTTGCCGCTGATCGAGCCGGGCCCGGCGGGTCAGGGCAGGGTCAGGGCAGGGTCAGGGCAGGGTCAGGGCAGGGTCAGGATGCGTGGGCCCTGGTCGGTGATGGCGACGGTGTGCTCGATGTGGGCGGCCCGGCTGCCGTCGGTGGTGTGCAGGGTCCAGCCGTCGGCGCCGGTGCGGTAGGTGTTGCGCCCGCCGCTCATGAGCATGGGTTCGATGGCGAGGACCAGGCCGTGGCGGAGGGGGAAGCCGCGGCCGGGGCGGCCGCGGTTGGGGACGTGGGGGTCTTCGTGCATGTGGCGGCCGATGCCGTGACCGCCGAAGTCGGCGGGCATGCCGCAGGCCGCTTCGCGGGCGACGGTGTCGATGGCGTGGGAGATGTCCCCGATGCGGTTGCCGACCTGGGCGGCGGCGATGCCGGCTGCGAGGGCCTGCCGGGTGGCGTCGATCAGGGCGAGGTCCTGGGGGCGTGGGGTTCCGACGGTGAAGGTGATGGCCGCGTCTGCGGCCCAGCCGTCGAGTTGGGCGCCGCAGTCGATGCTCACCAGGTCGCCGTCGCGCAGCCGGTATCCGGTGGGGATGCCGTGTGACACGGCGTCGTTGACGGAGGTGCAGATGACGGCGGGGAAGGGGGTCGGGGCGAAGGGCGGCCGGTATCCGAGGAAGGGGGATCCGGCTCCCGCCTCGGCCAGGACCGCCCGGGCCGCTTCGTCGAGTTCCCGCAGGGACACCCCGATGCCGGCCGCTTTGCGGACCGCGGCCAGGGCGCGGGCCACCACGCGGCCGGCTTCGCGCATGGCGTCCATCGCGGCATCGGTCTTGATCTCCACCATGCTGTGACTCCCGGCCCGTCGAGGTCCAATACTTATACCGGTATTAGTATCACGGACGGGGCGAGGGCCGCTGTGACGCCGAACGTGGCCGGGGTCAGCGCAGCGGGTCGAACGGGCGCAGGGCGGCCGACTGCTTGCCGGTGGTGATCTGCTCGGCCAGCAGGCGGCCGGTGGCCGGGCCGTGGGCGAGACCCCACATGCCGTGCCCGCCCGCCACGTAGATCCCCGGGGCGCTCGTCGCGCCGACCAGCGGGATCCCGTCGGGGGTGACCGGTCGCGGGCCCACCCAGACGTCGGTGCGCTCCTCCCAGCGCACCCCCTCCAGCAGAGGGCGCGCGGAGGCGATGATCGCCTCCAGGCGCGCCGGGACGCGCGGGGCGTCGGGGTCACGGAACTCCATGGTGCCCGCCACCCGCAGCCCTCCCTGGTACGGCGTGCAGGCCACCCGCACGTCCGGCAGGTAGATCGGGCCGGGCACGGGACGGTCCACCGGCACGGTGAAGGAGTAGCCGCGGCCGGCCCGTACCGGGACGCGCACCCCCCACCGGCGGGCAAGCCGCGGCAGCCACGCGCCGGTGGCCAGCACCACCGCGTCGGCCGACAGTGGCGTGCCGTTGCGGGAGACCACCACGACCTTGCGGTCGTCGGTGCGCACGTCGGCGACCTCCAGCGCGTAGACGGTGGCGCCGCGGGCCATCACGGCCTCGCCCAGCGCGCGCACGAAGGCGCCCGGGTCCACGTAGCGCTGCCCGTCGATCCGCACGCCCGCCTGGAGCCGGTCGGAGGCGAGCGGCAGGCACTCGGCCAGCCGGTCGCCCTCCAGGGCGACGTGGTCGACGTGCTGCCCGGCCCCGGCCAGCCGCCGCAGCTCGCGCAGCAGCCCTTCCGCCTGCCGGCGGGTGCGGAAGGCCGCGGTGATCGGCGCCGGCACGGTGGGCGCCTGCACCCCGTTGCCGGTGAGCACGTCGTACGCCTCGATGCTCTCCTCGTTCAGCGGCAGGTTGTCCCGTACGGCGCGCGTCCACGACGACCACCGGCAGTTGGCGGCGAACCGGAGCAGGAAGGACCACAGGCCCGGATCGACGGTGGCGGGGATGTGCAGCGGCGCGGCCGGGTTCAGCAGCGACCGCAGGCCGTAGCGCAGCACCGACGGCTCGTTGAGGGGGATGGCCAGGCCCGGCGCGATCCACCCGGCGTTGCCCCACGAGGCGCCCGCCGCCACGCCGCCGCGGTCGACCACGTCGACCTGTACGCCGCGTTCCTGCAGGAACCACGCGGTCGACAGGCCCACGATGCCCGCGCCCACCACGATCACCGATCGCGGCCAGTTGCCGATGCGCTCGGCGCTCATTGCCCAACCTCCACCCGGGACGGAATTCGCTGCCGAGGCCAGCATGGCTCCCCCGCCCGCCCGGAGCGTTGTACGCCGCCTACAATCGGGTGGCTGCCGTTGTGGACCTGCTACAACGGCTCGGCGGCCAGCATGATGATCATTGCCAGGCGTTTGCCGGCGTCGTCCAGGTCCAGCGGCGTGATCTCGCTCATCCTGCGCAGCCGGTTGCGGACGGTGTTCGGGTGGACGCCCAGCCGTTCGGCGGCCACGCCGAGGTCGCCCTGCGCCTCCAGCCAGGCCCGCAGCGTGGCCACGTAGTGGGTGGCGTGGGCGGTGTCGTGCCCGCGCAGCGCGCTCACCGGCCCCCGGGCCGGGGTCCGGCCGGTCCGCGCCGCGGCGCGCAACCGCTGCAGCAGGATGTCGTCCCAGGACTCGTCGTAGGTCGGCGGCGCGACCCGCGGCCCGACCGTCTCGTGCAGCGCGAGGCACTCGTCGGCCTCCTGCCGGCTGGCCGGCAGCTCCGCCGCGTGCGCGGCGGCGCCGATCCCGGCCGCGATCCGCACCTGCGACGGGAGCGCGGCACGCAGGCCGGCGACCCACTCGCGGGCCGCGTCGGACCCCTCCCCCGGCAGGACGGTGTAGAGCGTGTCGCCCAGCAGCGTGCTGCGTCCCGGCCGGGACCAGCCGAAGCCGGTGGTCGCCTGCTCGAAGGCCAGCAGCAGCGCGGCGTGCAGTTCGGTGGCGTGCGCGCGCACCGCGATGGCCCGCATCGTCGTCTGCGGCAGCCCGAGCCGGCTCACCACGGTCGCGGCGTCGGCGCTGCCCTCCAGCAGCCGGATCACCAGGTCGGACTCCACCTGCCGTTCCAGGTCCGCGCTGGCCCGGGAACGCAGCAGGTGCAGCGCCACCGTGCGCGCGCCGTCCGCCAGTGCGCGGTGGCGCGCCCCGGTCAGGGGGCTGCCGCAGGTCACCCAGACCGACCCGAGCAGCTCGCGGCCCGCGCGGACCGCCACCGCCATCCGGCCGGTCAGGCCGTGCCGCGGGTCGGGCTCGACGAACACCGGTTCGTCCGCCGCCGCCAGCCGGGCGAACACCCCGCGCGCCTGGAACAGCTCGCGCAGCCGGTCAGGGACCTGCCGGGCCAGGATCGTCTCCAGCCGGGCCGGATCACCGGCCTGCTGGGAACGCGAGTACGCCAGCACCCGCGAGAGCCGGTCCTCGATGGTCACCGCGCCGTCCACCAGGTCCGCCAGGCTGTCGGCCAGCGCGAACAGGTCCGTCGGGCCGCGCCCCGACTCGGTCTCGCGCCCCTCCAGCACCAGCCCGTAGACGATGCCGGCGAGCTGGCTCCAGGACACCTCGGGGTCGACCAGCAGCACGGCCACTCCCTCCCTGTCACCGGCCGCCGCCGCCTCCCGCTCGGCCTCCGCCCCGGCGCGCACCAGGACCGCCGTGGCCCGGGCCGACACCGCCCACCGCACCGCCTCGGTGACCGAGGCGGCCCCCACGGCCAGGAGCACGTCGCCGGAGACCCTGCTGTCGGTCTCGTCCGGCATCGCGACGCTGCGCAACTGCGTCGAACGCGTCCCGGGTCCGCTGCACAGACGCACCCCGTACCCGCCCAGCACGTTGACCAACCGGTCCAGCCTGACCACGGGCGTCCACCTCCGCTGAGAAGCCACCCGACGATAACCCGCGGCGCCCGGGTACAAGCGTGCCGAGCCTGGAGGAAGCGGGCGCGCGGTCGTCACCTGCCGGCCATTTTTGCCTTCCTCATATACGGGGGTGATGGAGGGCTGGTACGGCGGTGCCTAGATTCCGAATCCCCGTAGGAATCACGTCAGGTGGCCACCGTTGAAACACAACCGTTCGAGCCTCGCCCACCAGGCCCGCTACGCGCTGCGCAACCCCCAGAAGATCGCGCCGCACCTGCGCAGGCTGGCCCGCGACACCTGGCTGCGGCTGAGCACCCGCGACCACGTCGCCTACTACCGGGCCGTCATGAAGTCTGACACCGCGCGCAGCCCCGAGGGCGCGGTCGGCTCGCACAGCCACGAACGCTGGCTGGCGCTCGGCCGCATGCAGTTCGACTACCTGCTCGACCACGGGCTGAAGCCGGAGTTCAGGATGCTGGAGATCGGCTGCGGCAACCTGCGCGCCGGGCGCCTGTTCATCGACCATCTGCACACCGGCAACTACTACGGCATCGACATCTCGCCCGACATCCTCATCGCCGCCCAGGCGACGCTGGTCGAGCACGGCCTGCGCGACAAGCTGCCGCACCTGACGCCGGTGCGCGACCTGCGGTTCGCGTTCCTGCCGGACGAGCACTTCGACGTGGTGCACGCCCACAGCGTCTTCTCGCACTCGCCGCTGCCGGTCATCGAGGAATGTTTCGCCCACGTCGGCCGGGTGATGCGGCCGGACGGGTGGTTCGACTTCACCTTCGACCGTACCGAGGGCAAGGAGCACCACGTGCTGCGGGAGGATTTCTACTACCGCACCGAGACGCTCGTGGCGCTGGCGGACCGGTACGGCCTGGACGCGAGGTTCATGGACGACTGGGAGAAGCTCCCGCACAAGCAGTCGAAGATCCGCGTCACCCGGAGATCCTGAGTCCCGCCGGGCGCGGCAGGCTCCGATGTGGCCGGCGCTCAGGTGGCCGGCAGGGCGGTGGCCAGCAGGACGATGCCGACGGAGCCGACGAGCGAGGCCACGGCCAGCGCCCGCGCGGCGCCCGCCCGCCCCGCGCCGCTCGCCCAGCCGTGCAGGCCGGCCGCCAGCATGACCGCGCAGAACAGCAGCAGCTTCGCGGCCAGCACCCGCCCGTAGCCCGGCTGCAGCAGCGAGGCCCACGTGACGCCCTTGTGCACGGCGATGGCCACGCCGGTGCCGAGCTGCACGGGCAGGAACACAGCCGCGGTGAACAGCCCGAACCGCCGCCCGACCGCGCGCAGCACCACGGCCCGGCGCTCGCCGTCGAGCAGCCGCCGGGCCGTCGGCAGCACGACGAGCGAGACCGTGAGCTGCCCGCCGACCCACAGGGCGGCGCCGAGGACGTGCAGGAAGCGGACGACCGACCACCACGTCACGGCGCCGTCACCTCGAAGATCCCGTGCGCGCCCGCCTCGGCGCGCGGCATGGCGTGGTCGACGAACGGGTAGTGCCCGGCCTCGGGGAAGACCCACTCGGTGAACCCGCCCTGCGCGGGCGCCAGGTCCAGCACCTGGGCGCCGCCCGGCCGGCCCGCACGCAGCAGGTAGGCGCCCTCCTTGTAGACGGTGTCGAACCGGACGCCCACCACGTGGAAGGCCGTGCCGGTGCCGGGACCGGCGGCCACCACCCAGGCGCGGACGCGCTCGCCCGCCCGGGCGGCGATGGGGGCGTGGTCGTAGCCGGCGGCGGTGCCGTTGAACATCCAGCCGTCGGGGCGGCTCTCCCGGATCCTGGCGGCCTGGGCCGCGTCGCCCGGCCGGCCCAGGTACAGCTCGCCCTGCACGAGCACGAACTCCCGGTCGACCGGTTCGAGGTCCGGCGGGTCGATGATGACCGCGCCGTACATGCCGTGGGCGATGTGGTGGCTCATCGGCATGGTGGAGCAGTGGTAGAGCCACGCCCCGGCCCGGTCGGCGCGGAAGCGGTAGGTCAGCCGCCGCCCCGGGTCGATGGTGCGCATGGGCCCGTCAGGCGCGAGCGCCCCGGCGTGGAAGTCGATGCCGTGCCCGATCGTGCCGTCGTTGACGAACGTCACGACGAACACGTCGCCCACCTTGCCGCGCAGTGTCGGCCCCGGCAGGGTGCCGCCGAACGTCCACACCGTGCGGCGGACGCCGGGGGCGACCTCCTGCTCGGTCTCCTTCACCCGGATCTCCACCTCGTGCGTCCCGCCGCCGGGAGCGGGTGGCAGGACGGGATCGTACGGCTTCCAGCCGGGCGACATGGGCGCCCCGAGGTCGGGACCCGCGCCGGCGTGTGCGGTGTGCCCGGCCTCGCCCGCCCCGGCGGCGCTGGCGGCGGAGGTGGGGCTGATGCGCATGGTCATGCCCGCCGCCCGGTGGCCCGCGACCGTGCACCAGCCGTCCACCGGCCCGGCCAGCGGGGCGAGGGTGAGCACGGCCGTGGCGCCGGGGGCGAGCATGGGGGTGCGTTCGCCGGTGGACAGCCGCAGGTCGTGCCGCTGCGCGTCGGCGTTGGTCACGCGCAGCGTCAGCACGGTGCCGGGTGCGGCGGTGAGGGTCGCCGGCCGTACCCGCATGCCCGACAGCGTCACCTCGACGGTCCGCGCGCCGCCCGGCGCGACGTCGAGCGCGGCCGGTGCGCCACCGCCGGACATCGCCACCGCGACGGCGGCGGCGGTCAGCAGGCAGCCGGCGACCAGCCCGGCGTGCGCGGGCGACACCCGGCCGCGCCGTCGCAGGAGGGCGGCTGCGGCCAGCGCGACGAACGCGGCGCCCGGCGTGAGCACGAGGGTCCATCCCGCCAGGCCGAACGGCTCGGGCAGCGGCAGGGCGAGCAGCGCCACCCCGAGGTTCGCCGCCGCCAGCCGGTACGGCCAGCCGCGTTCCAGCAGCGCCGCGTTCTCCTTGAACCGGGCCGGCCCGCCCCCGAGGACCGCCGGCAGCAGGTGCATGAGCGAGCCGAGCAGCGCCTGCGCGACGAACCCCGCCAGCAGCAGCGGCAGCACCGGCTCCAGGGCGACCGCCACGCCGTCGGGCCCGTGCACCGCGACCAGCACGAGGTCCGCGACGAGCGCGACCACCAGCCAGCAGCCGCCCGCCGCCAGCGTCCAGGCCGCCCCGGTGTGCGGCCTGCGCCGCCGCAGGGTTTCCACCAGCGGCGTCAGCGCCACCGCCACGCCCGCCGCGTACACCGCCAGCCCGGCCACCGCCACCCAGCGCAGGCCGAGCAGCAGCCCGGCCACCGTCACCGTCAGGCCGGCGACCGTCGGCCACAGCGCCGCCCGCGAACAGCGTCGGGTCACCTCGGACAGGCGCGTCCGCAGCACGGTCGGCCACAGCGTGAACAACGTGCCGAGCACCGCGAACGTCACCCAGCCGAACAGGTTGACCTCGACGTGGGCGGCATACAGCCGGGCATGCGCCACACCCTGCGCCACCCGCGCCACACCCTGCGCCGCGCCGTGCCCGCCCTGTCCGGTGTACCCACCCTGCCCGGTGTGCGCGGCGAGCAGCCCGCCGAGGGCGCCACCGGCCGCGAGCGCTCCGGCGGCGGCCAGGTACCAGCTGATGACGTGCCCGAACCGGCCCGGCAGCGCCCGTCTGACCATCCGGGCCAGCACCGCGGCGTGCCAGCCGGCCACGCCCACGACCACCGCCGCCCCGGCCGCCGCGACGGGCCACGGGCCCACGGTGACGCCGGCCAGCACGGCCACGGTGGCGGCGTTCAGCGCGGCCAGCCGGGCGAGGCTCGCCCGCCGGCCGGGGCCGCGGGCGCGCAGCAGCGCGGTGGCGAAGTGCTCGCTCCAGATGAGGATGGCGGTGCTGACCGCGCCCAGCAGGAAGAGGTGGACGACCAGCCAGCGGGGCGCGGGCAGTTCCCCCTGCGCGAGCGCGGCCACGACGGTCAGGCCGAGCCAGACCACCACGATCACGTTCGCCCGAAGATGCCACGACGCGCGCGACCCGGCCGGCCTGTCGGCGCTCTCCTTGTCGGCTCTGACGATGACCTCGACGGGTGGCATGCCGGCTTCCTCCTTCTGCGAGCCGGGAGCACGCGACCCCGGGTCGTGCCGCGTCCGCCCGTGGTCGGCCGGACCATGAGCACGCTACGCCGGGCCGCCCGGCGGGTGAGGGGGCGTAAGGTCCCTGAACGGCGGGACCAAGGTCCCACGTGCCGTCAGGTGCGGCGGGAATCGGCACCGGGCGGCCCGTAGGGCGGTCGGCCGGCGCCAGGCCTCGTGGCCGACGACGGCGGGCGCCGGGTCAACGTCCGTGGTCGTCGAGGTGCTGCTCGTGGCCGCGGGTGATGGTCCAGGGAATTGCTCGATCGCCGGCTTGGCCGGGGTCGAGTGCCAGTTGCGCGCAGCGGCGGCCCTGTTCTCGCAGGGGGTTGGTGACGGAGGTGATGCCGAGCCGCCGACCGGCCGGCGAGGCGTCCCAGCCGAGGTAGGCGGCCTCCGGGTGGGTGTCGAGCAGGGCCTGGCGGGCTCCCAGGGCGAGTTCGTCGCTCATGGCGACGACGAGCGCGTCGGCGCCGAGGTGGGGGGCGAGCCCTCGCGCCGCCTCGGCGCCGTCTCGCTGGGTGTTGCGGGCCACGACGGCGACGGGTGTCGTCGTCCAGGAGAGCCCGGCCTGTTGGACGGCGGCGCGGTAGCCGCGCAGGCGGGCGTCGGTGACGGGGAACGGCGCGCGTGGCGGCAGATCCGCGCCGGTCGTCACCCTCGGCTCGCGGCGGCGATCGAGCGGGAACGAGATCACTACGGGCGTCCGTCCTTCGCGCAGTCCCTGGGCGGCGATCGCGAGGGCGGCCCGGTAGTCGTCCTGGGTGACGCACGCGATCCCCTGCCGTCGTGGGCCGCCCTGGATGGCCGCGGGGCGGGGGTCGTCCGCGACCGCCGCCAGCACCGGGTCGTCCTCCGCGGTGGTCCACAGCACGAACCCGTCGACCGCCGCGGACAGCACGCGATCGGCGTCCGCCGCGTCGCCCCGCGTGGGCAGGAAGGTCAGGCCCTGGCCTTCCTCGACACAGATCTCCGCGACCCCGGCCAGGAACTGTGCCGCCTGCGGATCGTCGAAGGCGTAGGTCAGGTGCTCGCTGAAGACCACTCCGAGCTGCTGCGTCCGGCCTGATTTCAGCGCGCGGCCCACGGCGTCGGGGCGATATCCCAGTTCGCCGGCCGCGCGGTGCACGCGTTCGCGGGTGGCGGCCGCGACCCGGGCAGGGCGGGTGAAGGCGTAGGAGGCGGTCATGGGCGACACCCCCGCGCGGGCCGCCACGTCTTTCAGCGTCACTCTTCTCCGGCTGGTCGGCACGAGGCCATTCTATTTGTGTAGCGTTACACATATGTTGACCGCGATCGCGCCCTCCCCTCGGTTGTTCCGTACGGCGCCGTTCCTCGGCTTCGCCGGATTCGGCGCCTTCTGGGGGGTGTGGGGTGCCACCCTGCCTCTGCTGCGAGCCCAAGCCGGGGTGAGCGACGCGGAGTTCGGTCTCGCGCTGCTCTTCGTGGCCGCCGGAGCGCTGCCCGCCATGCTGGTGGCCGGGCGGCTCGTAGACGCGCTCGGCCTGCGGGTCGCCGGAGTGCTGCTCGCCCTGCTGGGCGTCATGGGCCTGGTGGTCTGTCTCGCGTCGGTGGGCTTCGCCGCGATGTGCGTCGGCATCCTCCTGGTGGGAGCCGGCTCGGGAGCGACCGATGTGGCGATCAACACGCTGGCGGCGGCGGTGGAGAAACGGACGGGACGTCCCGTCGTGGCCCGTTCGCACGCGGCGTTCTCCGTCACGGTCGCGGTCTCCAGCCTGGGCGCCGGCGCGCTTGCCGGACGGGCGGACAGCCTGCTGGTGAACTTCGCCGCGGGGGCCGTGGCCACCGTGTCTCTCGGCCTGGCCGTCGTCGCCGCCACGCGCTCCGCTCCAGACCAGGACGCACCCGGGAGCCTTGTCGTGCCCGGGAGGCGGGACGCGCCGAGGCGCGCCGACCGCCTGTCGGGGCGGGTCGCCCTGCTCATGATCGGCGCGGTCGGCGCGCTGGCGTTCGCATCGGAGAACGCCTACCAGTCCTGGGGCGCCGTCCTGCTGACCGACGAGTTCGCGGCCTCGCCGCCGCTGGCCGCCGCCGCACCGGCGGCGTTCGCCGCCACGGCCGCGCTGGCCCGGTTCGCCACCGCAGCGATCACCCTGCGCCGCCCGATCGCCATGCTGGCCGGTGGAGGTGTGATCGCCACGGGCGGAGGCCTCCTGACGGCGTCGGCGACGACGCTGCCGCTCGCGCTGGTGGGCGTCGTCGCCGCCGCCGCGGGCACCTCGGTCCTCTTCCCCACCCTGCTGTCGTGGGGGCTTCGGCCGGTCCCCGACGCGTCACGCGGACGGGCCACCTCCGCCATCTCCACGGTCGCCTATCTCGGTTTCCTCGCCGGCCCGGCATACTTCGGCCTGCTCGCCGACGCCACCGGCGTGCAGGGGGCGTTCATCGGGATCGCCGCGCTGACCGCCGTGCTGCTGGCGACGATCCCGGTACTGCCGGCGGCCGCAGCCGGGGCGCCAGGCGAAGCCGACGATCGCTGAGCAGCTTGACCGACCGACAGGCTGGCGGTGGGCCCGCCACGACTGTCGTACGGCCGTGACTGTCGTACGGCCGTGGACTGTCGTACGGCCGTCAAAGACGCAGCCCGAGGGGCGCCGCCCCCACGAGGCCGCCGTCGATGACGAGGTCCTGACCGGTGATGTACGACGCGTCGTCCGAAGCCAGGAAGGCGACGGCGGCGGCGACGTCGTCCGGGTGGCCGAGCGAGCCGAGCGGCACCTCCGCCGTGATGCGGGACTCCGCGTCAGGGTCGACGGCCGACCGGTACATCTCGGTCTCGATGTAGCCGGGGCTGACGGAGTTGACGCGGATGCCACGCGGCGCCAGGCCGGTGCCGAGCGTGCGGGCGAGATTGTGCACGGCGGCCTTGCCGGCGGCGTAGACCGAGGCCGCCGGGAGGCCGCGGTGCAGGGTCCAGGAGGCGTTGATGACGACGGCGCCTCCGTCGCCCATCAGAGGCAGCGCCTTCTGGATCGTGAAGAAGACCCCCCTGAAGTTGATGCCGATGGTGTGGTCGAAGTCCTCAGGGGTGAACTCCGGCCTGAAGTCCGCGATCCCGGCATTGGCGAACACCGAGTCGAGGGCGCCGCGCCAGGTCTCGACGCGCCGCACGAGGGCGTCGAGGTCGGCGTCGACGCTGACGTCCGCGCGAACGGGCAGGACCCGCTCGGAGCCCAGGCGTTCCATCGCGCCGTCGAGACGGGCCTGGTCGCGGCCGGTGATGACGACGTACGCGCCCTCGTCGAGGAACCTGCGCGCGGCCGCGAACCCGATGCCGCTGGTGCCGCCGGTGATCAGGACTGTCTTGTTCGTGAATCGCTCCATGCCGACGATCCTCGAACGGCGCGAGCCTACGCGGCAGTGTCGGCCGAACCTGGGTCTGACACCACCACCAAACGCTCCAGCAGGGCCTCCGTTCCCGTCCCGGGGGCCGGGATGTGCAACGACAGGCGGTGGCCGGGCAGTTCGGGCAGCGGCAGGGTGGTGGCCTCGAAGGTCAGCCTCCCCAGGCCGGGAATCTCAAGGGTCTTGGTGCCGTGAGTGGGGCCGCCCACGGGCAGCTCCGCCCAGATCTCGGCGAAGGCGGGGCTCGCGGCGCACATGTCCGCGGCCAGGCGGCCGAACTCGGGGTCGTCCGGGTAGCGGGCGGCGTCCGCCCGGAACTGGCCGATCATCGCGCGGGCCGCGTCGTGCCAGTCCACGACCGCCGCACGGTAGCGGGCGTTGGTGAAGAAGCTGACCAGGCAGTTGTGGTCGTACTCGTTGCACTGGAACACGATCTCCGCCGCGCGGTTGATCGCGAGGGCGTTCCAGTGCCGGTCGATGACGTACGCGGGCCGCGGCAGCCAGCCCTCCAGCAGCCGCCGCACGGCGTCGGGAACCCGTCCTTCGGACGGTGCCGCCGTCGGGGGGTTGAGGCCGGCGAGGAGGTGCAGGTGCTCGCGCTCAGCGGGCTCCAGGCGCAGCACCCTGGCGACGGCGTCCAGGACGTCGGCGGAGACGTTGATGTCGCGTCCCTGCTCGAGCCAGGTATACCAGGACACTCCTACGCCGGCGAGCACCGCCACCTCCTCGCGCCGCAGCCCGAGCGTCCGGCGGCCCTCGCCTGCCGGCATGCCCACCTCGGCGGGCGTAACCCGGGCCCGCCGCGACCGGAGGAACGCGCGCATCTCGGAGCTGCGCCGCTGCCGCGCATCTGCGGAGAGTCGGGAGAAGCCCATCAGGCCATGCTAGGTCGCGCCGACCGGACCTCGTCCGTCCGGTGCCCCGGCTAGCATGAGCCGCTGAAGATCACCAATGGGGAGGACCAGGATGGACTTCGGCCTGCTGTGCGTGCACGCCCATCCGGACGACGAGGCCGTCTGGACGGGCGGAACGCTGGCCAGGTACGCCGACGAGGGCGCCAGGACCGCGGTGGTGACCTGCACCTGGGCGCAGGGAACCGACCGCGCCGCCGAGCTGGAGCGCTCGCTCGGCATCCTCGACGCCGGCGAGCCCCGGCTGCTCGGGTACGCCGACGCGCGCAAGGCCGAGTCGGCGCCCGGCGCCCCGCGTTTCGTGGACGTCCCGCTCGACGAGGCGGTGGGCCGGCTGGTCGAGCACATCCGGGCGTTCCGGCCGGACGTCGTGCTCACCTACGACGGCTACGGCTCCTACGGCCATCCCGACCACGTCCACGCCCACCGGGTGACCCTCGCCGCGGTCGAGGCGGCCGGGTACGACCAGCTCTATCCCGGCACCGGTGAACCCTGGCGGCCCCGCGCCGTCTACCTGTCGACGATCCCGCGCTCGGTCGTGGTCGCGCACTGGCAGGCGGTCTTCGGCTCGCCGCCCGCGCCGGACCAGACGCTGCCCGGCGTGCCCGACGAGCAGGTGACCACGCACCTGGACGTCGGCAGGTGGGCCGAGCGCAAGTGGGCGGCCATGCTCGCGCACGAGTCGGAGGTCGAGCGGGGCGCGTCGATGACGCTGCTGACCGCCCTGCCCGAGCAGGCCCGCGCCCAGCTGCTGGCGAACGAGTGGTACCGCCGCGTCGCCTGCACCGGCGCCCCCGCGACCACGCTCGATACCATGTGATCGTCCGCGTCCCCACGAGGAGGTCGATCATGACGTTTCCGCCGCCCGGCATGGTTCTCGGCGACGTCCCGGCACGCACCTCCTCGCGGGAGGGCATGACCGGCTGACACCCGCCGCGACGAGGTGCTTCTCATGACCATCACTGGTTCGACCATGAGGAGCCCGAGTGCTCGAGATTCACTGGACCGAGGACGGTGAGGCGCGCTCCGCGCGCTGGCGTTCCGCCGCCGGAGCGCCGCCGCCCGCCCGGGTCGTGGTCGCCGACGACCGCGTCACGGCCGACACCGCCTACCGGCTGGCCCGCGACGGCACGGCGCTGCTGTGGCGCGGCGACTTCCACAACGCCCGCCTGCTGCTCCGCGCCATGGCCCGGCGTGAGGCGCGCGGGCAAAGGGCCGCCGTGCGGGCGTTCCCGTCCGGCGACGCCGCCGCGCCCCACGCCTCGCCGTCCCCCGTCTTCCTGGCCGAAGCCTTCCACCGGCACAGGCAGGCCCGCTCGCGCAGGGCGCGCGTCCTCGGCGCCCTGCTGGTGCCGCTGCTGGCCAACCACGCCGTGCCGTTGCGGCGCGCCCCCGATCTGCGCCTGGCGTGCGCCGAGGCGTACGGCCCGGCCACCGGGCCGTCGGTGACCTCGCTCCGCGAGCTGCTCGGCATCGCCGGGGCGCACGAGTGACTCCTCCGCTCCCTGAAGGGTGTGGCTTCTCGCTAAGCCGCTTGCGTGGCCTGGCGATGGGCAAGCCCTGCCCTGAGGATGTTGGTCGCCGCGTTCACGTCGGCGTGCGCCCGGTGGCCGCACGCCGTGCAGGCGAACGCGGCTTGGGTGCGGCGGTTGTCCTTCGCCACGTGCCCGCAGCGTGCGCAGGTGCGGGAGGTGTTGCGGGGATCGACTGCGATCAGTTCTCGACCGGCGCTTTCAGCCTTGTGCGCGAGGATCGTCAGGAACACCCCCCAACCCGCGTCGAGAATCGAACGGTTGAGCCCGGACTTGGCGGCGACGTTGCGGCCGGGCGCCTCGATCGTGCCGGACGCCGAACGGGTCATGTTCGCGATCCGCAGGTCCTCGTGCACGATCACGTCGTAGCCACGGACCAGGGCGAGCGCGGTCTTGTGCGCGCCGTCGATCCGCTGGCGGCGGACCTTGGCGTGCAGCGCCGCCACCCGGGCCACGGCCTTACGGCGGCGCTTGGACCCGCGTTTCTTGCGGGCCAGTTCTCGCTGGGCCGATGCGAGACGGTCGGCGGAGGCGGCCAGGTGCCGCTGGTTGTCGATGTGATGGCCGTCGCTGGTCGTGACCAGCGAGGCGACACCCAGGTCGATCCCGGCGACCGCACCCGTGGCGGGCAGGGGCTGCGCGGGCACGTCGTCGCACGACAGCACCACGTACCAGCGCGAGCCCTCGTGCTTGACGCTGATCGTCTTGACCCGGCCCTTCACGGCCCGGTGCTGGTGCACCCGGACGTGGCCGACGCCTTGAAGGCGCACGAACGTCGCGGCCGGATGCTCGGGTTGGGAGTCCCACCGGCAGCCGTCGCCGTCCTTGGGCCATTCCACCGTGTCGAACCAGCCCCGCCCCTTGAAACGCGGGAACCCCGGCGTACGCCCGGCCTTGACCCGGTCGAAGAACGCCCGGAACGCCCTGTCCAGCCGGCGCAGCGTGGCCTGCTGGGAGGAGAACGACCACCGGCCCTGACCCTCTGGATCGTCGGCGCGGATGTGCTTCAACTCAGCCGACTGATCGCCGTACCGGACCGCGACACCCGCCTTGGCGTAGGCGGTGCGCCGGTGCTCCAGAGCGGCGTTGTACAGCTGCCGGTGATCCTCCAGGCAAGCGGCGAGCGCGGCGGCCTGCCTGCTGGTGGGGCGCAGCAGGAACTTGAACGACCTGCGCACACCCACCTCCCACGCTCAGTAACGACGCGACCACGGTACCGGCAGGCACCGACAAAACCCGGAAGGAGACCCGTGATGCGCAGACCCGGCAGGTCACGGCACGCTCGGGCCTTGACGGCCCTCCCGCTCCCGATTCCCCCGACGGCTAAAGCCGCCGGTCCCCTCGAGAGGCTCTGATGGCGCAGGAAGGGGATGGCGGTGCCCGCGCTGGGCGCCCGCGTCCACCCGCACTACGGCGTCTTCTCCCCCGTCCGTGGCGAGTACGTCGACCTGGTCGCCAAGGCGCCGCTGCCCGCCCGGTCGAGGGCGTTCGACATCGGCACGGGCACGGGCGTGCTGGCCGCCGTCCTCGCCCGCCGGGGCGTCGAGCGGCTGGTGGCGACCGACCGGGACCCGCGCGCGGTGGCCTGCGCCCGCGACAACATCGAACGGCTCGGTCTGGCCGGCCGGGTGGACGTGCTGCCGGCGGACCTGTTCCCGGCCGGGCGCGCGCCGCTCGTCGTGTGCAACCCGCCGTGGATCCCGGCGACGCCCGTCTCTCCCGTGGACCACGCCGTCTACGATCCCGGCTGCCGGATGCTGCGCGGGTTCCTGTACGGGCTGGCCGGCCATCTGGAGCCGGGCGGCGAGGGCTGGCTGATCCTGTCGGACCTGGGTGAACGCCTGGGGCTGCGCACCCGTGAGCGGCTGCTGGCCGACATCGGGGCGGCGGGGCTGCGGGTGGTCGGCCGCCTCGACACCCGGCCGCGGCACCCGCGCGCCACCGACCCGCGTGACCCGCTGCACGCGGCCCGGGCCGCGGAGGTCACCTCCCTGTGGCGGCTCCGCCAGGCCACGGGCGTCACGCAGCCGCCTGCAGGATGAGCGCGCGCCGTCCCTCATGCTCCCGGGCTACCTCGTGGCGAACCCTCTGGTGATCAGCCACACGGCAAGGACCAGGCTCTGCAGGGCCAGTGGCGCGTTCATGGTCAGATAGAGCGGCGCGACGACCTCGGCCAGGCCGAACAGCACCAGGAAACTCGCCGACATGGCGGACACGACCCCGGCGAGTCCCCAGCAGGACAGCAGGCGCGGGACGAGTCGCGACCGGTGCAGGATGCCGAAGAACAGGAGGTCTCCGAGACCCAGCGCGAGGATCAGGGCCACGTGGTTGACCAGGTCGCGCGCCGTCCGCAGCAGTTCGCCCATGGCCTCCAGATGCGGTGCGCCCGCAGCGCCGGCTCGGGCGAACTCCTCACCCAGCACAAGAAGCAAGGGTAAGGAGATCACGCCGACGAAATGGAACGCGGCTGCCACGAACCTGAATCCCAGGAAGCCCAGACTGAGTGCTTCGCTCTCCCTCCGCAGGGTCGGATGAAGGCACAGCGCGAACCCGACACAGGCGGGGATCATGATGAACTGGGAGGCCGCGCCGAGGATGATCTGACCCTCGTGTGCGGGAAGCAGGTCGAGATAGTGCGGGTCCTCCAGAACCGGGACGACGCTCAGCAGGCCGGCGAGCATGCCCACGATCACCAGGACGCCCGCCATGGCGGTCGCCCGCCTGTTCGCCTTCATCGCACCGCTCGGTCGCGCGTCGGCGCGTCCCGGCGACTCTTTCTTACGCATGTAAGGACGGTATCCTTACAAGTGTAAGGCCGCAAGATGGCGGACGGCCCTCAGGTCTGCTTGGCCGGCATGACGACCACCTCCGGCAGGGAGACGTGGGCCGGGCGGCCGACGACGAAGGCGATGACCTCCGCCACGCCGGGCCCGCCTGCGTCCCGAGGACGCCGGGCTGCCGACGTACGGCGAGCGCCGCCGCGTCGCGGGCCTGCGGCGCGAGGAGGTGGCGCTGCTCGCCGGAGTGAGCGTGCCCTACTACGTGCGGCTGGAACAGGGGCGGGCGGCCAACGTCTCCGACGAGATCCTCGACGCGATCGCCCGCGCGCTGGGGCTGGACGAGACCGAGCACACCCACCTGCGCAACCTCGCCCGCCCCCGGCCGGTGACGCGCGGGACCCCGCGCGTGCGGCCCACCATCCAGCGGATGCTCGACACGGCCGGCACGCCCGCGTTCGTCCTGGGCCGCCGCTGCGAGCTGCTCGCCACCAACCGGCTGGCGGCCGTGCTGTTCTTCGGCGGCACGGGCACCGGGCCGGCCCTGCCCGCCGCACCGCTCAACTGCGCGCGTCTGGTCTTCCTCGACCCGTCGTTCCGCGCCCTCTATCGCAACTGGGCGGACAAGGCCCGCGAGACGGTCGCCTTCCTGCGGCTCGACGCCGGCCGCCACCCCGGCGACCGGCGGCTGGCCACTTTGATCGGTGAGCTCTCCATGCGCAGTCCCGACTTCCGCCGCATGTGGGCCGGGCACGACGTCAGCGAACGCTCGACCGGCAAGGTCCACCTCGACCATCCGCTGGCGGGCGAGATGCTGCTCGACTACGAGTCGCTCCGGGTCGGCGACGACCCCGACCAGGTCCTCGTCACCTACCTGGCGGAGCCCGGCTCGGCCGGCGAGCAGGCCCTCGCCTTCCTCGCGAGCTGGGCCGCCGGCCCGGTCCCGCTGCACGAGGAACAGCGCAGCCGCGAGTCCTGACCTCCGGCACGCCCTCAATCCGAGGCGAGGTCGCCACGGCGCCCGTACCGGCCCTGCGGTGACGGCGGGACGCGCCATCGGTTGCCGTTTGATAAAGTGAACGAATGGTTCACCAAAGTGATGCACAGGTGTCGCTCTACCTGGAGGACACCTACCTGACCGACATCGCCGCCCACGTGGCCGCCGCCGGACGGGACGAGGAGGTTGGCGCGTGGGTCGCGCTGCGGCAGAACATCTTCCATCCGCAAGGCGGCGGCCAGCCCGCCGACCGAGGCCGGCTGGACGGCCACGAGGTCGTGCCGGTTCGCCATGCCGCGACCGGTCTGGTGGTGTTGCGGGCCGGCGACAGCGGCGGCCAGGGGCTCGACGGCCTGCGCGAAGGGGCGGCCGTGCGGGCGCGCCTCGACGCCGAGCTGCGCCTGCTGCACGCCGCGCTGCACACCGCCGGCCACCTCGTCGAGGCGGCGGGCCGCGCCGAGGGCTGGACGCTGGCGGGCAACAACCACTTCCCCGGTCAGGCCCGCGTCGAGCTCACCCCTTCCGAGGGCGGCACGCAGCCGGCCGACGACGAGGACCGCGACAAGGCGCTGGACCGGTTGCGTGCGTTCGTGGCCGCGGCCGTCGCCGACGACCTGCCGGTCACCGCCGACCACGACGCCGCGGGCCGCCGCATCGTCCGGCTGGGCGACCTGCACGCCGCTCCGTGCGGCGGCACGCACGTACGCAGCCTCGCCGACCTGGCCGAGGTGACGATCTCGGGCCTGAAGCCGAAGAAGGGCCGCGTCCGCGTCTCCTACACCGCCTCCCACAGGCCGCTTTCGTGACCGCTCCCGGCCGGGACCGGCGGCCGGCCAGCAGCGCGGCCGCCGCGGCGGGCGCCCAGATCCAGCGGCGCCGCCTGCAGCGCGGGATGAGCCAGGCCGAGCTGGCCCGCCGCACCGGCCTGAGCAAGGCGACGCTGTCCCAGTTGGAGGCCGGCCTGGGCAACCCCACGGTGGACACCCTTGACGCCATCGCCGTGGCGCTGGCCGTCCCCCTCACCGACCTGCTCACCCGCCAGGCCGACCCGGTCACCGTGCACCTTCCCTCGACCGCCGCCGGCCAGGAAGGGCCCACCCGCGAGCTGCTCCGTCGTATCAGCGGCGGCCACAGCCTGGAGATCTGGCGGCTGCGGCTGCCGGCCGGCACCGCCGTCGACGGCGTGCCCCACGCGCCCGGCACGACCGAGCATCTCCTGCTCGCCTCCGGCCGGCTGCTCGCCGGACCCACCGGTGACCTGCGCGAGCTGGGGCCCGGCGACATGCTGGCGTTCGCCGGAGACGCTCCGCACCGCTACCACGCCGAGGGTGCGCCCGCCGACGTCACCGTCGTCATCGCCTCCCCCACCGCCGGCTGACGGCGGCGGGCGGACCATTGGCCGGGCCCCGTCGGGCGGACACCGGCCAGGGCCCATCGGCCGGCGCGGGCGCGCCTGGCCGAGATGTCGTCATCCGGCGGGATCGGCGGCGGGCGCCTGGCCGCCGGTCGGCTTCCGCCAGCCGCGTCCGATCAGGCGGACCAGCGCCGGGTCCACGATCAGGTGCCTGAACGGCCTGATCACGGCCATGTAGGCCGCCCCGAACAGCCCGTTCGGTTTGACCAGGACGGCCATCTGGCCGCGGTACCCGCCCGCCGCGTCCGGCACCCAGCCGATGTGCATCACCGTGTGCACGGTCCGGTTGGCCATCTCCGCCGCCCACTCGTCGCGCGTCTGGTAGATCACGGTGAACGGAACCGCGCGGGGATCCGGTCCGCGTGGGGCCTCGCGGAGGTCGGCCGGCAACCGGTCGCGCAAGGTCCGCACCCGCGCGCCGACCGCCGAGCCGGGGCCGTCCCAGCCGAGCAGTCTCCCGATCTTCCAGCGCAGCGCGAAGAGCACGCGGGTCGCGCCGGAGAACCGCCCCTCACCGGAGGTGAGCTGCCGCACCAGCAGTGGCAGCTCGTCCGGGCCACCCGGGGTCGGCAGCGCCCACACGTCCTCCACCCGGAAGTCGTGGGCGATGGCATGGATCCGCCATGGACGAGACGTGTGGGCGGTGTTGGGGACTTTCATCCGACGCCTCCTGTGCCAGTCAGCATAGAGTATGATTGCTAGCACAGTAGGAGGTGGCGTGACAACACGACGAGAGCAGACGAGCCAGGAAAGCCGGGAGCTGATCCTCACCGCGGCGGCGGAGCTCTTCGCCGAGAAGGGATACCGGCAGACCACGTTCGCCGACGTGGCGGCGCGGTCCGGGATCAGCAGGGGTTCCATCCCCTGGCACTTCGGGGGCAAGGAGGGCCTGCTGCTGGCCGTGCTCGAACGCTCGGTCGACCTGATCCGCCTCGGTCTCGCCGAGAAGCCGGTGGGGTCCCAGGGCCCGGAGGGGGCCGAGGCGGCGAAGGCCGGGTTCGGCCGCCTGATGGAGAGCGTCGGCACCCTGCTGGCACTGCCCACCACCAGGCTCTTCGTGACGCTGCTGGTCGAGGCGCTGGAGCCCGACTCCCCCATCCACGGTCGCTACCTCCAGATCCACGACACGCTGCGCGAGCACTGCGTGAGATGGCTGGAGCGGTTGCCGCTGCCGCCCGAGCCACCCGCCGGCGCGCTGGCCGTCACGATGGTCGGCGCCGTCATCGGCATCCACCAGCAGTGGCTCCTCGCGCCGGACCGGGTCGACCTCGACGAGGCGCTCGCCGCGTTGGGGGCGCTGATGTCGGGCCTTGAGCAGCGACCGAACGGCCGGGGGCATTGACGGGCCGGCGGGCGCGGTCCGGCACCGCCCATTCGGCGCAACTGAAGAAGCATCCCACCTCACGGCGGCTGGCCACGCTGCTGGCCACGCTGCTGGCCACCGCGCAGCGGCTGGAGACCAAGACCATCGACGACACGCTGGAGCTGCAGCGCGATCGTCCGATCACCGGCCACGCACGGGTACCCGCTCCGGTGACGGGGGACCGGTTGAGCTGAAGGCCTGCCCTCAGCCACGCTGATGCGGTTCTCGCGGTCCAACTTCCGCAAGATCCGCATCAGCAAGGCATTCCGGCGGGTTATCCGACCGCGTAGGCGCGGTGGATGGTCTGGCTGACGCTGTTGCCCGTGGTATCGCTCGACGTGGCGCGCAAGGACACGAAACCGGCCGTGCGCGGGTTGGTCAGCCGCGCCGTCCAGCCCGAGCCGTGGGCCCTGACCCCGACGTCGCGCCAGGTCGCCCCGTCATCAACGGACATCTGCAGGTGAAGGGACTTCACTGCTGCAGGGGGAGCGCCGGGGTTGAGTTCGATCCAGATCGGCAGACTGGTGGACGATCCGGGCCTGGCGCGGTTGTACTCGTCCAGCCCCTTGGGCGCGTAGCGGATCGCCGTCAGGGGCAGCGCTTCCCGCTTGGCGGTGCTCGCCGAACGGAACGTCCACGTCGATTCCACCTTCGTGGACAGCGTCGAGTGCGGGACCTGCCGGCCGGCCGTCGTGCTGAGTGTGTATGTGGCGGGGTCCGCGGGCAGGTCGGCGGTCAACCGGCAGGAATCGGCCTCCCACAGCCCGCACCTGGTGTAGTCGATCCTGGAGATGACCTGATCGCCCTGGGCGAGGCTGACGGTGCCGGTGGCCGCGCCGTCCATGCCGACCCGGCCGGGCGCGCCGTCGGAGAACAGCCGGGCGCCGTCGAACGTCAGAGTGTTCCCCTCCCGCCACGCGCCCGAGGTGGCGAAGGACGGGCCGCTCACCGCGACGCCCCAGGCCCGCCGATCACCGCCGGTGACCACGGAATCGCCGACGCGCAGACCGCTGGACCACTGGCGTCCTCGCGTCCGGTACTCCGTCAGCTTGCCCGGCAGCGGCACATCGTTCGTGGGGGTCAGGAACCCGTCAGAGACGCCTTCGATGGCGGTCGCCACGAAGTAGGTGCCCTTCGCGACTGTTCCCGCGCCGCGGAAGGTCGTGGTCACCTTGTCGAGGTCCTTCATCCTGGCCGAGTGGGTGGGATCCGCGGGGATGCCGCCGTGGCGTTCGTCCACCAGGTCGTAGCGGGCGGCAGAGCCGTCCTTGTCGTGGAAATGCATCCTGGTGACGTACCTGAGGCCGGGCTGCTCGGAGGCGAGCACGAAGTACACGGCGCTGGGATCGGGCCTGCCGCCGAGCCAGCCGAGGTGCCACGAACCGTTGATCACCCACATCTCGGTCCATCCGCTGATGACAGCCGTGGGCTGGTCCAGGGTGAACCTGATCGGTTTGGCCTGGCGTGTGTCCAGGACGATCTCCGCGCCCTGTTGGCCGACGTTCACCGGCAGGTGCGTGGTCGTGATGCGCGGGTCTTCGTAGATGTCGACGTACAGGCTCCACTTGCCGGCGGCGAGCCGATAGGTGTCCGGCGCGCCGGTAAGGACCATCCGCAGGCTCTCGCCCTTGCCGTTGTAGAACTCCCCGATCGCGTCGACGGGCCGGCCGTCGGTGCCGAGCGCGCTGATCTTCACGTCGTAGGCTTCTGGCTCCACGTACGCGGTGGCGACGGTACGGATGAGAAGGTCACCCGATCGGGCCGTGACGGTGCCCGGGTGATCACCGGGCTGCTTGCCGGTCCCGTCGATCGTCACGGTGACCGATGCCGTGCCCTTGGCGGGCACCTCGACCCGCTGTGCCGAGGTGCGCAGCACGTCGCCGTCCACGGTGAGGTCCAGCGTGAGCGGGGAGCCACCGGCATTGGTGTAGGTGATCTCCTTGGTCACCTGCCGCTCGCCGGATCCGCCCCAGCGGAAGATCGTGCCGATGTTCGCGGGACTGGCGAACACCTGCTGCCCGACCGCCCGGACCACGTCCACGCGCCCGGCTCCCTGGTCGAAGTGTGTGGCGCCGGCCTGCGGCGCGGAGCTGCCGATGAGCGCGGCTTTGAGCTGCTGGCCGTTCCAGTCCGGGTGCCGCTGGGCGAGGATCGCCGCCGCGCCCGCGACGTGCGGCGCCGCCATCGAGGTGCCGCTGTGGGCGATGTACGGGCCGTCCGCCGTGCCCTGCGCGGCAGCGGCCATGATGTCCAGGCCGGGAGCGGTCACGTCCGGCTTGATCGCGTGATCGCCCAGCCTCGGGCCACGGCTGGAGAAGTCGGCCATCCGATCGGACCTGTCGACCGCGCCGACCGTGAGTGCCGCCTCGGCGCTGCCCGGGCTGTTGACCGAGCCGGGCACTCCGTCGTTGCCCGCCGCGATGACGAACAGCGCTCCCGTACGCGCCGACAGGGTGTTGACGGCGTGCTCCAGCGGGTCGATGCCGGGTGTGTCCAGGCCACCGATGCTCACGTTGATGATCTTCGCTTTGACCTCCGTGACGGCCCATTCCATGCCCGCCAAGATGGCCGATTCGCCGGCGTACTCCCCGCCGACCTTGCCCAGCGCGATCTTCGCGCCCGGCGCGACACCCCGATACTTCTCGCCGGCTCCGGCCACGATGGAGGCGACATGGGTGCCGTGCCCGACGCCGTCGGTGATGTCGGGTTCGTCGGAGAAGTTCTTCGCCTGCGTGACCACGTCCTTGAGGGCGGGGTGGGTGGCGTCGTAACCGGAGTCGAGCACGGCGACCGTGACACCGGCTCCGGTCAGCCCCTGTTGCCACGCCTGCGGAGCCCCGATCTGCTGGACACTCCGGTCCAGGGTGAGGGGCCGCTTGCCGTCCAGCCAGATCTTCGACTTACCTGCGGCCAGTGAACGGGTGTCGCCGACCAGGCTCTGCCAGGTCCGGCCCGCCGTCGCCTTGGGGACGCTCGTGCTGGCCAGCCCCAGCCGGGCCAGTTCCTCGGTCTTTCGCGCTCCGCTGAGCGCCTGCACCGCCTTCCCCTCGGCGGACTGGACGATCAGCGGAATCTCCGCCTTGTCGGCGTCGCCGTACCCCCAGCTGAGCAGCTGCGTGACGTCGAACAAGCGCTCGTCCAGCAGGCCTTTGGCCAGCAGTCGTTTGGCGTCCTGCGGAATGACGTGAAGGCGGCCCTGACGGCGCTGAACGTCGAAGCGATCTGTTCTGCCCGGCCCGGGCTCGATCCGGTGACCCTTCGCCGTGACGGTCACCCGGTCACCGGTCAGCAGCGTCACCGTGCCCGACACCCCGGCCGAGGGAGTCACCGGGGCGGCCGCCTGCGCGGCGCTCGCGGCGCCGCCTGCGATGACGGATGCCGCCAGGGTGACGGCGCATGTCGCGTGGGTTAAGTTCATCTGCCCTCTCGTTGTAGATACTCGTCACCCATGACTCGGTACTCATGGCGAGGGGTGACGCTCGCGGGCCGCGAGCGTCACCGCGGGAGCGTCAGACGAGCTTGCGGTAGATCCGGGTGGAGATCGCCTGGGCCGCGTTCGACCGGCCGAACTCCTGGTAGACCCGCGAGGTGATGTCCAGGGCCTTGGGAGCGTAGGCGGGGTAGAAGTCCTTACCGCACTCCAGATCCTTCAGCGCCGCCTTGATCTCCTTGGCCAGGTGCGGCTTGGCCTGCTCGGGCTTGAGGTTCGGCCGGAAGACGGCGTTCTCGCTGCCCTTGGGCAGCTCGCCCTTCCACGCCTTCTTGGCGACGTCCGAAGCCTGCCGGACGACCTTGGTGTGGCTCAGGACGTCGAGCTCGGTCGGCCGGGTCTGGCTGACGCCCAGGCACGCAGCGAACTGCTTGCCCAGCGTGACGAGTTGCTTGTCCCGGTCGAGGACGCGCAGCGACGTGTCGACCGCGGCGTGGAGCTGGTCGTCGTAGTCCTCCTGGGAGGTGACGGTCTTGCCCAGGACCTTCTTGACCGCCCGGGAGAAGCAGGTCTGGTCGGCGGCGCGCCACTTCTTCAGCTCGCCGTCCGAAAGCGACATCAGCGTCTTGTTGTTCGGGTTGTCGTGCTGGACGGGGTTGACGGCCGGGTCCTTCGGATAGACGTTCGGCGACCAGACCCCGAAGCCGTACTTGGCGCGGTAGGTCCGCAGCGCCTTCAGGTCACCGGCGAGCCGCTCCTTCTCCCCGGCCTGCCAGGTGCGGTGGGGCTCGGGCGCGGCCACGTAGTCCAGGCCCTGCTCGGTCATGCAGGCGACACGCTCGGCCTCCAGCCGCGTCTGCTTGTCGTAGGCGGCGGCCTCGCCCGACGGGGGCGCGGTCAGGCCGCCGAACGAGCCGGCGAGCAGGGTCGCGGCGACTGCCTTGGCGATGAACATGGACGTTCTCCTTCTTCCTTCAAGGGCATGCCTGATCGAGTTTTCGGGCATGCGAAACAGAACTCACGGCCCGGACGGGCCGGATCAGCGGGAAAGTCTCAGCGGGGGATCTTCATGCGGGACGCCTTCGGCGACACCTCGGGCAGGCCGGCGGCGAGATCGACGGCGAGCACGGCGGTGCCGGTCGCCGCGCCCTTCTTCTCGATGAACTCGCCGCCGGCGCGTACCTTCACCGTGCGGTCCCTGGTGTTCACGGTGCGCTCGCCCAGGTAGTGGTAGGTGTCCCGGTCGAAGATCAGCTCGGAGCGGGTGCCGTCGCCCTCGTGCATGGCCACGGCCAGGCCAGGCCGGGGCGGCCGGCGGCGTCCACGGCGTCGCCGATGAGCACGATGCCGTCCAGTCCGGCCGCCACCTGATACAGCGCGGCGCCCAGGCTGGGCC
Organism: Nonomuraea sp. NPDC047897; assembly: GCF_043204415.1. Taxonomy (NCBI): domain Bacteria; kingdom Bacillati; phylum Actinomycetota; class Actinomycetes; order Streptosporangiales; family Streptosporangiaceae; genus Nonomuraea; species Nonomuraea sp. NPDC047897. The sequence goes on along the minus strand of NZ_JBIDCC010000003.1, from coordinate 401,580 downwards.
GTACCACGGACTCGAGCGCCAGGCTCTGCAGGGAACGCCAGATGCGCAGCGGCTCCTCGCCCACCTCAGCGACGATCTTCGTGCGGACCTGCGCCGGGTCGGTCGGCCAGGCGGCCAGCCGCGCGTAGGCCGGCTGGCCGGGACAGGTTCCCGGCTCGGACACGATGTCCTCGACGCCGCGGTCCCAGTACTCGCGCGGCGCCGGTCCCGTGGCCGACAGCTTCTGCGTGCGGCTCAGCCACGGCTTGCCCGCGTCGGCGGCCTCCCACCGCTCCTCGCTGACCAGCACCTTGGTGGAGAGCGTGCGGCCCGACTTGTCCTTGATGTACAGGCTGTTCTGGGACAGCATCTTGGTGTGGACGTACTGGCCGCGCACCGGCACCGTGTCCGGCCGGCCGGCGGCGGCTTGGGCGGCCAGGGAGAGCAGCGCCTTGGCGTCGGCGGGAGGAGCGGCGAACGGGTGGTGGCCGGAGGTGCCCGAGTCGGAACCGCCCAGGCCCACCTGGGCGACGATGATGCCACCGGTGAGCACCACCGACATGGCGCCGACCAGGACGACCCGCCGAACCGGTAGCGCGGCGAGCCACCTGCGGCGGTGCCGGGCCACGACGTTCGTGGCGATCCCGAACAACCACGACCGTACGGTGCCCCGCCGCGGATCGAAGCCCGCCCTGCCGTTGAACGCGAGCAGGAAGGCGTCCGAGACCAGGTCCTCGGCGTGCTCACTGCCGAGCCGGGCGGCCAGGTACCGGTGGATCTCGGTGAAGTACCGGTCGTACAGGAGAGCGAACACCTCGGGATCGTCCAGCGACTGCTCGACCACGGTGACGTCCTCCAGCACGTCCTTGGCGTCAGGTGGGGCAGTCATGGCATCCTTCCGAAGGCAACGGTCGCCCAGTGTTCGCCGCTCCGCGGGTTTTCTTCACACCAATTTTCCGGCGGCTCTCTATTCGGCGTGCTCGGCTGCGGCTTTCGGGAGTGCAAGCATCACGAGTGCCGGCGCGCCGGATTCCGTTCCACATCTCTCTGACCCCCGCCTCAGTGGCGCGGGCGCAGACCGTCGAGGGCGGTCTCGACGATGCCGACCGGAGCTTTACGGATGCGCACCCCGGACACCGCCTCTTCCCGCACCTGGTTCATCACGGGAGCCAGCCGCGGCCTGGGCCGTGCGTTCCGCCCTCGCCGCGCTGGAACGCGGCGATCAGGTGGTCGCCGCCGCCCGCACCATCACGCCGCAGACCTTCGACGACCGGTACGCGGACCGCGGCACTTCGGCGGGCTCGACATCGTGGTGAACAATGCCGGGACCATGTCATCGGGCATGGTTCTTCCCGCGCGAGGGCACCCGCAGCAGCGCGATCTCCGCCTGCCTGCCCTTCGGATCGCGGTAGTCGAGCGGCACCTTGAGCCGCGCGCACTCGGTCTTGACGGCCGGCGCGCCCGGGGGCATCTGTGGTTCGCAGGGCTTGAACGCGTCCACGCGCCAGAGGGTCCACACGCCAGGTGGTCCACACGATGGCGTCGATCGAGCGGGGCGCGCGCGAGTCCCACAGCTCACGCGCTGGTCCAACGGTTCACTCAGGCATACGATCGCGTCGTCGGATCGTGCGCAGTGCGAGGGCGCCGACGGTGAGCAGGGCGAGTGCGACGATGAGCCAGCCGGTGCCGAGTCCTGTCAGCCAACCGGCGATGGTGGCCTGTACGGCGGTCGCGGTGTCCACGATCGGGTCGTCGACGGTTCCGCCGGCGAAGACGCGCAGCTCGTACCAGCCGTAGTAGACGACGTACAGGCCGGCGAGGGTGAGCAGGGCGCCGCTGGCTCTGGACACGTACGGCAGCAGGCGCCGCAACCTGGCGACCACAGCGGCGCGGGCGAACGCCACCACCAGCGACAGCACGGCGATGACCATGCCCATGCCGAGCGCATAGGCCGCGAAGGCGACCACACCGCCGAACAGCCCGCCACCGGACAGGGCGGCTGACGTGACCGCGAGGAACGGCCCGACCGTGCAGGACAGGGAGGCCACCGCGTACGACAGCCCGTACCCGTACAGGGACAGCGGCGAGCTGGTGGGGCGGCCGGTGGCCGGCCCCGGCAGGCGCAGCAGCAGCTCCCTACCGGACAGCAACCACAGGCCCAGCCCGACCAGGACCACTCCGATGACCAGGCTCGCCCACGGCAGGTAGCCGCCCACCGACACCGCCAGCGCGGTCACCGCGAGCCCGAACAGGCCGAAGACCGTGACGAATCCGGCGGTCATGGCTGCCGAGAGCATCAGCGCCCGTGCGACGGAGCCGCGGCGGGTGGCCTCCTCATCGTTGATCAGCAGGGTGAGGTAGGCGGGCAACATGGCGAAGCCGCACGGGTTGAACGCGGCCACGGTCCCGGCGGTGAGCGCCAGGGCGAGCGGGAGGTCGGCTGAGCTCACGCGGGCCCTCCCCCGCCGTGGGGGCCGGGCGTCGCTGCCCCGACGAAGGGTCCGGGCATCGCCGTCACCGGTCGCGCAGCGCGCGGACGAGCTCGTCCAGTTGCTCCTTGCCGAGCGGCCCGGACGCCTTGGCGGTGGTGCCGTCCGGCTTCATGAACACGAACGTGGACTGCTGGCTGACGCCCAGCTTCGTCCACACGGTCCCCTTCTCGTCCGACAGGTGCGGGAAGTTCGCTGTCCTGGTGCGCTGGACGAACCCCTTCATCGCCGCCTCGGTGTCCAGGCCGGCCACGCCGACGAAGGCGACGTCGCCGTACCGAGCGGCGGCGGCCTTGACGTGCGGTGCCTCGGACATGCACTTGGGACACCACGGCGCCCAGAACCAGAAGACCACGGGCTTGCCGGCCAGGCTCGCCCCCTGGAAGGTCGCACCGTCCAGCGTCCGGGCGGAGAAGTCCAGCGCGGCGGGCACGGAACCTGTGCTCGCCGTCTCCTGCGACGCGGTCGGCCCGGGCGTTACGGAGGTCGAGGGGGATGCCGTCGGCGCGGAGGGCATGGTGGCGGTCGCAGCGGCAGACATGGTGCCACTCGCCGCCTCACCCTGCCCTGGCCCACCACACCCGGCCGCCAGCAGGGCAAGTGCCGCCGCGGCGGCCGCCGTTCGTACGGGGAACATGCCCTCCACCCTAGAAGTGTTGCTCCACGTCACTTCTTACGACCCGATGACGGGAACCGGGTGACGCCCTTCGGGAGACAGCACGGTGAAATACCTACTCACGAAGGAGAGGCGTTGAGCGCTGAGACGGTCGAGACCGATGACGGAGAACTGATCCGTCGTTCGGCGCACGACCCGGAGCAGTTCGCGTTGCTGTTTGACCGCTACGCCCGGCAGATCCATCTGTACGCGGCTCGGCGGCTCGGCACGCAGGCCGCCGACGACATCGTGGCCGAGACGTTCCTGGCGGCCTTCCGCAGGCGCGGGACGTATGACACATCGTTCGCCCTGGCCAGGCCATGGTTGTACGGGATCGCCACCACGTTGATCGCCAGACATCGGCGGCAGGAGGAGCGGCTGCTGCGGGCGCTGAGCCGCACCGGGGTGGACCCTTTGCCGGAGGCACTGGACGACACCGTGTCGCGCCGGGTGGCGGCGCAGGGCAGGGAGCGTGAGCTGGCGGGGGCGCTGGCGTCGCTGCCCCGTGGGCATCGGGACGTGCTGCTGCTGGTGGCGTGGGAGGACATGTCGTACGAGGAAGTGGCGCGGGCGCTGGACATCTCTGTGGGGACTGTGCGGTCACGGCTGCACCGGGCGCGGAAGAAGGCCAGGAACGTGCTAGGGGATGAGGAGCTGTAGTGAACGAGCTGAAGGAGTTTCGCCGGAACACCCCGGCGATGACGGACAACGCCGCGACTGCTGCCAAGGCGCGGCTGATGACGGCGATCCACGAACCGGAGGCCGCACGCAGGTCGGCCGCGTCCGGCACGAGAAGGTTCGGCTGGCGGATCGTGGTGGCGGCGGCTCTGGCCCTGGTCGTCGGCGGGACCGTCGTGGCGCTGAGGGACGAGCCGGGCATGGCGCCGGTGGCCAGCGTGGCCGAGCTGGGCGAGCGCGCCGCCCGTGCGGCCGAGAACGACCCCACGCCCGCCCCGGGCCCCGGACAGTGGCTCTACACCAAGGAACTGCAGCTGACCGGGGTCGAAGGGGACGTCGACCGAGACCGGCGTGACACCTGGGAACGGTGGACGAGCGTGGACGGCAAGCGGTCGGCCTGGTACCAGGGCGGCAAGCTGATGTTCCAGGGCAGCGCGATTTTCAACCCGGCTGAGCTGGCCGAACCGCCTGTCACCCCGCCGGGGGTGATCGCCAAGATCAAGGCGGCCATCCTCGACGAGGACCGCCGGGGGTCGCAGGAGCTGAACGGCCACGTCCCGCCGGAGATGCTTTTCATGGAGATCAACCAGCTCATCTCCGAGCAGTGGCTCGCCCCCGAGGTGCGGGCCGCGCTCTACCGCGCGCTGCCCACGATCAAGGGCGTCACGGTGACCCAGGATGTGCCCGTCGCCGACGCACGGCGAGGCGTCGCGTTCAGCATCACCGAGGCCGAGGCACGGAGCTATCTCGTCCTCGACCCGCAGACCTTCCGGTATTTGGGCACCAACTCGACGCGGCTGAAGGATCGGACCTACGAGTGGGCCGATGGCAGTAAGGAGACCTTCAAGGCGGGCACGGTGGGCCTGACGGCGCAGCTGGAAGCCAAGATCGTAGACCAGCCCGGCCAACGCTCCTGATCGCAGCAGAATCGGGCCCGACGACGATGACCAGGGCGGCCGCCAGGCGCGCGGCGTGGGCGGTGGGCCAGTGCCGAGCGCCGGTGGTGGCGCGTCGACGCAGTCCGTGCCACACTCCACTGTTATAGAACTCATGACAGAGTTATAGAACGATTGGAGCATGGCATGCGTGACGTGCCGCTGTGGCGTGAGCCAGTCCCGCCGGACGGGACGATGGGAGAGCCCCGAGCGCGGGGCAGATTCGGCGCGTACGGCGGGCAGTACGCGCCGGAGTCCCTGGTGGAGGCGTGCCGCGAGGTGGACGAGGCGTTCCGCGAGGCCTGGGCGGATCCGGGGTTTCGCGACGCCCTGGCGCGGCTGCTCGCCGAGCACGCCGGGCGGCCGACCCCGCTCACACCGGCCCGCCGGCTGTCGCAGGCGCTGGGCGTCCGGCTGTACCTCAAGCGCGAGGACCTCACCCACACCGGATCCCACAAGATCAACAACGTGCTGGGCCAGGCCCTGCTGGCCACCCGGATGGGACGGCGCAGGCTGATCGCCGAGACGGGAGCGGGCCAGCACGGCGTGGCCACCGCGACCGCCGCCGCGCTGCTCGGGCTGGAGGCCACGGTGTTCATGGGCGAACGCGACATCGAACGGCAGGCGCTGAACGTCTTCCGGATGCGCATGCTGGGCGCCGAGGTGGTCCCGGTGACCACCGGCAGCCGTACCCTCAAGGACGCGACCAGCGAGGCCATGCGGCACTGGGTGGGCGCGACCGGCGACTCCCACTACTGCATCGGCTCGGTCGTCGGGCCGGACCCGTACCCATGGATGGTCAGGGAGTTCCAGCGGGTCATCGGTGACGAGGCCCGCCGGCAGTGCGCCGCCGAGCTGCGGACCGGCGTCCCGGACCACGTGGTCGCCTGCGTCGGCGGCGGCTCCAACGCGGCCGGCACGTTCGCTGGGTTCGCCGACACCCCGGCGCGCCTGGTCGGCGTCGAGGCGGAGGGCGGCGCCGGGGCGGCCCGCGGCCGGCTCGGCGTCCTGCACGGCTGCCGCTCGCTGTTCCTGCAGGACGACGACGGGCAGATCACCCAGGCGCACTCCATCGCCGCCGGGCTCGACTACCCGGGAGTCGGCCCGGAGCACGCCCACCTGCGCGACCTGGGCCGGGCCCGCTACGTCACGGTGACCGACGACGAGGCGGTCGGCGCGGCGGTACGGCTGGCGCGCACCGAAGGCATCGTCCCGGCGCTCGAATCGGCGCACGCCCTCGCCTGGGTGATCCGCGCGGCGGACGGCGGCGACCTGCCCGCGGGTTCGACGGTGCTGATGACGTTGTCCGGCCGGGGCGACAAGGACGTCTCGACCCTGAAGGAGCTGCTGTGACGAACCCCACCCTGGCCGCCGGCGCGGTCGAACGCCGCCTGCGGGCCCGCCGGGACACCGGCCGCGGCCTGCTCATGCCGTACGTCACCGGGGGAATCACGCCCGGGTGGACGGACTACCTGGGGGCGTTCGCCGCCGCCGGGGCCGACGTGATCGAGGTCGGCCTGCCCTTCTCCGACCCCACGCTGGACGGCGTCACCATCCAGCAGGCCGGCGGCACGGCCCTGGCCCGAGGGGCGAACACCCGCCGGATTCTCGCCGACCTGTCCCGCACACCGGACCTGGGCGTGCCACTGGTCGTCAGCACCTACTACAACCTGGTGCTGCACGACGGCCCCGAGGCGTTCTGCGCCGCGCTGCGGCGCGCCGGCGTCGACGGCCTGATCGTGCCCGACCTGCCGGTGCACGAGGCGGACGAGCTGACGGACGTGGCCGCCGCCGCCGGGATCGAGCTGGCCCTGCTGGCGTCGCCGGCGACGTCGGGGCCGCGGCTGGCGGAGATCGCGCGGCGCAGCCGCGGATTCGTCTACGCGGTGTCGGTGATGGGGACCACCGGTGAGCGGGCCGCCCTCGGCGGTTCGGCGGCCGAGCTCACCGAACGGATCAGGCGCGTCAGTGACCGGCCGGTCTTGCTAGGATTTGGCATTTCCACCCCGGACCAGGCACGCGAAGCCTGCCGGCACGCCGACGGCGTGGTGGTCGGCGCCGCGGTCATGCGGCGGGTGCTCGACGGGGCCGGGCCGGACGACGTGCGGGCCTTCCTCGCGACCCTGCGGCAAGCCCTCGACCAGGAGTGTGACCGACCACGATGACCCTCGACGCCGGGCACGAGGCGAGATACCGCGCCATCGCCGCCGACCTCGCCGCGAAGATCCGGTCGGGGCACTACGCCCCCGGTGCGGCCCTGCCGCCGCAACGGGAGCTGAGCGCCTCCTACGGGGTGACGCTCATGACGCTGCGTCAGGCGTTGCGGCAGCTCAGCGACGAGAAGCTGATCGTGCAGCAGCCCGGCAGAGGCACGTTCGTCGCCCCGCCCCACCTGGCGTACCAGCTCGACTCGCTCCGCAGCCTGGTCGACGACCTGCTCCGACAGGGCCACGACGTGCGCACCGCGGTGGCCGGGCGGGCGGTGCGCCGGGCGCCCGCCCGGATCGCCGCGGAACTGCTGCTGCGGCCGGGCGACACCGCCCTGCGGCTGGAACGGGTCCGCGAGTTCGCCGGACGTCCCGCCGTGCACCAGGTGTCCTGGGTCCGCCGGCCGGTGGCCGACCGGCTCCGCGACCGCGATTTCACCGCCGTCTCCCTCTACACGGCCCTCGCCGACGCGGGGGTGACGGTAGCCCGGGCGTCCGAGGTGATCCGGCCGGGTCTGCTCGACCCCGCCGCCGCCCGCCACCTCCACGAGCCGCAGGGCAGCCCGGTGCTGGTCAGCACCCGGATCACCTACACGCTCGACGCCACGCCCGTGGTGTCCGACCACGCCACCATCCTCGGCAGCATGATGGAGATCCGCACCGAACGCGCCGCCACCGGCCTGTCTCTCACCTGGGGCGCCACGAGCTGAGGACCTGTGCGCGGTCTGTCTCACCCCCGCGACAGGCGGGTCCCTGCGGCGCTCCTGGCAACAAGAGGGGCGACATGTCAGGAAATTGCGGCTATAGGGTGCCGTCGTGGACAATCTTGAAAGCCTCGTCATCGCCCGGCGGCTGCGTGTCCCCATTGGCGACGCCCCCGCCGGTGCGCACCCGGGTTGGGGCGAGGCAGCCGCCCGCCAGCTCGACGCCGCGCTGCTGAGCGTCGGTTTCAAGTGCTCGGCCGCCCTGCTCGACCGCCTGGCGAAGCTGCGGGGCGAGACCGTGGTCGATCTCGGCGTGCGGATCCTGGCCGCCGTCCGCCACCTGGTCGGCGATCACGTGCAGCACAACGCGTACTTCATCGACTTCCCCCGCAACGTGCCCGACACGATGGAGTTCTGGGTCGGCCTGCTGCAGGAGGCGCTGCTCGACCCGGTCGCCGCCACGAGCATCCGACCGGCGACGCTCAACCTGCTCGCCCTGCCCGGATACGGCCGGTACCAGCACACCTACGCCGACCTGCTGGCCGCGCACGCCGAGCTGATCCCGCTGGCCGGCGACCGGGTGACCGTGCTGGACCTGGGCGGCAGCCTGGAGTCGGAGGCACGCGAGCTCTACCTCTCCCTGGCGGGCTCGGAGACGCCGCCGGCGGCCGAGGACCTGCGGGCGCTGCGCACGCTGGCCGCCTGCTGCGCCGACGAGCCACCACGCATCCCGATGCGGGAGATCCGCGCGGTCATCAACGAAGTGCGCCTGGCCGCAGGCCGGCCGCTGCTCGCGGACACGGTGACCGACGTGCTCCGGCTCGCCTGCGGCGCCTCCGGCGGTGACGTCACGCTGACCACCTCCACCAGGTTCCGCTCGTTCCGGCGTCCTGAGCGCCGCGCCCTGCTGCAGGCCCTGGACCGGGTCGCATCGCCGGCCCGGCTCGGCGAGGTGCCGCGTCACCGGGAGCAGTGGAAGCGGCTCGGTGAGCGGCTGCACCCCCACGAGTATCCGCAGTTCCCGCGGGCCGCGCACGTCTTCGAGGTCGCGCGAGGAGAACGCCCGGCGCGCAGCTTCGACAGCCGGGTCGAGGCGGCCCTGTCGGCCGGCCGCACCAGCGACGCGGTGGAACTCCTGGAGAGGGCGCCCGGCGCGCTGCTGCGCCGGCTCGATCACCTGCTGCGGGCCGGCACCGACCCCAGCGGCGTGCTCGACGCGGCCGAGAGGGCGGCGACGGTCGCGTCCGGCCGAGTCCTGCTGTCCTTGCGGGAACACCTGCAGAACCGGCTGGCCCCCGCCGCCGGACGCGTTTTCGTCAACCGCCGCGGCCGGGCCTGGACGGCCGACGACGCCCGCTCGCGACTGGAGGACGACGTCGTGGCCCGGGCGGTGGCCATCCTGGACGAGGAGATCACTCGGCGGCTGCCCGACCCCGGTGAGCTGATCATCGACCCCGAGGTGCTCGACGTCGCCCTGCCGCTGTCCGGCAAGGCCGTCGCGCCCGGCCTCGGCATGCTGCCGCGCGGCTCGCTGTCGCGGGTGGACGGGGAGTCGCTGCGCTTCTTCGTCCACTGGCGCCAGGCGGCGCGGCGCACCGACTACGACCTGTCGGCCCTGATGCTGGACGCCTCCTACGGCGACCCCGAGCACATCTCGTGGACGAACCACAGCAACGACTTCGCCCAGTACTCCGGCGACCTCGTCGACGCCGCCGACGGCGCCAGCGAGTTCATCAACATCAGCCTCGCCCGGACGACCCGGCCGATCATCATCCCCCAGGTCCACATCTACGCCGGCGAGGCGTTCGACGAAGCGGCGGAGGCGTTCTTCGGGTACATGATCAGGGAGGACGGGCAGGAAGGCATGCCCTTCGAGCCGCGCACCGTGCGGATGAAGTCCGACCTGCGCGGCGCGGGCCGGGTCGCCCTGCCGCTCGTCTTCCTGCGCGGCGACGACGGCGACTGGCGGGTGAAGTGGCTGCACCTCCACCTGAAGGGCCACCCCGAGTTCAACCAGGTGGAAGGCAGTCGCCTCCGGGCCTCCCTCCTGGTGCGCTCGATCGTCGAACGCGACCACCTGCGGATCCGGTACCTGGCCGACCTGCTGCGGGGCAAAGGCTCGGCGAACGACCACACCACCTACATCGGCTGGCAGGCGCCGGCCGATCTGCCCAAGGGGGCGCGGGTGTACACGCCGGCGACGCTGCATGAGCTGATCCCCGCCTGATACAGTGAAGATCGCGAGGCCATGGGAGGGCTTCCTTCTCCTCTTCTTTGAAAAAGAATCTCTAGTCCTCCCGCTTTCCTCGCACTCCGTTCGTGAGGCCGTCCGGCGGCCTCCTTCTCCTGGTTCATCCCACGGGGAGGCCCCGGTGCGGACCCGCCGGCGATCGCTGCCCACCCCGCTGCCACGGAGGACGGCTCATGCGTTGGCTGGACGTGCGCCGACACAGCCTGACCAAGAAGGGCACGACGCGCGGCCGGGGATCTCATCTCTCGGCTGACGGCGTCGCCCTGGCCCGTCTCGTCGGTTCAGGAATCGGCCCCTACGAGCGCGTCGTCACCAGTTCGTCCCCACGCGCGGTCGAGACCGCCGTAGCCATGGGCTTCGCCGTCGACGACACCGTGGAGATGCCGTCCGGCTACGTGGCCGACGAGATCCCTCGGCATGCGCAGTGGGACTGGACCGAGCCGTACCAGCAGATCGCGGACATCATCCGGAAGGGCCGTGCCGCGGCGGCCGTGGCCGAGACCCACCTTGCGATCTGGGCCGACACGGTGGCTGGTGTCGCCGAGGGCGGGTCGGCGCTGTTGATCGGCCACGGAGGGGCGATCGAACTGGCGTTGGTGGCGTCTTTGCCGGACGCCGCGCACCAGACGTGGGGAACGCCGTTGGCGCACTGCGATGGCGCCCGCCTCGGCTTCACCGACGCTCACTTCGTCAGCGTGGTGTTCTCCCGAGCCTCGCAGACCTTTCCCGGCTGAACTCGAAGACGCCTCCCCGGCCGCTCTCAGTGGCGGTGGTGGTTGTCGGGTTGCGCGGGGTCGCCGGGGTGCTCCAGTCCTGGCACCAGCCGCAGCCGGTGGGCGCGGGCATGGTCGAGCCACCGCACGAACGCCAGCCGGCGCGCCGATTCCAGCAGACCGGCCGAGGGGCGGAGCGGGTCCGGCTGCGGGTCCGGCTCCGGCTCGTGGCGGGCGACGAGGGTGGCGGTCCAGGGGCCGGCCGTCACGGTCTGGCCCGCCACGGCGGAGCGCAGCGCCTGCGCCAGGTCCGCGGGCAGCGACTCCGGCTCGGCGTCGAACTCGCCGTCCGGCGTGCGCAGCCGCCAGACCGGCCCGGCCGGCGGCCGCGCCGTGGACCGCCGGTAGGCGGCCGCCTGCGCCGGCGCGACGGTGACGTCGGCGGTGACTGCCTGGTACACGGCGCGGACGGCCGCGCTGCCCTCGTACGCCGCCGCGGCGATGGAGCCCAGCTCGACGGCGGCCCGCTGGTCGAGCCGGACCGGCGGGGCGGCGCCGGGGTCGAGCCCGCGCGTGGCGGCCTCGGCGGCGCACAGTTCCTCGGTCAGCACGACCTGGGCCACCCAGCGCGTGAGCTGCCGGTCCTCGGCGGTGCCCGGAGCGGGGAGCGCCGAGGACCGCGGCCCGGCCCGCAGGGCGCCGAGCCGCCGGTCCAGCTCGGCGCGCGGGAGAGGGATGCCGTCGAGCCAGCCGAGCACCGGACCCACGCCGGGCGCGACGGGGTCCCCGGTGACGGGCGCATATCCCGCGACCGCGTGCCCGTGCCCGGCGACCGGGTGCCCGTGCCCGTGACCGCCCGTCACGGGGCCGGCACCAGCTCGACGGTCGGGGCGTACTGGCAGCGGCCGTACCACATGACCTTGACCAGAGCCCAGGAGGAGCCGGGGTCGGCGTCGCGCGGCGCGGTCACCTCGAACTCGGCGGTGGCGGTCGCCCCCGCCGCGACGGCGAACCCGCGGACCGGGTCGGCGACGAGGTCCCAGGTGCCCCAGGGCGAGACGAGCTGCAGCTCGCCGCGGATCTCGCCGCGGGTGCGGTTGGCCAGCGTGAGCCCCAGCACGGCCCGGCCGCCGGGGGCGACGCGCACCGACGGCGCGGTCACGTCCACCGACAGGCCGGTGTCGCGGCCGGGATTGTCCTTGCTGCCCTGCGCGGCCACCCAGTCCTCCGGGACGTCGCCGGGCACGGGCAGCACGCCGGGCAGGTCGCCGACCGCGATCGTGACCACGTCCTCCACGGTCTGGCCGGCATGCTCGATCCGGGCGGCGGCGAAGTACATCCCCGGCTCCACGCCCTGCGGCGGGATGACCGTCACCGGGAACCGCAGGTGCCCGCCCGCCGCCAGCCGGTACGGCCGCCGCGTCAGGCTCGCCGTCCAGCCCTCGGGCGCGAGGATCTCCACGGCCCCCTCCACGTCGGCGTCGAGCAACTGCGAGGACAGCACCACCGACATCTCGGCCGGCTCCCCCTCGGTCCGCACGAGCCCGGGTGAGACCGCGACGCTGACCGGCAGGTATCCCATCGGGGCCGGACCCCGGTTGTGCAGCCAGTACCGCGCGTACACCGGCTGCGCCGCCTCGGCCACCGGCCCCAGCGCCGCCCCGCCGTACGGCGGCACGCCCGCATCGGCGACGGCGTGGGACGGCAGGCCGGGTGCGGCGATCACCGTGGCGACCTCGGCTCCGGTCAGCGCGATGGCGCCGGGGACGGGCGCGCCCCGGCGTTCGAGCAGGTCGGCACGGTGGATCTCGGTGCAGGCGAGCGCGCCGGAGACGGTGGCGTCGCGGCCGTGGCCGGTGGACTCCATCAGCCGGACGGTCACGCCGGACGCCGGGTCGACGGCGGCGGACGAGCCGCGCGCGGCCGGGTTGCCGGCCGGCTTGACAGTGCCGACCAGAACTTCGCGGGCGGGCTCGACCCGCAGGTACGACCGGGCCGGCGGCAGCGGGCCCGGGTGCGGCTCGGCGACCACGGCGTACAGCGGGTGGTTGAACTCCTGCCCCTGGGCGGGCAGCGTCAGCGTGCGCCAGTCGCCCTCGCCGGAGACCAGCGCGTAGCGGAACTCGTGCGTCCCGTGCATGAGCTGGAAGCCCGCGCCGTCGGGCAGCGTACGGCGGGGCGGGTCGATCCACACGCCGGACGGCCAGCCGGTGCACGAGCGCATCAGCGACAGGTGCAGCGTCCCGGCCGGGTCGACGGCGAAGCCGGGGAGGCCGTAGCTGAGCAGCGCGACGGTGTGGTCGGTGAGCAGCTCGGACTCCGGCACCTGCCCCGGGCAGGCGGCGCTCACGCGGGCGTCGGCGAGGTCGGCGGTCAGCGCCGCGGGGTCGGTGGTGACCAGGGCGGGCAGGGCGCGCAGGTCGCGCAGGTCGGCGTTGGGCCGCCAGACCTCGCGCAGCGGCCGCGCGGCCGGCACCCAGACGCGCCCGTCCCGTTCGAGGGCCTCGGCGTAGCCGGTCCCGGCGCTCTCCAGCAGCTCGCGCACCGCGTCGTTCTCCTCCGGCCCGCCGATCATGATCCGGAAGTCGGGGAGGTTGGAGTCCACGTCGAGCCAGCCGTACCGGGACCAGTCGGCGCTCGCCGTGGTCGCGGTGACCCCGGCCCGGACCAGCGCGACCAGCAGGTCGCGGACGTCCGCGGCGTCGTCCAGCGCGGGCACGACCACCTCGGCGACGCCGAGCGCCCGGTCGCCCAGGGCGCGGCCGCCGGGCCCGGTGAGGGTGACGCGGGCGGTGGAGCCCAGGCCGAACCAGGTGTTGGCGGGGTTGTCGAGGGTCCACGGCGCCTCGGCGGCGTCCACGTCGGGCAGGGCGAACCCGCGCCCGATCACGGCTCCGGCCACCTCGCTCACCGGGAGCGCGCCGGGCAGGTCGGCGGGGAAGCTCAACCGCAGCAGCCGGTCGGCCCCGCCGTAGTCGACGACGCGGGTGGCGAGGTCCACCCGGTCCACGCCGTCCCAAAGTGTGACGGTCTGCTCGTAGTCGATGCCGTCCACCGTCCCGGCGATCACCAGGCGCTCGCCGAGCGGGCAGGTCTCGCGGCGCACCCGGGCCGCGCCCCGCGCCGAGCCGACGACCGGGCCCTTGGGCACCAGGTGCCAGGGGCCCTCGCCGAAGTCGGGGTGGGCCGGATACTCCTCGTAGACGCGCAGCTCGTTGCCGACCTCGCCGGCCCGGACCAGCTCGCGCCCCGCCTTCTTGTCGAACACCTCCGACAGGCCGCCGCCCCGCTCGGGGTCGGCGGTGACGCGGTAGCGGGAGTTCTCGATCGTGGTGCCGTCGGCCGGGATCCACGCGGGCCCGGCGGCGGGTGCGCCGGGCAGCAGCCGCCAGGTGCGCCAGCCGGTCGCGGGCACGTCCTCGGCCAGGAACCGCAGGGTCCCCCGGTCCACGACGCACGGAACCTGCGCGCCGGCGTCGTCGAGCACCCGTCCGCCGTCGATCCCGGCGGGCAGCCGTACGGCCACGGGCGCCGACCGGTCGAAGGACAGGGTGTTGGCGACGACGACGGCGACGCCCTGCCCGGTGGTGTCCACGCGGGCGACGAGCGAGCCGAGCGAGGCGTCCCGTACGGCGGCCGCCAGGTCGCAGGCCTCGCGCCAGCCGGACAGCAGGTCCAGGTAGACCTGGTCGGATTCGCTCCCGGTGATCGCGTCGTGGTGCGCGCCGTACGCGAGCTGCCGCCAGACCTTGTCCAGGGCGGCCTCGGGGTAGGTCCCGAGCCCTTCGAGCGCGGCGAGGGTGGCGAGTTTCTCCGCGTCCACGGCGGCCACCTCGCCCGCCCGCTGCGCCTGCTTGGTGTCGATGTAGGAGACGTCCTTGCCCGTGTAGATCGGGTTCATGTCCCGGGTCTGCGGGCTCGGCCGCCGCCCGGTGGCCGCCAGCTCGGCCCGGACCGCGTCGAGGAAGTCGCGCGGGGTGGCACAGACGAACCGCGGCCAGACGTAGCGGGCGTTCCAGGAGCGGTGGATCTCGGTGACCCACTTGTTCGGCGGGGTGTAGTCGGTGCCCACGGGCAGCAGCAGGTTCCTCGTCGCTCCGACCGGCTTGAGCTTGCGGTACAGCTCGTACACGGCCTTCTCGGCGCTGGCCAGGTCGGCTGAGGAGTCCATCCACCAGCCCGCCGAGTAGTGGTGCGGCATGAAGTGCGTCAGCACCCCGAGCCCCGACGGGGAGATCCACTCGAACTCGCTCGGGAACTGCATGACCGTGGCGTCGTCCTTGGCCTCACGGAAGTTCTTCTGGATCGGCCCCCACTGGTGGAACGGCCCGCGCGCCCACGCGCTGCCGGTCAGCCCGGCCGCCGCGAGGTATCCGGGGAACTGCGGGTCGTGCCCGAACGCGTCGAGCTGCCACGCCGTCGCCGGCTCCCCGCCCAGGATGTCGCGCTGGTAGCCGATGCCGTACACGATGTTGCGGATCGTGGTCTCGGCCCCGGTCAGGTTCGTGTTTGGCTCGTTGTACGTCCCGCCGACCAGTTCGACCTGCCCGCGCTCCATCAGCAGCCGCAGGTCGGCCCGGCGCTCGGGATGCACGTCGAAGTACGGCTTGAGGTAGTCGATCTCGGCGAGCACGAACTTGTAGACCGGGTCGCGCAGCGCGAGGTCCAGGTGCGCGTCCACCAGGGCGAAGCCGTTCCGCTCCCACAGCGGACGGGTGGTGGCGTCCCCGGACAGCAGTTCCCAGGGCGAGGTGTAGGCCGCCTGCGTGTTCCACCACACCGGGTCGTAGTGGAAGTGCGAGACCATGAACATCGTCCAGCCGGGTTCGGCCACGACGACCACGCCGTCGGCGCGCGCGTCCCCCGCCGTCACCACGATCGGCAGCTCGGTCCCCGGGACGGGGTCGGCGATCCGCAGCGGGACCTCGACCTCGCCGGAGCCCTCGGCCGCGCCCGCCACGCCGGGGCCGGTGACGGCGACCCGCGCGGGTGGCCCGTCGAGCGTCACGCGCAGCACCTGGCGCGGGGCGTCCTCGCTGCCCGCGAACAGGTCCGTGGACTCCACGGAGACGATGGCGACTGACACGGGATTCCTCTCTTCGGGCCGGTGACCCGCGTGATCGGCGGCCGGTCGCCGCGCCGGATGGCGGCGGAGCGACCGGCCTGGTGGGGCGCGTCACCGCGCTAGCTGCCCCATGCCTCGAACTCGTAGATCCGGGCGGCGGAGTCGGTGTTCTGGGTCGGTCTGGTGATGGACAGTCTGACGTGGCGGGCGGTGAGGGTGACCGGGTGGGTGGTGGCGGCCGCCGTGTTGCCGGTGACGGTCACCGCGGTCGTCCACTCCTGCGAGGCGTCGGAGCGCACCTGGATGGTGAAGTCCCGGGAGTTGAACGCAGCGGGCTCCCCGCCGGCCTGCGCGTGCCGGACCACGAACCGGGTGAGCGGCCGGGCCTCGCCGAGGTCGACCTCCAGCCACCTGTCCGCGGTGAGCGTGCACCACTTGTCGGAGTTGCCGCCGGTGACGGTGCCGTTCACGGCCTTGGCCGGGCCCTCGTCCGCGGCGCACTGCCCGGAGGCGGTCGCCGGACGGCCGAGCGCGTGGTTCTCCTCCCCCGGTCCGCCCGGCCAGGCGACCGTCGCGGTGGCGGCGGCCGACCGGCCGTACTCGGTGGAAACGGCTTCGACCTCGATCGTCGTGCTGGTCTCCGCGCCGGCCCGGTCGAGCCGCGGCACGAAGTAGGCGTCGTTCGGCGTCGCGCCCAGGTAGGTGCGGGAGCCGTCGGCGTTGCGGCGGTAGACGTCGTAGTGGTGAACCTGCCCGGAGCCGGCGGCGGTCCAGGCCAGCCGGAGCGACTTGCGGGAGGAGGACACGTCGGTCGCTCCGAGCACCTGCAGGCGGGAGGGCGCAGCGGGCGTGTCCACGGCTCCGTCGTACACGGCGAGCTGGCCGACCCGGATGTCGTAGGAGGCGGCGGAGCCCTCGGCACGCAGGCCGAGCTGGGCGATGGTCTTGCCGGCGTGCGCCGACAGGTCGAGCGTCCTGCGCTCCCACCCGGTGCCGCTCGTGGACCCCAGGTCGAACGTGGTGAAGGTGCCCGGCGCGTCGGTGAACGCGACGGCCGCCTTCAGGCGGGTCGGGCCCGCGGCGGGCGTCTTGACCACGACGGACAGCTTGGTGCCGGCCGTGACCGGCAGCTTCGCCTGGTAGAGCCGCACGGTGTTGGCCGCGTCGAGCTTCCCGGTGAGCCGCAGCGAGGAGCCGCCCTCGTAGGCGTCGCCGTAGTCGATGGACGGGGTGAGCCTGGTGCCGGTGGAGTTCACCACCCACTGATAGGTGGGGGGCACGTCCTGCACCGACAGGTTGTTCCAGCCGCCGGTGCGCACGCGGGTCCCGCCGACGTTGTAGAAGTCGCCGTGCCCGGTGTTGAACCCGGTGACGAACGGCTTGGCGGTGACGGCCGTGGACTCGGCGATGTGGTGCGCCAGTCCCTTCCAGGGCGAGGAGGTCGCGGTGTCGGACGGGTCGGCGTTCGCGCCCACCCAGTAGCGGGAGTCGCGGGTGCGGAAGTCGGCCGGGCCCGAGGAGGACTTCCACGTCCACTCGGGCCGGTAGATGCCCAGTGAGGTGACGTGCGGCTGGCCGGCGGGGAACACCGCGTCCCAGTTCACCCCGGTGTTGTAGCCGTTGGCCTCGGTGTCGATGCCCGCGTACAGCTCGTGCTCGTCCCGGCCGAGGGAGCGGGCCAGGTCACGCGACGACCGCAGGTTGCCCGCGCTCCAGCCGAAGTCCAGGAACATCGAGTCGGACACGCGGGCGGGGTCGCTGAGGAAGGCGTCGTTCGCCGTGGTGAGAGCGTCCTGCCAGGTCACCGAGCCGCTCTCGGTCATCGCGTCGTACCACATGAACTCGACCGGGCCCTTGGCGCGGGCGTACTTCATCAGCGAGCGGATCTCGGTCGCCAGGGCGGCGTCGCCGCCGGCGGTCTCCTGGTTGATGAACCAGCCGTCGAAGCCGTAGTGCTGGGCCACCTGCACCAGTTTGTCGGCGACCGGGTAGGTCGAGCCGGACTTCTGCGCGAAGTCGCGGACCCACTGGATCTGCC
The DNA here is from genome assembly GCF_043204415.1 of Nonomuraea sp. NPDC047897. NCBI lineage: Bacteria > Bacillati > Actinomycetota > Actinomycetes > Streptosporangiales > Streptosporangiaceae > Nonomuraea > Nonomuraea sp. NPDC047897. The sequence continues at coordinate 383,866 of NZ_JBIDCC010000003.1, read as the reverse complement.
CGCCGTACGCCGTGGGCGGGAAGAACACCGTGCCGTAGACCTTGACCCCGTTGCGGTGCGCGGCGTCGATCACGGTCGCGTTGGGGGCGAGGATGAGGCCCTCGCTCGCCGAGCCGCCCCAGAAGACCAGGGTGTCGATGTACTGCCAGTAGGTGAAGGCGTAGTAGTTGGGGTCGAGGGAGCCCTGCGACGGGTTGCCCGAGGTCGGCCCGAACGACACCAGCGAGGCGATCTTGCCCTCGCCGGCGCGCGCGTTCGGGTTGGCCTTGAGCGCGGGGTCGGTGGCGCGGGGCCGCAGCGGCACCCGCGACCGGTTGAACCGCGCGTCCGGGTCCGTCGCCGGGTTCCAGTCCAGGATCGTGTTCGGGTGCCAGTAGGAGGCGTGGGGCTGGTCGCCCGCCGCCCGCGTCGCCGCGCGGCCCGACCGGTCCGGCTGCGCCGGGGTGGACGGAGCGGCCGAGGTGGACGGTTCAGCGGACGGGCCGGCGGACCGATTGGCGGGTGCGGAGCTGGGTGGTGTGGAGGGCGGGGCCGTGGGGTCGGCGAGGGCCGGCTGGATGGGCTGGGCGGCGAGGGCCGTCGCGATCAGGGCCCCGCACAGGGCGGGTAAGACGCGGCGTCTCATGTGGGCTCCCTCTCATGGGTGGGTGAGAACGGTGTCGATTCCCCGAGTCGCGAGGTGGCCCGGGTCGCCGGCGCGGTCGCCGGCGACGATGGCCACGGGTCCGGTCTCACGCAGCCGGACCCATGCGGTGTGGAAGGCGCTGCCGGGCGCGACCTCCGCCCGGCGGCCGGGCTCGGTCCGCAGGTCCACGTCGCACCGCAGGGCGGGGCGCCGTTTCTCGGTGCGGCGGCGGCGCTCCCCGATGATCGCCGCGAGTTCCTTGGCCGCGGGCTTGGGACGGTGGTCCACGGTGAACAGGCCCAGGTCGTACTCCCGCTCGGGGAAGTCGGCCAGGGAGCGTTCCAGGTCGTGGGAGCACCACCAGGTGACCCCCCACAGGGCGGGGTTGGCGGTCACCCTGTCGAGCGTGCGGCGGACGAACTCGGCGGCGTGGGCCTCGGGCACGTCGGGCAGGGGCACGCCGATCTCCTGCAGCCAGACGGGCCGGGCCGGGTCGAGCGAGGTGGCCGCGGCCAGTTCGACGAGGTAGTCGGCGTGGCCGACGGTGGCCGGGCCGAGCGGGCCGTCGATGGCGGAGACGCCGTTGAACACCCAGGAGTGGACCGTGGTCAGGTCGCCGAGGTCCACGTTGTCGGTGGGGTGGAACGGGTGCTCCGGGTCGTACCAGGTGGCGTCGTACAGCGAGTGGAGGGCGAGCAGGCCGGGCGCGGCGGCGCGCACGACGTCGACCAGCTCGGCGGCCCAGGCCGTGGACGCCTCGGGCGTGGTGGGGTTGCTCGGGTAGAGGTTGTTGACCTCGTTGCCGAGCGTGACGGCGAACACGTTGTCGCGGGTGGCGACGGCGCGGGCGACCCGGTCGGCGTACGCGGCGATGCCGTCGCGGACGTCGCGGTCGGTGAACAGGCTGCGCCGGTGCCAGGTGAGCACCCACGACGGCAGGAAGTCGAAGCTGGACAGGTGCCCCTGCAGCAGGTCCACGGCGACGGACAGGCCGAACTCGGCGGCGACGTCGATCAGCGCCAGCAAGTCGTCCACGCCGCGCTGCCGGATCAGCGCCCGGTTGGGCTGGATCCACGGCCAGACCGGGAACACGCGCACGTGGTCCAGGCCGATCGAGGCCAGGTCCGCGAAGTCGTGGCGGACGGCGTCGAGCGAGAGGTCGAGCAGGCCGTGGAACCAGCCGGCCGAGGGCACGTAGTTGGCGCCGTAGCGGATGGGGTCGGACAGGGGCACGCGTCCTCCGGGGGTCGAACGAACTCCCGGCGCAGCCTAAAGCGTTTTAGTGCTCCTGCCAACCCATCGGCGGGGCGGTGCTCTCCCGGACCACCAGCCGGGGGGTGGCCGTCTTGACGTCCCGGCGCAGCCCCGGCTCGGCGATGACCTCCAGCATCACCTCGGCGAGCTGCTTGCCGAAGGCGAAGGTGTCGCGGGACAGCGCGCTGATCGCGGGGTGCGCGATCCGGGTCAGCACCGAGTCGTCGAAGGCCACGATGGACAGCTCGTCCGGAACCTTCACCCCCATCTCACCGGCCACCCCCAGCCCGGCCAGCGCCATCACGTCGCTGTCGTAGACGATGGCCGTCGGCCGGCGGCCGCGCGACAGCAGCGTCCGGGTCGCGGCCGCGCCCTCGGAGTCGCTGAAGTCGGTGGGCACCGACATCGCGTCCTCCAGGTCGAGCTGCCCGGCGCGGTCGCGCAGCGCGCGCGTGCGGCGCTGGGTGTGCCGGAACGACGGCAGGCCCGCGACGTGGGCGATCCTGCGGTGGCCGAGCGCGGCCAGGTAGTCCACCACCGACAGCATCGCCCCGCGGTCGTCGGCCCACACGCTGGACAGGCTCCCGTGCCTGCCGGGTCCGCCCAGGACCACCGTGGGCGTGCCGAGCTCCTCCAGCACCTCGATGCGCGGATCGCGGACCTTGAGGTCCACCATGACGAACCCGTCCACCCGGTGCGCCGAGGCCCACTCGCGGTAGACCTCAATCTCCGCCTCGACGTCCTCGACGATCAGCAGGTGCAGCGCCACCGACTGCACCGACAGCCCGGCCTGCAGCCCCGACAGCAACTGGGCGAAGAACGGCTCCACGCCCAGGGTGCTGGCGGGCCGGGCGATGACCAGGCCCACGGCCTCCGCGCGGGCCCCGCCCAGAGCCCGGGCGGCGCTGTGCGGCCGCCAGTTCATCTCCTTCGCGACCTGCAGGATTCGCGCGCGGGTGGCCTCGCCGACCCCCGGGCGTCCGTTGAGCGCGAAGGACACCGCGCCCTTCGAAACCCCGACCCGCTTCGCGATGTCGGTGATCGTCGGTCGGCGCACCGCAGCTCCTTCACGAGTTCGTCTCAGCTATTGACACATGAGTCTAGCCGGGGGAATAGTCCGGCAACTAGAGCGTTTTAGCACCCAAGGAGAGCGCCATGCGTAGGTACTGGACGGGACTGGCGGTGGCAGCCGCCATGGTCGTCCCGGGCTGCGGGCTCGGCGGGGCCGACCCGCAGCAAGGCCCCGCTCCGACCGCGGCGGCCACGGGCGAGGTGAAGGGCACGGTCAGCCTGCAGACCTGGGCCCTGAAGCCCAAGTTCACGACGTACATGGAGGGCGTCATCGGCGCCTTCGAGAAGAAGTACCCGGGCACGAAGGTCGAATGGCTCGACCAGCCGCCGGACGCCTACTCGGAGAAGGTCCTCAACCAGGCCGCCTCCGGCACCCTGCCGGACGTGACCAACCTGCCGCCGGACTTCGCCCGGCCCCTGGTCAAGCAGGAGATGCTGCTCGACGTCGCCCAGGCCGACCCCCAGCTCACCGAGGAGTACGTCGCCGGCGGCCTCGACGCGTACCGGTTCCGCGGGTTCTCCGGGACCTACGGCTACCCGTGGTACCTCAACACGGACGTCAACTACTGGAACTCCGAGCTGATGAGGAAGAACGGGCTGGACCCGGCCAAGCCGCCGGCGACGTTCGACGAGCTGGTCGAGCAGGCCCGGATCTTCAAGCAGAAGTCCGGCGGCAAGGTCTACCTGATGAGCCGGCGCCCCGAACTGGGCGACCTCACCCAGGCGGGCGTGCAGATCCTGTCGGACGACGGCAAGAGCTTCGTCTTCAACACCCCCGAGGCCGCCGCGGTGATCGACAAGTATCGTGCGGCCTACAAGGAGGGCCTGCTGCCGCGCGACGTGCTCACCGACACCTACGCGGGCAACGCCAAGCTGTTCAACGAGGGCACCGTGGCCTGGACGACGGCCGGCGCCAACCACATCATCGCCGTCAAGACCGACAACCCCTCGCTGGCGCCCAAGGTCGTGCCGTCGGTCGCCATGGGCACCCCGCCGCTGTACGTCCAGGGCCTGTCGATCTCGAAGCAGTCGAAGAACCCGGCCGCGGCGGTCGCGCTGGCCCGCTGGGTGACCAGCGCGGAGAACCAGGCGGCCTTCGCCCACGAGGTCAGCGTCTTCCCGAGCACCAAGGCCTCGGCCAACGACCCGTTCTTCACCCGGAGCGACGGCACCAACGGCGGTGACGCCAAGGTCATCGCGTTCAAGTCTCTCGCCACGGCGAAGGTGCTCCAGCCGTACGAGGTCACCGAGGCGATGAGCAAGTTCGTCCGGCAGCAGATCGCGCTCGCGCTCACCGGCGAGGTCTCCTCGAAGGAGGCGCTGGACGCCGCGGTCGCCAAGTGCAACGAGCTGCTCAACCAGTGACTGCTCCCGCACTCCCCGCGCAGGGCGCCCTTCGCCGCCGGTTCATCCCTTGGCTGCTGGTGGCGCCCGCCGCGCTGTGGTTGTTCGTCTTCAACGTCTGGCCCTCGCTGAACACGCTCGTGCTGGCGTTCACGAACGCCAAGCCGCTGAGCGGCGGGCACTTCACCGGCCTGGACAACTTCGGGCGCATGCTCGACGACACCCAGCTCGTGGACGCGCTGCTCAACAGCATCGTGTTCATGGTGGTCTGCCTGCCGGTGCTCACCCTGCTGCCGCTGCTGCTGGCGGTGCTGGTCGAGAAGAAGATCCCGGGCATCACGTTCTTCCGCACCGCCTTCTACACCCCCGTCGTCGCCTCGGCCGTCGTGGTCGCACTGATCTGGAGCTGGCTGCTGAGCGACCGGGGCCTGGTCAACGGGCTCGCACAGGCGATGGGCGTGCTCCAGGGGCCGCTGCCGTTCCTGACCGACCGCTGGCTGCTGGTGTTCAGCGCCATCACGCTGACGGTGTGGAAGGGGCTGGGCTACTACATGATCATCTATCTGTCCGCGCTCGGGAACGTCCGGCGCGAGCTGCACGAGGCCGCGGCCGTGGACGGGGCCGGGCCGGTGCGCCGCTTCTGGAGCGTGACGGTCCCGGGCGTCCGCAACACGATGTTGCTGGTCTCGGTGCTGGTGGCGGTCTCCGCGCTGCGCGTCTTCTCCGAGCTGTTCGTGTTGTCCAACGGCACGGGCGGGCCCGGCGGGCGGGCGATGTCGCTGGTCATGCTGATCCAGCTCTACAGCCGCGGCTTCTACGGCCACTTCGGCTACGCCTCCGCGCTGAGCCTCCTGCTCTTCGTCATCACGATCGGTCCGATGCTCCTGCTGGCGCGGCTCAACAGGAAGGCGGCCTGACATGGCGGACCTGACGACGCGCGACGCGGCCGGGCGCCCCGCCGTGTCCACTCCCCCGCCGCCGGGGCGGCACGCGGGCCGGGCACGGCGAGGCGGGCGGGGCCGGGGCGGGTTCGGCGCACCGGGGCCCGGCGAACTGGTGCTGCGGTACACGCTGCTGCTCCTCGTGCTGGCGATCACCGTCCTGCCGTTCCTGTGGCAGTTGTCCACCTCGCTCAAGGGGCCGTACGAGGACGTCTTCGCGCAGACCCCGAGCTTCGTCCCGCTCCAGCCGACGCTGGAGAACTACGCGAAGGTCGCGGCGACGATCCCCGTCTGGACGTACGCGCTCAACTCGCTGATCGTGGCGGTCATCGTCGTGGGCGGCAACGCGGTCGGCGCGACGCTGGCCGGGTTCGCGCTGGCCCGGCTGGAGTTCCGGGGGGCGAAGCTGCTCCTGGCGCTGTTCCTGTCCACCCTCGTGCTGCCGGGCGAGGTGACGATCATCTCCCAGTACCTCACCGTCCGCGGCATGGGCCTGGCCGACACCCTGTTGGGCGTGGCGCTGCCCGGCACCATCGGGATGCTGAACGTGCTGCTGATGCGCACCGCGTTCCAGGCCATCCACAAAGAGATGGACGAGGCGGCGGTCATCGACGGGGCGACGCCCTGGCAGCGGCTGGTGCACCTCGGCCTGCCGAACGTGCGCGGCATGCTCAGCGTGATAACGATCTTCGCGTTCATCGGCGCGTGGGACGACTTCCTGTGGCCGCTCATCGTGCTGAACGACCCGAAGAATTTCACCCTCACCGTAGGCCTGCAATACCTCAACGGGACGTTCAGCGCCAATCCCCGCCTCATCGCGGCAGGGACAATGATTTCCTTCCTGCCCATCGTGCTCCTCTTCGCCTCGCTGCAGCGCTTCTTCTTCCGCGGCGTCGCGGAGGGCGCGATCAAGGGCTGAAACCGGTTCTCCAGAACGAGGAGTCTCTCTCCATGCATGACGACCGCGAGCTGGTCGAGGCCCGCCTCAAGCGGGTCCTCGACGAGCGGATCCGCCCCGCGGTGCACCCCGCCTCCGTGCCGCTGGACGTGGCCGTGTGGCACGCGCCCGGCGAGCCCGTGCCGGTGGCCGAGGGCCTGGCGGCCGGCACCTCCCCGATCAGAGTCGGTGACGCCTGGGGCGCGCCGTGGGGCACGAGCTGGTTCACGGTCACCGGCACGGTGCCCGCCGACTGGGCGGGCCGGACCGTGGAGGCCGTCCTCGACCTGGGCTTCGACGAGAACATGCCGGGCTTCCAGTGCGAGGGCCTGGTCTACCGGCCCGACGGCAGCCCGGTGAAGGGGCTCAACCCGCGCAACCAGTGGGTGCGCGTCGGCGCGCCGGTCGAGGGCGGCGAGGAGGTGCGGCTGCACATCGAGGCGGCCGCCAACCCGGTGATCCTCGACTACCACCCCTTCCTGCCCACGCAGCTCGGGGACAAGGAGACGGCCGGGAGCGAGCCGCAGTACCGGCTGGCCCGCATGGACCTGGCGATCTTCGACGAGACCGTGTGGCAGCTCGTGATCGACCTGGAGGTGCTCGGCGAGCTGATGGCGGAGCTGCCCGCGGACGGCGCCCGCCGCTGGGAACTGCTGCGCGCCGTCGAGCGGGCCCTCGACGCGATCGACCTGCAGGACGTCAACGGCACCGCGGCCGCCGCCCGCGCCGAGCTGGCCGGGGTGCTGGCCGCACCTGCGGTGCCGTCGGCGCACCGGATCAGCGCGGTCGGGCACGCGCACATCGACTCGGCCTGGCTGTGGCCGCTGCGCGAGACCGTGCGCAAGGTCGCCCGCACCGCCTCCAACATGACGGCGCTGCTGGAGGAGGAGCCGGAGTTCGTCTTCGCCATGTCCCAGGCGCAGCAGTGGGCGTGGATCAAGGAGCACCGGCCGGAGGTCTGGGCCCGGGTCGTCAAGGCCGTGGCGGAGGGGCGGTTCGTCCCGACAGGCGGCATGTGGGTGGAGTCCGACACGAATATGCCCGGCTCGGAGGCGATGGCCCGGCAGTTCGTGCACGGCAAGCGGTTCTTCCTCGACGAGTTCGGCGTCGAGAACGAGGAGGTGTGGCTGCCCGACACGTTCGGCTTCGCCGCCGGGCTGCCGCAGATCATCAAGGCGGCCGGGTCGAAGTGGCTGCTCACGCAGAAGATCTCCTGGAGCCAGGTCAACACGTTCCCCCACCACACGTTCCTGTGGGAGGGCCTCGACGGCACCCGGATCTTCACCCACTTCCCGCCCGTCGACACCTACAACTGCTCGATGAAGGGCAGCGAGATCGCCCACGCCGCCCGCAACTTCCGCGACAAGGGCGTGGCGCGGCACTCGCTCGCCCCCACCGGCTGGGGCGACGGCGGCGGCGGCACCACCCGCGAGATGGTCGCCAAGGCCGCAAGGATGCGCGACCTGGAAGGCTCGGCCACCGTCACCTGGGAGACGCCCGCCCAGTTCTTCGCCAAGGCCGAGGCGGAGTACCCCGCCCCGCCCGTCTGGGTCGGCGAGCTGTACCTGGAGCTGCACCGCGCCACACTCACCAGCCAGGCCAAGACCAAGCAGGGCAACCGCCGCAGCGAGTCGCTGCTGCGCGAGGCCGAGCTGTGGGCGGCCACCGCCGCCGTGCGCACCGGGTTCGACTACCCTCACGAGCGGCTCGACCGGCTCTGGAAGACCGTGCTGCTCCACCAGTTCCACGACATCCTGCCCGGCTCGTCCATCGCCTGGGTGCACCGCGAGGCCGAGAAGACGTACGCCGCCGTGGCCGCGGAGCTCAACGAGATCATCGACGGGGCGCAGCGGGCCCTCGCGGGCAACCCCGGCTCCGGCGAACTGGTCTTCAACGCGGCGCCGCACGCCCGCGACGGCGTCCCGGCCGGCGGCGCGGCCCCGGTCGCGGCACCCGCCCCCGCCGCCGCGCTCCGCACCCGCGCCGAGGGCGGCTACATCCTGGCGGACGACCTGCTCCGGGTGGAGATCGACAGCCGCGGCCTCGTCGTCTCGGCGTACGACCTGCGGGCGGAGCGGGAGACGGTGGCGCCCGGGCAGGCCGCCAACCTGCTGCAGATCCACCCCGACTTCCCCAACATGTGGGACGCCTGGGACGTGGACCAGTTCTACCGGAACACGGTGACCGACCTGGTGGACGCCGACGAGGTCACACCCGGCGAGGCGCCGGGCTCGGTCCGAGTGGTGCGCTCGTTCAGCGCGTCGCGGGTCACGCAGGTCCTCACCGTGGCGGCCGGGCGGCTCGACATCCGCACCGAGGTCGACTGGCACGAGACCGAGAAGTTCCTCAAGCTGGCCTTCCCGCTGGACGTGCACGCCGACCGGTACGCCTCCGAGAGCCAGTACGGCCACGTCTTCCGCGCCACCCACACCAACACGAGCTGGGAGGCGGCCAAGTTCGAGGCGTGCAACCACAAGTTCCTCCACGTGGCGGAGCCGGGTTGGGGCGTCGCGCTGGTCACCGACTCCACCTACGGTCACGACGTGACCCGTACCGTGCGCGCGTCCGACTCGGGCACCACCACCACGCTGCGGGTGTCGCTGCTGCGGGCGCCGCGGTTCCCCGACCCCGAGACCGACCAGGGCGTGCACCGGTTCCGGCACGCGCTGGTGCCCGGTGCGACGATCGGCGACGCGGTCCGCGAGGGCTGGTTCGTCAACCTGCCCGAGCGGCGCGTTCCCGGCGATGCCGAGGTCGCGCCCCTGGTCACCGTGGACGACGACGCGGTCGTGGTGACCGCCGTGAAGCTGGCCGACGACGGAAGCGGGGACGTCGTCGTCCGCTTCCACGAGTCGCGGGGAGGCCGGGCCCGCGCCCGCGTCTCCCCCGGCTTCGCCGCCACCGGCGTCGTCGTGACCGATCTGCTGGAGCGCCCGCTCGCCGGCGCGACCGCGCCGGAGCCGGCGCCGGCCGACGGGGCGGTGACGGTGTCGCTGCGCCCGTTCGAGCTGGTCACGCTGCGGTTCAGCCGCTGAGCCCGCGCCTTCGGCGCACCGCCCGGGCGGGCGGTGCGCCGGGTCGTCGGGACACTGGCGATCACGCAACCTTCCTCTCCCGCTCAGCTCGTGGATGCCTGCCCGTCCCGGCGGTCGTGTGTCATGCCAATCCCACGGACTGGAAGAAGCACCATGAGCAGACTGCGCATCACCACCGCGGCCGCGATTCTCGGCGCCGCCGCCCTGACCCTGCCGACGGCCGCCGCCCACGCCGACGAGTTCCGCGACGCCTCCCGCAACACCCTGGACCTGCAGGCGCACCGCGGCGGACTGGGGCTCGTGGTCGAGAGCACGCTGCCGGCGTTCGCCAACGCGCTGGAGCTCGGGGTCAGCACGCTGGAGCTGGACGTGCAGATCACCGAGGACGGCCAGGCGGTGGTCACCCACGACCGCCGGATCAGCAACCGCAAGTGCCGCGACACCGCCCCGGCCGTCGCCGGCGACCCGGAGTTCCCCTACGTCGGCAAGTACATCAACAGACTCACCCTGCGGCAGGTCCGCACGATGGACTGCGGCACGCAGACACTGGCGGAGTTCCCCGGCCAGCGAGCCGTTCCCGGCGCGCCGATGGCGACCCTGGGCGAGGTGTTCGACCTGGTCAACCGCTACCGGGCGCGAGGGGTGCGGCTCAACGTCGAGACCAAGGTGGAGGCCGGCGCGCCGCACGAGACCGCGCCCAGGGAGCAGTTCGTCCTGGTGACGGCGGCCGAGATCCGCCGGGCCCGGCTGCTGAACCAGGTCACCGTCCAGAGCTTCGACTGGGGCGCGCTCATGCGGATGCGTGAGGTGGAGCCGCGGCTGCCGCTCGTCGCGCTCACCAACCGCGACTTCCTGCAGACCGGCCGGCCGGGCGCCTCGCCGTGGCTGGGCGGCATCGACATCGACGACTTCGGTGGCGACCCGCTCAAGGCCGTCAAGTCGTTCGGCGCGGACGCCTTCTCGCCGGTGCACGGCTTCCCGCAGAACGGGAAGGTGACCGATCCCGGCTACCAGCCGTATGTCACCAAGGCCATGGTGGACCAGGCGCACGACCTCGGCATCAAGGTGATCCCGTGGACGGTCGACGACGAGCCGACGATGAACAAGCTGATCGACGACGGCGTGGACGGCATCATCACCGACTATCCCGACCGGCTGCGGCAGGTCATGGCCGACCGCGGGCTCAAGCTGCCCAAGCAGTACGCGCCGAGGCCCTGACCCCCTTTCGGCCCGCTCAAGCCGGTGGAGCACCTGCTGACCGCCGAAGAGCGGTCGTTCAGCCGAGTTGCCGGGTGATCGTCGGGTCGGTGATCGCTGTGTCGTTGGCCAGGAGGTACGCCTTCGAAAGGATCACCCCCAGCGTCCCCCCGTCGTCCTCGAACGGCAGGAACACCGATCCGGCCGCGTGCCCGCTCGCCGGGACGATGCACAGGTACGCGTCGTTGGGCTCCATCAGGATGTTCGTCGACCCCAGATGGATCTTGTACGTCTTCAGATCGTCCCGTACAAGGGGTGCCAGTAAGAAACGTGTCATGAGCCCCAAACGGCATTGATCTTGCAGATCACCGATCCAGGACCGCCGAGGCGGTAGACATTTGAGATCAGGATGCCGTCTGATCTCGGCGTCGGCGGGCGGCGCGGATCTCGGCGTCGGCGACCTTGTCGTCCAGCAGCGCGTAGAGCTGGGTGGTTTCGGTGGAGGCGTGGCCCAGGCGGCGGCGCACGGCCTCGATGGAGACGCCGGCGTTGATGAGTTCGGTGGCGTGGGCGTGGCGCAGCTGGTGGATGTCGATCTCGATCCTGGCCTGCGTGCAGTAGGTCTGCCAGCGGTGGTGGGCGGCGTCGTAGGACAGCGGCCCGCCGCGGCCGTTGATGGAGGCGCGGAACAGCGGCCCGGCGGTGTAGCCGGCGCGGGTGAGGTAGAGCTTGAGCAGGGTGACGTAGCCTCGGTCGTCGAGAAGGACGGTTCGGACGCTGCCGCCCTTGCCGTGGATGCGGACGTGTTCGTCGTCCAGGCGCAGGTCGAGGTCTTCGACGTACAGGCCGCACACCTCCGAGGCGCGGGCGCCGCACACGTAGGCGGTCTCGAACAGCACCCGATCCCGCAGCCGGTCCAGCGGCGTCTGCTTGCGCGGTCGCCGTGAGCAGATCACCGCGAGCACCTTGGTCACGTCGGCCGCGCTGGCCGGGCGGGGCAGGCTCTTGGGCACCTTGACGGTGTCGATCCGGTCCATCGGGTTGGCCTGCTAGAGGTCGTGGCCAGGTCGGTGAGGAAGTCGTCGAGGTGCCGGGCGAGCGGGTGGGCGCGGCCGAGCTGCTCGGCGATGACCGGATCCATCGTGCCGACCTCCACCATCCGCGAAGTTGCCAGATAACCGGGAAACGAAGCCTGCGTGCCGGGCGACGGCCGCCCAGCTCGCGCTACCCCGGCGATCGCCATCTTGCCAGATAACAACGGTTATCTAGGAAGCCTTGCTGGGTGAGCGCACGGCGCTAGACCGTGCCAGCGCCGCCTGGGCGGTGGGGCGCCTGGTGTCCACGTTGTCGGTCAAGGTTTTGAGAATGCCGGGGAGTTCTGCCACCGTTTCGGCGGGCAGGCCGCCCACGGTCTCCTCCGCCAGAGCGCACCAAAGCTGCTTGACCTGGTCGGCCAGAGCTTTGCCGCTGTCGGTGAGTTCGACGATGCTGGCGCGCTTGTCGGAGGGGGCGGGTGTGCGGCGGATGTGGCCGCCAGCTTCGAGCTTGCGAGTCATGAGCGTGACGCTGGGCGGCTCGCAACCGAGCGCCTCGCTGAGCTGTGCCTGGATCATCGGGCCGGTCCGGTCGAGCTCGAGCAGGAGCGCCTCCTGACCGGTGTGCAGGCCGAGCGGGGCCAGCAGCGATGCGGCCCTGGCCCGGTGGCGCAGGCTCAACAGGCGGATGGCCTGGTTGAGGGCGTCGGCGTGCTCGAAGTCCATGGGCTCCTCCTTGACACATTGGTTATGCACATAACTATTATGCACGTAACCAATCTTACTCGACAATGAGGAGCCGGGCATGACCGTGAAGGTCGCCGTCATCTACTACAGCGCGACAGGCAGCGTGCACGCGCTCGCGCAGGCCGTCGCCGGGGGCGCCGCCTCGGCCGGGGCCGAGGTGCGGCTGCGGCGGGTCGCCGAGCTGGCTCCCGACAGCGCGATTGACCAGAACCCGCTGTGGCGGCAGCACGCCAATGCCGCCGGGTCGATCCCCGAGGCCTCGATCGATGACCTGGCGTGGGCCGATGCATTCGCGTTCGGGACGCCGACGCGGTTCGGCGCTCCTGCAGCGCAGCTCAAGCAGTTCATCGACCAGGCCGGCGGGTTGTGGCACGAAGGCGGATTGGCCGACAAGCCGGTCACGGCCTTCACCTCGGCATTCAACCGGCACGGCGGCAGCGAAGCCACACTCTTGTCGCTGGGCAACGTCTTTTACCACTGGGGGGCGCTGATCGTCCCGCCCGGATTCACCGATCCGGCCGTGTACGCCGCCGGTGGCAACCCCTATGGCACCTCGCATGTGACCGGCCCGACCGGAGACGGCCCGGACGCCGCGGTGCTGGAAGCGGCCAGATACCAGGGGCAGCGGTTGGCCCGGATCACAATCCGGCTGCTGGGAAGCGGGCGCGTCACTGATGCCGCCGCGGGCAAGGGGAACGCCCGCGAAGCCCTGGCCGCTACGGCCTCCCGGACCGCGTGAGCGGCGGGTTGGCCGGGAGTAAGTCATGACAACCAACATCGAGACGCAGCGGGCCAGGCCGCACACCGGGCCCGCCTGGTTGGTCCTGGCGTTGGCGTGTGCCTGCCAGTTCATGGTGATCCTGGATTCGTCCATCGTGAACGTGGCCCTGCCCTCGGTCCGCGAGGACCTCGGCTTTACACCCACCGGCCTGGCCTGGGTGGTGAACGGCTACCTGCTCACCTTCGCCGGCTTGATGCTGCTGGGTGGCCGCGCCGCCGACCTGTACGGCCCGCGCCGGATGCTGGCCGCCGGGCTGTTGTTGTTCTCCGCCTCGAGTCTGGCCGGCGGCCTGGCAACCGCTCCGGAGGTCCTGGTGGCGGCCCGCCTCGCGCAGGGCATCGGAGCCGCCATGATGGCCCCGGCGACACTGGCCGTGATCAACACCTCTTTCGCCGAGCCGAACGCGCGTGCCAAGGCATTCGGCGCATGGTCCGCCGCAGGCGGTGTGGGCGGGCTGGCCGGCGCGATCGCGGGCGGCGCCATCACCACCGGCCTGTCGTGGCGGTGGGTCTTCCTCATCAACGTGCCCATCGGCGCGGTGCTGATCGTCGCGGCGATAATGTCGCTGGCCGGCACGCGAAGCAGCCGGCGAGAGTCGCTCGACTTCACGGGCGCGGTCACCGGGACGGCGGGACTGGCCGCGCTGATCTACGGGGTCATGCAGAGCGCCGATCACGGCTGGTCGTCCGGGCTGGTCATCGGGCCGATCGTGGCGGGCCTGGTCCTGCTCGCCGTCTTCATCGTGGTGGAGGCACGCTTCGCCGCCCAGCCGATGGTGCCGCTGCGGCTGTTCAAGATCCGTGGGGTGGCGGTGGGCAGCGGCATGCTGCTGCTGTTCGGCGGGATCGGCATCGCTATGTGGTACTTCACCGCGCTCTTCCTGCAGAACGTCCTCGGCTACAGCGCGCTTCAAGCCGGGCTCGGGCAGACACCCGCGGCGGTGATGTTCATGGTGATCGCGCGGTGGGCCGCCGTCCTGCTGCCGCGCACCGGCGTGCGGCCTGTGTTGCTGTCCGGCAGCGCCTGTTTCCTGGCCGGATTCGGCTGGCTCTCCCTGGCTCATGCCGGCAGCGGCTATGTCACCAGCGTGCTCGGGCCTACGCTGCTCATCGCGGTCGGCATCGGGCTGAGCTTCCCCACTCTCATGGCCGTGGCGACTGCTGACGCTCCCGAGGGCGATGCGGGGATCATCGGCGGCCTGGCCCAAACCGCCAGCCAGGCGGGCGGGTCGATCGGCCTGGCGGTGCTCGCGACGGCTGCCGGCGCGAGAGCTGCGTCGGAGGCCGGCGGGGGCTCCCCGGCCGCCGCCCTCGCCGCCGGATATGGCCTGGTCTTCCTCATGGCGGCTGGGCTCGGCCTGGCTATCGCGGTGGTCAGCTTGCTGCTGCCGCGGCACCGGCGCGGCTGACCGCCGACGACGCCGCGTGCGCACTCGCCGCACCCCTGTGTCCGCGTACGACCTCACGTGGCGGTGCATGTGAACCGTCCTGGGTTTAGTTCCAACTTCTATTGGAGGATGGAGCTATGCCACGTCAGTTCCCGCCGGAGTTTCGGCAGCGCGCGTTGCGGCTGCTGGGCGAGTCCCGGGAGAACCACGAGTCGGAGTACGAGGCGATCAAGGCAGTAGCGTCGAGGCCGGAAATCCGGATGGAACGAAAACGTACGCTAAGCCCGTTCGCCCAGGCCGTGGCGGGTTCACAGGCAGGGTCTGCGGGAGGCGCTAGCGTACGTTTTCCGTTCCAAGGCACAGCAGGGTGCATCCTGGCGGGTGAGTCCGCCGGGGGCACATTGCTGCTGTCGGCGCTGCTCGTGCTCAAGCAGGCAGCCGATCCCCTCCCCACGGGGGCGGTGGCCATTTCCCCACAGACCGACCTCACCCTCTCCAGCCCGTCCATCGATGCAAACGACGGCCAGGACTTCGTTAACCGGGCTGTGCTCGACCACGTCCGCACCCCATATCTGGCCAGGGCACAGCCGGACCGAGCACCTCAGTCTCCCCTCCCACGGCGAGCTTGACGGGCGGCCGCCGCTGCTGCTCGCGGTGGGCGCGAAAGAAGTGCTTCTCGACGACGCGCGGCGCTTCGCCGAAGCCGTCTCCACCGCCGGAGGAAACGTCTATCTCGACATCTACGACGGTATGCCCCATGCCTTACACGCCACCGTCCTCCCTATCGCCACCACCCTGCTCCGCCGCATCGCAGAGTGGATCAACCAAGCACCCCTCGCACAGGACCAGACATGATGATCACCCTGGCTCTGAATCACGCGTCCACGGCCCCCAAGGCGTCACCCATCCGGAGGAGAGCATGAATGCACGTTCCGAGGCGGGCAGCCGCCTCACCGCCTTGGGCACACAGTTGCTCGAAGTGCATGTCTGGCTCCGCGAGATGCTGGAAGACCTCCAGGACAGCGTCGACGACTACTTCGACGGCAAGGGGCTTCCGCCACGGGACCTGCGTGCCCACTGCCCTTCCTTCTGCACGGCGTTGACGCGCCACCACACCGGCGAGGACAAGGGCGCGTTCCCGGCGATCGCCGAGGAGTTCCCTGAGCTGCGCAAGGTGCTCTCCGACCTGCGCACCGACCACAACCAGCTGGACTGGCTGGTGGGGAATCTGCAGAAACTGCTCGAGTCCCTCCCGGAGAAACCGGACCCGGCCACGGCCTCTAAGGTGCGCGAGGAGGTGGAGGCGCTGTCGGCGATCATGCAGACGCACTTCATCTATGAGGAGAAGAAGCTGATCTCCGTACTCAACTCGATGGACGTGCCCGAGTGGCGCGAGAGCCGGCCCGACTTCCTGCTGATCGACGACGAGGACGGAGCTCGGACTTCTTCTCGGTGAGGTTCCACACCAGGAGAACGGCGACCGCGGACCGCCGCGCGGCTCCTCATGCTCCAGTGATGCGCCCAGGACGATCGGCAGACTTCCGGCTGCTGCCGCTACCGGTGGCGGTCGAGCGCGTCGCCGTGGCCCCTCAGATCGCTGCCCAGCCTGGCCATCTGATCGGCGTGATCGCTCAACGCTGCGGAGTGCTCCGCCAAGGCCGCCGTCTGGGCCGCCGCCAGGTCATGGCCGTGACGCAGCTCGTGGTAGATCGCCTGGAGCATCGACAGCTGCGCATCAGCCAGCAGCTCGCCGGCACTCCGATCGGCCAGCTCAGCCGCGGTCTTGTTCTCGTAGCCGATACTGCCGTAGGCCTGCCCGGCGAACTGGTAGAACATCTCGGCCGTGGCCCGGTCGCTTTCGGGCTGGCCATTAGGGGCGGGGATCTGGGAGGTGTCCACGACCACGACGGTAACCCGAATGGCTCTGGCTGCCCCAGCGCTCAGGTGCCGGGGCGCGAAGCTGGCGCCCGCGACGACGCCGTCGACCTCAGTTCAAGGGGCTGACGATCTCCGAAACGCAGCGGCGCTCCGGGACGGCGCCGGAGGCTGTTGCCGTGTCAATAAGCGATACCGCAGATCAACGGCACGGCGACGGTGAAGAACTTGTAGCCGACGAGGCCTTCACGGCCGTCGGCTATATCGAGGATCTCTGACCCGGTGCCCTCGCACGAGGCCGCGCACTACGGTGCTGGCATGGTGATGCGGTTGCTGCTGGAGCCCTTGCCCGCGTCGTGGCCGGCACCGGCACGACCGACGGGACTGCGCGGCCTGCTCACCCGGCTGCAGGAGATGGCCGACGCGGTGCGGCGGCCAGGCAACCTCGATGACCTCAAAGGGCACCTACGGCGGGCAGCCCGCGCTACCTCGGACGCCGGTTCACGCTCGCCTCGGGGCTGCTCGGCGTGATCGTCGTCAAACGCCCGCTGGGCCCGCCGCCGCCGGACCTGTTCGCACGCCTGCGCCGCGACCTGCGCCGGCACGCCACCACGAATTCGGCCGAGACGGGCATCGTGGCCTGCCGGCCAGGCGCCTTACCGCTTCGGCGGTCAGGCAGGTGATCGAGCAAGACATTGACACCGACACGATGGAGGGCCGCGCGATGTTCGGCATGCTGTCGGTCCTGGCCGAGTTGCAGCGCGAGTTGATCGTCGCCGGCCAATCATCAGAAGAGGCTGTGCTTCTCCGGCAGATCAACGACGCCCGCCAGCGCCAGTCCCGCGAACACGATCAAGGCAACTGCGAGGACACCGAGCAGGAGCCAGGCAATCGGATGGCCGAGATTAAGGGTCCATGAGGAGGAGCTGAGACGGGCGTGTACGAGCAGAGCCGGGTCGCGGCGGTTTGCGTAGACGGTGCCGGCGAGGAACCAGTGGCGGTCGTCGTCGCGCTGGCCGGCCCCGGTGTCCTCCAGTTCCTCGCCTGGCAGAGCGGGGAGCCGGTGCCCAGCCTGGCCCACTTTGATCTCCCATATCAGCCAGCCGCCCAGCAGCACGATGAGCGGGGCGTAGACGGCCACATGCCAGGCGATCTTGGGGGGGACGATCTCCCACAGATGCAGGGCTGCGAAGAACAGAGCCAGGTTCAGGCAGGCCGCGGAGAGCAACGACATCATCGCAACGCCGCGCAGGTAGATGCGGTAGCGGCGGGCTGAACCTTGGGGTCTGGCGGCATCGAGGTCGGGGCGGGCGCGTAGCACGGCCAGGACTGTGGCCAGGACTATCCCGGTGATGACGATCTGGTAGATCACCGGTTGGAAGGCGTTCAGCACGGTTGTGGGTTCACGCTGGGAGGAGGCTGTGCCGTACCCAAGAAATGGCGGCAGCGTGGCGGGCAGTCCGCCGTAGCGTGCCCAGCCGATGGCCGCGGTGAGCAGCAGCACGGACAGCGTGGGCAGCCCCCACGACCACGGCACGCGGACCGGGTCGGTGCGGAAGGTGGTGTCCACGGTGACGCCCTGACGCCGCTCGGCCGCCCACCGGCCGGCGAGCTTGGCGGCGCGGACCATGCGATGAGCGCGATAGAACAACAGCAGGTCCACGACGATCACCACCGTCGTGGCGATGCCGATCGCGGCAGCAGACCCGGTGATCAGCAGTCCAAGGATCGAGACCACTGCGGCGAGTGCGGCCACCAGGCCGGTCGTGCGAGCGTAGAACCGCCGCGCAGTGGTGATGGCGGGATCGCCCACCCGCTGGATGCCGACGCGTACTCCGAACGGCAGTGTGGGCCTTGCCAGCGCCGGAAGCGCCAGCATGAGGGACGTGACCAGTGCGATGAGGATCAGGTTGGCGCCGAGGAGCGGGATCACGCGCTCTCCTCGAAAGCGATCAGTAGAGCCTCGCACCGGCGCAGCACATCCTGCCGGTCGATGCCGTGGACGGTGGCTTCTGCCAGCAGCACGCGCATACGTTCCTCCCAGTCGTCGATAAAGGGGGCCTCGGGCGGGCCGGTGTCGGCATCGCGCCGTACGACCGCGCCGCTCTTGCGGTTGATCCGGATGACGCCCTGCTGTCGCAGCAGGTCGTAGGCCTTGTTCACGGTATGGAAGTTGATGCCGAAATCCGCGGCGAGTTGCCGCGTGGAGGGCAGTGCGTCGCCTTCGCGCGCCTGCCGTCTGGCGATCGCCTCCACGATCCGGTCCCGGATCTGTTGGTAGATCGGGACCTCGCTGTCGAGGTCAAGGGTCAAGTGCACACCATCACTCTATCTGATATACATCTAATAGAACAGATAGACGGAGAGGACACCTTGTGCTGCAGGTAGAGATTCACCAGGAAACGCTGACCATCCGCTTCGCCCCATGGACACGGCTGTTCACCCGGACCGGCGCGGTGAGCGTGCCACTGGCGCAGATCGCCGAGGTGCACCTGCTCGACCGGCCGCTCGCGGCTGCCACGGGCACCCACTACGGCCTGCTCGTCTCCGGCGTCAGCAAGGTCGGCACCTGGACGTCCCTGACCGGCGTCAAGCGTCTGGTCGCCGCCCGACGAGAGGTCACCGGCCTACGGATCATCCTCAAGAGCCGGGTGTCGGGCTACGACGAGCTGATCCTCAGTGTTCCGGACGCCGAACAGCTTCAGCGCCGGCTGATCGCGGTGATGGCATGAACATCGAGGTGCATGGCCTGACCAAGGCGTTCGGATCGATAAGGGCCGTCACCGACCTCAGCTTCGAGGCCGAAGCGGGGAACGTCACCGGATTCCTGGGGCCGAACGGCGCCGGCAAGACCACCACCATGCGGATGATGCTGGGCCTGATCACGCCGACCTCCGGCACCGCCACGTTCGGCGGCAGCCGCTACGCAAACCTGCCCCGCCCGTCGGCCACCGTTGGAGCCGTGCTGGACAGCGCGGGCTTCCACCCCGCCCACAACGCCCGCGACCACCTGCGGGTCTACGCCCGCATAGGCCGGTACGGCACGGCCCGGATCAACCAGGTCGCCGACCTGACCGGGGTATCGGCCTTCGCCGACCGCCCCACGCGCACCCTGTCCACCGGCATGCGGCAACGCCTCAGCCTGGCCACCGCGCTGCTCGGCGATCCCCCGGTGCTGCTGCTGGACGAACCGAGCAACGGCCTGGACCCTGAAGGCATCGCCTGGCTGCGGCACTTCGTCCGCGAACTGGCCGCCGACGGCCGCACCATCCTCATCTCCAGCCATGTGCTCGGCGAGATCGAGCACATGGCCGACCATGTGGTGGTGATCCGCGACGGCCGGCTGGTCACCACAGGACCCATCACCGGCTTGTACGGCACAGCCATCGTGCTGGTCCGCTCCCCGCAAGCGGATCTGCTCGCCGCCAGGCTGATGGAGCGCGGGACCCGAGTGGAGCATCCACAACCCGACCTCCTGCGCATCCGCGGCCTGAGCGCCGCAGAGGTCGCCACCGCTGCCGCCTCCCACGGCGTCACACTGCACGAGATCACCCCCGAGCGCCCCACTCTGGAACAAGCGTTCCTGCACCTCACCGGAGGTTCCCGATGACCGCGCTCCTTGCCGCTGAATGGACGCGCCTGACCAGTACCAGGCTCTGGCTGTGGGGTCTGCTGGCCGCGCTCGCCAGTGGAGCACTCGTGGGCTTGCTCGCCCTTGTCGGGCCGGAAAACTTCACGCCTCCGCTGCCCGGGCTGGACACCGCCCAAGGCACCCGCGTGCTGCTGGGTCTGCTCGGCTTCACCGTCTTTGCCCCCGCTCTGCTGGGCACCATCGCGGTGTCCTCGGAGTATCGGCACCGGACCATCACCACCACGACGCTGTTCGCTCCCAGACGCTGGACCTGGCTGGCGGCCAAGCTGGGGGTCTACACGGGGGCTGGGCTCGCCTACGGCGCGGTCGCCGCGGCTGTGGCCGGCGGCGCTCTGTTCGGGGTGGCCATGCTCAAGGGCGTCACGCTTGGTCTCCCGGCTGTCGTGATCGCGGCCTTGTTGGCCCGCATCGCGCTGACCATGGCCGTCTACACTCTGCTGGGCGTCGCGGTGGGTGCTCTGCTTCGCAACCAGGTGACCGCTCTCGTCGCCGTCGGTGCCTACTTCTACATGATCGAGACCGTGTTGATGCTCGTCCCGGGAATCAAAGTGCTCTATCCCTATCTCCCGGGCGGCGCCACTGCCGCGCTGACCGGCTTCACTTATCTGGCGGATGCCGTGGCCAGTCAGACCGGCACCTCTGCGGCCCAACTGCTGTCCGCGCCGGCAGGTGGTGGCGTCTTGGTTTGCTATGCCATGATCGCGGCTGCCATCGCCGTCGCGGCCCCGTTGCGACGAGACATCATGTGAGCGTCCTGACAGACCCACTGACTGTTGAACCTGGGTGCGCGGGCCCGACCCGAGGTCGAGCTGTTTGCTCATGTCGAGCTCGAACTTGCCGTACAGGTTCAGATGGGACCAGAACAGAGCCGACAGGGCGCGCCGGTCGGCCTCGGTGAGCTTTTTTCGCCACTTCGGCTCGGCGAGGACGATCTGTACCATCCTGGTGTTCAGGTATTTGTTGGCCGAGTCCCAGTTCTCCACCACGTTCAGGCCCTCGTGGATTTCGCGGCGCAGTTCCTCCTCGGTCAGGGAGTCGCACATGAAGACGGTGCGGATCACCCGGCCGCCCTCCAGCTACGGCCAGGCCTCGCCTTCGGTCAGGCCCGGCCGGTACAGGCGGGCTGAGCCGATGTTCTTCAGCCGGGGCAGCAGCTTGAAGTCCAGCAAGTCCTGCGTTCGACGTAATTCGGTGGCCTGGAGGGGTTCGCCCACGTCCAAGATCTGGTCAGCGTGACGAACTCTTCGACGGCTGCTGACCGGCCCTATTAGCCCTTTCCGGTGGAGCGCCGTGCCGGAGCGGCCGGCGGTCTTCAGGAGTTCAGCGGGTTGCGTGGCGAGTGGTCGCCGAGGCTGGTGAGCAGCTTGCGCAGCAAGCCGGCGAGGTCGTCCTGGTCGCGGCCGCTCAGTTTGCCGAGGAGCTTGGCTTCGAGGTCGACATGGGCGACGACGACCCGGTCGATCAGCTCCCGGCCCGGCTCGGTCAGCGAGATCAGCACGCTGCGCCGGTTGGCGGGATCGACCTCGCGGGTCACCAGTTCCCTGGCGACGAGCCGGTCGATCCGGTTGGTGATCGCTCCGGAGGTGACCATCGACTGCTCGACCAGTTGCCCGGCGGTGAGCTGATAGGGGGGCCCGGACCGGCGCAGCGTCCCCAGGATGTCGAACTCCCACAGCTGCAGGCCGTGCGTGGCGAAGTGGTCGCGCAGCTCGCGTTCGAGCAGCCGGGAGGCGCGCTGGATCCGGGCGACCACGCCCATCGGCGTGGGGTCGATGTCGGGCCGTTCGGTCCGCCACTGGTCCATCCGCCAGTCGACGTTGTCCTCCACGGGCCTGCCGCCTCCAGAACATCTCAACGTGAAACTGTTTGACGTCATGCTAACAGACGGCTACATTTCCCAACGTTGAATATTTCAATGTTAAGGAGATGAGATGACGCAGGCTCTGAGCCGGTCGGCCGTGGGCGGCGCCGCCCCACCCGGGAGCACCCTGGGCCTGACCGCGCTGACCGCCCTCGCGCCGGCCAGTTGGGGCACCACCTACCTGGTCACCACCGAGTTCCTCCCGACGGGCCACCCCTTGGTGTCCGGCGTCATCCGGGCGCTGCCGGCGGGGCTGGTCCTGCTCGCCGTCACGCGCAAGCTGCCGCACGGCACGTGGCTGTGGCGCTCGTTGGTGCTCGGCACCCTCAACATCGGCGCGCTCTTCGCGCTGCTGTTCGTCGCCGCCTACCGACTGCCGGGCGGCATCGCGGCGACCCTCACCGCCGTCCAGCCGTTGTTCGTCGTCGGCCTGGCGTTCCTGCTGCTCGGCGAGAAGCCCACCCGCTGGAGGCTCGGCTGGGGCCTGGTCGGCGTGGTGGGCGTCGGATTGATCGTCCTGCGCGGCCGGCTCGCGTTCGACCTGCTTGGCATCCTGGCCGGCATCGCGGCCGCCGGGGTGATGGCGGGCGGGATCGTGCTCACCAAGCGCTGGGGACGCCCGGCGGGCGTGGGCGCCGCGACCCTCGCCGGCTGGCAGCTCACCGCCGGCGGTCTCGTGCTCGTCCCCCTCGCGCTCGCGTTCGAGGGGCTTCCGCCCGCACTGGACCTTCGTGCGATCGGCGGCTACGCGTGGCTGACCGTGGTGGGCGCCCTGCTCTCCTTCCTGGTCTGGTTCCACGGCATCGGCAAGCTGCCCGTGGTCGCCGTGTCGTTCCTCGCCCTGCTCTCCCCCGTGGTCGCCGCGATCCTCGGCTGGCTGTTCCTCGGCGAGTCCCTGACGCCGTGGCAGGGGGTCGGGTTCGTGCTCGCGCTCACCGCCATCGCCGCCGCGCAACTGACCCCCGACGTCATCCGCAACCTCGTCCGCACCCCCGTCACCGCCAAAGGAGAATGAACATGTCGCGTACCGTGCTCATCACCGGAGCCACCGGAACCGTCTCCACCGCGCTGATGACCGCGCTGGAAGGGGCCGAGGTGGAGCTTCGCGCCCTGGTCCACCAGGAGTCGACAGCGGACGGCCCGCGCGAGCGGGGCGCCGAGATCTTCGTCGGTGACCTCGACGACCCCCGTTCGCTGCCGCCCGCCTTCGAGGGCATGCAGGACGTGTGGCTGCTCACCCCGAACGGCCCGCGGGCGCCGGAGAACAGCATGAACGTCGTGTGGGCCGCCCGCCAGGCCGGCGTGGAGCGGATCGTGCGCCTGTCCGTCGTCGGCGCCGCGCACGACGCGCCGAACCGCAGCGGCAGGCTGCACGCGCTGTCCGACCGGGAGATCGAACGCTGCGGCATGCGCTGGACGATCCTGCGTCCGCACTGGTTCATGCAGAACCTGCTGAACGAGGCGGGCGACATCGCCGCCACCGGCACCTTCTCGTCGAACATGGGGTCGGCGCGGATCGGCATGATCGACGTACGGGACATCGCCGACTGCGCCGCCCGCGTGCTCCTCGACGACCCGGACCGCCACCACGGCGAGACGTACACCCTCACCGGCCCGCGTTCGCGGACGCTGGACGAGGTGGCCGGCCACCTGAGCGCCGCTCTCGACAGGGCCGTCACCTACCTGCCGGTCAGCGACGACGCCAAGCGCAAGGCACTGCTCGGCTACGGCGTCCCGACCTGGATCGTCGACATGCTGGAGGAGTACGCGCAGGCGTACGCCTCCGGCTGGGGGGACTTCACCACCGGTACGGTGGCCGACCTTCTCGGCCGCCCCCCGCGCGACCTCGCCGACTTCGTCCGCGACCACGCCGCGGCGTTCACGGCGTAGCGGGATCATCCCGCTGGTGACACGGTCGCCGCCGGTCGATGCCGGGGAAATGGCCCGCCCACTGCCCGGCCGTGAGGTCCGGGTACGCCCTGGCGCAGACGGCCAGGCCCGCCGGCGCCGGATCGACCCTCCACAGCCGGGCCGGGCGGTCGGCTCCGCCGCTGACCAGCAGGCGGCCGGCGAACAGCAGGCCGACCACGGGCCCTTCGCCACCCGTCAGGACCGCCCAGCGGGTGGGTGCGCGGGGATCCGTGACATCCCACAGGTGCACGCTCGGCTCGCCGCCGCCGGTCGCGAGCAGGCGGCTGTCGGGACTGAAGGCGAGCGAGTCCACATAGGTGCCGTGGCCGTCCAGGACCGCCAGCGGGGCCGGGCGGCCGGGGCGGGTGACGTCCCACAGCCGGACGGTGGTGTCCTGGCCTGCCGTGGCCAGGGTGCGGCCGCCGGGGCTGAACGCGCCGTTGTAGACCGCGTTGTCGTGGCCGCGCAGGACCGCCACGGAGACCGGGCGGTCCGGGTCGGTCAGGTCCCACAGGCGGGCGGTCCTGTCGTAGCCGAAGGAGGCCAACAGGCGTCCGGACGGGGCGAAGGCGAGGGCGTTGACGAAGCCGGTGTGGCCGGTGAGCGGCCGGGTCTCGCGCGGGTGGGCGGGGTCGCTGATGTCCCAGGCGCGAATCACGAGGTCGCGGGTGGCGGTGACGGCGAGCACCCGGCGGTCGGCGCTGAACTCCGCGCTGTCCGGGGGTGCCGCCGCGCCGTCCATGGTGGCGAGCAGCGCGGGGGCGGGGCCGGTGAGGCTCCACAGGCGGATCGTGCCGCCGGGGCCCGCGGTGACCATGAGCGATCCGTCGGCGGACAGCTTCACCAGCCCCTCGGTGCGGGCCTGGAGCCGGCTCACCGGGCGGTGCGGGTCGCTGACGTCCCAGCGCAGCGCGTGAACGCCGTTGCCGGTGATCACCGTCTGGCCGTCCGGGGCGGCCCAGACCGGCCTGGTGCGCCCGCTGCCCATCAGGGCGGGGCCGGGCAGGTCCCACAGGCGGAGCAGGTGGTCGTAGGAGCCGGTGGCGAGGGTGTGGCCGTCCGGGCTGAAGGCGACGTCGGACATCGCCCCGGTGTCGATCGGGGCGCCGGGGCGCGGGCTGAGCGTCTGGAGCGGTCGTCCGTCGGCGACGTCCCAGAGGCGGGCGGTGTTGTCGTCGCCCGCGGTGGCGATGGTCCGGCCGTCCGGGGCGAAGACGGCGCCGTTCACCGCCCAGCGGTGGCCGGACAGCGTGGCCCGGAGGCGGGGACGGCGCGGCCGGGCCACGTCCCACACCCGGGGCGTGCCGTCCTGTCCGGCGGTGACCAGGCGCCGCCCATCGGGATCGAACGCGACCGACAAGACTCTGCCGTGGTGGCCCGTCAGCGTCGAGAGCGGGCGGACCCCGGTGATCGTCAGGGCCGGGCCGGACCCGGTGGCCGGCGGCGGCGGGGGCAGGGCGGCCAGGTCCCACAGGCGGGCCGTGCCGTCGTCCCCGGCGCCGGCCAGCAGCCGGCCGTGTACGGCCAGCCGCCGCACCATACCCCGGTGGCCGTGCAGCGTGGCCAGGGGCCGGCCCGTGGCCGCGTCCCTCACGGCGATCACGCCCGTGCCGCCGCCGGTGGCCAGGAAGCGGCCGTCGGGGGTGTAGGCCAGTGCGTGAACGGCGCCGTCGGCGGCGGGCAGGGTCATCAGGGGCCGGACGGTGGTGGGGGCCGCCAACGGACGGGCGGCGAGAACGTCCCACAGGCGGATGGTGCCGTCGTCGCCGCCGCTGGCGAGCCGCCGCCCGTCGGGTGCGAAGGCGAGCGCGACGACCTCGCCCGTGTGTCCGGCCAGGACGGCGAGCGGGCGCGGCCGATGCGGCGCGGCCACGTCCCACAGCCGCACGGTCCCGTCCTTGCTCGCGCTGGCGAGCAGCTCGCCGCCGGGCGCGTACTCGACATCGTGCACGTAGTCGGTGTGGCCGCCCAGCCGCAGGTTGAACGGCACGCCGAAGGCGCTGAGCAGCCCGCCTCGCGCCTCCACGGTGGGTGCGAGCACGTACGCGGCCTGGACGAGCCGGGCGGCGAGCGCGGGATCGGCCGCGCGAACGGCGGACGCCTGCCCGGCCACCTGGCGGGACAGGGCGATGTCGCGCTGCTCACGCGCGGTCACGGCCTCGTCGAGCGCGGCGACGCCGCTGAGGCAGGCCAGCACGAGCAGCAGGACGAGGCCGGCCGCCAGCCGCCGCAGCCTGCGTGCCCCGGCGCGGGCGGCCTGCTCCTGGCGCCGTACCAGTTCGGCCGAGGCGTCGAGGAACTCGGCGGCGAGCGCGCCGGGCGGATGCGTCGTGGCGGTGCTCCACTCCTGGGCGGCGGCCAGGCGGGTGCCCCGGTAGAGGGAGGCGGGGTCGCGGCCCTCTCGGTCCCAGGCAGCGGCGTCGGCGGCCAGGCGGCGTCCGGCCAGGAGCGCGGCCCGGTCCTCCGCGAGCCATGAGCGCAGCAGTGGCCAGGCGGTGAGCAGCGCCTCGTGGCTGATCTCGACGGTTCCGTCGTCGGCGGTGAGCAGTCGCTGGGCGACGAAGCTGTCCAGGACGTCCCCGGCGCCCTCGGGCAGATGGTGCCTGGCCACGCGGCGTCGGGCGTCGGCGGTGTCGTCTGCGACGTGCACCAGTTGCAGCAGCAGCCGCCGGGCCAGCGTGCGTTGCGGCTCGGTCAGCCCGGCATAGGCGGTGCCGGCGCTGAGCGCGATCGCGCCGGCGATGCCGCCGGCGGCGTGGTAGTCGGCGACGGTGATCGTGGTGCCGTGGCCGCGTCGCCAGGTGGCGTACAGGGCGTGGGACAACAGCGGAAGTGCGCCGGCGGCCGGAGTCCGGTCGCGCTGGGTCAGATCGCGCAGGATGAGGTCGGCCAGCCCGGCTTCGAGGTCGAGACCGGCCTTGCGGGCCGGTTCGGTGATGGCCGCGCGCAGGCCGGCTTCGTCCATCGGACCGAGCGTGAGCTGGCCCTCGGTGATGGCGGCCACCAGCTCCCGATGGTCCAGGGCCTGGGTGTAGAAGTCGGAGCGCAGGCCGAGCACGACGACGTTGCCGCGCGCGAGACTGTGGAGGGCTGCGACGAAGGCGTGCCGCTCCTCCTCGTCCCGGCACAGGGTGAACAGCTCCTCGAACTGGTCGAGCACGATGAGCGGACCTTCCAGGCCCGCGAGCGTGTCCATCGGTCTGGCGCCGGGGGTCCGGACCGTTCCCGTACCCAGCGTGGCGATCAGGCCGGCGCCGATCAGTGAGGACTTCCCCGACCCGGAGGGGCCGACCAGAACCTGCAGGCCGCCGCCGCGTCCGCGCAGCTCGCCCACCCGGGCGACCAGCCGTCGGGCCGGCTCGTCGCGGCCGAAGAACCAGCCGGCGTTCTCGGGCTGAAAGGCGGCCAGGCCCAGGTACGGCGTGGGCCCCGACCGGAGTGCGCCGCGTCGTTGCCTGGCCCGCCGCCAGCCGGCGAGCCACTCCCCGATCCGGTCCTGGTCGTCCTCGCCGCACGCGTGCAATACCTGGAGCAGCAGCTCGCGGGAGGAGAGGGACGGGAGCCCCCGCCCGGCGAACCAGTCGCCGATCGTGCTGTGCGCGCCTCGTACGCCGACCTTCGCCGCCACCTGGCGGACGGTCAGGCCCGCGCGCTCGCGCAGCAGGGTCAGCTCGTCGGCGAAGTCGCGGCGCGTCCTGATCCGTCGCGGCAGCGGATCGTTGGCCTCGGGCACATCTGCATGTCGGCCTGACCTGCCGCAAGGTTACACACCACGTACGGACTTGTACGGATATCGCGGCGGCCCTCGGCTCACCCGGGCGTCCTCTCTACCGTCGAGGCGTGCGATCCTCCCTCGGGCGTGGTCTGGCCGCCCTGCTGCTGACGCTTGCCTGTGCACTGGTCGGGATTCCGCCCGCGCTCGCCCTGGCGGCCGGAACGTGCGAGCTGGAGTTCGTCGTCGAGACCGGCGACGACGGGATCAGGGACGACTCCCTGGAGATCTTCCGAGTGGGCGAGAAGGTGATCCTGTTCGAGGAGCGCCCGGTGGGCTTCCCTCTCCGGCCCTTCCACCAGGGCGGCACCGGTGACCGGGGGAACGCCGAGTTCCGGTGGACGGGCCGCCTGACGGTCTGTGCCACCACGGCGGATCTGGCCAAGGGGCTGTCCATCGAGCACATCAGCTTCGCCGACGACTACCGGGCCGACAACTGGATGCTGAAATCGCTGACCGTGGTCGACCGCGCCACCGGCACCGTCCTCGCCGAGCGGACCACCCCCGAGGGGCAGGACTTTCTGCAGTACTTCCACAAGAACAGCGACCAACTGCTCACCATCCCGCTCGACACCGGGAGCGAGCCGGACCCGCCGGCCGATCCCGCCCGCAGGATCTGCCGGCTGGAGATCTCGGTCACGACGGGTGGCGACGGGATCAGGGACGACTCCCTGGAGATCTTCCGGCTCGGTGAGCACGTGGTCCTGTTCGACGAGCGCCCGGCGGACCTCCCACCCCGGCCCTTCCACCAGGATCGCACGGGCGACCTGGCGAACTTCGAGCACACCTGGCAGGCACGGCTGCCCGGCTGCGCCACCGCCGCCGAGCTGGCCCAGGGGTTCGGCATCGAGCACATCAACTACGCCGACGACATCGCCACCGACAACTGGTACCTGGTCTCCCTGCGGGTCATGGACCGTGACACCGGGACCGAGCTCCTCGCACTGGGCACCCCGCCGGGAGCGGAGTTCCTGCACTACTTCCAGAAGAACAGCGGCCAGCTCTACCGCACGCCCGACCGGGACCTCGACGGCGACCACCTCAGCGACCGCATCGAGCTGAACGGCATCCCCCGCGCCGACGGCACCGTGGACACCTGGCTGCCCGACCACGGGGCCAACCCCTGCCGCGCCACCATCGCGGTCGAGATCGACTGGCTGCTCGACACCGGCAGCGGCCTCGGCGACAAACCCGACCAGGCCGCGATCGACGAGGCGATCGCGATGTTCGCCAACGCGCCCCGCCGGGCGGAGGCCGCCTGCCCGTACGGATTCCCCCGAGAGCGGGGCGTCCAGCTGCTGGTTCACCTCGACCAGCCGATCCCGGTCAGCCGCGCGGAGCGCGAGCAACCACTCGCCATCGCGGTGGGCGGGCGACCTCAGCCGTTCCACTCGTTCCGCGCCACCCACTTCTCTTCGGCCCGCTCCGGCCTGTTCTTCTACAATCTGTGGGGTTACCGGACCAACAACACCAACATGGGCGGGTGGTGCTGTTTCGGGCGGGACTTCCTCGTCACCCTCGGCGCCCTGCGCGAGCGCCCGGTACGGATGCAGAGCGGCACCTTCGTCCACGAGCTCGGCCACGCGCTCGGCCTCGGCCACGGCGGCGGCGACCGGGTGAACTACAAGCCGAACTACCTGTCGGTCATGAACTACACCTACTCGGCGGTGGGCCTGCCCGACCACAGTGCATGGCAGGCCCGCATGGCGGACCTCGGGGACGCCACCGACGGCAGCATCCTGCTGCGGACCCTCGACGAGGTCAGCAGACTCGACTACTCCGACGACAAGCTGCCCTCTCTGGTCCGCACCGGCCTCGACGAGGGCGAGGACCTCGGCACCGACCGCCATACCATGGCGGCCTGGTGGAACAACAAGGGCATCTTGCACGTCGGCGACGCCTCGACGCCCCTCGACTGGGACACCGACGGGGAGGAAGACGAGCAGCCGGTCGCGGTCGACGTCAACGGCGAGTTCCAAAGGTGCGTCGAAGGCGCCGACCCTGACCGCGACCCGCCCGTCAACGACGAGCTGGAGACCGACAGCTCGGGGGACGACCTCAAACAGCGCGGGCGCATCTACGCCGGCCTCAACGGGATCTGCCAGACCCCGCCCGAACCGACCGATCAGGCCGAATTCGTCCCGGACACGTCGATCAGGGTCCCGATGCACTTCGACTACCCCCACACCTTCCGCTACGCCGACGGGCTGACGGGCTTCGACGACTGGGAGCACCTCAGGTTCGACCGCGCCGGGAACGAGGGCGGCGGCCCCGCGCCCGACGTGGCACTCGAACCGACCACCGACGAGATGATCGGCCATCGGGCGCGCCTCGTGGACGCTCTGGTCGCGGCCGGCAGCCCGCGACCGGCGTCCCGGCCGCGCTGGGCCTACGCGTACATGGACCGGGCCACCACCGCCGAGGCGCCGATCGGCGAGACCGTCCCACTCACCCCGTCCTGGCAGTGGAGCACCGGACGGCTCGACCCGGCCACCGCCGATCGGCGCGCCACCGTGGTCCACACCGGGACGGGCACGTACGAGGTCCGCCTGCCCGGGGTCGCGTCGACGGCCGGGATCGCGCACGTGACCCCGTACCGGACCGGCTACCGGGGCCGTACCTGCGGAGTCACCGGGTACGCGCCCGCCGGCCCCGACCAGGTGATCAAGGTGCGGTGCTTCAACGAGGCAGGCGCGCCGGCGGACTGGTGGTTCACAATCTTCTTCGCCGCGCCGGGGCCCGGCACCGCCCCCTACGCCACGGTCAGGTACGACGGCGCCGGCGGCACAGGCTCGGTGAACCCGGTGTTCAACGCCGGCACGGTCAATTCCGACGGGGGCGTCAACCGCGTCACGCGCGAGGGCCTCGGGCGCTACCGGGTGACGCTGGAGGGCTCGGCGTTCGCGTCCGGCGCCGGACACGTCCAGGTCACGCCGTACGGTGACGGCGCGGCGGCCCGCTGCGTCCCGGCCGGGAGCACATCGGGCGCGGACCGGGTGGAGATCGCCGTGGCCTGCCACGCGATCGGCGGCGCGGTGCCGGCGGACTCGCCCTGGTTGTTGTCGTACGTGGACGGCGCCGGCCTGCACCGGGACGGCACGACCCCGGCGGCGTACGTCAGCGTGACCGGCGACCCGGCCGCTCCGGTCGTGGACCCGGAACGGTCCTTCAGCGGCAACGGCGAGACGCCCGCGCTCACGCGGCTCGGCACCGGCCACTATCGGCTGACCTGGGAAACCCTGGGCAGGACCGGAGACAGCGTGCAGGTCACGGCGACCGGTACCGGCGGCGGGTACTGCCACCTCGCAACCATCGACTCCTACTCGGCCCCGCCCCGGGTGTCGGTCCACCTCTGGTGTCACACCGCCGCCGGAGCCCCGGGCGATCACACGTTCGCCGTGGCCTACCTACGAGCACCGTGACCGTCGGCAGCGACTGCTCCCGGGGCAGGGTCCGGCCTTGGAACGGCCCTCCCTGAGCGGCCGTGCGGGCGCCCGGGGTCGCTCAGCAGCGTGGCCGTCTCGCCAGCCGACGTAACCAGCCGCGCCACCCCGCCACCCGGCCCGCCGGACGCCGCCGGATGGCGACGGCGTCCCGGTCGGGCGCGGCCGGCAGGCGCTCCTCCAGCGCAGCCAGCACCCGTGCCGCCGCCAGCTCGGCGATCTCCCGCCGCTCGGCCTCGGCCTCCGCGCGCCGTTCGCTCTCCCGCCGCCGCTCCGCCGCCCCCGCCAGCGCCAGGTCGCCCGCCCACGCCAGCACCGACAGCGCCGCGCCGCCCAGCAAGCCGGCCCAGAACAGCGACCGGTTCGCCGCCTTCTCCGCCGCGACGTCGGTGAACGTGCCGTACGGGGCCGCCTCGGGAATGCCCGGGGTGTTCGCCACCTGCCGCCGCGCCCACCGCAGCCCCGGACCCCGGTAGTCGGGTGAGACCGCCTCGGGCTTCAGCCCGTTCTGGGCCGCCCGGTCCGTGCGGGCGAAGGTGACCTCGTACGCGACGTCGTACTCACGATCGGTGCCGAACCAGGTCGCGGTCACCTCGGGCATCCGCACCACCGTGGTCGAACCGCTCTTCGCGACCAGCGGCTTGACCGGCTTGAACACCGCCGCCAGCACACCGCGCGTGCCCGGTGGCGGCGGGCACAGCCGGGTGGTCGTCGACCGCAGGGGTCCGTCGGTGTAGAAGTGCACGTCCGCCAGCACGCACTCGCCGGACTTGATCCGGTCGACCGTCGCCAGGACCTCGACCGCCAGCCCCGGGGGGTCCGTCGCGATCAGCTTGACGTCCACGTCCCGGGCCGGGCCGCGGATCAGCAGCGACACCGTGCTGGTGTCGCCGACCACCGGGAACGAGGGCACTGCCGCCTCGTACTGCCACCAGCCGGCCAACATGAGAAGAACGGAGCCGGACAGAAGGAACAGCGGGGTTCTGACGGTCCTCGCGGCAGCCATGATCCGACGATGACAGGTGCGGCGGCATTCCGGCAGGCCGATCTGATGCCCCCTCTTGAAGTCACCTGACGGGCCGGGTGGGTGGGGCCTCGCGACGATCCGCTCCGGTGGCGCCCACGTGCTCGGCGATGCGGCGCACCGCCTGGCGGACGACCTCGGCCTGGCCGGGGGCCAGCTCGTCGAGGAACGGTTCGACGGCCGTCATGTCCCAGCCGGCCGTGGCCGTGGCGTCGCCGTTGAGCAGGTGCTCGGCGGTGAAGCCGGCAAGCTCGGCGGCCAGGGCGGTGACCCGCGGATCGGCCGGATCGGCACCGGCCAGCTCGTCCAGCCGCCGGTAGAAGTCGTCGCCGCGCGCCGCCAGCTCCGGGTCTGCGGCCAGCGTCGCGAACGTCGCCCACGAGGGGTCCTCCGCGTCGGCCTGGCCCATGCTGTCGACGAGCACCAGCAGGTCGTGATCCCACGCGGACGCCCCGGACCGTGGTGCGTCCACCTGCCGGAGGTAGGCCGCCAGCTCCGGTGAGACCGTGTCGTCCGGCCCGAGGACGCCCGCCTCGGCCTTGCCGATCAGCTCGGCGAGCCGGGCCCGTCTGGCGCGGATCTCGTGTTCCTGCCGCGCCAGGTCGGCGTCGATCTGGGCCAGGATCTCCGGCAGCTCCCTGTCCCGGTCGTCGGCGATGACGTCACGTGCCTCGTCCAGACTGAGCCCGAGCTGGACCAGCCTGCGGACGCGGGCCAGCGCCAGCGCGTCGCGCATGCCGTACTCGCGGTAGCCGTTGGCCCGGCGGGCGGGCTCGGGCAGGACGCCCTGATGATGGTAGTGGCGCACTGTCCGGGTCGAGACTCCCAGCAGCGCGGCCAGCTCTCCGATCCGCATGCTCCCAGTTAAGACCTTGACGTCGCGTCAAGGTCAACGCAGCCGCGCCCAGGCGCGGGCCAGCGCCGCCACGGCCTGGTCGGCCACCGCAGGTGGTGGGGCGAAGC
Organism: Nonomuraea sp. NPDC047897; assembly: GCF_043204415.1. Taxonomy (NCBI): domain Bacteria; kingdom Bacillati; phylum Actinomycetota; class Actinomycetes; order Streptosporangiales; family Streptosporangiaceae; genus Nonomuraea; species Nonomuraea sp. NPDC047897. Next base: position 351,012 of record NZ_JBIDCC010000003.1, on the reverse strand, counting down.
TGAGGCGCAGGTGGTCGCGGTGCCGGCCGTCCGGCGAGAACAGCGAGCCGGGCGCGACCGCCACCCCCTCCTCGCGGGCCAGCGCCGCGAACCGGTCGCCGTCGGCTCCGGGAAGCCGGACCCACACCGACAGCCCCCCGCACGGGCGGGCCCACGACCACTCGGGCAGCCGCTCGGCCAGGGCGGCGACGAAGCGGTCGCGGCGGCGCGCCAGCTCGGTCACCCACGGCCCGACGGGGTTGTGCTCCAGCAGTTCGGCCGCCAGCCGTTGCGCCACGGCGCTGGTGGCCAGATCGGAGTCGAGCTTGACCTCGGTGATCCGGGCCAGTAGCGCCTCGGGCGCCGTCAGCCAACCGACCCGCAGCCCGCCCCACAGCACCTTGGACAGCGAACCGACCGTCACCGTGCCGCGCGGATGCAGCCGGGACAGCGGCTCGGGCGGGGAGGCTCCGTCATAGACGAGGGGCGCCAGGGTGCGGTCCTCGACCAGCGGCACGCCTTCGGCTGCGGCCAGCTCGGCGACGTGCCGCACCTCGGGGAGGGAGCCGGTGGGGTTGTCGACGCCGACCACGTAGACGGCGGCCGGGCGGTGGCGGGCGAAGGCGGCCTCGGCGGCGCCGGGATCGGCGAGGTCCACGGGCACGGCGTGGGCTCCGGTCCGGCGGAACGCGGCGAGGGCTCCTACGTACGTGGGATCGCCGACGAGCACCCGCTCCCCTGCGCGCAGCAGCGTGCGCGCGGCCAGGTCGATGCTCTGCTGCGCTCCTCCGGTGATCAGCACGGACCCGGTGGCGGCCGCGGCGTCGGCGGAGCCCAGCAGGCCGCGCAGCCGCGGGTCGCCCATGGCGTCGTAGCCGTGGCCGCTCGGGCTGCGCAGCAGCATGGCCGGGTCGAGCGGCGGCATCGCCAGGTGGGAGGGGTCGGGCACCACGGAGGTCGACAGGTCGGCGGGCAGGACGGCGCCGGTGATCAGGCCGGCCATGGACCGGGCGCGCGTGACGTAGGTGCCGCTGCCGTGGCGGCGCTCGCAGAGTCCTTCCTCACAGAGCGCGTTGAACGCGGCCGCCACGGTGCCCCGGCTCATGTCGACGGCCTGGGCCAGCTCCCGCTCCGACGGCAGCCGGTCGCCCGGGGTGAGGGCGCCGGTCTGGGTGAGGTCGGCCAGGGCTCCCGCGAGGCGGCGGCTGGGCGAACCCTGGTGCAGCCGGAGCCGGTCGCGGAGCAGCGTGAGGAGCGGTTCCATGCGGCCCATACTAGCTTGCCACTTGGCTGTTCAATGGCATAGCGTGCTGAGCCACTTGAGGAGGGTGGTGTCCTTTGGAGACAGGCCACATCTGGATGGACGGCACGCTGGTCCCGTGGGGCGAGGCCAGGGTGCACGTGCTCTCGCACGCCCTGCACTACGGCACCGGTGTGCTGGAGGGGACACGGGCGTTCGACACCGGTGCGGGCCCGGCCGTGTTCCGGCTGCGCGAGCACCTCGAACGCCTCCACCGCAGCGCCCGGATCCTCGGGATGCGGGTGCCGTACGACGTGGACGAGCTGGCCGAGGCCACCCTGGAAATCGTCGCCGCCAACGGCCACCGCGCCTGCTACATCCGCCACCTGGTGCACCGCGGCTACGGCGAACTTGGGCTGGCGGCGCGCGCCAACCCGGTCGTGGTGTCGATCGCGACGTGGGAGTGGGCGGCGCCGGCCTCCGGCGTACGGCTGATGACCAGCTCGTGGCGCCGCAACGACCAGGCGGCCGTGCCCACGGCGGCCAAGGCGACGGGCCCCTACCTCAACTCGGTCCTCGCCAAGGCCGAGGCGGTCGAGGCCGGCTACGACGAGGCGGTGCTGCTCAACGCGGCCGGGCAGGTCAGCGAGTGCACCGCCGCCAACCTGTTCGTGGTGCGCGCGGGCCGGATCGGCACGCCGCAGGCGAGCGCCGGGGCGCTGGAGGGCATCACGCAGGACACCGTCGAACGCCTGGCGGCCGACCTCGGCATGCCGGTGACCAGGCGCGACGTGATGCGCTCCGACCTCTACGGCGCCGACGAGGTGTTCCTGTGCGGCACCGCCGCCGGAGTGGTGCCGGTGCGGTCGGTCGACGGGCGCGACCTGGCCACGCCGGGCCCGGTGACGAGGGCGCTGGCCGCCGCCTACACCGAGGCCGTGCACGGCCGCGACGCGCGCTACCGGCACTGGCTGACCCCGCTGCGACCACGCCTGGCGGCCGGCCTGCACCCGTGAGCTCGACCGATCAGGGGCCGCGCACGGCGGACGTGCGACGGTTCACCGGTCTCCGCCCCGGTGGACGGTGAGGACGCCGTACCCCGACAGGCGGGCGACGAGGTCCGCCCGCCTGCCACGCAGGGTGACGTCCAGGAAGGCGGCGGTGGCCTCGGCCGTGAGGCGCGGTCCACCGTCGCGGCCCAGCGAGCCGACGAGCGAGGGCAGCGGCGGCAGGAAGAGCGGCGCGTCGGTGAAGGACAGGTGCGCCGCGCCGCGGACCGTCACGTGATAGCCGGTCGCGGTGCCGAGCTTGAGCACCCGCGTCAGGCGCGGGAGGTAGTCCTGGTTCTCGTCCGGCCCGACCGGATGGGTGAGGGCGAGGAACGGCTGGCCGAACGGTCGCGGGTCGGGGTCGTGCGGAAAGCCGTCCAGGTTGATCACAGCCGCGAACCGGGGGTCCTGGTGGGCCGCCTGCAGGGCGGCTCCGCCGCCGATGGAGTGCCCGGTCACCGCGGCCCGGCCGGTGTCGAGCCGGCCGGTCAGCGTTCCGGGAACCCGCGGGCCGGGGAGCTCACCCCGGTCGAGCCGGTCGAGCTGGGTGAGCACGAAGCTCAGGTCGGCGGCCCGCACCGCCGTCCACCCGGCCGCCCGCCGGGCGTCCTCGGCCGGGTCACCGGTGGCGACCAGCCGCGTGCGCACCGTCCGGCCCCCCTCAAGGGTGACGACAGCCGAGTCGTACGGGTGGTCGAGGGCGGCGACCGCGTAGCCGCGGCCGGCCAGCTCCTCCGCCCAGGCGGTGTTCTGGGTGCGGACCCCGCCCAGCCCGGGCGAGAACAGCACGACGGGCCACCGGCCGCCATCGGCGGCCGGGGCGTCGAACACCGCGTGCGACCTGGCCTGCGGCGCCTCGTCGAGCAGGAAGCCGGGCACGCCGAGATAGCCGGTCAGGCCGCGGGCGACGGCTCGCGCCTCCCGATCGGTGCGACCGAGATACCGCGCCCGGTCCACGCCCGCCGGGCTCGGCCGGGCGGGATACCAGAGCTGGACCACGACCGTCCGCCGGTCGCCCGGCTCGGCGGTGGCGGTCTCGGGCCGGTCCGGGTCGGTCCATCGCAGCACGCTCGTGCCCACGGCGTACGGGCCCGACGGCTCGGGGAACACCGGCCGGGGCAGCGCCCACGCCGCCGCCACCCCAGCGGCCACGAGCCCCGCGCACGCCGCCGTGCCCGGGGCGGCCAGCCACCATCGCGCCCGCCACGCCGGCCGTCCGGGCCGCCGCCGCAGCAGGGGCGACACCGCGAACGGCGCCGCCAGCGACCCCCCGGCCAGGACCGGCAATAGCTGCCAGCGCACGCCGGCCGGCACCAGCGCCGCTCCGCACAGCACGAATGCCGCGACCGCGGCCGACGTCACCGCCCGCCGCGCCCGGGGCGGCGTCCAGCGGGCCAGCACGACAACGGCGGCGCTCACCACCACGGAGATCTCCAGAAGGGTCATGCGCCCATCGTCGGAGAAGCGGCAGCACCGCCGCATCGGCCTGATGTCCGGACCGGGTGCGACCCAGGTGCCATCCCCGTCTCCGACCCCGGTCGTACCCCTCACCGCCGGCGGTTCGGCCGGCCCGCGGCCGGTCAGCCCGCGTGCGTGGCGAGCAGCCCGTGAACCGCCCGCGCGGCCCGGCCGGCGACGCCGGGGATGCTGGAGGTGATGAACGGGCCGCCTCCGGCGAGGTCGCCCACCACGTGCAGCCGCGGGTCGGCGGGAACCAGCCCGCCGGACGGGTGAAGCGCCGCCAGCCCCCCGGCGAGAAGGGAGCCGACCAGCGGCTCGGCCGCCCACGGCACCGCCTGGGGCGGCGGGTTCACGGCGTTGACGACGACGTCCGCGCCCAGGTCGCCGCCGTCGCCCCGCAGGCGGAACCTCCCGTCCACCGCCTCGATCTTGCGCACGCCGGCGGCGACGGTGAGCTGCCCGGAGTCGAACAGCCGCAGCAGGATGGCGGCGTTCACCGGCACCATCGGCGAGGCGACGCTGGTGGCCAGGCGGAAGTGCCGCCGCAGCCGGTCACGGTCGGGCTCGGGCAGCAGCCGCCAGGCGTGCGGGCCGACGGTGTGCGCCGCCTCCTGCAGCACGCGCCGCCCGATCCGGGGATCGTCGACGGCGGCCAACTGCCGGCGCAATCGCCGTACCGGCTCCTCGTGCGGGGCCGCCGTCAACTCCGCCGCGAAGTCCGCGAAGTCCTCCCCCGCCTCCTCGACCTCGGCGCGCAGCAGCGCGACGAGGTCGTCGAGGGTGACCGTGCCGTTCGCGCGGTGCAGCGCCTCCACCCGCTCGGCGGTCACGTGCACCGGCCGGTGACCGAGCGGGCGTTGCCAGACGTGCGGCAGCATGCCGCTCCGCGACGCCAGCGCGATCGGGCCGGCATGGCCGCGGGCGGCGAGCGACACGACGACGTCGACCGCGGTCAGCCCGCTGCCGATCACCGCGACCGCGTCCCCGGCCCGGACCTGGCCGAGCGTGTCGGCCAGCGGGTACGGATCCCGGACGAAACCGGGGGCGCCGTCCAGCCCGTAATGGTCGCGGGGCGTGCCCCCGCCCACGCACAGCACCACGTGGCCGGCCCGGTGGTCGTGCCCGTCCTCGGTGCGCAGCACCGGCCCGGAGCCGCCCGCGCGGGTCACCGCGACGACCCGGGCGGGCACGACGCGCACCCGCCAGCCCCGCCCGCGCAGCGCGGCCACGGCGGCCTCGGCGGTGTCCGCCAGGTAGTCGCCGTAGAGCGCACGGGGCACCAGCGGCCGGCCCAGCAGGCCGTCCAGGTGGGCGGCGGCGCGCTCCGCCCCCAGCCAGGACGCGTAGTGCCCGAAGTCCCCGTTGCGGATGGACATGATGGCGGGCGGCGCGTTGACCAGCACGCTGTCCAGGTCCGGCCCGTACGGCCGGCCCCGCCACAGCCGCGGCGACGGCTCGAACACGGTGATCTCACCGGGTCCCGCGCCGCGGGCCGCCAGCGCGTCCAGCAGGCCGACCGCGGCGGCGCCGGCCCCGACGATCGCGATGTGCGGCTCGTTCTCCCCCATGGTGCTCCCTCACTCGTCCCACAGACCGGTACGAGACTCGCGGGAGCCGGAGCCGCCTACCATCCCCCGCCATCGGGTGACCGGCGCGGAATGCCCCCCTCAAACGAGGGGTTGGTGAGCAGAAGCGAGCCAGGCAGACTGGCCCGGAAGGAGGCTCCATGACCACCCAGGTGCGCCGGCCCGCCCAAGTGCTCGCGGCCGTCGAGCGGGCCAGTGACGCGCTGGACCTGTTCGGCCGCGCCTCGGCGCGGCTGCGGCGGCTGGTGCCGTTCGACGCGGCCGTGTGGACGGCGACAGACCCGGAGACGGGCCTGGTCACCGCGCCGATGCTGGTCGAGAACATGGGGTCCGGCGAGGGCTGCGCGGCCTACTGGGAGAGCGAGCTGCTGGAGGAGAACGTCGTCCCGTTCCGCGATCTCGCCCGCGCCGCCGTCCCCGCGGCCGGTCTGCGCGCGGCCACCGGCGACCTGCCCGCGCGCAGCGCCCGCTTCCGCCGGCTGCTCGGCGGCCAGGGCGTGGACGACGAACTGCGGGCCGTGCTGCGGATCGGCGACCGGCCGTGGGCAGTGGTGAGCCTGTTCCGCATGCGGGGAGGCACGGCGTTCGGCCCGGACGACATCGCGTTGCTCGCCACGCTGTCGGGTCCGCTCGCCGGCCGGCTGCGCCGGTTCGCCCGCCCGTCCGGCGCGGATCCCGAGCCCGGCGGGTCGGCGCCGGGCCTGCTGCTGTTCGACGAGCACGGCGAGGCCGCGTCGATCAACGAGGAGGCCCGGCGGTATCTCGCGCTGCTGCCCGACGGCCCGTCCATGCCGTCGGCGCTCGGGGTCAGGCTGCCCATCTGGCTGATCGGAACGGCACTGCAGGCGCGCGCCATCGCCGGGGGCCGCGATCGCGGCAGTGCCCGGGTGCGGATCCGGACCCGCGACGGCGGATGGCTGAGCTGCCGCGCTTCTTGCCTGAGCGGCCCCGGCGGCCGGCCGGGACCGGTGGCGCTCGTCATCGAGCCCGCGACCCCCGCCGACCTGGCCGGCATCGTCGCCCAGGCGTTCGGCCTGACGCCGCGGGAGTTCGAGGTCGCCCGGCTGGTGGCCGGCGGGCTGTCGACCGCTGAGATCGCGGCGGCGCTGGTCATCTCCCCGCACACCGTCCGCGGCCACCTCAAGGCGGTCTTCGGCAAGGCGGGCATCTCCAGCCGCGGCGAGCTCGTCGCCACGCTGTTCACCGAACGCCACCAGCCGGCGACGGGACCCGCGGCCGGACCGATGTGACCGTGCCCGGGCGGACAGGTGGCGCCTCAAGCAGGAGGTGTGACCTTCAATCGAGCGGCAGGGCGTGCCGTCCGGCGACCCGGCGGATCTCCTCCAGCGGGTACGGCGTCTTCCTGCTCTCACTTTGCAGATCGTGGTAGAAGTCGTTCAGCACGGTGGCCAGCGGGCTGTGCCGCGACAGCAGGGCCGCGACCCCGTCGGGCACGCCGGCCGGGCGCTCTCCCGCCGCCCACTTCCGCACCAGTTCGCGACGCCCCGGCCAGTCGGCGCCGTGGAAGGTGCCAGCCAGCCAGTTCACCAGGTACGTCAGCGTGTAGGTGCGGTCGAAGGTCACGTGCCGGTGATAAAAGGCCTGTTCCTCCTCTGTCAGGTCGAACCGGGTCGAGGTGGCCTGCCCGAAGTCGGTCAGGTAGAAGCGGTGCCCGTCGGTGAGGATGTTCTCGAAATGCGCGTCGAAGTGCAGGAGGCCGCCCGCGTTCATGACAGACACGACCTCACGCAGCGCCTGGTCCGCCAGGGTGCAGGCGTGGATGGCGTCGCCCGCGCGCACCCGCTCCTCCAGCCACTGGTGCAGGTTGTGGGGGAAGTACTCCAGGAAGAGCGTCAGGCTCGCCGGAGCCTCTGCCAGCGCCTCAAGGCGGCGGCGCACGCCGGGCGCGCCCTCCCAGAACGTGACCGCCCGATCGATGTCGGCCAGCTCTCCGTACAGCGGGGCGGGCTCGGCGTTGGGCAGCACCCGCCAGTGATACAGCAGCGGGAAGCCGGGGAACCGGCCGGTCAGCACCCACTCGGTGGTCATCGTGTGCGCGGCCAGTTCGCGCCACGCGCCGAAACCGGGCGAGCCGATGCCGTACTGACAGAAAGGCGGCAGCCCGAACAGGTCGGCCGTCGAGTGCGGGTGGCGCAGTTCGGGCTCGGTGAGGGGCACGCGTTTGACGAAGACCGAGGCGCCGCCGACCTCAAGCCGGGCGGACGTCCCGCCGATACCGGTGCCGAGAGGCACGGCCTCGCGCTCCAGCAGCTCGGCCAACTCCCGGTCGCCGTAGCGGGCCATGGCCGTGGAGACATCACCGTGAGTGGTCAGCCGCGCGTCCGCCATCATGATCACCTTACCGGCCGATGACGGTAGCTGGTGCAGCCGTCATGGTGACGGCCATCCGGTTTTCGACTCCGCGGGAACATTTGTCCAAGACCGGCGGCCGGCCGCCCGTGCACAGTCTCCCTATGAGTGAATACGACATTGAGCACTCGCATGGGATGCACGTGGTCCATGACGGCCCGCGGCAGGCGCCGCCGCTGCTGCTCATCCACGGGTCGGGGGCCTCGGGCGGTTTCTGGGGTCCGGTGGTCCCAACGCTGGCCGGCCACCATCACGTCATCCGGGTCGACCTGCCGGGTTGCGGCCAGTCCCCGCCCGCGCCGTCGTATGACGTGCCCGCGCAGGCGGGTCAGGTGGCGGCGCTGCTGGACGACCATGGGCTTCGTCATGTCGCCGTGGCCGGGCACTCCAGCGGCGGCTACGTCGCCACCGCGCTCGCCGAGCAACGTCCCGACCTCGTCGGTTCGCTCTCGTTGATCAGTAGCGGCCCGAGTCCGGAGGCGCTCCTCCGGCAGCCGTTCATTCTTCGGGTGCTGCTGGCCCCGCCGTTGGGCCCGCTCATCTGGCCGAGGCGTTCGGATGCGATGATCCGCAAGGGGATCAGCGCGACGGCCGCTCGCCCGGTGGACCTCCCGGACGACGTGGTCGCCGACGTACGGGGCATCACTTACCGCGTGATGAGGATGGTGCTGCGCCAGAACACCGCCTACATCGCCGAACGGAGCGTGCCCAGGCGTCTGGCCGCCCTCGGAGTCCCCATACAGGTGATCTTCGGTGCTGCGGACCCCCGCTGGGAGCCGTCCTCGGCGCACCGGTACGAGGCGGTGCCGAACGCGCGGGTCGAGCTGCTGCCAGGCGTCGGGCACCTGCCCATGCTGGAAGCGCCCGAGAAGGTCGGCGAACTGCTGCTGAGCTTCACGGCAACGGGGCCGTCGACCACCCGTAACGCCTGATGCCTAGACTGGCCATGTGTTGCCGGCCGGGACGTCGCCTGACCGGGCATGGGTGGACCTCGCGATCCCGCGGCCGTCGGTCGGGCTGCCGGGAGTCAGCATGGCCGGGTTCCGCCACCGTGCCCCGGCCTCGGTGGACATCTCCTTGGTCGCGTATCCGTCCGTCACCCTGCTCGTCGATCTGAGCGAGGGAGCCGGCGTCGCCTACGAAACCCATGGCCGGCACGAGCACGGCAGCGTCGTCGTCGGGCTCCTTCCCGGCGACCTCCGGGCGACTGGCCAGGGAGTCGGCGAGCTGCTCCAGATCCGGCTGGAGCCGGTCGTGGCGGCCACGTTGTTCGGCGCGTCGGCCGAGCTCAGCGGGACGGTGGCAGCCCTTGAGGACGTCTGGGGCCGCGACGCCGGGCAGGCCGAGAACAGGCTGCGCGCCACCGCGTCGTGGGACGAACGCTTCGCGATCGCGGCGGACATCCTGGGCCGGCGGCTGGGCGCCCACCCGCCGGTCGACCCCGAGGTCGCCCACGCCTGGCGGCGGACGTTCGCCAGCCGGGGGCAGGTGCGGGTCGACGGTCTTGCAGACGAGGTCGGCTGGAGCCGCAAGCGCCTGTGGTCCCGTTTCGGGTCCCAGCTCGGCATCACCCCGAAACGCGCCGCCCGGCTGGTGCGCTTCGACCACGCCGCCCACCTGCTCTCGGCGGGTCACGCCGCCGCCCGCGTCGCCGCCGAGAGCGGCTACGTCGACCAATCCCACCTGCACCGGGAGGTTGCGACGTTCGCCGGGCTCACGCCCACGGCCCTGGCCGCTGCGCCGTGGCTCGCGGTCGACGACGTGGCGTGGCCGGCTTCATCGCCCGCCAGCGTAAGCACGCCTTCCTGCGACAGGCCGTGCACGCCAAGCTCGCGCCTCGGTTGACACCAGAACTCGCCAGCCACCCGCACGTTCGCCGCCACCGGCACGCTCGATCGCCCGGCGCCTTGAGGTCGGACCCCGGGCACGCTGGCCACCTACAGCCTCGTGGTGTACTTCGCCATCGCACTCAATCAGGGGTATGTACACCATGTGCACCACGTGCATGGTGTACAGGGTGCGCGTAGGGTGAAGTGCATGACACCTGACGCGTTGGGCATCGTGGAGGCCCGTAACAGACTCGGCACCCTCGTGGCCCGAGCCGTCCACGGCCACCAAGTCACCCGGATCACCCGATCGGCCGATGAGCGCGCCGTACTCATCTCCGAAGCCGACTACGAGGAACTGCTCCGCGCCCGCCACGAACTGGAGGCCGCCCGCGTCGCTGCGGCAGTCGCCGCTCACGAGCGCGGCGAGCGCGAGATGATGACCTACGACAGCAAGGCCGCCCTGTACGCCGCCCTTGACCTACCAGCCTCTGGCGATGGCGAGCGCTCTTGAAACGACTCCTCCATGTAGACCGCGCGGTCCTCGACATTCTGCGCCAGGCGGCGCCCACCCTACGTGCCGCCATCGCGGACACCCTGCTCGATCTGATCGAGGATCCCGAGCCACTCCGAGCGGTCCCGTACGGCGGCATCCCCGACGCGTTCGAGCTACGGACCGAAATCTTCCGTGTCGTCTACACGCACGGCCCTGACCACATCTCGGTCTGGGTCTTGGAGATCAACACCTGATCGAGCGGCGGAAACGCGCTGAGAGCGTCCAGGGGCAGCCTTGGGCTTCATTCGGCTGCTAACGGTTCCCCCTGTGTACCCCCGTTCGGCCTCGGACCGGAACGCCGGTGCGTGGCCGTCGACTTGATCGGGTCGAGGCGCCGCTCAGCCGAACGGCTGGGCGATCTGGTCGAGCACCTGGTCGGTGACCTCTTGGAGGTTGCGCGTCTCGCCGTCGGCGATCCACAGTTGGGTGGCGACGCGCAGCCCGGCGAGGAAGGCCGCGGTGATCACCTCGGCGGGGATGCCGCCGGCCGCGCGGCCGGCCAGCGCTTGGGTCAGCTCGTTCTCCAACCGGACGTGATTGGCGAGCTGCCTGGCGAGCAGTGAGGGGTGTCGTTTGGCCAGCTTGGTGCGGATCAGCCACTCCCTGTCGGGGATGCCGTTCTCGTCGTAGAGGCATTTCATGGCTGCGCGCAGCGCCTGCCAGGCCGACTGTCCGGCCGGTTGGTCGCGTACGTGCCGCACCAGCTCGCCGAGGCGCCGCTCGTCGCCGTAGAGCAGCGCGTCCTCCTTGCTGTCGAAGTAGTTGGAGAACGTCCGGCGGGAGATGTTGGCGGCGTCGGCGATGGCCTCGACCGTGACGTTGTCGAGGCCGAACTCCACGGCGAGCCGCAGCGTGGCCTCGTGCACCGCCTGGCGTGTCTCGGCCTTCTTGCGTTCGCGGAGCCCCACTGTGGTGTCCATAATGCGGGCAAGTTTACCCGTCGGGAATACATGCCCAATGCGCAAGTTTGCCCAGTGGGAAGGTAAAGTGTCCGAGCTGCCCACAATGCCCCACCAGCCGGAGGTTGCGCATGCCCGCACAGACGGCGACGCCGTCCGCGGCCGAGCCGATGACCCATCGTCAGATCCTGGAGGCCCTCAGCGGCCTGCTGCTCGTCCTGTTCGTCGCGATGCTGAGCGGCACCATCGTCTCGGTGGCGCTCCCACAGATCATCGGCGCGCTCGAAGGCAGCCAGTCCCAGTACACGTGGGTCGTCACCGCCTCCCTGCTGGCCTCGACCGCCTCGACTCCCGTCTGGGGCAAGCTGGCCGACCTGTTCGACAAGAAGCTGCTGCTGCAGATCTCCATCGTGATCTTCATGGTCAGTTCGCTGGCCTGCGGGTTCGCCCAGGACACCGGGCAGCTCATCGCCTTCCGCGCGGTCCAGGGCCTCGGCATGGGAGCCCTGCAGATCCTCGCCCAGGTGGTCATCGCCGCGATGATCAGCCCCAGGGAACGCGGCCGCTACAACGGCTACCTCGGCGCCGTCATGGCCGTGGCAACCGTCGGCGGCCCGCTGCTCGGGGGGCTCATCGCCGACACCTCCTGGCTCGGCTGGCGATGGTGCTTCTTCATCGCCGTGCCGTTCACCGTCGCCGCCTTCGCGCTGCTGGCCAAGACCCTGCACCTGCCGACCGAGCGCCGCTCGGACGTGAGCATCGACTACTGGGGCGCCACCCTCATCGCGGCCGGTGTCAGCGTCCTGCTCATCTGGGTCACCTTCGTCGGCGGCGACTTCGACTGGCTGTCCTGGCAGACCGCCGCCATGGCCGGCGGCGGAGTGCTGCTGCTCGCCGCGGCCACGTGGGTCGAGTCGAGGGTCAAGGAGCCGGTCGTGCCGCTGCACGTCATCAGCCGGCGCACCCCCGCCCTCGCCATCCTGGCCAGCCTCGCCGTCGGCATGGCCATGTTCGGCGGCGCGGTGTTCCTGGGCCAGTACTTCCAGATCGGCCGCGGCTACGGCCCCACGGCCGCCGGACTGCTGACCATCCCGATGATGGCGGGCGTGCTGGTCTCCTCCACCATCAGCGGCCGGATGGTCTCCAGGAGCGGCCGCACCAAGCCGTACATCATGACCGGCCTGGTGGTCCTGCTGCTGGGGTTCGCGGGCCTGGCCACCATCGACCACGAGACCTCGATGGTGCTGGTCTCCGTCTGCATGCTGGCCGTCGGCGTCGGCGTCGGCATGTCCATGCAGAACCTCGTCCTGGTCATCCAGAACACCGTCCCGCTGCGCGAGATCGGCGCGGCCAGCGGCGCCATCACGTTCTTCCGTTCGCTCGGCGGCACCGTCGGCGTCTCGGTGCTCGGCGCCGTCCTGGCCAACCGGGTCACCGCCCACATCGCCGAGGGCCTGGCCAAGGCCGGCATCCCCGCCGCCGGGAGTGCGGCGGGGAGCAGCCTCAACATCGCCGCGCTGCCCGAACCGGTCAGGACCATCGTCCGGGCCGCCTACGGAGACGCCACCGGCCACATCTTCCTGATCTCGGCCGGGATCACCGTCGTCGGCCTCGTCGCGGCCGCCTTCCTCAAGCCCGCCCGGCTGCGCGACAGCCTGGACCTGCCCGAGCCGGACCCGAAGGGGGCCCCGTCCGGCGCGTGACCCCGCGGACCCGGAAGGCCGCGCGCCCGAATCGCCCCGGGGACGCGGCCTTCCGCCATGACGCCCCGGGCTCGCGCCCCTCGGACGGATGCCGGCAGGCGGCGCAACGATCAGGAATCGAGAAGCGTGCGCCCCGCCCCGGACCTAGCCTTACCTGCATGAAAGTCACCATCCACGCGAGTTTCCTGCCGCATGACGACCCGGACGCCTCCCTGGCCTTCTACCGCGACGCTCTCGGTTTCGAGGTGCGCGACGACGTCGGATATGACGGGATGCGCTGGATCACGGTAGGCCCCGCCGACCAGCCCGGCGTATCCGTCGTCCTGCAGCCACCGGCCGCCGACCCCGGCATCACCGACGACGAGCGCGTCACCATCGCCGAGATGATGGCCAAGGGCACCTACGCCGGCATCCTGCTGGCCACCGACGACCTCGACGGTCTCTTCGAGCGGGCGGTGGCCGGCCGCGCCGAGGTGGTCCAGGAGCCGGTCGAGCAGCCGTTCGGAGTGCGCGACTGCGCCTTCCGCGACCCCGCGGGGAACCTGGTCCGCATCCAGCAACTGCGCTGAGCCCGCGCTGACGCCCGCGTCGCTCAGTGCGGGGCCGTCACTTCGGTGCCGCAGGGGCCGCCGCCGGTGGCGGGCTCCAAGGTCACGGGCTCCCCGGACATGGTGAGCGTCGGGTAGTACGCGGAGATCCGCTCGGCCGAGCGACCGGCGTAATGGCAGATGAAACTGCGCCGGAACCGGTCGGTCGTCGTGTTCGCCTCGGACCCGTGCACCAGGCTGCCGTTGAAGAACAGCACGTCGCCGGGCGACATGTCGACCGGCACCCGTCGCAGACCGGGCGGCGGCGCGACGTACTCGCGGGTGAACGACACCCCCGGATCGGCCTCCTCCGGGCAGAACACGTCCATCAGGTGCGTGCCGGGCACCACCTCCAGCCCGCCGTTGGCCCGGTCCACCAGGTCGAGCGCCACCCAGGCGGCCACACACGTCCCCGGTTCGACCCGGAGGTAGAAGTTGTCCTGGTGCAGCGCCTGTCCGCGTGCCCCCGGCGGCTTGAAGTAGAACATGCTCTGGGCTGCTATCGGCTCCTCCTCCAGCAGTTCGCGCAGGATCTCCGCGATGCGCGGGTCGAGGAGGTAGCGCAGGGCCAGCTCGTTGATCTGATGGGGATGCATGATCCGCGGATAGTCGCGCAGGACGTCGTACGGCCGGCCGGGCTCCTGCGGCAGTGGCGTGAAGTGGCCCGGAACGGGCCCTGCGGCGTGCAGCGCCATGAACTCCTCGCGCAGCCGGGCCACCTCGTCGGGGGCCAGCAAGCCGCGCGCCAGGACGTACCCCTGCTCGTGGAAATCGGTGATCCTCATGTCGTTCACGCTAGGCAGCGGCGCCGGGTAAGGGTATGCCTGTGACCGCTGACGACATGTCCGTTCCTGCTGCCGAGTCGATCATCGTGGGCCACTTCGACGAGCGGCCCGGCTACGTCACCCGCCGGCCGGGCGGCTCGCCGAACTGGCTGCTCATGTGGACCCAGGCGGGCGCGGGACTCGTCAAGCAGTCCGGGGTGTCGTTCGTCGTCGGGCCGGGGGACCTGGTGGTGCTGGCGTCGGGGGCGGCTCAGCATTACCGGGTCGCGCCCGGCGGGGACCGGTGGCGGTTCTGGTGGGTGCACTTCCAGCCCCGGCCGTCGTGGACGTCCTGGCTCCGCCCGTACGCGTCGGCGGCCGGCTGCCATCTGGTCGGCGGGGTGCCGGGCGCCCTGCACGAGCGCATCGACCAGGTGTTCCGTCGCGCGCTGCGGGACGCCCGCTGGGTCACCCCGGCGGGCGGGACGACGCCGGACCCGCCCGGACCGGCTGTCGCGGGTTCGGTTGCCGCCCGGGCCCTGGTGATGGTGGCGGTCGAGGAGGCGCTGCTGCTGGCCACCGCCGCCGGCAGCCGCTCCGGGGGCACGGACGGCGGTGGGGACGCCCGGGTGCGCCGCGCCCTCGCGCTGATCGCCGCCGCGCCTGGCGCGCCGCACTCGGTCGCCTCGCTGGCGGGCGCCGTCGCCCTGTCGCCGTCCCGGTTCGCGCATCTGTTCACGGCCGAGACGGGCACCACCCCCATGCGGGCGGTACGGCGGGCCCGCCTCCGGCACGCCGCCCGGCTCCTCGAGATGACCGGCCTCGACGTGGGGCAGGTCGCGGTGGCGTCGGGGTTCGCCAGCCCGTTCCATTTCAGCCGGGCCTTCCGGCGGGAGTACGGCCTGCCGCCCCGCGACTACCGCGACCACCTGGCGGCGGCGAGGCGCCACTGACCCGTTTCCCGGCTCGCGGGCGGGCTCCACGTGCCCTCGGCCCGTTTCGTGGGCCCGAGGGCTACGCCCCCGGTGGCCGCACCGGCTCACTCCTCGCCCGGCTCGTCGACTGCGACGAGCTCCGGCTCTGCGCCGGCCGCTGTGCGGGGTGCCGGTCGGCGCCGGGTGCGGGCGCTGGGCGGGCGGCGGCCATGACGCCGTGCACGGCCGCCGTGATGCGGTCGGCGGCCTGGCCGGGGTCCGGCTGTCCGGCGTCCAGCCAGGCGATGACGGACTCCAGGGTGAGGGTGGGGATGAGGTTCGCGGCCCAGTCCAGCCAGGGGCCCGCGGGAATGGCTCGGGCGAGGTTGCGGTGGGCGACCTCGCGGGAGGCGGCGGTGATGGAGTCGATCAGCTCGCGGAAGTCAGGCTCGCGGGCGGCGTGGCGAAACAGCAGCCGGAACCCGTCGGGGTCGGCGGCGGCGGCGCGCAGCAGAGCGGGGATGGAGTCCTCGTCGAAGTCGTCGGCGCCGGCGGCTTCGGCCAGCCGTGCACACGCGCGGTCGAGGACGGCCCGGTAGAGGTCGGCCTTGGAGTCGAAGTGCCGGTACAGCATGGCTCGGGTCAACTCGGCTTCGGCGGCGATGTCGTCCAGCCCCGTGGCGGCATAGCCGGCGCGGGCGAAGGCGCGGGTGGCCGCGTCGAGGATCTGCTCACGCCGTTCGGCGCGGCGCAGCCTGCGCACCGGCTGAGCCGGTCCGGCCTCGCGCTGGCCCTGGCTCGCTACGGGCTTGCTCATCCGACCTCCACTTGTAGAAGGCGAAGTCTACATGTAGCTTAATAGACAGCTAAGTATACAAGTCCGCGTTTACCTTATCGAGGGGCCATGTCGTCCACCCCCGCTCAGCTCCCCTACGACCAGCCCGGCCCGCTGCGGCCGCCGCCGCTGCTGCGCCGGCTGCAGGCCTCGGGCCCCATCCACGCCATCCGCACCGCGGTCGGCGACCCCGGCTGGCAGGTGACGGGGTACGAGGAGGTACGCGCCCTGTTGGACGACGACCGCCTCGGCCGCGCCCACCCCGAGCCCGAGCGTGCCTCCCGCACCGGCGAGTCGGAGCTGTTCGGCGGCCCGCTCGGCGGCTTCGACACCGAGCAGGCCGACCACCGGCGGATGCGCTCGCTGCTGCAGCCACACTTCTCGCCGAAACGGATGCGCGCGCTGCGCGGCCGTGTCGAGACGCTCACCACCCGGTTGCTCGATGAGCTGGCCGCTGCCGGGCCGCCGGCCGATCTGCATGCCGCGCTGGCGCTGCCGCTGCCGGTCGCGGTCATCTGTGAGCTGCTCGGCGTCCCGTACGAAGAGCGGGACCGGTTTCGCGGCTGGACGCAGGACGCCGCCGACATCACAGACCGGGCCCGATCAGCACACGGCCTGGGCGCGCTGTTCGCCTACGGCCAGCGACTGGTGGCCCGCAAACGCGCCGCCGGCGACCCGGATGCCGATGTGATCTCCCGGCTGGCCGCCACCGACGGGGTGAGCGACGACGAGGCTGCCGCGATGGGAATGTTCCTGCTGTTCGCCGGGCACGAGACCACTGTCACCGCGATCGGCTGCGGCGTGCTGTGGCTGCTGGCCACGCCTGGCCAGTGGCAGGCCCTGGTCGCCGATCCGTCCCGGATCGACGCCGCGGTCGAGGAGATCCTGCGCGCCCCCGGTCTGGGCGGTGGAGGCGTCCCTCGCTACGCCCGCACCGACCTGGAGATCGCCGGAGTCCAGATCCGGGCCGGTGACCTGGTGCTGCTGGACACCGGCGCCGCCAACCACGACGCCGACGTGTTCACCGACCCCGACCGGTTCGACCTGCACCGGCCCGCCGTGCCGCACCTCACCTTCGGTCACGGCGCCCGCTACTGCGTCGGGGCCCCTCTGGCCCGCATCGAGCTGCAGGTGGTCTTCTCCCAGCTCGCCGCCCGCTTCCCCACCCTGGAGCTGGCCCGCCCGGTGGAGGAGCTGACCTTCGACACGCGTACGCTGACCGGCGGGCTGACCGCGCTGCCGGTGACCTGGTGAGCGCCATGAACGTCGTGCATACGAGCAGAGGACGGCCGCTGTTCGGCCGGCTGTATCCAAAAATGGCCGCCGCCATGGACGAGGGCGGCATGATCGAACGCCGCCGAGGCGGCCGTCCCCGTGGACGTGGTGCCCGGCGTCGCCGAGCGGCTGCCGGTGGCCGATCGCAGCGTGCGGGCGGCGGTGTTCTGCATGGTGCTGTGCTCGCTGCCCGACGTCGGGGCGGCGCCGGCCGAGGCGCGCCGGGTGCTCAAGCCCGGCGGGCAGCCACCTTTCCTGGAGCACGGGCGCGCCGACACGTCCGGCCTGGCCAGCAGCGGCCGGTTCCGGCCTTACCGGCGCGGCAAGGCGGCAGCGGAAGGACCAGGCGGGCCAGTCGCACCCCGGCTGACCCGCGCACGGCCGTTTCGGGGCCGCCTACCGGACTCAGTGACTGCGATGCTCGGTGATCCACCGGGCGGCGAGCAGGCCGGAGGCGGCGGTGAGCACGGCGGCGGCGACGACGGTGGCCTCCAGGCCGAAGGCGTCGGCCAGGAGGCCGGCGAGCAGGGCTCCCGCGGCATAGCCGATGTCGCGCCAGAACCGGTAGGTGCCCAGCGCATTGGCCCGCCAGGCGGGGTGGGCGTGGTCGGAGACGGAGGCGATCAGCGCCGGGTAGACCATCGCGGTGCCCAGGCCGAGCGCGACGGCCGACAGGATCCCGGCCAGCAGCGGACGATCCAGCAGCACCAGCGCGAGGACGAACCCCCCCGCCTGGACAAGCATGCCGTACACGATGAGGGGTTTGCGGCCGATGCGGTCGGCGAGATGGCCGGTGGGGATCTGCCCGAGGCCCCACAGGATCGGGTAAAGGCCCTTGATCAGGCCGACGGCGGCCAGGCCGAGGCCGTGGTCGGTGAACAGCAGCGGGAAGACACCCCACGTCAAGCCGTCGTTGAGGTTGTTGACCAGCCCCACCTGGCTGGCGCCGCGTAGCGAGCGCTCGCGCCAGGAGGTGCGGGCGAACGTCGCCGCGAGTCCGGTGTGGTCGCCGTCGGGCAGCGGCTTGGGGTGCTGGGCGAGTTCGAGGGCGACATGGACGGCGGTGTCGCGGACGGTAAGCGACAGGATCAGGCCGGCGGCGACGAAGACGACGCCGATGAGCTCGGGTGCCGGACGCAGCCCGTAGGCGGTGGCCAGGTAGCCGGTGAGCAGGGCGGTGACGCCGACCGCGGTGTAGCCGGCGGCCTCGTTCAGCCCGGTGGCCAGCCCGCGGCGGGCCGGGCCGACCAGGTCGATCTTCATGTTGACGGTCATGGACCAGGTCAGGCCCTGGTTGAGGCCGAGGAGCAGGTTCGCCGCCACGATCCACCACCACGACGGCCCCCACGCCAGCATGAACGGCACCGGCGCGCCGATCAGCCAGCCGGCGACCAGGAGCTGCTTGCGGTGGAAGCGCGCGGTCAGCGCACCAGCGGCGAGGTTGGTCAGCGCCTTGGTCAGGCCGAAGGCGATGATGAAGGAGAACACCGCCAGGTCGCTGGTCAGGCCGAACACGTCGGTCCCGATCAGCGGCACGGTGGTGCGCTCCAGTCCGACCAGGCCACCCACGCAGATGTTGACGATGACCAGCAGGGCGAACTGCGGCCAGTTCTCCCTCAGCCCCAGTCGCACCGGTGGGATCGTGCCGGTGCTCACCAGGACCCGCCCCGCGCCGTCACGTCGAGCCGGATGCCGCGGGCGGCGGCGTACTCGGCCGGACCGCCGTTCAGGACCGTCAGATCGGTGTGTCCGGCGCGTTCCAGCAGACTCGCGGCCGTCATGGCCCGCTCGCCATGCCCGCAGGCCACGACCGCGCCCGCCGGGACGTCCGCGGCATGACCGGGCAGCTCCCCGAGTTCGACATGCTGCGCGCCGGGCACGTGCCCGGCGGCGTACTCGGAGTCCTGGCGCACGTCGAGGTAGGGGCCCTGCGGGACCTGGTCGGCGGCGACGAACGCAGTGGCCGTCTGCGGGTGGCCGGCCTCCAGCCAGGCGGTCATGCCGCCGGCCAGGTGTCCGGCCGGCCGCTCGTAGCCGATCTTGTACGCCTGCCAGACGATCTCGGCCAGGTCCTGGTCCTGGTGGGCGACGAAGGCGATGGGGGCATCATCGGGCAGGAGCCAGCCGAGCCAGGTGGCGAATTGCTCGCGCAGGGGGATGGAGATCGCGCCGGGGATGTGGCCGGCGGCGAATTCGGCCGCCGGGCGTACGTCCACGACATGGCCGCCGTCGGCGAGCAGCGCCTTGACCTGCCAGGCCTCCAGGGCGGGCAGCGGAGGCGCACCGGTCAGGACGGTGGGGCCGCGCCGGTTGCGCTCGGTCAGCCGGGCGAAGTAGGCGGGGTAGGAGCCCAGGCCGGCCACCAGTCGCCGGAGGAAGGCGTCCTCGTCCGGAGCGGCAAGCAGTGGGTTGGTCTGTTTCTGGGCGCCGATGGTGGTGGTGCGCTCGGTGCCGGGTGGGGCGGAGCAGAACGAGCCCGCGCCGTGGGTGGGCCACACCGCGGTCGCGTCCGGCAAGGCCGCCAGCCGGTGCAGCGACCGGTACTGAGCGCGGGTCAGTTCCTCGGTGCGCTCTGCGCCGAGCAGGTCGGTGCGGGCGGCGGAGTCCACGATCAGCGACCCGCCGGTGAACACGCCGAGCGCGCGGCCGTTGTCCAGCAGCAGGTACGACAGGTGCTCGTCGGTGTGGCCGGGCGTGGCCAGGACACGAAGGGTCAGCCCTCCCAGATCGACCTCATCGCCGTCTTCCAGGCCGTGGTGCGGGAACGCGCGGCGTCCGGCGGTGGAGGCCAGCACGGTGGCACCGGTGTCGTGGCCGAGTTGGACTGCGCCGGACAGGAAGTCGGCGTGCAGGTGGGTGTCGGCCGCGTAGACGACGGTCAGGCCGCGCCGGCGGGCGGCGGCGTGCAGGGAACGTAGGTCACGGCCGGCGTCCACGGCGAGCGCGCGGCCGTCGCCCAGGTCGACGAGGTAGGCGCTGTTGCCCAGCCCTTCGTCGACCAGCGTTGTCAGATGGTCGTCGGCGAATCCCACGGCGCTCTCCAAAGATCGGTGCTACGGGGCGGCACGTGCCGGCGCGCCCCCACATGGACTACAATATTCCATGGAACTATGGAGGATGTTATGGCGGGTACTCCCACACAGGCCAAAGCGCAGCTCTACGACGCGTTCGCGGCCAGCGGCAAGGCGTTGGCCAGCGGCAAACGGCTGGAACTGCTCGACCTGCTCGCCCAGGGCGAACGCACCGTCGAGGCCCTGGCCAAAGCCGCCGGGCTGAACCTGACCACCGCCTCGTCCCACCTGCAGACGCTCAAGCAGGCCGGGTTCGTCACCACCCGCCGCGAGGGAGTGCGCATCCACTACCGGCTCGCCGGCGAAGACGTCGCCCGGCTGTTCGCGCTGCTGCGCAAGGTCGCCGAGAACCACCAGGCCGCCGTCCCCCCGGCGCGGGACGCCTACCTCGGCCAGGACGGCGCGGTGGAAGTCACCCGCGAGCAGTTGCGCGCCCGCGTCGAGGCGGGAGACGTCGTGGTGCTCGACGTCCGCCCGGTGGAGGAATACCTGGCCGGCCACATCCCCGGGGCCGTCTCCATCCCCGTCGCCGAACTGGCCGACCGGATCGACGAGCTGCCCGCCGACGCCGAGATCGTCGTGTACTGCCGCGGCGAATACTGCGTGCTCGCCTACGACGCGGTCCGCGCCCTGACGGCGCGCGGCCGCCATGCCGTCCGGCTGGCCGACGGCATGCTCGAATGGCGGCTGGCCGACCTGCCCGTCGCCGCAGCGGCGACCGCGACATGACCGCCCCCCCAGCACCCGGCGGCCCGGCAGGAGGACGCGCCGGCTTGCCGGTCGTGCTGGACGGC
Source organism: Nonomuraea sp. NPDC047897 (assembly GCF_043204415.1). NCBI lineage: Bacteria > Bacillati > Actinomycetota > Actinomycetes > Streptosporangiales > Streptosporangiaceae > Nonomuraea > Nonomuraea sp. NPDC047897. Next base: position 330,103 of record NZ_JBIDCC010000003.1, on the reverse strand, counting down.
GGCGAGCGCCGCTGCGTACACCTGTTGCTCGAGCTGAGCCGTCTGGTGGCCGGCCTGGCGCCCGGCAGCGTGGTGCATCTGATCGCCACCGACCCGGCCGCGCCGCTCGATCTGCCCGCCTGGTGCCACTTGACCGGCCACCCCTACCTTGGCCCGGTGCCCGGCCGCCACCAGCCCACCTACGCCCTGCAGGTCAGCGGCGAGGCCCGTCCCGTGGACCCGGACTCCCCCTGGCGACCCGGCTGAGGGCGCCGCTCCGGCGTCAGCTCCAGGTGAGCCGCCCGGCCAGCAGCGCCTGCTGGGCGGGATTGACGGTCAGCTCCAGCGCCCGCTTGTCACACGCCCGCGCCTGCTCGGCCTCGCCCAGCTCGCGCAGCAGCTCGGCGCGGGTGGCGTGCCAGAGCGCGTAGCCGGCCAGGTCGTGTCCGAGAGCGTCGACCTCGGCCAGCGCCGTCGCGGCGCCGTGTACGTGGCGCACGGCGACAGCCCGGTGCAGCCGGGTGACCGGTGAGGGGGCGACGTGCGCCAGCATGTCGTAGAGCACCAGGATCTGCACCCAGTCGGTCTGCTCGAACGAGGTCGCCTCAGCGTGGCAGGCCGCGATCGCCGCCTGCAACTGGTACGGCCCCGGCCGCCGATGCGCATGGGCCGTGCGGGTCAGCAGGGCGATCGCCTGCTCGATCGCGTGCTGGTCCCAGCGGGAGCGGTCCTGGTCGGGCAGGAGCACCAGCCGGCCCTCCTCGTCGAAGCGGGCGGCGCCGCGCGCCCGGTGCAGCCGGATCAACGCCAGCAGTCCGGCCACCTCCGGCTCTCGCGGCGCCAGACCAGCCAGCAGGGCGGCCAGCCATTCGGCGTCGTCGACCAGATCGCGCGCCTGGGCCCGTTCGGGTGTGCTGGACAGGTAGCCCTCGTTGAACAGCAGGTAGACGACTGCCAGCACCGAGCGCAGCCGCTCCGGCAACTCGTCGGCGGCGGGGACACGGTAGGGGATGCCGGCCTGGGCGATCTTCTTCTTCGCCCGGGTGATGCGCTGGGCCACCGTGCTCTCGGGCACCACGAACGCCGCGGCGATCTGCCCGGTCGACAGGCCGCACACCACCCGGAGCGTCAGCGCGATCCGCGCCGCCGGGGCCAGCGCCGGGTGGCAGCAGGTGAAGATCAGCCGTAGCCGGTCGTCGGCCACCTGCGGCTCAGGCCGGCGCAGCCGTGCCAGCTTGGCCCGGTGGTTCGACTCACGCCGCAGCACGTCCAGGCCCCGCCTGCGCGCCACGGTGTACAGCCACGCCTGCGGCCGCTCCGGGATGCCCTCGACCGGCCAGCGGCGCAGCGCGGTCTCCACCGCGTCCTGCACCAGGTCCTCGGCGGCGGAGAAGTCGCCCAGCAGCGTGATCAGGCTCGCCGCCAGCCGGCCCGCGTGCTCGCGCACCACCCGGGCCAGCACCCGCCCGCTGTCGCCGTCGAGGTCGTCGCCGGCGGCACGGCCGGGCCGCCCGCCGACGGGATCGGCGGCGGGCGGTTGCTGGTCCGCGGGCCGGCCTGCCGGGCTGGTCACGAGACGGGACGGATCTCCACGATCGGGCACGCCGGCCACGAGCGGGCCAGCTTCAGCGCCTCATCCAGATCGGTCACCTCGACCTCGGCGTACCCACTCACCACCTCCTTGCCCTCCACGAACGGGCCGTCGGTGACCACCGGTTCGGCGCCGTCGAGGCGCAACGTGGTGGCGGTGTGCACCGGCGCCAGATGCGTGTGGTGAGTGATCACCTCGGCGTTCTCGGCGAACCACCGGCCCACCGCCTCATAGGCCTGGCGCTGCTCCAGCTCGCCCATCGCCTTCAGCTCTTGCGCGAACTGCTCGGTCTCGATAAACATCAGCACATACTTCACGCTCTGCTTCCTCCCGTCAGCCGATGATGTACCCAGGCAGCCTTCACCAGCACGACGATCGGGGCAGGCCCTGATACGACACTCGCCGGCGTGGACTTTCAACCGCCTCCCCCACCCGTTGTCGAGGAGTCACGGCTCGGGGTCACCGAATCCGGTAGGCCCGGATGACCGTCTGCTCCACCGAGTTGCCCGCCCGGTCCACCGCCCGGGCGCGCAGCGACACGAACCCGTCGCCGGCCGGGTGGCGCAGAACGGCCGCCGCTCCGCGGATCTCGGCCCTGGTCCAGGTGGCGCCGTCGTCGTAGGAGGCGTCCACCGACAGGCGCCTGACGGGACGGGCGGCGCTGCCCGCCAGCGGTTGAACGGTCACCGGCACCGTGAAGCGCCGCCCGGACGGGGCGGAGTTCTCGGCGTCGAGGGCCGGGCTGAAGCGGACGACCGACACGGGCAGCCGCGCGGGCGTGTCACCCGCGACGTGCCCGGACCGGAACGTCCACACGCTGGACACCCGTGTGGACAGCGTCGCGGGTGCACCGCGTTCGCTGTCGACGACGAGACGGTAGGCGGCCTCCCCCGCGGGCACGGTGAAGCTCGTCCGGAGCTCCTGCTGCTCGCCCACGAGGGCGCCGTCACGGTAGAGGGCGGTTCGCTGCGTGGCCCGGGTGGAGGAGCCGAGCGACCCTCTGCCGTCGCCGTACATGAGCAGGTCGGTCGAGATGACGTCGCCGATGCGGCTGACGCCGTCGAAGTCCTTCTCGTGCGCCGGGGGCAGGGCGGGTGAGAAGACGCCGCGGTTCCACAGCTCCGTGTACGCCCGGCCGGGCCGGTAGGCCGTGCGGGGCGATTGGAACCGGTTGAGCCGGCCGTCGGAGCCGTACTCGAACAGGTGGCGCTGCCAGCGGATGCCGTCGTCGGTGTTGACGTACTCGACCTGCTCGAACGGCGTGCCGAACGTGGTGAGCCACAGGAAGGAGAAGCCGATGCCGTCGCGCGGCCAGGCGCCGCCGGCCGCGCGGGCCTCGGCCTCGGGCAGGTGGCGGGCGTAGTGGGTTCGGACGGCGGCCAGGTCGCGCTGCGCCACGCGCCGCTCGAATCCGTTGACCATGCCCCCGGAGCGGAACCAGGCCAGGCGGTAGGCGTACGGGCTGCCGTCCCGGGCGGCGGCCCACACCCCGGCGACCTTGGTGCGCACGCCCGGGTAGGTCCGGGCGGGGCCGAGCTGGGCGGTGAACGTCCCCTCATAGGAGCCGCCGAGCCAGCCCCAGAACCGTGGCGTCCCGCCGGCCGTCCGGTACTGGTAGACGATCTCGGCCTGCTCCTCCACCTGGGTGAGGCCCAAGCCAACGGGTTGCGCGGGTGGAGCCGCCAGCCGTCCACGTAACGGTCAGTCGCGCTCGCCTGGTGAGATTGATAGCAGCGCGCGACCCTTCTTGATGGACACCAGACTCACCTCCACCGGGGTGCGGGAGCGGAAGGCGAAACTGGAACTTCCCCCTTCGCCGAGGCTCTGCTGCGCCACCTTGAAAACATTTGAAGAAACTGGTTTTATGGAGTCATCGGTTGGAGCGCCTCCTGCTCCGCCTTTTTCCCGACGAGGAGCATCATGAAGCTGACCCAGGCCGCCGCCGCGACATTCGGTCTCAACGAGGAGTCGTGGAAGCGCCACGCGAACGCGTGGAGCGTGTGGACCCGCATGGCGGGCGTGCTGCCGATCCTGGCGCCGATCTACTTCCGCGAGGAGCTCGGCTGGTGGTCACTGGCCCCGATCGCCGCCGGGGTGATCTGGATGTGGATCAACCCGCACGCCTTCAAGCCCGTCTATGAGCCGCGCCGCTGGGCGGAGAAAGGCATCTACGGCGAGAAGATGTACGCCGCCGACCACTCCCTGGCCGCCGAGGCACACCGCCCGGCGATCCGCTGGCTGATCGCCCTGGCCGCCGTCGGGCTCGGGATCATGGTGTACGGCCTCGTCACGATCGAGGCCTGGCCGGCGGTGTTCGGCCTGACACTGATCTTCATCTCCCAGCTGTGGCAGATCGACCGCTTCGTCGCCATCTACGAAGAGGGCCTGCGCCGCGCCTCCCCCGACAGCAACTGACCCTGCCCGTGGCCGGCGACCGCGTCCCGGCCACGGGAGCCCTCGAACCCCTTGAAGGTGAGAAGACCCGTCATGCACACCCCCGGAACGGCGCATCCGCGCCGCTGGTGGATCCTGGGAGCGCTCTGCCTGAGCCTGCTCGTCCTGGTGATCGACAACACCATCCTCAACCTCGCCATCCCCTCCCTCATGCGCGAACTCGGCGCGTCCCCGCAGGACATCCAATGGATCATCAGCGCGTACACGCTGGCCTTCGCCGGGCTGCTGCTGACCGCCGGCGGGCTGTCGGACCGCTACGGCCGCAGGCGCATGCTGACCGCCGGCCTGACGGTGTTCGCGGCCGCCTTGCTGCTGGCCACCTACGCCGGGACGCCGGAGATCCTGATCGCCGGGCGGGCGCTGATGGGCGTCGGCGCCGCGCTGGTCATGCCCGCCACCATGTCCATCCTCATCACCGTGTTCGACGAGACCGAGCGGCGCAAGGCCATCGCCGCCTGGAGTACCGTGTCCCTGGCCGGTGTGCTGGCCGGGCCCTCGTTGGGCGGCTTCCTGCTGGATCACTTCTGGTGGGGGTCGGTGTTCCTGATCAACGTGCCCGTCGCCGTCGTCGCGATCGCCGCCGCGATGCTGCTGATGCCGGAGTCCACCGGCGCAGCCGGGCGCAGCGACGTTGTCGGCGCGCTGCTGTGCACCACCGGGATGGCCGCCGTGGTGTACGCCGTCACCGCCGCTCCCGAGCACGGCTGGGACAGCCCCGTCACCGCCGGAGTCCTGGCATTCGGGTTGGTGGTCATGGCCTGCTTCGTGGCCTGGGAGTTGCGCACGGCCACGCCGATGCTCCCGCTGCGAATCTTCCGCGACCGCACCTTCACCGGCGGCACGCTGGCGGTGATGCTGCTCGCGTTCGCCGCGGCCGGCATGATGCTCGCACTCACCCAGTACATCCAGCTCGTCGCCGGCTACGGCGTGCTTCAGGCCGGGATGGCGTTGCTGCCGTTCGCCGCCTCCTCCGCCGCGTTCAACCTGACCGGCGCCACGCTCGGCCGCCGCTTCAGCAACCGGGCCATGGTCACCACCGGCATGCTCGTCACCGCCGCAGGATTCCTCCTGCTAGCCACGCTGACCCCGGCCGACGGCTACCCGTTGCTGGCCGTCGCTCTGACAGTGCTGGGCATGGGCGCTGGGCTGGCCACCCCCGCGGCGGTCACCGCACTGATGAGCGCGATCCCGCCGAAGGACGCCGGCGCCGGGTCGGCAATGAACAGCACCATCTCCCAGGCCGGCAGCGCGCTGGGCATCGCCGTGCTGGGCAGCGCCCTGACCGCCGGCTACCAGTCCCGGCTCCCCGGCGGACTGCCCGCCGCCGTCCAGGAGTCCCTGGCCGGTGCCCTGGCCACCGGCCAGCAGGCGATCATGGGCGTGGCACGGCAGGCGTTCGCCGGTTCCATGTCGTTCGTCATGCTCGCCGGCGCCGTGCTCGCGGCCGCCGCCGCCGTGGTGGCCTTCTCCCTGCTCCGCCCCCGCCGCGCCACACCGGCCGAGCCCGCCACCGAGCCCGCCACCGTGCGCGCTGCCGAGGACCAGCGAACATCAGCGAACAACTAACTCTCGACGCCGCCGACGGCACCATCCCGCAGAAGCAGGGAGGGAGCGGGCTCGCCGTTCGGCCTCCGCTCCCGTGAAACCATATGCACCCGACGTTCAGATGAAAGAAGGCCTACCATGCCGCCCGCGTTCTCCGCCGAGGAAAAGGCCCGAATCACCGGCATCCTGCTGGAGACCGGGCAGCGCCTGTTCACCAGCCAGGGCCTGCGCAAGACCTCGCTCGAAGAACTGATGGCCCCCACCGGAGTGGCCAAGAGCAGCTTCTATGTGTTCTTCGATTCCAAGGAAGCCCTGTATCTGGAGCTGATGCTGCGCCAGACCGGCGAGGTGAAACGCCGGGTCATCGACGACGGACTGCTCAGCACCACGGACACCCGCGAAGGGCTGCGCCGCTTCCTGCGTGCCACGCTCGCTGAGTTGTCGGCCAACCCGCTGTGGCGGCGTCTGATGACCCATCCCGAGGAAATGCAGGCCGTGGCCCGCAAACTGGATCCCACCCGGGTCACCGTCATGACCGACAACCCGGTGACGGCGCTGAGCGAGTTCGTCGCGGTCAGGAAGGCCGAAGGAGAACTGATCGCCGCCGATCCGATCGTGATCATCGGTGTGCTGCAGTGCGTGCTGCTGGTGCCGATGTTCGCCGACCGGCTGGGCGAGCCCGCCGTGCGGGAGAAGGTTCTCGACCTGCTGATCGACATCGTCACCGCGGGCCTCACTCCCGCGAAGGAATGACCATCACATGATCACCGCATTGATCACCATGGCCATCGAGCGCGACGGGTGATCAAGCGGCCAACTCGACGTCGGCGAAGCCCACCTCCTTCAGCAGGGGATCGAACGGATCCGGCCGATGACGTAGCTCGTCGGTGGCGTACGCGCCGAAGCGGCTGATGTGGGCTCGCAGGTAGGGGGCGATCTGGCCGAGCTGGTCGGCGGTGATCTGCCGGCCCTCGGCAATCGGCCGCCGCGCGACGTCGGAAATGTCCAGGGCGTTATGGAAGACGACCAGGTTGGCCAGCAGGGTGTTGATTGATCAGCTTCTCTGGCTCTTCTGGGTCGTTGTCGGCCGGCACCCCGCCGAAGCCGAGCCACTTGGAGAACCCGTTGTAGAACTCGACCTTGTTGGTCGCTGCGGTGACCCGCGCCCGCAACGCCGGATCGGCCAGATACCGCAGCAGGGCGACGGTACGTACGCTGCGCCCCACCTCACGGAAGGCCTTGTAGATGCGGTTCTTGTGGGAGTTGGAGCGCAGCCGCCGGAGCGGCGCGGAGTCGAGCGGCTTGCCGTGGCTTTCCGTTCGAATGTGTCTCGCCGAAGGGTTTTCGCAGGTAACGGCGTATGCGGCCGGGTGGCTGCCCCGGACGCGGGTGATCAGTCAGGGAGTTGCGAAGCGCGCGGCGATCGTTCGGGCTGCTTCGTCGACCGCTCGCGACTGCTCTTCCTCGGTGATCGACCACGTACCGTGCGTGAGGCGCGGCCAGAAGATCGCGGACGCGATCATGCCGAGGAACTGTGCGGATGCCAGATCCGGATCATCGATGTCGGCGCTTCCTGCGGCGTGTGCCTCCCGGAGATAGCGCCCCAGCGCCTGCAGCACGGGCAGCGTGCCGAAGTCGAAGGTGCGCTCGCGCAGTTCGGGGAAGTGGTGCGATTCGGCGATCACGGTTCGCATCAGGGCGACCATGCGAGGACGAGTCAACAGTTCCGAATACGCGCGACCCAGCACCACCAAGCCCGCGTAGAGGTCGCCGGTCGGGATCTCGACCGGTTCCGGAGCCGGCGATCCGCCTGCCGCGAGCACCGTTGCCTCGAAGAGCTCGGCCTTGGTCGGAAACTGCTTGAAGAGCGTCGCCTTGGACACCCCTGCGCGCTCGGCGACACGTGCCAGTGGCGTGCGGTCGTACCCGTACTCCAGGAAGAGCTGCGCGGCGGCGCCGAGGATCGCCTCGCGATTGGTCGCGGCCACCGCACGGTGGTACGAGGAGCGTCCACGTGTCATCCGTTCAGTATCTCATCGAGGCGAGTTCCTTGACTCACCATCACGAACACGATTAGGTTAATAGAGGCGAGTCAATCGACTCACCTCTTGGAGCTAGGAACGGCTTATGGCTACCGTGATCGTTCACGCGACCATCACTCTTGACGGGTTCATGGCAAAGGAGGACGGCGGGGTCGACTGGATGTTCGGCCGACCCTCCGCTCCCGAGGATGACGCAGTCGTCGAGACGGTGATGAGCCGGATCGGCGCGGTGGTCGGCGCGGTGGTCGGCGGCGCGAACAAGACCCAGACCATCGAGGACGGCGAGATGCCGTATGGCGGCATGCTGAAGGTCCCGGTCTACCTGATGACCCACAGCGCCCATGAGCCGATCGAGCGCGACGGCACCACGTACAACTTCGTCGTCGACGACATCAACGAGGCCGTCAGGCTGGCCACGCAAGCGGCCGGGGACGGCTGGGTCAGCCTGCTCGGAGGAACCATCTCACGACAGTGCCTGCGGCTCGGTCTCGTCGACGAGCTCCACCTGGACGTTGCGCCGGTCCTGCTCGGCGACGGCATCTCGCTGTTCGCAGACCTCGGGCGGCACATCGAGCTTGAGCGCCTCGATACATCAGCCTTCGCGAGTGAGGCTCATCTTCGCTACCGAGTCCTCCCTTAATCAGGGTCGCGGGTCCTCCGAGCACTGAAGCCCAGCCGAGTCGCGCCCGTCTTGTTCCCCACCAGTTCCCCGCCGCCGTCCAGCAGCGTCCACGCCGCGATCATCAGCTTCGGCAGCGGAGGGCCCCTCGGGAGGGGGCCCGGCGAAGCGGTGCCGCCGAGTGCGGGATCGACGGACGTGCGCGTTTCTCCTAGGCCAGAAGGCATATCAACGGTTGATGGATATAGCCTATGCTGGCCAACATAGAAATGAGGAGGTTGCGCATGCGCTGGGTGACCTATGCGACAGACAGCGGGGACCGCGCCGGAGTGATCGACGGCGAGGACCGCATCCACCCCGCCGCACCGGGCGCCAGCCTGATCGAGCTCGTCGGCCGGGGCGCGGAAGGGCTGCGGGCGGCGGGAGAGGCGGCCCTGGCGTCGGCGGCGCGGACCGTTCCGCTGGCCGAGGCCAGGCTGCGCGCGCCGATCCCCCGCCCGCCCTCGATCCGCGACTGCCTGTGCTTCCTGGACCACATGCGCAACTGCCAGCAGGTGACCGGTCAGCCGCGCACGCTCAAGGACGCCTGGTACGAGATCCCGGCCTTCTACTTCGCCTGCCCCTCGACGATCGTCGGCCCGCACGACGAGGTGACGATCTCGCCCGGCAGCACCTGGTTCGACTTCGAGCTGGAGATCGCCGCGGTCATCGGCCGGGGCGGCCGGGATCTGACGCCGGAGCAGGCGGAGGAGCACATCGCCGGCTACACCGTCTACAACGACTGGTCGGCCCGGGACCTGCAGCTGCGCGAGACGCCGCTCGCGATCGGCCAGGGCAAGGGCAAGGACGGCGCCACCACGCTCGGCCCGTTCCTGGTCACCCCGGACGAGCTCGACCCCTACCGCCACGACGGTCGGCTCGCCCTGCGGGCCGAGGCCAAGGTCAACGGAACGACCATCGGCTCGGGCCGCACCGACGCCATGGACTGGACCTTCGGCGAGGTCATCTCCTACGCCTCGCGCGGCGTGGATCTGATGCCCGGCGACGTGTTCGGCTCGGGCACGGTGCCCGGCTGCTGCCTGATCGAGCACCTGTCGCCGGCCGATCCCGCCGCCTTCCCCGGCTGGTTGCGTGACGGCGACGTCGTCGAGCTGACGGTCGAGGGGCTGGGCCGTACCCGGCAGACCGTCCGCGCGTCCGCCGCGCCGTATCCGCTGGCACCCCGGCACAACCGTGACAGGCGGCCGCCACGCCCGCGCGTCAACCGCGCCCCGTCGAGGCTGCCCTACACGCGCGCGCTGCACGAGGTCGGCGCCGGCGTGTGGGCCTGGCTGCTGCCCGACGGCGGGTACGGCCGGAGCAACGCGGGACTGATCAGCGGCGAGGGCGCGTCCCTCCTGGTCGACACCCTGTTCGACCTGCCGCTGACGGCCGAGATGCTCGACGCCGTGCGCGGCATCACCGATCGGCACCCGCTGACCCACGCCGTCATCACCCACTCGGACGGCGACCACACCCATGGCAACCAACTGCTGGACGAGCGCGTCCAGCTCATCGCCGCCGAGGCCACCTGCACCGACATGCGGCACGAGATGCCGCCGGAGATGCTGACCGCCACCCAGGTGCTGGACCTCGGCCCGGCGACCCCCTACTTCCGCGAACGCTTCGGCGGCTTCGACTTCAGCGGCATCCGCCTGCGGTTGCCCGACCGCACCTACCGCGGGGAGCTGACCCTCGACATCGGCGGCCGCGAGGTGCGGGTGACGAACCTCGGCCCCGCGCACACCGGTGCCGACTCGGTCGTGCACGTGCCGGACGCGGGCGTGCTCTTCGCGGGCGACCTGCTGTTCGTCGGCTGCACGCCGATCGTGTGGAGCGGCCCGATCGGCAACTGGATCGCCGCCTGCGACCGGATGATCGCCACCGGCGCCGGCACGATCGTCCCCGGCCACGGCCCGGTCACCGACCCGGACGGGATCCGGGCGGTGCGCGGCTACCTCACCCACGTGGTCGAGCAGGCTGACGCCGCCCACGCCGCCGGCCTGCCCTTCGCCGAGGCGGTCAAGCGGGTCGAGCTCGGCGAGTACGCCACCTGGCTGGACGCCGAACGGGTCGTGGCCAACATCCACCGCCGCTACCGCGAGCTCGACCCCGTCAACACACCTGAGCTGAACCAACTCACCCTGCTGACCCTGATGGCCGAATGGGACGCAGGAAGGGACCACACGTGAGGCACCAGGACACCCACCCCCCACAGCCAAGGAGACGAACGTGAACCCGACCGGCGCCAGGCGCGCGACGCTGACCACGTGGGGCGGCTGGAGCTGCGTCGCGATCGGCCTCGGACACAGCGCCATCACCGCCACGATGACCTGGCAGTACTGGGCGGGCTGGCTCGCCGGGACGCTCCACGGAGGGCTGGGATCACCGGGGATGCTGGAGTCCAAGCTGGCCTTCTGGGCCATGCCCGGCAGCTTCACGATCCCGCTGATCCTGCTCGGCCTGCTGTCCGTGGGACGTGCCCGCGAGGGCCGCCCGCTCCCCTCCTACGTCGGGTGGGGTCTGCTGGCGTGGGCCGGCTTCGGCGCCTACGTGATCTTCCCGGCGTTCGGCTTCTTCCTGGCACTCGTCCCGGCGACGCTCTTCCTGCTCGACGGGCGCCGGGCCCGCCGGCCCGCCGCCTCAGCTCCCTGAGGACGCCCCGCGCCTGGTGCGGCCGGTCACCGACCCTGGGCGAGCCGGACCGGGTCACCGGTTTCCGTCCGGCTCGTCCGGTTCGCGGCGCGTGCGGTGAAGGTGCCGCCCGCGCAGATGACGCGAATTCGAACAGCACGTACCGCGCCGAGTCGAGCATCGACCCGCCGCCCAGGTCGACCAGAACCCCCGCCACCGCCGTGCCGAAGGCGATCGACAGGCTCGTCACGGTGGCGATCCCCGCCGCCGCCCGCCGTCCCCCCTCCGGATCGCGCGTGCTGGACATCGCGGCCACCGACAGGTGCGGGTAGGCCAGCCCGATGCCCGCACCCGCCACCACCAGCACCGGCACCCAACCGGCGACCAGCCAGCCCGGCGCGTCCTCCCGCTGCAGCAGTCCTTGGACGACGAGGCCGAGGGCGAGCAGCGCCGGGCCGAGCGTGCGCAGCCGGCGTACCGCACGTTCTCCCGACACCGACGAGGTGCCGATCTGGGTGACCGACCAGCCGAGTGAGGTGGCCGCGGCGAGGAACCCCGCCGCGAGCGGCGGCAGGCCGCCCAGCCGCTGGCCGAACAGCGGCAGGAACGACTCGACGGCGACACCGAAGGACAGCAGCCCGAGCGTCAGGTACCCACTTCAAGGACGAGCCGCTCCGGTAGGTCGTGCGCGGGAAGATCCGCAGCGGGCTCCGCCGCTCGTGGGCGGCGCAAGCGGCCAGCAGCAGCAACGCGACCGCGATGCCGGCGACCTTCGGCAGCGTGCCCGGCAGCACACCCGCCACGCTCACCGCCCCGGCGGCGGCCGTGACGAGCAGCAGGGACCTGGCCGGGACCGGCGGTCGGGTGCCGCCGCCGCGCTCACCCTGGTCACCGCGGTCACCGCCGTCATCGCGCGGAAGCATGCGCGGCACGATCGCCCCGCACACCGCCGAGATCACCGCCATCACCGCGAACGCCAGCCGCCACGAGCCCACCTGCGCGAACAGGCCGCCGACCGCCGGACCGGCGAAGTTGCCGACGCCGTACATCGCCGACATCAGCGCGGCGCCGCGCGTCCAGAACCGGGGCGGCAGCGCCGACCGGACGACGGCGAACCCCAGCCCCGACAGCAGTCCGGCGCCGAGCCCCTGGACGCCGCGGGCGGCCAGCAGCACCGCCATCGCCGGACTCACCGCGCAGAGCAGCGAGCCGGCCGTGAAGGTGGCGAAGCCGAGCAGGTAGGCGCCGACGTTCCCCCACCGGGCCAGGAGCCGGCCCGTGAGCGCCGTGGCGACCACCATGGCGACGAGGTAGACCGTCATGTTTCAGGCGTAGAAGCTGGCGCCGCCCAGGTCGGCAACCGCGGACGGCAGCAGGCTGGCTGCCAGGTAGATGTTGATCGCGCGGGCCCTGCCGGCCCGTACGCCCCCCGCTGACGGCGCGGGGGGCCGCGCTCATCGCGGCAGCCGGCGTTCGGCGCGCAGGCTGGTGAGTGTGACGGTGACCAGCACCGCGATGATCACGCCGAGCGAGGCGAGCGTGGGGATCTCCGGCACCCAGGCCCACAGCCCGTGCGCCCAGTGCAGGATCAGCTTGACGCCGATGAACGCCAGGATGACGGCCAGGCCGTGGTTGAGGTGCCGCATCCTGGCCAGCGCCCCCTTCAGCACGAAGTAGAGCGCGCGCAGCCCCAGCAGCGCGAAGGCGTTGGTGGCGAAGACGAGGAACGGGTCCTCGGTCACCCCGTACACGGCGGGCACCGAGTCGACGGCGAAGACGATGTCGGTGGCGAACACCGCCACGGTGGCCAGCGCCAGCGGCGTGACGGCCAACCGGCCGCCCTCCCGCACCACCAGCCGGAAACCCCGGTAGTCGGGGGTCACCGGGACGAAGCGGCGCAGCAGCCGGACGCTGCGCATGGAGTCGATGTCGACCTCCTGCTCGCCGCCCTTCACCGCCTCCCTCAGCACCTTGCCCGCCGTCACGATGAGGACGGCCCCGAACAGCAGGAAAGCCCACGTCCCGCTCTGCAGCGCCGCCGCCCCGAGCGCGATGAACACCACCCGGAGCACGAGCGCCCCGATGATCCCGTACAGCAGCACCCGCTGCGCCAGCTCGGCCGGCACCGCGAACGCCGCCAGCAGCAGCATGAACACGAAGAGGTTGTCCACCGACAGCGATTTCTCCACCACGTAACCGGTGAAGAACTCCACCGCCGCCGTGCCGCCGAACGCCCCCCACAGGTACGCGCCGAATCCCACCGGCAGCACCAGGTAGAACACCGACCACGCCACCGCCTCGCGCATGTGCACCTCGTGCGGGCGCCGGGTCAGCACGATGTCGATCGCCAGCAGCAGGAGCAGGGCGGCGACGGTGACCGACCACAGGCCGGCCGATGCGATGCTGTCCGGACCGGACGCAGCCAGAACTGTCCCCAGGGACATGAAACCTCCTCGAACGCGTTCAGCCGTTCGAGGTCTCCTTCACCCGGGGGTAACGGGCGGCCGTCCGGGGACGCTCGGTACGTCCGTACTGACCGGAGCGGCACTTGGGAAGTACTCCCCTCGCCACGCCCAGAGTAGGGCAAGCCACGCGGACACTCCACCTCCGTGCCGGCCAGGACGACGAAGCCGCCGTGCCGGCCGTCGCCTCCGGGGCGGCCGCCGTCGCCGGGGTGACGATCGCCAACGGCGCCGACAACGTCTCCGTCTACACCCCGGTGTTCCGCGCCCTGGGGGTGGCGCCCACGATGCTCACCATCGGCGTGTTCGCCGCGGGGGTCGCCCTGTGGTGCCTGGCCGGCTCCTGGCTCGGCTCCCATCCGAAGATCATTCAGGTCGTCGAACGCTCCGGCCGATGGCTCGTCCCCGTCGTCCTCGTCGTCATCGGCAGCCTGATCGTCATCGAGTCCGGACTCTTCTGATCAGCTTCGCGACGCCGCGCTCATGGGGGCGGCGGTGGGCGGGTGGCGACGCTGTCGGCTTTCCGGCCCAGTCACGCAGGCGGGGCACCGGCGGGGCGTCCGGAGCCGACCGGCCGACCACTGTAGGTGGTGACTAGGTGACAGGGGGTGCGTGTGTTATGTACAGTGCGTACGGTGACAATTACGGACAGGCCAACCACCATCCATTTTGTCGGCAGTTATCCGGCCAACTCCGCGCGTGAGGCGCTGCGCGACATGTTGACCGACGAGACGAAGAGCAACCTCTACGCCCTGACCGACGGCGAGACCGACCGGAAGGACTGGGTCGTCGACCAGATCGAGTCCTATCGCCGGAACCCGGCCTTCGTCCTGGTCGAGGACGGGGACTGGTCGGACTACACCCGCTGCCCCGCCTTCGCGGTCGCGCCGGGGCGCGAGCTTTTGCCGGAGGACATCGGACTCCGGTATCACGAGTGGGCCGACGCGTCCTGGGAGACGTTCGACGCCGCCCGCCGTGCCGCGGGCCGGCCGGACCTGAGGTACCAGGTCGGCATTCCGACCGGCTTCGACATGGCGCTGTTCACGCTCGGCCCCGAACGCGGCATGCGTGAGGACGCGATCGAAGCCTTCGTCCGCGCGACCGTCGAGCAGATCGAAGCCATCCACGGGGCGCCGTACGGCGGGGACGTCGTCTACCAGCTGGAGACGCCTGCCGGCCTGAGCCTCGCGCTGGCCGTGGACGATCCGGCCTACCGTCGCGGCCTGGCGATGCGGCTCGTCGACCTGGTGGCACGCGCGCCGGAGGGATCACGTTTCGGCATCCACCTGTGCGTCGGCGACCTCGGCAACGAGGCGCGCACCCAGCCGGCGACGCGGCGGGCCTCGGTCGAGTTCGCGAACGCGGTGGCGGAGAACTGGCCGGCCGGCCGCCACCTCGACTTCGTGCACGAACCGATCGCGGCGGGGAGGTCCGTCCCCCGCCGCGACGAGGCCATGTACGCGGACCTCGGCGACCTGCGGTTGCCGTCAGGCACGCGCTACATCGCCGGCATGGTCCACGAAGCGCAACGCATGGAGGACCAGCAGGCCGTTCTCGCGCTGGTGCGCAGGCACCTGCCGGAGGGTCAGTCGCTCGGCGTCGCCGCGGCCTGCGGCCTTGGCCGCCGGTCACGAGAGGCGGCACGGGACGTCGTCCGGCGGATGACGCGGCTGACTCGGTAGCGGGCGGGGCGAGCCGGGAGGCGTGTGCGGTGACGTCGGTCGAGCGGACCGCCTACCGGGTGTTTGCTGAGCTTCGATGAGTGCCAGCCCCTGCTGGCCGCCTTCTGCGAGCAGGCGGGCTTGCCGGCCAGCGCGACCAAGCTGGCGGCGGAGATCGAGGCGCGAATGCCCGAGCGCACACTGATCGAGATCGTTTCGCGCACCGCGTACTGGCTGGGCTGGCATCGCCGCTTCGGGCCGGTTTCCGGCCACGACAGCAAGCTGACCAAGCCGCAGGAACGCCATGTGCTGACCACGTTCGCGTGCGGGTCGAACATGTGCGGGTCGAACATGGGTCCGGACGAGGCCGCCCGGCACATCGAGGGTATCACCGCGCACGAGATCTCCCTGGCTGAGGAACCGGCACCCGCCCGGTCGATCCAGGCCACCCCGGAGAAGCCGGTCTCATCAGCAATCTTGTCGATATCCCCCTGCAAGATGGGCGCAGACTAGCCCAGAACCACACAAATGCCGAACCGATTTATGGGTGCCGCGGGTCTCTCCAGCCAGTCGCCGTCTCACCTGCGCAGTTGCGTGTTGAGCCGGGCGGCCCGCCGCGTGAGGTGGTCGCGTTCGGCGAGGCTGGGCGCCGATCGGGCGGCCTCGGCGTACAGCCGTACTGCGGTCACCGGGTCACCGCCACGCTCGTGCAGGTACGCCGCGACGGCGGCGAAGCGAGGCAGCGCGGGATCGAGCCCGTCCAAGGCGGCCAGGCCCGCCCGCGGGCCGTCGGCCTCGCCGACCGCGACGGCCCGGTTGAGGCGGGCCGTCGGGCTGCTGGTGAGACGCACCAGCTCGTCGTACCACTTGACGATCTGGACCCAGTCAGTCTCCTCGGTCGTCTGGGCGTCGGCGTACAGCGCGGCGATGGCCCGCCTGGGCCTGGAACTCGCCCAGGCGGTCGCGGGCCAGGGTCGCCTGGAGCACGTCGACGCCCTTGGTGATCAGGCGGGTGTTCCATAGGCTGCGGTCCGGCTGGGCGAGAGGAACGAGGCTGCCGTCGGGGCCGGTCCGCGCCCGGCGCCGCGCGTGGTGGAGCAACATGAGCGCGAGCAGGCCCGCGACCTCCTCGTGGTGGGTCTTGGCCGCCAGCTGGCGAGTGAGCCGGATCGCCTCGCCGGCCAGGTCGACGTCGCCGGAGTAGCCCTCGTTGAAGACCAGGTAGAGCACGCGGAGCACGGTGGCGAGATCACCCGATTGGTTGAGCCGAACGTCGGAGACCGCGCGTTTGGCCCTGCTGATCCGCTGGGCCATGGTCGCCTCCGGGACGGGGTAGGCCTGCGCGATCTGACGCGTGGTCAGGCCACCGACTGCCCGCAGCGTGAGCGCGACGGCCGAAGCCGGGGTCAGGGAGGGGTGCGTGCACAGGAAGTACAGCTGGAGCGTGTCGTCCACCGCCTCGCCCGGGACGGGCTCCGGCTCACCCTCGGCCGTACCTCGCGGTGCCGGCGGGAGGTGTCGGCGCGGGCGGCGTCGAGGAACTTCCGCCAGGCCACGGTGATCAGCCAGGCCTGGGGGTCTCGCGGCGGGCCGTCCGCCCAAGCCCGCACCGCCTCGACCAAGGCCTCCTGCACGGCGTCCTCGGCCGCCTCGAAGTCAGCTCCGCGACGGACGAGAACACCGATCACCGCGGGCACCAGCTCCCGCAGCAGCGACTCCTTCACTCGGTCACCGTGGGCCGCTCGCCGTAGAACGGGCGCACCTCGAGCCACTCGTGGATCGGCTTCCCGCCCGCGCCCGGAGCCGCGGACAGCTCGCCGGCCAGCTCGATCGCGCGCTCGTAGGTCTCGACGTCGATCACCATCCAGCCGGCGATCAGGTCCTTGGTCTCGGCGAACCGTCCGTCGGTGAGCGGCGGCCGCCCCTCGCCGTCGTAGCGGACGAACATGCCCTCCGGCGAGAGCGCCTGGCTGTCGACGAACTCGCCGGTGCCTTCGAGGCGAGCGGCGAAGTCACGCATGTACTGGAGGTGGGCTGAGATCTCCTCCGGCGTCCACTTGTCCATCGGCACGTCGTTGATCGCCGACGGCGCGCCGCGGTAGTGCTTGAGCAGCAGGTACTTGGCCATCAGAGCCTCCCGAGGGGACCGGCGGCTTCAGCCGTCGGGGGAATCGGGAGCGGGAGGGCCGTCAAGGCCCGGGCGTGCCGTGACCTGCCGGGTCTGCGCATCACGGGTCTCCTTCCGGTTTTGGTCGGTGGCTGCCGGTACCGTGGTCGCGTCGTTACTGAGCGTGGGAGGTGGGTGTGCGCAGGTCGTTCAAGTTCCTGCTGCGTCCCACCAGCAGGCAGGCCGCCGCGCTGGCCGCTTGCCTGGAGGATCACCGGCAGTTGTACAACGCCGCGTTGGAGCACCGGCGGACCGCCTACGCCAAGGCGGGTGTCGCGGTTCGGTACGGCGATCAGTCGGCGGAGTTGAAGCACATCCGCGCCGACGATCGGGAGGGTCAGGGCCGGTGGTCGTTCTCTTCGCAGCAGGCCACGCTGCGCCGGCTGGACAAGGCGTTCCGGGCGTTCTTCGACCGGGTCGAAGCCGGGCGCGCGCCGGGGTTCCCGCGTTTCAAGGGGCGGGGCTGGTTCGACACGGTGCAGTGGCCGAAGGACGGCGACGGCTGCCGGTGGGATTCCCAACCCGAGCATCCGGCCGCCACGTTCGTGCGCCTGCAGGGCGTCGGCCACGTCCGGGTGCACCAGCACCGGGCCGTGAAGGGCCGGGTGAAGACAATCAGCGTCAAGCGCGAGGGCTCGCGCTGGTACGTGGTGCTGTCGTGCGATGACGTGCCCGCGCAGCCGCTGCCCGCCACGGGTGTGGTCGCGGGGATCGACATGGGCGTCGCCTCGCTGGTCACCACCAGCGGCGGCGAGCATCTGGCCAACCCGCGTCACCTCGCCGCGACCGCCGATCGTCTCGCGACGGCGCAGCGCGACCTCGCCCGCAAGAAGCGGGGCTCCAAGCGTCGTCGCAAGGCCGTGGCCCGGGTGGCGGCGCTGCACGCCAAGGTGCGGCGGCAGCGCCTCGACCACGCGCACAAGGCCGCGCTCGCCCTGGTCGGCGGCTACGACGTGATCGTGCACGAGGACCTGCGGATCACCCACATGACCCGTTCGGCGTCCGGCACGATCGACGCGCCCGGCCGTAACGTCGCCGCCAAGTCCGGGCTCAACCGGAGCATCCTGGACGCGGGTTGGGGGGTGTTCCTGACGATCCTCGCGCACAAGGCTGAAAGCGCCGGTCGAGAGCTGATCGCAGTCGATCCCCGCAACACCTCCCGCACCTGCGCCCGCTGCGGGCACGTGGCGAAGGACAACCGTCTCACCCAGGCCGCGTTCGCCTGCACGGCGTGCGGGCACACCGCGCACGCCGACGTGAACGCGGCGACCAACATCCTCAGGGCAGGGCTTGCCCTTCGCCAGGCTGCCCAAGCGGCTTAGCGAGAAGCCGCTCCCTTCAGGGAGCGGAGGAGTCACGGTGATTCTCCTTACGGGGTGGGGTCGATCTTGCGCCGGCTCAGCCGAGTTCCTCGGCCAGTGCGACGACGATCCCCTCGGGGCCGCGGAGGTAACAGAGCCGGTAGCTGTCTTCGTACTGCACCACCTCACCGACGAGTTCGGCGCCGTGGGCGCGCACGCGGTCGATGACGTCGTCGATGTCGTCGACCGCGAACATGATCCGGCGAATGCCCAGCGTGTTCGCCGGAGCATCCTCCGGCACGCCGCTGATCGCCTCCGGCAGGTGGTACTTCATCAGCTCGACCCGGCCGCGCCCGCCCGGGCATCGCAGCATCGCCACGTCGACCCGTTGGTCGTCGAACCCGACGATCCGCGCCGCCCAAGCACCCTCGATCAGCATCTTTCCCTCCAGCTCCATGCCGAGCTCGATGAAGAACGCGACCACCGCGTCGAGGTCGTCGACGACTATGCCGATGTTGTCCATGCGCTTGATCGTCATGCTGGATCTCCTTCGTCTGTACGGCCACGGCGACCGCCTCTGCCGCCTGGGACGGAGCCGCTTGACCGTTCTCGACATCCTCTCCGCCATCAGAGTCTCCCGAGGGGACCGGCGGCTTTAGCCGCCGGGGGAATCGGGAGCGGGAGGGCCACCAGGGCCCGAGCGTGCCCTGACCCGCCAGGTCTGCGCATCACAGGTCTCCTTCCGGGTTTTGTCGGTGCCTGCCGGTACCGTGGTCGCGTCGTTACCGAGCGTGGGAGGTGGGTGTGCGCAGGTCGTTCAAGTTCCTGCTGCGCCCCACCAGCAGGCAGGCCGCCGCGCTCGCCGCTTGCCTGGAGGATCACCGGCAGCTGTACAACGCGGCGTTGGAGCACCGGCGCACCGCCTACGCCAAGGCGGGTGTCACGATCCGCTACGGAGATCAGTCGGCTGAGTTGAAGCACATCCGCGCCGACGATCTGGATGGGCAGGGCCGCTGGTCGGCGGGCTCGCAGCAGCAGACTCTTCGCCGTCTGGACAAGGCGTTCGCCGCGTTCTTCCGCCGGATCAAGAAGGGGGCGAAGCCCGGCTACCCGCGGTTCAAGGGCCGGGGCTGGTTCGACACGGTCGAGTGGCCCGCGGCCAGGAACGGCGCGACCTGGGACTCCCAGCCGCATGATCCGGTGACACGGGTCTACCTTCTCGGCATCGGGCATGTGCGGGTGCACCGGCACCGGGCCGTGAAGGGCCGGGTGAAGACGATCGGCGTCAAGCGTGAAGGCCGCCGCTGGTACGTGGTGCTGTCGTGCGACGAGGTGCCCGCGCAGCTCCTGCCCGCCACGGGCGTGGTCGTCGGGATCGACCTGGGTGTCGCCTCGCTGGTCACGACCAGCGACGGCCACCACATCGACAACCGGCGGCACCTGGCCGCCTGCGCCGGCCGTCTCGCATCGGCCCAGCGCGATCTCGCCCGGACCAAGCGCGGGTCCAAGCGCCGCCGTAAGGCCGTGGCCCGGGTGGCGGCGCTGCACGCCAAGGTCCGCCGCCAGCGGGTGGACCGCGCGCACAAGGCCGCCTTGGCGCTGGTCGGCGGCTGCGACGTGATCGTGCACGAGGACCTGCGGATCGCGAACATGACCCGTTCGGCGTCCGGCACGATCGAGGCGCCCGGCCGTAACGTCGCCGCCAAGTCCGGGCTCAACCGAAGCATCCTGGACGCGGGTTGGGGGGTGTTCCTGACGATCCTCGCGCACAAGGCTGAAAGCGCCGGTCGAGAGCTGATCGCAGTCGATCCCCGCAACACCTCCCGCACCTGCTCGCGATGCGGGCACTGCGCCAAGGACAACCGCCTCACCCAAGCCGCGTTCGCCTGCACGGCGTGCGGGCACACCGCGCACGCCGACGTGAACGCGGCGATCAACATCCTGAGGGCAGGGCTTGCCCTTCGCCAGGCCACGCAAGCGGCTTAGCGAGAAGCCGCTCCCTTCAGGGAGCGGAGGAGTCACCTTCTTCGAGAATCTCGCCTCGTCTTATGCGGTCCTGCGGGCGAAGTCGGGGGCGTGCTCGGGACGCGGACCGTAGGCGATCAGTTTGGAGGGGAGCTTCTTGAAGGCGGGCAGGTGCCGTGCCAGGAAGACCAGCGGTCTGGGAGGGCGGGTGCCTTTGCCGGCGACCATCCCGTCGCCCCACTCCGCGGTGATCGGGATTTCCGCCTGGGAGGCGACCAGGATGGCCGACGGTGGCCACCGCTTCCTCCTTGCCACGGATAACAGGACCGCTTCACGTCACGGACGGAAGATGCCACCGCAGGTCGCGCTCTCTGATAGCACAGATATCAGAGCATTATCCGTGGCAGCACACGACCTCGACCAGCGTGAACGTCTGCCGCTCAACCTTTCAAGATCATCTCAATGTGGGTTTGGGCTCATGTAGGCCGACCCCAGGTGGCCGCACTCCACTACTCCGTGGTACTGTATAGTGGTACTCGGTACTACCGAGTACCACTGGCGCCGAAGAGGACCCGCGATGGACGACCTGACAGAGATGCTGAAGGGCACGCTCGAAGGCTGCGTGCTGGAGATCATCGGCAGCGAGGAGACCTACGGGTACGCCATCACCCGTCGGCTGAACGAACTCGGCTTCGCCGACGTCGTCGAGGGGACCGTCTACACCATCCTGTTGCGACTGGAGAAGAACGGGCTGGTCCAGGCGACGAAACGACCGTCCGGACTGGGTCCGCCGCGGAAGTTCTACACGCTCAACGACGCGGGGCGAAAAGAACTCGCAACGTTCTGGGCCAAATGGGAGTACATCACCTCACGGATCGACAAGCTCAAGGAGGGCGGGAGATGAACTTCTGGGAGACCGTGACCGGCAGCGATCTCACCAGGGAATGGAAGGCCTTCGAAGCCCGGGCCGAGGCGTTGCCGGCCGAGTACCGGGCGGCATGGGAAGAGATCAAGGGCCATCTTTCTCTCTACTCGGACTTCACCGGTCGAAACCTGACGCCGATTCTCGACAACGCTCTTGGGCTGCTCGAAGAGACGGCGGCCGACGGGCAGAGCATCCACGACGTGCTGGGTGACGACATCGCGGGCTTCTGTACGGCGCTGGCCGGCGGAGCAGGGGCCCGGAACCATCGTGACCGGTGGCGCGAACAGTTGAACAGGAACGTCGCACGGAAACTGGGCCGGCTGGGAGACTGACATGGGCATCCGGGACATCATCGAAGGCAAGCAGCAGTGGCGGGCGCACATGGCGCGGGTCAAGGCGCTCCCGCCCGACTACCAGGTCGTCTACAAGGAGATCCAGAGATACCTCTTCAAGGTCGGACCGATCGACCTGCTCGACGGGCGCCTGCTTCCAGGGATCCTCGACTTCTTCGAGGAAGGAGTCGCGGCCGACAGGAAAGTCCTGGAACTCATCGGCGACGACGTCGCCGCCTTCTGCGACGACCTGATCAAGGACTCTCGCACGTACGCGGACATCTACCAGGAGTCCATTGGCCGCAGAACCGGCACGGCCGAGAACTAGCGCGGCGAATTCGAGCGTCGAGTAGTCGAGCGACGGGTTCTGGTCGGCGGTCTCCCAGGACGGCGTCGTCTCGTACAGCCGTCGTCCCCGCAGGTGACTCCTCCGCTCCCTGAAGGGAGCGGCTTCTCGCTAAGCCGCTTGGGCAGCCTGGCGAAGGGCAAGCCCTGCCCTCAGGATGTTGGTCGCCGCGTTCACGTCGGCGTGCGCGGTGTGCCCGCACGCCGTGCAGGCGAACTCGGCCTGGGTGAGACGGTTGTCCTTCGCCACGTGCCCGCAGCGGGCGCAGGTGCGGGAGGTGTTGCGGGGATCGACTGCGATCAGCTCTCGACCGGCGCTTTCAGCCTTGTGCGCGAGGATCGTCAGGAACACCCCCCAACCCGCATCGAGAATCGAACGGTTGAGCCCGGCCTTGGCGGCGACGTTGCGGCCGGGGGCGTCGATCGTGCCGGACGCCGAACGGGTCATGTGGGTGATCCGCAGGTCCTCGTGCACGATCACGTCGTAGCCGCCGACCAGGGCCAAGGCGGCCTTGTGCGCGTGGTCGAGCCGCTGCCGCCGGACCTTGGCGTGCAGCGCGGCGACCCGGGCCACCGCCTTACGCCGACGCTTGGACCCGCGCTTGGTCCTGGCGAGATCGCGCTGGGCCGATGCGAGACGGCCGGCGCAGGCGGCCAGGTGCCGCTGGTTGTCGATGTGGTGGCCGTCGCTGGTCGTGACCAGCGAGGCGACACCCAGGTCGATCCCGGCGACCACGCCCGTGGCGGGCAGCGGCTGCGCGGGCACGTCGTCGCACGACAGCACCACGTACCAGCGGCGGCCTTCACGCTTGACGCCGATCGTCTTCACCCGGCCCTTCACGGCCCGGTGCTGGTGCACCCGGACGTGGCCGACGCCCTGAAGGCGCACGAACGTGGCGGCCGGATGCTCGGGCTGGGAATCCCACCGGCAACCGTCGCCGTCCTTCGGCCACTGCACCGTGTCGAACCAGCCCCGCCCCTTGAAACGCGGGAACCCCGGCGTGCGCCCGGCTTCGACCCGGTCGAAGAACGCCCGGAACGCCCTGTCCAGCCGTCGCAGCGTGGCCTGCTGGGAAGAGAACGACCACCGGCCCTGACCCTCTCCATCGTCGGCGCGGATGTGCTTCAACTCCGCCGGCTGATCGCCGTAGCGGACACTCACCCCGGCCCTGGCGTAGGCGGTGCGCCGGTGCTCCAACGCGGCGTTGTACAGGGTTCGGTGATCCTCCAGGCAAGCGGCGAGCGCGGCGGCCTGCCTGCTGGTGGGGCGCAGCAGGAACTTGAACGACCTGCGCACACCCACCTCCCACGCTCAGTAACGACGCGACCACGGTACCGGCAGGCACCGACAAAACCCGGAAGGAGACCCGTGATGCGCAGACCCGGCAGGTCAGGGCACGCTCGGGCCTTGACGGCCCTCCCGCTCCCGATTCCCCCGGCGGCTGAAGCCGCCGGTCCCCTCGGGAGGCTTTGATGGACGCCGCCCCCGCCTGCCTCGTCGGTGGCGAGCCCTCTCGGTGGTGGCCGCGCTTGAAAAAATATATTGACCGGTCTATTTTTGCGGCATGGGACAGAAGGGCGCCGAGACGCGGGACCGGCTGTTGGACGCCACGCAGGAGCTGATCGAGACCGGCGGATACCTCGGAGCCGGGCTCAACCAGGTGGTCGCGGCCAGCGGCGCCCCGCGCGGTTCCCTCTACTTCCACTTCCCCGATGGCAAGGACCAACTGGTCGGCGAGTCCGTACGGCGGGCCGGCCGGGCGATCGGCGGCGCGATGGAGGACCTGGCCGGCTCCAGTTCGTCCGCGGCGGAGTTCGTCGAGGGCGTGCTGCGGCACCTCGGGGACCGGCTGGAGGAGTCGGGCTGGCGCAAGGGGTGTCCGGTGGCCACGGTGGCGCTGGAGATGGCGGCCACCAGTGAGCCGTTGCAGCAGGCCTGTTCGGAGGTCTACACCCGGTGGGAGGCGGCCCTGCGCGCCCGGCTGGGGGGCCGCCCCGATGCCGACGATCTCGCCGTGACGATCCTGGCCCTGATCGAGGGCGCCCTCCTGCTGGCCAGGACGCACCGCGACAGGGAGCCACTGGACCGGGTCGCCCGCCAGATCGCCGCCTTGCTGCGTTGACACCGGGATGGAGGGGCCCGCCGCGTCCGGCGGGCCCTTTTCTCTCACCACAAAATATGTAGACCGATCTATTATGGAGGATCCATGGACGCGACTGTCTTCGGCGCGACCGGTTTCATCGGCCGGGCCCTGGTCGCCGAGCTGCTCGGCCGGGGGCAACGGGTGGTGGCAGCTGTGCGGAACGACACCCTCACCCCGTGGCTGGAGTCCCAGGGCATCGCCACCGGCGGGCTGACCGTCGTCACCGCCGACATCACCCAGCCGCTCACCCGGGCCGACCTGCCCGGTGTGCGCGACGTCTACAACGCCGCCGCCCGTTTCGCGTTCGGCCTCAGCGTGCCGGAGGCCCGGGCGGCCAACGTGACAGGGGCGCTCAACGTGCTCGACTGGGCCGCCACACTCCCCCGGCTGCGCCGGGTCGTGCACATCAGCGGCTACCGGGTGAGCGGGTCCGATGGGCCACCGGACTACGCCCGGCTGGGCGCCTACGAGGCGTCGAAGGTCGAGGCCGACCGGGCGGTACGCGCCAGGGCCGCCGAACTGGGACTCCCCTTGACCGTCGCCAACCCCAGCACCGTGATCGGGCCCGGCCAGTACATCGGCCTGGCCGCCCTGGTCGAGGACCTGTGGAACGGGCGGCTGCCCGCGCTCCCGGGAGGACCCGACGTGTTCCTGCCGATCGTCACCATCGACTACTTCGCTCGCTTCCTGGCCGAGATCCCCACCGCGCCCGCCGGTGAGCACTACTGGGTGCTCGACGACTCCACTCCCCCTCTGCCCGACCTGATCGGCACGATCGCCGGTCACCTGGGCGTGCGGGCCCCACGCCGCACCGTCCCCGTCGGTCTCGTCCGGCGCCTGCCGCGCAGGCTCACCGGCGCCGACCCCGAGACGCTGTCGTTCCTGTCGTCGGACCGCTACCCGACGGCCTCCGCCCGCGCCCTCGCCGCGGCCGCCGGCCTGGAGATGCCACCGGCCGCCGACGCGCTACGCGGATGGGCCGACGACCTGGTGGCCACCCGCTTCGGCGCCGCCACCCCCTGGCTGCGACCGTACGGCTTCGACACCGTGGCGGGCGGCCGGACCTGGGTCGCCGGAGAGCGGCACGCTCCGGCCCACGTGCTGCTGCACGGGCTGCCCATGAACGCCGACCTCTGGGCGCCGGTCGCCGCGCGCCTCCCCGGCCCGGTCCTGGCCCCCGACCTGCCCGGTCTGGGCCGCTCGGCCCCCACCGGCCGGGACGTCGACGGGTGGCTGGCCGACCTGCTAGGCCCGGTGCGGACCCGCCCCACGCTGGTCGCGCACTCGCTGGCCTGCGGACCCGCGCTCCGGTACGCCGCCGCGCATCCCGAGCGGGTCGGCCGGCTGGTCCTCCTGTCGCCGGCGTTCCTGCAGGTTCCCGGCTCGTGGCTGACCCGCTCGCCCCTGGCCGTCCCGATGCTGCGCCGCATGTCCGCCGCCCGGCTGGCCGGAACGCTCGGCCTCCCGGAGGGGCCGGAGGTGGCGAGCGCCGCAGCCGACCTGCGCCGTCCGGGGGCGGCGCGCCGGGTGGTCACCGCGATGCGTGCGGCGTTCGCCGACCGGGAGCGGGCGCGGGCGCTGCTGGAGCGGGTGAGCGTCCCCGTCCAGATCGTCGTGGGCTCGGCCGACCCCCTGGTCGTGGCCGCCGGCCACCCGGTGACGGAGATCGCCGGGGCCGGGCACTACCCGCAGCTCACTCATCCGGCCCAGGTCGCCGGCCTCGTCGCCGGATGACGCCGTCAGGACTGCCCGAGAGGGCCGGGGAGGACGCTACGGGCGCGCGGCTCGGGGACGAGCAGGACGGGCCGGTCGGTGTGGCGGGTCACGTAGGTGGCCACCGAGTCGCCCAGCAGCCGCGCGGTCAGCCCGGCCCGCCCCACCCCGAGGACGATCATGAGGGCGTGGTGTTCGTCGGCCAGATCGAGCAGTTCCCGGGCCGCGTTGCCGCGCCGAGCCACCCACGTCCACGGCAGACGATGCTCGGCGAGCAGCGCGTGAACCTGATCTCGCTCGTGGGCCAGGGCGGCCCGGGCATGGGCTTCCCAGTCGGCGACGTCGGCATCGGGGTCGATCGGATAGTCCTCCACGTCGAGCACGTGCACCACCAGGAGCCGCGCGTCCAGCCGGGTGGCCAGATCGGCGGCCGCCACCACCGCCGCCTGCGCGGCCGGATGCCGGTCATAGCCCGCTACCAGCCACGTCGCGAAGTCTTCCGGTGCCGGCTCGGGCGGACGCGGGCTCTGATCGTGGTGCTCGCTCATCATGACCCTCGTGACGGGTCGGCGCTGGAACGCCGCCGCGGCCCCGGAAACCGGGTTCCACCTCGCAGTATATCGCTGGAGGACAGGCCAGGACTCTGGCGCGCAGCCGCTGCCCGGCTGTCCCGGCCGCCTTCCCGCTCAGAGGCCGGCGTCACGCCAAGACGCTACGGGTGAGTACGGTCGCGGACCCGGCATGGACCGGATGCCCGCCCACTGATCCTAGGGTGTAGACCGTGGTGAGTTCCGGAAGTCCCGCGTCGGGGAAACTGCGCATCTCGCGCGCAAACGCACGGTTCCAGCAGTGGCAGGCACTGCTGGGGAACCGGTCCAAGCGGCAGCGGGCCGGGGAGTTCCTGGTCCAGGGGGTGCGCCCGATCAGCCTGGCGGTCGAGCTCGGCTGGCCGGTGCGCGCGTTGATCCATGACGCCGAGCGGCCGCTGTCGCACTGGGCGACCCGGATGCTGGACGTGGCGGGCGGCGAGCGGGTGGCGATGGCCCCCGAGCTGTTGCGGGAGCTGGGCGGCAAGGACGAGGACGTGCCCGAGCTGGTGGCGGTGCTCGAACTGCCGGGCGATGAGCTGTCCCGGATCACGGTGCGGTCGTCCTTTCTAGGCATGGTGTTCGACCGGCCGAACAACCCGGGCAACATCGGGACGATGGCGCGATCGCTGGACGCGTTCGGCGGCGCCGGCCTGATCGTCACCGGGCACGCCGCTGATCCCTACGACCCCAGATCGGTGCGGGCCTCCACGGGTTCGCTGCTGGCCCTGCCCGTGGTCCGGACCCATTCCCATCGGGAGGTGCTGGCGTGGGTGACCGAACTCCGCGCCGGGGGCCTGCCGCTGACGGTGGTCGGCACCGACGAGAACGGCACCGCCGACATCGCCGACCTGGACCTGACCGGCCCCACCCTGCTGGTCATCGGGAACGAGACCGCCGGGCTGAGCGCCGGATGGCGGGAGAGCTGCGACATGATGGCGCGCATCCCGATCGTCGGCTCTGCCAGCTCCCTGAACGCCGCCAACGCCGCGACCGTGGTGTTGTACGAAGCCGCTCGCCAGCGCGGCCGCGGGACGAGCGGGCCCCGATGACCTGCGTGCGCGTACGGGTGCGGGCCACGCAGCCGCGTGAGCTGGGGCTGACGCGACCGTCGGCATCGAGTGTCGTTGCGAATGCCTTGTCGGGCGACGCGGCGGCTCAGAAGCGGGTCGCGCGTTCGAGGAGGCTCGCCAGAGCGGCAGGTTCCTGAACGGCCGAGACCGGCGGGGCTCCGTCGATGACGAGTGCAGGCACGCCTCGGATTCCCCTCTGGGCGGCGCGGCGTTCGTCGTCTCGGACTTCAGCGGTGAACGCGTCGCCGGTCAAGAGTTCACCTACCTGGGCTTGATCAAGTCCGGCCTCGACGCCGAGCGCTTGGAGAACCTCCGGGTCGGCGATGTTGCGGGCTTGGGTGTGGTAGCCGTGAAGGAGACGTTCCAGAACGGCGTCGGCCAGGCCGCGAGTGGCGGCCAGGTGGATCAGGCGGTGCGCGTCGAGGGAGTTGACGGGCCGGGCCTGGTGCAGGTTGAGTTCGAGTCCCTCGGCCGCGCCGAGCGCCTGGATGTGGGCCACCCGGGCACGCGCCCGGGCCGGGTCGCTCTGGTAGGTGGCGATCACCTGCGCCGCCGTCAGGCCGGGGACCGGGCCTCCGTCCGGATCGAGTTCGAAACTGCGCCAGACGACGTGCACGTCGTTGCGGCCCTTCAGGGCGGTGGCCAGTCGTCTCTTGCCGATGTAGCACCAGGGGCACAGGACGTCGAAGTAGACCTCGACTTGCATGATTCTCGGTCCTTTCAGTCGAACGCCGGGGTGGGCGTCGTGGCCTGCTCATGCCGGCTCGGTGGCTGTGGCGGGGTTGCGCGCCGCAGGGTCAGGGTCAGGAGGGCGAGCGCCATGAGCAGGGGGATCGTGATGAGCGCGTGCACGTGAAGGCTGTGGGTGAACGCGTCCCGGGCGGCCTGGGCCAACGGGATGCCGAGGCTGTCGGGGAGTCGCTGGGCGGCCCGGAGTGCGGCGGGCAACGTCTCGCCGGCGGCCTCGGCGACCTTGGCGGGGACGCCGTCGGGTGCATGGCCGATCATGTAGCTGCCGTAGACGCCGGTGGCGATGCTGCCGAGGACGGCGATGCCGAGCGCGCCGCCGAGCTCGGCGCCGGTCTCGGAGATCGCTGAGGCTGCTCCGGCGCGTTCGGGTGGTGCCGCACCGAGGACCAGGTTGGTTCCCAGCGCCATGAACGGCGTCAGCCCGGCGAAGAGGATGACGGAGCCGGACACCAGGATGACGGGGTTGCTGTCCACCCGGGTGAGCAGGAGAGAACCGATGACGGCGAACGCGGCTCCGGCGCCCATGAAGACGACTGGGCGGATTCGGCCGGCGAGGCTGGAGACCACCAGGGCCACGACGGTCCCGGTGACCGCGGTGGGCAGTTGCCACAGGCCGGCCTCCAACGGAGACAAGCCGAGCACCAGTTGCAGGTATTGCGAGGTGAGCAGGCTGGTCCCGAACAGCACGACGCCGACCAGCACCATGCCTGCGACGGAGACGGCGAAGGCGGGGATCCGGAACAGTCCCAGGTCCAGGAGCGGGTCGGACAGCCGCCGCTGGCGGCGTACGAACACCACGCCGATCATCAGGCCCGCGACCAGGACACCGGCGGACGGCAGGGCAGGACCGTGGACGGCGAGATCCTTGATGCCGAACACGATGGTCAGAGGAGTCAGCAGCGACAGGACCACGCTGACCGCGTCGAGCCGCCCCGAAGCCGAAGCGCGGGATTCAGGGATCAGGAAGGGGCCGGTGACCAGCAGCAGAGCCATGGTGGGAACGGCGAGCAGGAACACGGCCCCCCACCAGAAGTACTGCAGCAGCACACCGCCGACCAGCGGGCCGAGCGCGCCACCGCCCATGAAAGCCATCATCCAGATCGTGATGGCCAGGGTGCGCTGCCGGACGTCGAGGAACAGGGCGCGGATCAGGGCCAGTGAGGACGGCGCCAGGGCGGCGGCGGCGACTCCCTGGACCGCCCGCGCTGCGATGAGCATGCCGGCGCTGGGCGCGTATGCGGCGATGACGGATGCGCAGGTGAAGGCGACGGCGCCGGCCAGCAGCATCCGGCGGTGCCCGAGACGGTCGCCGAGCGTACCCGTCGTGACCAGTGATCCGGCGACCATGAAGCCGTAGATGTCGGTGATCCACAGCAGTTGGGGGCCGTCGGGCTCCAGATCGGCGCTCAGGCTCGGCAGCGCCAGGTAGAGCACGGACATGTTCATCATGACCAGCACGGCGGGGACACCCAGGACCACCAGGGCGGTCCATTCCCGGGCTCCGGCCCTGTCAGGAGGCTTGTGGGTCATGTGAGTCCTGATCTCAGCCGCGGACATGGCCGGCGGGGACGAGCAGGGTCTTGCCGGTGGTGGTCCGGGACTCGATCGCTCGGTGCGCGGCGGCTGCCGCCTCAAGCGGGAGGGTCTGGCCGATGACCGGCCGCAGCTTCCCGTCGGCCGCGAGGTTCAGCGCGTCGACGATGAGCGCGCGGGTCTGGGCGGGGTCCGGTGCGGTGGTGAGGCCGATGACGCCGATGGAGCGTGCCCGGAGTTCGTCCTGGTCGAGTTCGGTGTCGGCGCCGCTGGCCATTCCGTAGGTGCTCACGCGTCCGCCTTCGCGCAGGGCTCCGACCGCCTCGGTGCCGATCCGGCCGCCGACCCCGTCGAAGACGAGATCGAGTCCGGCGCCGCCGGTCGCCTCGGCCACCCGATCCAGCCAGTCAGGCCGGGAGTAGTCGACATAGGCGGCCGCGCCCAGCGAGGTGACCAGCCCGGCCTTGCCGACGCCTCGGGCGGCGCCGATCACGTGGGCATCCGCGGCGGCGGCGAGTTGCACCAGCAGGCTGCCTACGCCCCCTCCCGCGGCCTCGACGAGGACCCGCTGCGACGGCTTGATCTCCGCCTGCCGGTACAGCAGCAGCGCCGTACGCCCATCGGCCAGCAGCGCGACCGCGTCCTTGAGCTCCACACCCGGGGGTACCGGGACCGCGTCGCGCGCCCGAGCGAGCGCCAGCTCCGCGTAGCCGCCCTCGCCGCCGGTGGTGGTGACCACAACTGTTCCCGTGAGGGCCGGGTCCACGTCTGCTCCGACGGCGACGATGCGGCCGCCCACGCCGTTGCCCGGAATGCGGGGCAGCGCGGGCCTGCCGAACGGCCCGGCGCCCGAGCGCACCTGCGTCTCGACGAACGTGATGCTCGCGTAGGCCACCGCGACGAGCACCTGCCCCGGCCCCGGCACGGGATCGTCGACCTGCCGTATCCGCAGGACCTCCGGCCCTCCGAACTCCTCCATCACCACGGCCCGCATGACACTCCTCCAAACGGATTGATTCGCTTCGTTTGGAAGGAGGCTATAACGGAGTGAATCGCTTCGCAAAGCGGCTAAAGTGAGCGCATGGCCCGCAGAGCTCCCCGGCACGCAGAAGCCGAACGCAACGACCAGGCCCTCCTGGAGGCCGCCAAGAAGGTCCTGGCTGTGGACGGAGCACATGCGTCGGTGGCGACGATCGCCGCACGCGCCGGAGTCGGCGTCGCCAGCCTCTA
Source organism: Nonomuraea sp. NPDC047897 (assembly GCF_043204415.1). Lineage (NCBI taxonomy): Bacteria > Bacillati > Actinomycetota > Actinomycetes > Streptosporangiales > Streptosporangiaceae > Nonomuraea > Nonomuraea sp. NPDC047897. The sequence goes on along the minus strand of NZ_JBIDCC010000003.1, from coordinate 299,012 downwards.
CCGCCGCTACCGGTCCAAGGACGAGCTCTTCCAGCATCTGTGCGCGCTCTCCCTCGACCAGTGGATCCAGGCCGCTGAACGCGGCCTGCAGCACGACGACCCGTGGGAAGGGCTCGCTCACTACATCAGCGCCTGCATCCAGTTCAGCGGCGGCTCCCTCGGGCCGCTGGCCGGTACGATCGCCGTCACCGACGAGATGGCGGCCAAGTTCACCAGATCCGATGAGCTGATGCGGGACCTGGTGGCCCGCGCGCACGCTGCCGGAGTGCTCAGACCGGACGCCACGGCCATGGACATCTCGCTCCTGATCGAACAGCTCGGCAAGTCTCCCCTGATCGAACAGCTCGACCGGCAGGGCCACACCGACCTGACCGACGCGGCCCACAACGCCCGAAAGCGCACGATCGCCATCGCTCTCGACGGCCTGCGCCCCGGCCACCCGCAACTGCCCGGGACCGCACCCACTCCCACCCTCCTCGCCGGACGCTGGGAGCACGTCCCCGCAGACTCGACGAGGTCGCCAGGAGACGCCATCCTCGACCACGACGGCAACCCGCCGGCCCCACAAGGCGACGAGCGGCACCTTGCTGGTCAGACCTGAGTAGATCGTCGAGCCGCCGGAGCCGCGTGACCCTCGCAGACGGTCAAGACCTCATCCTGCTCCATGCCTGCACCGAGTGAACCCCTGGACGCCGGGGCAGCGCCTCTGAGCGGTGCCGAAGACTGCTCACCGGCCGCGACCTCACGTCAGCATGGGGGATTCGATGGAGATGCCTGTTGTCAACGCATGCGAAGCGGAAGCGTGCGCCTACAACACCGACCGCAACTGCCACGCACTGGCCATCACCGTAGGTGACGCCCGTAATGCTCACTGCGACACCTTCTTCAGCGCTCCCACCAAGGGAGGCGATCCCACGGCCGTAGGCCATGTCGGCGCCTGCAAGATCTCCGATTGCCGACACAACGCCCAGTTCGAATGCCAGGCTCCGGGCATCACGGTCGGATACGTGGAGAACGCGGCGGACTGCCTCACCTATGCGCCCGCCTGAGCGGCCGCTCGCGGGCAGCACTCCCGGGGCAGAGGCGGGCTGCGGACGAAGGTCGTCACCCGGCGGGTGGTGAGACTCAGCTGCTCGCGGGGCCGGCCCCTCCATCCGGGTCGCGTTCCTGCGAGATGCGGCGCTGCACCTCGTCCCAGGCAAGGGGCAACCGGTCGGCGGGCACCTCCCAGAAGAGGAATGTGGAATCCCGCATCACGGCACGTTTGCGACGCATGGTCGTCTTATGCGGCTCACTGGCGGCGTAGGAGTACACGGCGGCCTTGTCGGTCCAGGCGGATACGGTCCAGAAGGTGCGCTTGAGCAGCTCGGCCTTCAAGGAGACGCCCAGCGCGCCTGGCGCTCGACAGGCCTGGCGCAGCAACCTCATGGAGGCCATCAGGAATCCTGGCACCTGGCGCAGCGATCTGACCTCCAACCGGGAGGCCATGATCAGCGCTTCAGGCGCGACAGGGGTGTCGACTTTGATCCAGGGCACGGTGGGCATAGGTGGCCTCTCAAGGGTGAGGTATGGCGAGATCATGGGGGCAGGCGCAGGCCGTCCGCCTCACGTCAAGGTGGGTCCGTGATGGTCCAGGCCGCCCCGGCCTGGCGGTGAGGGTGGCTGCGGCCCACGTTAGGGAGATCGGAAGGCCTGCGGAATGGCCTTCAGTCTTCGCCGTATGTCCCAGCGTCTCGCTCTGCGGCCTTCTCGGGTCAGCGAGCGGCTCGCCCAGCCCGGCAGGTGAGCAGGCACGTCATGGCCTCAGTCCTTCGGGGAACCCGGTCCAGCGCAGGTCGGGCGGGAGGTGGCTCATGTCGTTGAACATCACGATCGTGGGCGGCAGGCCGTCGCGGTAGTGGATGACCGTCAGCGCGGTGTTACCGCTGTTCAGCCCGAGCCACCGGGACGGCGGCGCGTCCAGGGCGTGCCGCACCAGCCACGCGATCTGGTAGGCGTGCGTCACCAGGACCTCGTGCGTGTCGGGCCGGGTCCCGTCCGCGGTCGCCCCCGGGGCCTTGGCGAACCGGGCGACCAGGGCTTCGGCGAGTCTCTGGCCCGAGGCCGCCTCGGTGTCGTCGTAGCCGTCGAAGAAACCGGCCCAGGCCGGGGGTGTTTCCGCCGCGGCGGGCACGTAGGGGACGTGGTCGGCGAGTTCGGTGGCCTCGGTCACGGGCGCGTTCGGCAGATGCCGGGCGAGTGCGTGCGCGCTCGCCACGGCGCGCGGCAGCGGGGAGTGCCACACGGCGTCGACCGGTACGTGGGCGAGCCGTTCGCCCAGCAGGTCCGCCTGCCGGCGCCCGATGCCGGTGAGCTCTCCGAACGCGTCGGCCGCGCCGTGGCGTGCCAGGTAGAGGTGTCGTGTCGCCATGAGGGTGAGTGACACGGTGTCCGCACGGGCCCGCGTCGCCTCTCCTTTCGAACCGTGGATGGGTGAGGCTCGGCCGGGGACGGACCAGTCACGCGTCTCCGGCTGTGACCGTGCCGGTGGTGCCGTCGATCGTGATGACCGCGTCGTCGTGGAGGGTGCCGGTCACGTTCGGGATGCCGAGGACGGCGGGGATGCGGTGCTCGCGCGCGACGATGGCGGCGTGGGAGAGCACGCCTCCGGTTTCGGTGACGACGCCGGCGGCGATGCGCAGCAGGGGCGTCCAGGCGGGGTCGGTGAAGGGGCAGACGAGGATGTCACCCGGGCGTACGCGGGCGAAGTCGCGGGGTCCGCGGACGATCCTCGCGGTGCCGGTCACGGTCCCGTGACTGCCTGGTGTGCCGGTGAGCGCGGCAGCCGGCATACCGCCGGTGCCGGGAGGCGGGGCGGGTGGCAAAGCGGGTGGCGAGGTGGGTGGCGGGGTGGGTGGCAAGGCGGCGGTGACCGGCCGTGCTTGCAGGATCCAGGTGCGGCCGTCGGCGGTCGCCCACTCGATGTCCTGCGGCCCGCCGAGGAGGGCGGCGATGTCCCTGCCCAGCTCCGCCAGGTGGGTGGCGGTCGCGTCGTCGATCGCCGGTCGGCTCCGGGTGGGAGCGGGCACGTCGCGGCTGACGAGCCGCGTGCCGCGCCGGTCGAGGCGGGTTCGTTTGTCGGCGACGGTGCGCGCGACCGAGCCGTCGTCGGCGACGAGGTAGGCGTCAGGGGTGACCCTGCCCTCGACGATGCTGGGGCCGAGGCCCCAGGACGCCTCGATCCGGGTGGCGTCGCCCGGGTCGGCGGGTGTGAACATGACCCCGGACGCCTCGGCGTCCAGGTGCCGCTGGACGATGACGGCCATCATGGGGTCGGCGGGCGGCCGGGCGTCGCGGCCGGCGGCACGCCGGTATTCGATGGCACGAGGCGAGAACAGCGACGCCCAGCAGGCGCGCACGGCATCGGCGACCTCGCCGGCGCCGCGGACGGCGAGGAAGCTCTCGTGCTGACCGGCGGCCGACGCCTGGCCGGTGTCCTCGTCCGCTGCCGATGATCTCACTGCCACCGGCGGATCGCCGAGCTGGTCGAGGGCGCGCCCCAGCGCGTCGGTCACGGTGGTGTGGACGGGGCGGGCCCCGATCATCTGCCGCGCCGCCGCGTGATCGGCCGGCTCGCCGGGGACCGGCCCGAGGTCGAGGTCGCGGACGGCCGCGAGGTACGCGGCGAACGGCACGACGAAACCGTCCGGGACCGGCAGACCCGCGCGGAGCAACGCGCCGAGCGCGCCGGCCTTGCCTCCGCAGGTTTCGGGGACGGCCTCCTGGAGGGGTACTATCATCCCTCGCCCTTCAACAAATTATTGACAACAATTTGTTGATTGTGCATCATCGGTCGCATGTCACGCAAGGACGACGTCGCTCACACCGACCACCTGGAGGCCCGCCGTGAACGGGAAGCGCGCGAGCGGCTGCTGAGCCTGGGCGCGGACGCGATCGGCGGCCGCCCGTGGCGGCCCTCGCCCGCCCCGCCGTCCGCGATCGACCTCGCGCACTTCGCCGCCTGGCGCTGGGCCGACCTCGCCCCGGAGGACATCCTGAGCGCGCTCACCCTGCTGCCCGCCGCCCGCGCCGAGGTCGAAGGACTCGAAGCCGCCCTGCTGTTCACAGCCCGGAGCGCGGGACTGACCTGGGCCCAGATGGCGCAGGCGATGGGGTTCAACTCCCCGCAGGCGTGCCAGCAGCACTACACCCGGCTGGCAGCACGTCAGGACGCCGGCTCGTGAGGCGCGACTCTCCGCCCGACCTCCTGGCCCTGCACGCCGTGCGCATCACCGGGTTCGCGGACACCCCGGTGCTCGCCCATCGGTTCGGGCTCGACGCGGCCACGACGGAGGAGGCGCTGCTCGACGCCGAGGCGCGTGGCTGGGTCGAGCACACCGCCTTCGCCGGCAGCGGAGGCTGGTCGCTGACCGAAGCGGGCCGGGCCGAGAACGAGCGCCGGCTCGCGGCCGAGCTCGCCCACGTCGGCGGCGCCGAGGAGATCCGTGACGTCTACCGCGAGTTCCTGCCGCTGAACGCCGTCCTGCTCCGGGCCTGCACCGACTGGCAGCTCCGGCCCACCGCCGGCGATCGGCTCGCCGTCAACGACCACTCCGACCCCGCCTGGGACGCCAGAATCCTGGACGAACTCGCCGGCATCGACCGTACGCTCGCGCCACTCGTGGACCGGCTCGGCAGCGTCCTGACCCGGTTGCGCGGATACGACACCCGCTTCACCGCGGCCCTGGCGCGCGCCCGGGCCGGGGAGCGCGCCTGGGTCGACCGGACCGACGTCGACTCCTGCCACCGGGTGTGGTTCGAGCTCCACGAGGACCTCATCGCCACGCTCGGCCTCGACCGGCACGCACGGCCCTGACCCGGCGGCGCGCCTCACCCGTGGCCGGAGACGCACGCCGGGGAGCCCGTCCACCTCACCGGGCGAGGATGCTGATACCGATCATCCGGGCGCCCGTCTCCGTACGCGGCTGGTGCGTGCTTCCCGGCGCGAACACCACGTAACTTCCCGGCCCGAGACGCGTCCCCCGGTCGATGAACTCCCCCGACACCACGTAATAGCGTTCCTCTCCGTCGTGCACGTCCACCTCCGGCCACTCGGCTCCCGGGGCGAAGTCGTACATCCACCCCCGTGCCCACTCCGTGGCCGGCAGCGCCCGCCGTACGATCCCGGGAACGACCTCCACCGGCTCGACCTCGTCCACCTGCAGCATCTGAACGTCTCGCGTCATGCCGCCATCGTCATGGCAGCCGCCCCTCCGGGCCAGCATCTCGACGGCCACCTACCGACGTCTTCCTGCCACGACCGGAAAGTCCGACCAGTACGGCAAACCCCTTTTGCCGAGATGGCAAACTGGTCGGCATGGAAGACGACCAAGGCCAAGCCCTCGACGCGGTCGGTCCCCGGCTCCGAGCCCTGCGCCGGCAGCGGGAGGCCACCCTGACCAGCCTGTCGGCGGAGACGGGCATCTCGGTGAGCACCCTGTCCCGGCTGGAGTCCGGCGCCCGCCGGCCGACCCTCGAACTCCTGCTCCCCCTCGCCCGCGCCCACGGCGTCACCCTCGACGAGCTCGTCGGCGCCCCGCCCACCGGCGACCCCCGCGTCCACCTGCGCCCGATCACTCGCAACGGCATGACCCTGCTGCCCCTGACCCGCCGCGCCGGCGGCATCCAGGCCTACAAGCTGATCATCCCGGCCGGCGGCCACCGCTCCGAGCCCGACCCGAAGACCCACGAGGGCTACGAATGGCTGTACGTGCTCAACGGGCGGCTCCGGCTCCTCCTCGGCGAGCACGACATGGTGCTCGCCGCCGGTGAGGCGGCCGAGTTCGACACCCGGGTGCCCCACTGGTTCGGCTCCCCCGGCGACGAGCCGGTCGAGTTCCTCAGCCTCTTCGGCGCGCAGGGCGAACGCGCGCACCTGCGCGCGCGCCCCAGGTCGCCCGCCGCGTGACGACCGAGCGTCGGGAACCTCGCCGAGGCGAGGGCGAAGGCCGTGCGCGAGGCCAACGGCCGGGACCCTGTCGAGGTGCTCGACGACGTTCACGCGCACTCGCCGTGGCTTCGGGAGGCCCTGGCCGTCACAGCTCGCCGCGGTACCAGGCGTCGGCCTCGTCCTCCAGCGCGCCCAGATCGGGCCGCGGTGGCCGCGCCTGGTCGATCGCGACGGCGCCGAGCAGCGCCTTGACGTCGCCGTAGAACGCCGGCTCCGGCGTGACGCGGAAGGGCCGCAGGTTCAGCAGCACGCTGCCGGCGCCGGTGCGGTGCAGGCGCACGTGCACGGGCGCCCGGCCGGGATGCGTGCTCAGTGGCAAGCCTCCACCGAGGCTTGAGGCTTTCTCGCCATCGGCCCAGCCCTGTTCGCGACAGGCGGCGGAAAGCCTCCGGGATCAGTTCAACGACAGCCTTGAAGTCATGAGTTCTGACGACCACGAACAGCCTGGCGGCCCGAAGCCCGCCGACAAGACGTTCGTCCAGCCGCTGCGCAGGGATCCGGTCGGCGCGCCGCCCGCGTGGCGGGAGTTGCTGGGCCGGGAGCATCTCGGCGCGGCCATCGTGCTGGCCGGCGGGGTGCTTGTCGGCGCGATCAACATCTACCTGGCGGCGAGCCTGCTGCCGACCGCGGTGTCCGAGCTCGGCGGCGAGAGTTTCTACGCCTGGAACATGACCGTCTACCTCGTCGCCATGGTGATCGCGACGATGCTCACCGGCCGGTTCCTGTCCCGGTGGGGCAACGTCGGCGCCTACCTCTTCGGCTTTGCCACGTTCACCGTGGGCTCGCTGGTCTGCGCGGTGAGCGCGTCGATGGCGGTGCTCCTGGTCTCCCGGGGCGTTCAGGGCTTGGGGGCCGGGTTGCTGTCCGGGCTGGGGTTCGCTGTCATCAGGTCGGCGCTGCCGGCCCAACTCTGGACGCGCGGCGCCGCGCTGATGTCGGCGATGTACGGCGTCGGCAACTTCGCCGGTCCGGCGATCGGTGGCCTGTTCGCCCAGTTCGGCTCATGGCGGCTGGCGTTCGCGGCGATGGCGGTGATCGGGGCGGTGTGCGGCGCGATGGTGCCTCGCGTGCTTCCGCGTAGCGAACGCAGCAGTGGCCGGGTGCCGATCCCGGTCGTGTCGCTGTTGCTGCTGACGACTGCTGCCGGGGCGGTGAGCGTGGCGGGCGTCGTGGCCGGCACGTCGGCCAAGGCCGCCGGTATCGGGGTGGCGCTGCTGCTGGCGGCGGGGTTCGTCGTCCATGAGCGGCGCAGCGAGTTGCGGGTTTTCCCGCGTACGACGTACCAGAGGGGGTCGTCGTTGAAGTGGGTCTACCTGACGCTGGGGCTGCTGTCCTTCGGCGTCGCCGTCGAGTCGTTCCTGCCGCTGTTCGGCCAGCGGCTGGCCGGGCTGCCGCCCCTGGTGGCGGGGTTCTTCGCCGCGGCCATCTCGCTCGGCTGGTCGGTGACCCAGATCGGCAGTTCCTCGGTGAGCGGGGACCGCGCGGTGCGCCGGCTCCGCGTGCTTGGGCCGGCGCTGCTTGCTCTCGGCCTGCTCGTTCAGGGGCTGCTGCAGCGTGAGAACACGCCGATCTTGCTGGTGATCGTCTGGGTGCCGGTGCTGTTCGCCGCAGGGGCGGGGATCGGCCTCGCCTACCCGCACCTGTCAGTGGCCGCGATGTCCAGCACGCCCGACCCCGAGGAGGGCGGACGGGCGGCGGCGGGGATCGCCACCGTGACGAGCCTGTCGATCGCGTTCGGCACGGCGGTGGCCGGGGCCCTGGTCAACATGGGCGGCGCCTCGATGCTCGACGCGGCACGTCACGTGCTGTTCGGGATCGCGATCGTGTGCGGACTCGGCGCCCTCACCGCCTATGCCGCGAACCGCACGAGCCGTGACGGTCAGAATCCGTTCCCCTCAGGCCCATGACCGGCTGCCCGGCTCGGAACCGCACGCACATACGCCCGACTGCCCGCACCCCTTCGACGCAGGGAGATGCCATGACCGACGCCCTGTCGGAGCCCAACCTGTTCCCGATGGCCCGTGCCGCGCACTGCCCGTACGATCCGGCACCCGAGCTGGGCCGCCGCATGGCGGAAGCGCCGATCTCGCGCGTGCGGCTGTGGGACGGCAGCACCCCGTGACTCCTCCGCTCCCCACAAAGGGCAGGGGCGTCACGGATCGAGCAGTGAGGACGGTTGTCACGGGGGCCACGGCGCTCCCTCATTGCGGCGAGGGGCCTGGTTGGCTGTGTCGGTGCCGTGCGACACCGAATGCCGATCGGCTTGGACATTGCCTGAGATCCGCGGCGGGGCGTGTCGGCGTGTTTCGCCACCGGGTGCGTGACGTTCTGGTTCTCAGGGCTGTGTGACGGGCTGGTTTGCGATCGCTGCGGCTGCGCAGGCGGCGAGGTCCTCGCGTAGCCGGTGCTGCCGCTCCTGCGACAACGGCGCGAAGATCTGCCGTTCGACGGCGCGCACGGCGACACTGGCCTCGCGCAGCGTCGATTGTCCGGCTGGGGTGAGCTGGGTTGGCAGTGCACGCCCGTGAGCGGCGTGAGCAGGCCGGGCGAGCAGGCCCCGCTCTTGTAGCCGGCGAAGGACGACGTTCATCGACTGGCGTGTGACGAAGGCACGGCGGGCGAGTTCGGAGTTGGACAGTCCCGGATGCTGGCCGAGCAGTTCGAGGCATGCGTATTGGGCAACGGTGAGACCCAGTGGGCGCAGCACTTCATCCATCGCGGTGTGCAGTGAGGCTTGCACCTGCTTGAGAACGTAGCCCACTGACTGGTCAAGGTCGCCAACAGCCTCTTCTTGCGTCATGTCAGGAGTATGACATAGTTGTATGTCAGAAGCACTGACATACAGAAGGGATAGGCTATGAGTGGGCAGGTCACCTACTTTGAGCTGCCGAGCAGGGACATCGAAGCAACCCAGCGGTTCTGGGGTTCGCTGTTCGCTTGGACGTTCTATGAGGGCAACTTCCCGGGTTACTCGATGATCCAGGGGCCCGAGCCCATGGGCGGAGCGCCGCACGACGATTCGTCACGACACCCGCGCATCTTCTTCGCCGTCGACGACATCACCACCGCCGTCGCTCGGGTGCGCGAACTCGGTGGCACGGCAGAAGATCCGGTCACCATCCCGTCTGGTGCCTACGCTCACTGCAAGGATGATCAGGGCGTGGAGTTCAGCCTGTCCCAGCAGGCCGGACGTCAGGATTGAAGCGCACCGAGAGCATCGGGTAAGGGCCGACGGGGTCCGGTCACCTCAGGCCGCTACTTCCGCTGGCGCTGGCCGCCTTCGCGGTCGGCACCGACGCGTTCGTGATGGCCGGTCTCCTGCCGGCCATCGCCGCTGACCTTCAGGTAGGTCTGCCGGCCGCCGGCCAGCTGGTGACCGTGTTCGCGTTGACGTTGGCTGTCGCGGCGCCGGTACTGAGTTGGCTGTTGAGTCCACTGGATCGTCGCAAGGCCTTGCAGTTGGCGCTGATTGTGTTCGTCGTCGGCAACGTCGTGACCGCGCTCAGCCCGACCTACCTGCTGGCGTGGCTGGCCCGGATTCTCACCGCGGTCGGGGCGGCCACCATCACGGCCACCGCGTCGAGCGCGGTTGTCGCGATCACGCCTGCCGAACGGCGGGGGCGTGCCATGGCGCTGGTCATCGGTGGGCTGACCTTGTCAACCGCGCTGGGCATGCCTCTCGGCAACTTGATCGGCAGCGTCGACTGGCGCCTCACGCTCTGGGCCGTCGCGGCCCTGGGCGTCGTTGCCGCGATCGGCATCTCGGTGGCGTTGCCCAAGGTTGCGTTTCCGGCGACAAGCCTGACGGCCCGCCTGGCACCGCTGCGCCAGCCCAAGGTGCTTACCATTCTGGCCGTGACCCTGCTGGTGATGGCCGGACACTATGCCGTCTACACCTACATCGGAGCCGTGACTGCGAGCGCCACGAACGGATCCTTTCCCCAGGCCATCACCATGATCCTGTTCGTCTGGGGCGTCGGGATCCTGGTCGGCAACTTCCTCGCCGGCCATCTCGCCGACAACCTTCCGGGACGCGCGCTCGCGCTCGCAGCACTAGCCGGCGGCACTGTGCTGCTCGCGATCAGCCCACTCGCAGTCAGCCACCTGGTTGTCGCGTGCGTATGGGCCGCGATCCGGGGCACCACCGACGGGATGGTCTCCGTCGTGCAGCAACATCGGCTGGTTATCCTCGCACCCGCCTCGGCACCGGTTCTCCTTGGCCTCAACTCCTCCGCGATCTACCTCGGAGTCGCGGTGGGTGGTGGACTTGGCGGTCTGGCTCAAGACTGGCTGCCGGTCACCATGCTCGGCGTTCCCGCTGCCGTCCTGGCACTGCTCGCCACCACCATCACCCTCGCCGAAGGGAGAATCGACACGGTGCAGACCGCAGTCAGGGCAGTCGAGAACCGCCGCTGACGCAGCAAACGGGCTATCCATAACGCCGATGGATGCGTTGCGCGAGGGCTGGTGTTCCGGTTGAGGATCTCCTTACGGAACACCAGCTCGCCCTCCACCCTTCACGCCCGTCTCCCCCACGAGATCACCGCGCTCGTGATGCTCGCACTCCCGAAAGCCGTAGTTGAGCACACCGAGTTGAGAACGCATGCCGCCCTACGTGTCCGCGAGCCCGTTCGGGGACCCCCTTCATGTACGCGATAATCGCCTCTTACCACGGACATGAGCGATCATGGCCGTCCGCCGAGCAGGCGATCCGCCTGGTCGGCGGTTGCGCGACTTCGGCACGCTACCCGGTACATCGCCCAAACCAGCCCGGCGACCACCGCCCGGCGGCCGGCATGAGCGCTGCGCCGAAGGTCACCGCCCTTCACGGTGGAGACGTCAGCCTCGCCGCGGCCGCCGACGCCTTCCTGTCCACGCCGCGCACGGCCAACCCCAACACACACCGCGCCTACGCCTCGGCCATCGACCGCGTCATCGCCCTGCTCGGCCTCTCGCCGACGTCACCGACACCGAGATCGGCACCGCGCTCACCAAGCTGTGGGGATCGAGCGCGCCGGCGACCTGGAACCGCAACCGCGCCGCCGTCACCTCCTGGCTGCTCGGGTGCCAGGCCAAGAAGCACTGGACCGCCGCGCCCCCGTCCGGCCCAAGGGCGGCGCCACCGAACGGGTGTACTGGGACAGTGGCACCGCCCACCTGCTGCCTCGCCTGCTCCGGCCGGCTGACGGTACCTCACGTACCCACGGCCCGTTGTTCCTGTCCGAACGGCGCCCCGTCCCGACCGGCCGCCGCCGAGGCGTTCGGCCTCCACCTCGACACCTCGGGCCCCGACTTCGGCTACGAGCACTTCGTCGAGGAGATCAGCTCCGGGCGGCGGGTCAGCTCCGGGCGGCGGGTCAGCTTCGTCGGCGAGCGGACGCGCGTGCCCTGGCGCCCGGGCACCGTCCAGCTCCCGCTCACCGACCGCGCCCCCGTCTACCCGTGGTCCCTGCTGTGCCACCGCCAGACCAGGCAGGGCGGTCCCAGGCGGCCGGCAGGATGGTTGATCGGCGTCCCACCATGCCCTCCGCGGAGTCCGTCGGCTGCGAGTGAAGACGCCCGTCGGAGCCGCGAGAAGACCGATTGTCTACACGCGGATAATGGTCTGCTCCAGGGGTTTCCTGGTCAGGTCGGGTACCTCGGCGTCCGCGGCCGCGAAGCCCACGGGGAAGAGGATGTACGGGCGTTCGTTGGTGGGGCGCGCGCAGATCTCCGTGAGGAAGGCCATCGGGTTCGGCGTGTGGGTGAGCGTGGACAGGCCCATCGCGTGCAGGGCGGCGATGAAAAGGCCGCAGGCGATGCCGACGCTCTCGTTGACGTAGTAGTGCTTGGCTTTGGTGCCGTCGGGGCGCAGGCCGTACTTCTCGGCGAAGCACACGACCAGCCAGGGCGCCACCTCGAGGAAGCCCTTGTCGGAGTTGGTCTCCAGCGGGGCCAGCGCCTCGCGCCACTCGGGCGGCAGCCGGCCGCCCTCGTAGTTCTGCCGCTCCTCGACCTCGGCGGCCTCCCTGATGCGCTTCTTGGCCGCCGGGTCGCCGACCACGGCGAACTTCCACGGCTGCTGGTGGGCGCCGGACGGCGCAGTGTTCGCCGCCCTGATCGCCAGTTCGACGCACTCCAGCGGGACGGGTTCGGCGCTGAAGTGGCGGACGCTGCGCCTGCGGTCGAGGAAGGCGTGGAAGTCGCGGCCGCGAGCGACCATCTCCGCGGGTGCGTAACGCACGGGCCGGTATGGCCTGAACGGATGCGTGTGCTCCATAGCTCCCGAAGTCTCGGCACTCCTTGGCCTTTTGACAACAGGCTTGCCCAATGAGTGACAATCTGACAGCGATATCAGGCTTCAGGAGTGAATATGGCACGACGTTCCGGGCTCGACGAGCTCGATCTCCGCATCCTCCGGCTGCTCACCGAGCGCCCCCGAAGCGGGCTGCTGGAGATCGCCCGGCTGCTGTACGTCGCCAGGGGCACCGTCCAGTCCAGGCTCGACCGCATGGCCGCCGACGGCGTGATCATCGGTTACGGGCCCGAGCTCGCCCCCGCCGCCCTCGGCTACCCCGTGCAGGCCTTCACCACCCTGGAGGTCCAGCAGACCTCCCGCGAGCACATCTCCCGCGCGCTGGCGGCCATCCCCGAACTGCTGGAGGCCCACATCGTGACCGGTCCCGGCGACGTGTGGTGCCGTATCGCCGGCCGCGACCACGAGCACATCCAGGAAGTGATCGACCACATGCTGACGATCGACGGTGTACGGCGCAGCACCACCGTCATCACGCTGTCCACCGTCGTACCACAGCGGGTGCTCCCCCTGGCTACGGAGGCCGCCAGGTAACTACCGGGCACGCGCACGGCCGCCGCGCAATGGCCGCGCCGCTCAAGCCCTCGGGCCGCGATCTCGCCTGACGGCAGCTCCGGCCGCGAATCGCGAGCACACGAGGAGATCGCGCCAGGAACAGGGATCAGATCGTCCGGGATCGGGCCTAGCCTGAACCTCCTGACCGAGTTCCGTCCTCGGCGGAACACGCTGACGAAGGAGAACTGATCGTGGATATCGTGCTCATCGCCGGCCTGTGGCTCGACGGATCCGCGTGGGACGACGTCGTGCCCGCCCTGCAGGCGCTCGGCCACCGCCCCCTACCGGTCACCCTGCCCGGTCAGGGTGACGGATCCACCTCGGCCACCCTCGACGACCAGGTGGCAGCCGTGCTCGCCGCCGTGGACTCGACGTCAGGAAAGCCCATGGTGGTGGGGCATTCCGCCGCTTGCACCCTGGCCTGGCTGGCCGCCGACGCGTTCCCGGAGCGGGTCGCCAAGGTCGCGCTCGTCGGCGGCTTCCCGGCCGCCGACGGACAGCCCTACGCCGACTTCTTCGAGCCGAAGGACGGCGTCATGCCCTTCCCCGGCTGGGCCCCGTTCGAAGGACCGGACTCGGCCGACCTCAGTGAGCAGGCCAGGAGCGACTTCGCGTCCGCGGCGATCCCCGTGCCGGCGGGGGTGACGAAGGGCGTGGTACGCCTGACGGACGAGCGGCGGTTCGACGTCCCCGTCCTCGTCGTGTGCCCCGAGTTCACCCCCGCCCAGGCTCAGGAGTGGATAGCCGCCGGTGAGACGCCCGAGCTGGCCAAGGCCAAACACCTCGACCTTGTGGACATCGACTCGGGCCACTGGCCCATGATCACAAAGCCTGCCGAGCTCGCCCGGCTCCTGGCCGACGCCGCCTCCGGGGGCCTGACACAGCTCCCGGCCTCAGTCCACGCCGCGAGCAAGGCTGGCGTGCGGGATCTCCCCCGGGCCCTCGGTGCTCGCGCGGCCACCCGGACGATGTCGCTGCCGACGCCTTCCTGCCGGGTGAGACCCTGGCCGGGAGGCGCTCGCCTCCATTCACTGCCGGGCATTCACCGTCAGGCGTCGAGGGGACGCCAGGCGGGGCCTGAGCCGTCCCGCCTGACCTGGCCGAACACCGCGTCGGCGAAGTGGATCCCGAAGCCGATCGTGTCGGGCTCCGCCAGCTCGGCGACGAGCCGGCGACGGTGCTCGGCAGCCTGGACCGGGTCGTGGTCGACGGCCGCGGACCATTCGGGGTGGTCTACCTGGACCGGTGAGTGCAGGGCGTCGCCGAAGGCGATCAGCCGTCGGCCGCCGGAGGCGATGACGTACTCGGCGTGTCCGGGCGTGTGGCCGGCGGTGATCCGGATCCGCACGCCGGGGAAGATCTCCTGCCCGTCCGTCACCGTACGGACGCGCGGGGCCAGCACGTCCACGGGTACGCCGTGCGCCTCCAGCAGGTCGCGCCGGTCCCATTCCGGCTCGGCCACCAGGTGGTCGGCGTGGGCGAGAGCGGGCAGGTCACCGCCCGGGGCGGGATGCCAGGCCCAGCCGAGGTGGTCGGGGTGAAGGTGGGTGAAGGCCACCGCCTCGATCTCTTCCGGCCTGCGGCCGAGCTGGGCCAGGCTGTCCAGGAACACGCCGCCGTGGATGGCGCCGCGCGGGGTTCCCGGGTCCGGCGGCAGCGACTCCGGCCCGAATCCCGCGTCGATCAACAGCGCGCGGTCGCCGTGCTCCACCAGCAGGCCGCCGATGCTCGCCACCAGGTGGTCGGAGGAGTCCAGGTACTGCGGGCGGGCGGCCCAGAACTCGTCGGTGGTGGCCGGGAGCCAACCGCGCGGCGGGAGCCGCACGTCCCCGTCCGGCACGTAGGACACCTTCGTGTCGCCGAGGCGCAGCGAGCGGATCCCCGCCGGCCGCCGCAGCCGCTCGTCCTGGTCGATCGCGATGTTCACCATGTCTGCTCTCTCCTTCTGCGTCAGACATGCCGTCACGGTAAACATCAAGCTCGAACTATGCAAGCTAAAAATATTCTTGCTTGAATAGACTTGCTACAATGGCACGCATGACGCATCCCGAGCCGCACGCCATCGCCGAGCGAGAGCTGTGCGGCCTGGTGAACGGGCTGGCCCAGCGGATCACCGATCACGTGCGCGAACGCGCCGTCACCCTGGGCCTCACCGCGGCGCAGGCGACCGCCCTCCGGGAGATGACCGGGCCGATGACCATGCGCGACCTCGCCGAACGCATGAGCTGCGAGCCCTCCAACGCCACCTTCATCGTCGACAAGCTCGAGAAGCAGGGACTCATCGAGCGCCGCGCACACCCCACCGACCGACGCGCCAAGCAACTCGTCCTCACCGGCGAGGGCAGCGCGCTCCGCGACCGGCTCCTCGACCTCCTCATCCAGAACTCACCGCTGGCCGGCCTCAGCACCGACCAGCAGCGCGTCCTGCAGAGCCTGCTCGAACAGGCCCTGACCCGCCCCCGGGCCGGCGACCCACGATCACCGGCGCGCGGCTGAGCACTCCGCTCGCCATCCCCGTCCCCCGCACCGAGAGTTCGCGGCGGGGTCACACGCGCAGCAGGGCCTTGATGGCGCGGCGCTCGTCCATGGCCTGGTAGGCCTCGGCGGCCTGCTCCAGCGGCAGCGCGAGGTCGAACACCTTGCCGGGGTCGATCTTCCGGTCCCAGATCAGCTCGATCAGCTCGGGCAGGAACCGGCGCACCGGGGCCGGGCCGCCGAACAGGCTGACCTGGGCGAAGAAGAGCTCCTCCCCGCTGAGCGCGACGTCGTGGTTGACGCCCACGAAGCCGACGTGACCGCCGGGACGCGCCGAGCGGATGGCCTGCTGCATCGACTCCTGGGTGCCGACCGCCTCGACGATCGAATGGGCACCCAGCCCGCCGGTCAGGTCCTTGACCCGGGCCACACCGTCGTCCCCACGCTCGGTCACGACGTCGGTGGCGCCGAACTCCCGCGCGAGCTTCTGGCGCGGTTCGTGGCGGCTCATGGCGATGATCCGTTCGGCGCCGAGCTGCTTGGCGGCCAGCACCGCCAGCAAGCCGACCGCGCCGTCGCCGACGACCGCGACCGTCCTGCCCGGGCCGGCCTGGGCGGCCACCGCGCCGAACCAGCCGGTGCCCAGCACGTCGGAGGCGGCCAGGAGGCTGGGGATCAGCTCCGCTTCGGGGATGTCCGGAGTGGCCACGAGCGTCCCGTCGGCGTGCGGGATCCGGGCCCGTTCCGCCTGGGTGCCCACCTCGTTCATGAAGACGCGATGGACGCAGGAGGAGGGGTAGCCGGAGCGGCAGATCTCGCAGGTGCCGTCGGAGGCGACGAACGACCCGACGACGAACTGGCCGGGCTTGACGTTCCGGACCTCGCTGCCGACCTCCTCGACGATCCCGACGTACTCGTGCCCCATCGGCGTCGGCCGGCCGACGGGGTCGACGCCGCGGAAGGGCCACAGGTCAGAGCCGCAGACACAGGCCGCCGACAGCCGGATGACGGCATCCGTCGGGGCGGTGATCTCCGAGTCGGCGACCTCCTCCACCCGGACATCGCCGGGGGCGTGCAGCACCACACCACGCATGTCGTTCACTCCCTTGAGCGTGTCGTCCGGCACCTGGCTGGTTACCTGTCCAAAAAAACGCTGGTCAGACAAGGAGTGGCACCAGCTCCGGGCAGTGGCGGCTGACGTGGGAGATCGCCGAGGGCTACGGCGGCAACGACCATCCGGCCGGGTGCGAGATCCTCAGAAGCCCGGCGATGACCTGACGGTGCCGCCCGGCTCGCGCTCCATGCCTCATCGCGGCATCGGGATCAGCCGGACTCCGCGAGCAGATGTACGACACCGGCCGGGTTCTTGATCCAGTGGGTTCGGGACTCCTGGTTCTCCAGGGGCTCCACTTCGTCACACGGGTGGATACCGATGTCGGCCAGTTTGCTCGCCGCCGCGTCCAGGTCATCGGTGTGGAGCTGCAGCCACAGGTCGGGCTGGCTGTAGTTGTCGACGCAGTCGAGCCACAGCGTGTTGGGACCGAACCGCACCGAATGAGTTCTCGAGACGGTCGGAGCGTAGGAGACGTCGTCCTCCTCGACGGCGAAGCCCAAGGTGTCGCGGTAGAAGGCCACGGTGGCCTCGTACTGTGCCTTGGGGATCTTCATGGCGATGTTCAGACCGGCCGTGAATTCAGGCTCGCTCATGGTCGCGTGACTCCTTGGTTCGTGTCCGTGGCTGGTTCGGGTCAGCGGCATCCAGCGCGCGTTCCAGCCCGGCCAGCCGGTCATCCCACCTGTTGGCGAGCCTGGCCAGCCACACCTGGGCTGTGCGGACGGCGGCCGGTTCCAGCCGGTAGGGCTGGCGGCGGCCGGCCGGTTCGCCGGGGCGGATCAGCCCCGCTTCGGCGAGCTGGCCGAGATGCTTGGCGACCGCCTGGCGGCTGATCGGCAACCGCCGGGCCAGGTCGGTGACGGTTGCGGGCCCGGCGCGGGCGAGTTCCTCCAGCAGTGCCCGCCGCGTGGGGTCGATCAGCGCCGTGAACACCGCGACGGCCTGCCCATCTGCATCAGGCGGCCGCATCGAGGTAGCTCTCCAGGTGGCCGAGCTCCATGTCCCATCCCTGGCTGTTGGCCTTGTGGGCGGCCTGGGCCGTGTCGTCGTCGGCCCGGGTGAAGCCGTTCTCCACGAGCCGCAGCCGGGTGCCGTCCGGTACCTGCTCCAGGGTGAAGTCCACCAGCGTCTGAGGTGCGTCATCCCCCGGCAGGCCCGCGATGCCCCACCTGAACGCGAAACGGCGTGGTGGGTCGACCACCGCGATCGTGGCGACGGACTCCTCGTCGAGGTCGTCCCACCGGAAGTACGCTCGCCCGCCAGGCCGCAGATCTATCTCCGCTACCGAGCCGAACCACCGCGAGAGCCCTTCCGCGGTGGTCAGCGCGGCCCACACCCGGTCGATGGGGTGCCGCAGCGTCACCACGCGTTCGATCGCGTCCACCACCATGCCCACCCTTTCTCGCAACCTGTAGGTTGCCATCTATCGGCAACCTACAGGTTGCGATTATCGCCCGCAAGCCCCGGCCCGGAGAGCGCCCTCCTTCGCATCCGCGCCTGAACAGCTGCCCGAAGGGGTCGTTCCGGCCGGAGACCGAGCCGCCGCGTCCGGGCAGGCCGGTGAGGATCTCGTTGGTCTCGGCCATGGGGCCGAACTTGGTCAGGGTGGACACCGACCCACTTCCAACCACCCGCAGCGGCGAGGGCTGCGTGGTTCCAGACGCCAGGACTCCTTCAGGAAGCGCACCTTTTGAGATCATCAATACCAACCGGCAAGGAACTCAACACGGAAGCGGTGTCATGGCCAGCCCCCTACGCGACGGCGACGCACCTCAAATGGGCCCCTATCGGCTGCACGCACGGCTCGGCGGGGGCGGGATGGGCCAGGTGTTCCTGGGCCGTTCGCCGGGCGGGCGGCTGGTGGCCGTCAAGGTGGTACGCCCCGAACTGGCCGACGACGCGGACTTCCGGCGCCGCTTCGCTTCCGAGGTGGAGGCCGCCCGCAAGGTCGGCGGGTTCTACACCGCCCAGGTCGTGGACGCCGACACCGACGCCGCCCAGCCGTGGCTGGCCACCGCCTACATCCCCGGCCTCTCCCTGCACCAGGCCGTCGACGAGCACGGGCCGCTCCCGCTGGAGTCGGTCGCGGTGCTGGGGTCCGGCCTGGCCGAAGGGCTCGCCGCCGTGCACGCCTGCGAGGTGGTGCACCGCGACCTCAAACCCGCCAACGTCATCCTCGCCGAGGACGGGCCCCGCCTGATCGACTTCGGCATCGCCCGCGCCCTGGACGCCACCAGCCACACCCAGACCTCCACCGTGCTGGGCACCGCCGCGTTCATGTCCCCCGAACAGGCCATGGCCCAGGAGATCGGGCCGCCCTCGGACGTGTTCTCGCTCGGCTGCGTGCTCGCCTTCGCCTCAACCGGCCGCAGCCCGTTCGGAACGGGGCCCGTCCACGCGGTCGTCTTCCGCGTGGTGCACGCCGACCCCGACCTGCACGGCGTGCCCGCCCCGCTGGCCGCACTGGTGACGGCCTGCCTGGCCAAGGACCCCGCCGCCCGGCCCAGCCTGGAGCAGGTGCTGACCCACCTCACCGCGCTCGCTTCGCCCGACCAGGGACGGTGGCTGCCTGAGGCGCTCACCCAGGTCATCACCGAGCACCGGACCCTGGCGCTGACCGCCCTTCACGACCCAGCCACCGCGACCGACGGTGGCGGCCCCCGCACGACGGCGCCACCACCGCCCGGCCACGCGGGTCAGGCGCGGGCATCCCAGCCCCTGTTGGTCAACGAACGCCGCCATCTGCGCGGCGGCGAGCCCCTGCACCCTGCCACCGGCTACCAGATCGCCGCCTATGTGCTGCTGGCCCTCTTCACCTTGGTCTCCGTGAGCACAGCGGTCTACCAGCTCGATGTCGCCGACGACGCAGGACGGTGGTACGAGCTGGATACCTACGACGAGATCGAGACGGTCAGCACAATCATGTGGGTGGCCCAGGTCGTCTCCGGCCTGGGCTTGACGGCGTGCTGGCTGCTCTGGTTCCTCCGGGTACGAGTCGTCGCCGAACGGCTCGCGCCCGGCCGGCTGCGCTACCGCCCCTCCATGGCCGTGTACGGCTGGTTCATCCCGATCGGCAACCTGTGGCTGCCCAAGCAGATCGCCGACGACATCTGGCACGCCTCCAGCCCCCCTGGACGCAGCGGCACGACAGCCCCGGCCGGTCTCCTGCACACATGGTGGGCCCTGTGGCTGGTCACTTTCCTGAGCTGGCCCCTCTTCTGGATCGAGTGGACGACACTCCTCACCACACAGTACGAACGCCGGACGGACGACGACACGCTTGGCCAGATGTACGAGTTCACGCCAGGCGCCTGGGCCAACCTGGCCCTGCACCTGCTGGTCGTGCCGACGGCGATCGTCACCGCCTGGCTTGTGCGGCGGCTCGGCTCCATGCAGGCGGCCAAGCTCAACAGCTGACCACCGAGCGCCGGCACGGCAGAAGGTTGTCCTGGTCGCCGCGCCGCCGTGATCGCTCAGGTACGTGACATTGGATCATTCACGTACATGGAGCCTTCCGTGAGAAGGGAATCACCGGGCTTCCGCTTTGCTGGTTAATCGAATATCGTCGATGGACGATGAATGAGAACACGGGGCCCTTGCCGCGCGCGGAGGCCGAAGAGTACGCGAGCTGGTTCAAGGCCCTGGCCGACGCCACCCGCATCCAGATCGTGTCGCTGCTGGCCCGGCGGCGCGCGCCGATGAGCGTGGGCGAGATCGTGACCGCGTCCGGGGTGGGCCAGTCCACCGTCTCGCACCACCTGAAGATCCTGGCCGAGGTGCGGTTCGTCCTGGTCGAGAAGCAGGGCACCTCCAGCCTGTACCGGATCAACGAGAACTGCGTGCGCTGCTTCCCGACCGCCGCCGACGTGGTCATGGGCAACCCCGTACCAGCCGCACCCACCTGCGAATGAAGGAGCCTGGTCATGGCGCACGATGAGATCATCGACCGCTACTCCACCCGGGCCCGCGCCGCGGACGCCGGCCGGACGGTCACCGACTGCGGGCAGGACGCCTTCGCACAGGGCGGTTTCGGCGACGCCGAGCAGGCCGGCGCGGACGTCGTCGCCGCGCACTCGGCCGTCGCCCAGGCCGTCAAGCCCGCCATCGGGCCCGGCCTGGAGATCCGGCCGATGCGCGAAAGCGACGCCGCCGAGGTGCTGGCCATCTATCAGGCCGGGCTGGACACCGGCCAGGCCGGCTTCGAGACCACCGCGCCCAGTTGGGAGGGGTTCACCGCGAGCCGGTTGCCGCATCTGCGGTACGTCGCCGTGGATGGCGACTCCGGGGAGGTGCTCGGCTGGGTGGCGGCTTCGGCGGTGTCGTCCCGTCCGGTGTACGCGGGCGTGGTCGAGCACAGCATCTACGTCCATCCCGGCTGCCAGGCCCACGGCATCGGCCGCGCGCTGCTGTCGGCGTTCATCGCCGCCGCCGAGGACGCCGGCGTGTGGACGATCCAGTCGGGCGTCTTCCCCGAGAATGCCGCCAGCCTGTCCCTGCACCAGGCGCTCGGTTTCCGGGTGGTGGGCACCCGCGAGCGCATCGGCCGGCACCACGACGTCTGGCGTGACGTGATGCTGATCGAACGCCGCAGCGCTGCGGTCGGCGCCTGAAAGACCGCGAGCCGATCAATCCGGCTGTGTCGTCGAGATGATGCGCGAGCGCGGCATCGATACCACCGGCGAGTTCCCCACGCCGTGGGCCAGCGAGATCGTCCAGGCCGCCGACGTGGTGGTCACCATGGGCTGCGGCGACGCCTGCCCGGTCGGCGTCCCGGCCGGCTGAGAGCAGGCTCACGTATCCAGCAGGTAGAGACGCATGTCAATATAGACGTGCACCTATTTCGATGGATGTCTATACGAAAGGGCAGTGGATGGAACTGCTGGAGATCTTGGAGTGCAGCCCGCCGCTGACCCGTGAGCCGCTGGACGCCGAGCAGGCGGCCGGGGTGGCGCGCGTGTTCAAGGCGCTGGGCGACCCCGTACGGCTGCGCATCCTGTCGATCGTGGCCAGCCGCGCCGGCGGCGAGGTGTGCGTGTGCGACATCACCAACGCGTTCGAGCTGTCCCAGCCGACCATCAGCCACCACCTCAAGGTGCTCAAGGAGGTCGGGCTGCTGACCTCCGAGCGGCGGGCTTCCTGGGTGTACTACCGGCTGATGCCCGAGACGCTGGGAGAGCTGTCGGCACTGCTGACCCCGCCCACCAGCGGGCCCACCAGCGTGACGGCCGCTGCAGCGGCGGTGTCGCGATGATGTCGGCTCAACCGGGACAGGTCACCGGGCCGCCAGCCGGGGTGATCGGCGCTCTGTCGGTGCTGGATCGGTTCCTGCCGGTGTGGATCATCGCGGCCATGGGCGCAGGGCTGCTGCTCGGGCGGCTGGTGCCCGGCCTGGATGCCGCGCTGGACGCCGTCAAGATCGGCGAGATCTCGCTGCCGATCGCGCTCGGCCTGCTGCTGATGATGTACCCGGTGCTGGCCAAGGTCCGCTACGACAGGCTCGGCACCGTCACCGGCGACCGCCGCCTGCTGATCTCCTCGCTGCTGCTCAACTGGGTGCTCGGCCCGGCCCTGATGTTCGCCCTGGCCTGGATCTTCCTGCCCGACCTGCCCGAGTACCGCACCGGCCTGATCATCGTCGGGCTGGCCCGGTGCATCGCCATGGTGCTCATCTGGAACGACCTGGCCTGCGGCAATCGGGAGGCCGCCGCAGTGCTGGTCGCGCTCAACTCCATCTTCCAGGTGGTCGCCTTTGGCGCTCTGGGCTGGTTCTACCTGCAGGTGCTGCCCGGCTGGCTCGGCCTGTCCCAGGCCGCGCTCGACGTCTCGGCCTGGGACATCGCCTTCTACGTGCTCGTCTTCCTCGGCATCCCGCTCGCCGCCGGCTATGCCTCGCGCAAGCTCGGAGAGCGTGCCAAGGGCAGAGCCTGGTACGAGCAGCGCTTCCTGCCGCGCATCGGCCCGATCGCCCTGTACGGGCTGCTGTTCACCATCGTCATCCTGTTCGCCCTGCAAGGCCACACCATCACCTCCCAGCCCGGCGACGTGGCCCGCATCGCACTGCCGCTGCTGGCCTACTTCGCCCTCATGTGGGGCGGCGGCTTCCTGACCGGCAAGGCGATCGGCCTGCCGTACGACAAGACGACCACGCTCGCCTTCACCGCCGCCGGCAACAACTTCGAGCTGGCCATCGCCGTGGCGGTCGGCGTCTTCGGCGTCACCTCCGGCCAGGCCCTGGCCGGCGTGGTCGGCCCGCTCATCGAGGTCCCCGTCCTGGTCGCCCTGGTCTACGTCAGCCTGGCCGGCCGCCGCCTGTTCAGCAAGGAGCCCGTACGTGCCTGACAAGCCCAGCATCCTGTTCGTCTGCGTGCACAACGCCGGCCGCTCCCAGATGGCCGCCGCATGGCTCGCCCACCTGGCCGGGGATCGCGTCGAGGTCCGCTCCGCCGGGTCGGCCCCGGCCGATCAGGTCAACCCCGTCGCCGTCGAGGCGATGCGCGAGGTCGGCATCGACATCGCCGCGGCCCAGCCGAAGATCCTCACGGGTGACGCCGTCCAGGCATCCGACGTGGTGATCACCATGGGCTGCGGTGACGCCTGCCCGATCTTCCCCGGCAAGCGGTACGAGGATTGGAAGCTCGACGACCCGGCAGGACAGGGCATCGATGCCGTCCGCCTGATCCGGGACGACATCCGGTCGCGCGTGGAGAAGCTGCTCAGCGAGTTGCCGCCTGGCCGGCCTGCCTCCACGGACTGACGGCGCCGGCCGCTGCCCGATCATCTGCCACCGGTACCTGAGCGGCGCCTGACCGGATGGCGCCCTCATGAGGGGATCAGGACGGCCGCCGGGAAGTCAGCAGCCACACGGTGGCCATCAGTAGCCGGGCCGCTGCCACCAGGGTGTCCGCCTGGACGCGGTCGGGGGTTTCGGCGGGGGTCTGGTAGCCGGGCATGCCCATACCGATGCCGATCGCGGCCAGGCCGGCGGCGGCGTAGCGACGGTTGTCGGAGGCCATGGCGCCGGCCCGCAAGGGCACGCCGGTCAGGCGGGCGGCCTGGTCCAAGGTGGCGAGCAGCGCGTGGGCGGGGCCGCCCGCTTCGACGGCGGCGGCCTGGTGCAGCTGCGCGGCACCGTCGAGGTTGATCACGAGCGTGTCCGGCGGCAGGGCGGGGGCGTGGTGAGCCGAGCCCCACGCGCCCGCCTCTTCCGCGTCCAGGAAGGCCACCGTCAGCTCCAGCGCCCCGGGCGGCGGAGCGGCGGTCAGCACGCGGGCGGCCTCCAGGACCGCGGCCACTCCGGAGGCGTTGTCCGCGGCCGCGGGCAGGCGCCGGTCGGGATCGTCGCCCACGCCGTCGTAGTGCGCGCTCAGCAACACCCGCAGCCCCGCGTTCACGCCGACGGGCCCGTCGCCGTGACCGGCGCTACCTTGGTGGCCGTCGGTCTCCTTGCAGGGAAAACGGGCGTAGACGTTGCAACCGCGGGTGGCGACCTGCCGCAACGGCATCGAGCCGGTCACCTGGACCGGGCCACCGTGCAGCGCTTCGGCCAGGTGCCCGTGGACCTCAGGACGCACGGCGATGATGGGCACCACGCGGGCAGGCGGCCCGGCGATCATCTTGGGCATCCAGCCGTCGGTGTCGGTGCCGCGTACGGTCAGCACTCCGGCCGCGCCGTGCGCCTCGGCCAGCTCACACGCTCGCCCCCAGGTGGTGGCGTCGGCCAGCACCCATCGGCCGCGCAGGCCGGTCTCCGAGCCTGTCCCGGAGTCCGTCTCGGGGCCCGTGGTCAGCAGGGCGGTGCGCGGGTGTGGCAGTTCGGCGGAGGCCAGGTGCTCGACGAAGTCGCGGCGGTGCTCCAGGTGCTGTGTCTGCCCGGCGCCGCGCCATGCGAGCACGGGCGTCGCGTACAGCTCGCGCACCCCTGCCACGTCGAACTCCGATAGCTGCACCTGGGCGCCCAGATCGCCGAGTCGCGCGGCGAGCCAGGAGGCGGCGGCGCGGCCGCCGGGCGAGCCCACGCGCCGCCCGGCGTAACGGTCACCGGCCAGCTCGCGCACCGCGGCGTGCATGCGGGTGGCCGACACTGCCTCCACCAGGGCGGCCAGCTCAGCCGCGCCCTGACCGAGCCCAGCTGCTGTGCTGGTCATCCGCAGCACCCCTGAACACCGGCCTGAGATCCGGCCTGAGATCCGACCGGAGCCGGGGCCTGGCCGCAGCAACCGCTCTGGGCGGCCAGGCTCGCGGCGGCCTGGCTGCCGCAGCAGACCGTCGCCGCAGCGGCCGGCTCGGTGACCGCCTGCTCGGCGACGCCGGACGGCTCGCCAACGGAGGAAGGGGAGCCGCAGCAGCCTCCGGCGGCGGGCGGAGCGAAGGCCTCGTCCAGGTCGCCGAGGAAGCCGCCGCTGGTCTGGTTCGTCATCGTGGTCTCCCTGTCGAGCAGGGTGGATCGCCCACCCCCGCCCAAAGAATTAGATGGATGTCTAAGCAGTTGCCACGATCTCACGCTGTTTCGATATCTGTCAAGATAGATGAGCATCTAATTAATAGATGGCCGGTTGGCACGCGCGACGCGAAGCTCACTACAGCTGGGCGGTGATCTCGGCGACCGACTGCCGGGCTGTACGGCCCGCGCCAATGAGGGTGGCCGAGGCCGGGCCGGTCCAATCGCCGTAGCCGAGCAGGTGCAGGCGGGGCTCACCGACCGCCTGGGTGCCGCGGGTGAGGATGAGTCCGTCCGGGCCGCGCAGGCGCAACGGGGCCAGGTGGCCCAGGGCGGGCCGGAAGCCGGTGCACCACAGGATCACGTCGCAGGCCAGGGTGCTGCCGTCGGCCCAGGCGACACCGCGCAGAGTGATGCGGGTGAACATGGGCTCGGCCTTGAGCACGCCCCGGTCGCGAGCCTCGCGCACGGGCGGGACGGCGACGATGTCGCCCAGGTCGGCGATGCCTTCGGCCTGCTCGCCCGCCTGGGCGGCGCGGTGGCGGCGGGTGGCCAGGTCGAACAAGGCGCGTCCATCGACCTCGTCCGGCAGCAGCCGTGGCGGTCGCTGGGTCACCCAGGTGACCTCGGCGACGGCGGTCAGCTCGGCCAGCAGCTGGGCGGCGGAGTTGCCGCCGCCGACGACGACCACGCGCTTGCCGCGCAATGGTTCGGGGCCTCGGTAGCCGGCGGTGTGCAGGTGCTCGCCGCCGAAGTCGCGCAGGCCGGGATAGTACGGGATGTAAGGGCGCCACCAGGTGCCGGTCGCGCTGACCACCGCCTTCGCCTGCCAAGTGCCGTGGCCGGTCTCGACCAGGAGATGGCCGTCACCGCGCCGCACTGCGTGCACGGTCACCGGGCGCAGCACCGGCAGCTCGTAGCGGCGTTCATAGTCGGCCAGGTAGGTGACGACCTCGGCGGCGCTCGGGTAGCCGCCGACGGGCGGGATGGGCATCATGCGGCCGGGCAGCGAGCTGTACTGGGCCGGGGAGAACAGGCGCAGGCTGTCCCAGGCGTGCCGCCAGGCGCCGCCGGCGCTGTTCTGGGCGTCGAGGATGACGAAGTCGGCCTTCGCGCGGCGCAGGTAGTAGCCGGCGGCCAGGCCCGCCTGCCCGCCGCCGATCACCAAGACGTCGACGGGTCGGGAGACGGCCGTCATGCCGGAAGCAGCTCCAGCTCTGTACGTCCCGCCGCAGGCTGGGGGACGGACTCGGTGAGAGGGGTGAACAGGGCGCCGAGCCGGTTCACCGCCTCGGGGATGATGCGGTAGTAAACCCAGGTGCCGCGCCGCTCCCCGTCGATCAGCCCGGCCGTGCGCAGCACCTTGAGGTGGTGAGAGATGGTGGGCGCGGTCAGGTCGAAGGCGTCGGTCAGGTCGCACACGCACGCCTCGCCGCCGGCGTGAGAGCCGATCATGGAAAGCAGGCGCAGCCGGACCGGGTCGGCGACCGCCTTGAGCATGACGGCGAGTTCGGCGGCGGTGTCCTCGGCCAGTGGTTCGCGGGCGATCGGGGCGCAGCACTGGCCGGTGGGGACGGTCATGACAACCCCTCCTGATTAGAAGTCTGTCGAAATTATAGGCGGTGGTAGGTCACCAGCGCGAACGCGGCAATCGCGCAGACGGCGGCCACCGCCCCCATCACCCACCCGTAACCCGCGGCCTGGGCGAGGGCGAGGGCGCCGAGCGGGGCCAGCGCCTTGTCCGCGACGGAGAAGACCGCGATGCGGCCGGCCAGCGAGGCATAGGCGGCGATGCCGTAGCGGCCGACCAGCAGGTGCGGCAGGGTGATCGAGGCGATGCCGAACCCGAGCCCGAACAGCAGCACCGCGCCGATCGCGCCCGCCACCGTGCGGCCGATCAGCGGCAGCAGCAGAGCGGCCACGCCTTGCAGGGCGAAGATGGCGGCGGCGATGAGGGCGGCGGGCAGCCGGGTCTGCAGGCCGGTGGTGATCAGCCGGCCGGTCACCGACAGCACGCCCAACAGCCCGGCCAGCGTGGCGGCCAGCACCGGCGGATGGCCGAGGTGGATCAGGTAGGTGATGAGCAGGACCGCCACGGTGGCGACCGCGCCGCCGCTGGCGGTGAAGGCGATCACCAGCAGCCAGAACGGCCGAGCGCGGGTGGCCGCCTTGACGATGGCGGCCCGCTCCTGCGCCGCGGCCGACGCCTGCTTCCTCGCTGTACGGGCGCGGCGCAGCACGAGGGCGTGCAGCGGGATTGCCGCCAGGCCGTAGATCAGGGCCAGGATCACCAAGGCCGTACGCCAGCCGCACCGGTCCACCAGCAGGCCGCTCAGCGGCAGGAAGATCGAGGAGGCGAACCCGGCCACGATGGTCAGCGCCAACAGCCCGTTCGCCCGGCCGCGCTCGTTGCCGGCGTTGAGGGAGACGATGACGGCGAACGCCGCCTCGTACAGCACCAGGGAGCAGGCGACGCCGACGAGCGCGAACACCGCGTACAGCTGCGGCAAGCTCTCCACGCGTGACCAGGCGAGCACGGCCGTGGTGCCGAGCAGTGACCCGGTGGTCATCAGGGCGCGCCCGCCGCGGGCATCCAGCAGGCGGCCGACCATCGGCGCGCACAACGCGGCGATCAGGACGGACAAGGTGAGCGCCGCGGCGATCTGCGCGTGGGTGGCGTGCAGGTCGCGGGCCATGGGGGCGAGGAAGACGGAGAAGGCGTAGTAGAGCACGCCGTAGCCGATGGTCTGGGTGACGGCCAGCGCGGCGACGACCCGCCGGCGATGTCCGGAGCGTGGCGGACCGCCGCCCTGCTGGTCGAGGGCGGCGGTCTCGGTGGGGGAAGTCATGCCGGACAGGCGATCAGCTCGCGACCCTCGGCCGTGGTCGCAGATGAGGCGCAGCGCCTCCCTCTGAGCGGCAGTCGGGTAGCCGTCGGACATCAGGGGTGCTCCTTTCAGCCGCAGCAGCCGCCGCCGGATTCGGCGTTCGCGCCGACGGTGGCCGGCGGGAGGGGCGTGGACAGCAGGCCGCCGCTGATGCCGGTGGCCAGGCCGACCCGCTGTTCCTGGGCCTCGGCCAGGCCGGAGGAGCACACGCCGGTCTCGGGCAGGTCGAGCTGCACGTCCCGGGCCGCCTCCCAGTCCCCGGCCAGCGCCGCCACGACCGAGCGGACCTGCTCATACCCGGTGGCCATGAGGAACGTCGGCGCGCGGCCGTAGCTCTTGACGCCGACCGCGTAGTAGCCGGGCTCGGGATGCGCCAGCTCATCCACCCCGTGAGCGGGGACGGTGCCGCAGGAGTGCTGGTTGGGGTCGATCAGCGGGGCCAGGGCGCGGGTGGAGCCGAGCACCGGGTCCAGGTCCAGCCGGAGCTCGGAGGCGATGGAGTGGTCGGGGCGGTAGCCGGTGGCCGACACGATCCGGTCCACGGTGACGCTCTGCTCGCGGCCGGACGGGTCGCGGCTGACCACCTCGACGCCCTGGCC
This sequence comes from Nonomuraea sp. NPDC047897, assembly GCF_043204415.1. NCBI lineage: Bacteria > Bacillati > Actinomycetota > Actinomycetes > Streptosporangiales > Streptosporangiaceae > Nonomuraea > Nonomuraea sp. NPDC047897. The sequence continues at coordinate 270,660 of NZ_JBIDCC010000003.1, read as the reverse complement.
GGTGGCGTGGACGCGGTGGGTGAAGAAGCCGGTCAGCAGCTGGATGCGGCCGGAGGTGACGTGGGCGCGCAGCCGGGTGCCGAGCGCGCCGCGGGCCGGGAGCGCGTCGGCCTCGCCGCCGCCGTAGGTGCGGGTGGCGTTGCCGGCGCGGATGGCCCAGGTGATCGGGGTGTCGTCCAGTTCGGCCAGCGCGAGCAGCGTGGTGGCGGCCGAGTGGCCGGCGCCGACGACCAGCACCCGCTTGCCCTCGTAGCGATCACGGTCCGCGCCGAGCACGTCCGGCAGGGCGTGGTCGACGAACACCTCGTGCTCGCCGTGGGCCGGCAGGCCGTTCGCGCCGAGTACGTTCGGGCTGGTGTAGGTGCCGGAGGCGTCGATGATCGCGCGGGCGGTGAGGTCGGTGCCGTCGGCCAGGCGGATCAGGAACGGGGCGTCGTCGCGGCCGGCGGTACGGACCCGGTCGTGGCCGAGGCGGCTGATCGCGGTCACCTTCGCGCCGAGCCGTACCTTGTCGCCGAACAGCTTGGCCAGCGGTGCGAGGTAGTCGTCGATGAGCTCGGCGCCGGTCGGCAGCCAGTCGGGGTCGGGGGCGCTCCAGCCGTCGGCCTCCAGGAGGCGGCGGGCGGCGGCGTCGATGTTGTACCGGTACGGGCTGAACACCCGCACGTGGCCCCACCGGGCCACCGAGGCGGCGACGCGGTCGCCGGCTTCGAGGATGGTGAAGTCGATGTCGCGCTCGACCAGGTGGGCGGCAGCGGCCAGGCCGACCGGGCCGGAGCCGATCACGACGACGGGCAGGTTGCCCGGCTGCCCCGGGGTGGCCTGCTGAGGGGTGGCGAACTGCTCGATCTCGACGGCAACGGTGCCGCAGCAACGGTCACTCATGACGGCTCTCCAGACGGGCGCGCGGATCAGCGGAAGGACAGGGCGAAGGTACGGGCGCACTTGATGGCGGTCTCGGCGCGCATCGCGCACACCCTGAATAGAAGTTCATCTAATCAGTTCGGATTCTGGACCACTGATTAGAGGATTGTCAAATCAGATGAGCACCAAGCCGGGTACGCGCGGTGGCCGCCTGCGGCCCGGTCAACCGCAACCCTCGACGGAGGGGCCGTCGCCCGGCGGGCAGCACGCGGCCAGGGCGGCCTGCAGGTCGGCCAGCGCCCGCCGCGCCCCATCGGGGTTGGCGCGGTAGTAGACGGTCTTCCACTCGCGCCGAGAGGTGAGCACCCCACCCTCCCGCAGCGTCGCCAGGTGGGTGGAGGTGGCCGACTGGGCCAGCGACAGGCGCTCGGCCACCTGGCTCACGGTCAGCTCCACCCCGCCCTCGAACAGGAACAGGATCTGCTGGCGGGTGTCGCTGGCCAGCGCCTTGAGGAAGCCGCGTGCCGCGTCGGTGAGCTGGATGCCGCTGCCTGCCGTCTGCATGGCACGACTCTACCGTATTGTCATTTCTGGATATGAGGATATGATCCGGCGGCATGGACACCATCGTCATCGGCGCCGGCCAGTCCGGCCTGGCCGCCGCCCACGCCCTGCGCGCCGCCGGGCGCACGCCCGTCGTCCTCGAAGCCGGCCCGGCACCCACCGGCTCGTGGAGCAGCTACTACGACAGCCTCACCCTGTTCTCACCCGCCCGCTACAGCGCCATGCCCGGCCAGGACTTCCCGGGCGACGGCGACCACTACCCCACCCGCGACGAAGTCGTCGCCTACCTGCAGCGCTACGCCGACGGCCTGGACGCCGAGATCCGCACCGGCGTCCGCGTCACCGCGGTGGAAGCCGATGGGGCGGGTGGCTTCCTGGTGCACACCGTCGCCGGGGAGACGCTGCGCGCCATGGGCGTGATCGCGGCCAGCGGCTCCTTCGGCAACCCCTACATCCCCGCCGTGCCCGGCCAGGACGGCTACACCGGCCAGGCCCTGCACGTGGCCGGCTACCGCAGCCCCAAGCCGTACGCCGGGCAGCGCGCCGTGGTGGTCGGCGGCGGCAACTCCGCCGTCCAGGTCGCCTACGAGCTGGCCGAGGTGGCCGACGTCACGATCGCCTCCCGGCAGCCGCTGCAGCTCATGCCGCAGATCGTCGGCGGCAAGGATGTGCACTACTGGCACACCACCACCGGTTTCGACCAGCTTCCGCCCGCCTGGCTGGCCCGCGTCGCGAGTGGCACCCTGGTCATGGACACCGGTGACTACGCCGCCGCTCTGGACGACGGCCGCCTGCAGCGCCGCCCCATGTTCACCGCCTTCGACGGCGACCACCTCATCTGGGCCGACGGCGAGAGCGAGCGCGTCGATGCGGTGATCTACGCGACCGGCTATCTGCCCCACCTGGACTACCTGGCTCCACTCGGCGCCCTCGACGAGGCGGGGTTGCCCCTGCACGTCGGCGGCCTGTCCACCACGCACCTCGGGCTCGGCTACGTTGGCCTGGAGTTCCAGCGTTCCTTCGCCTCCAACACCCTGCGCGGCGTGCACCGCGACGCCGAGCACGTGGCGGCGCCGATCGCCGCCTACGCCGGCGGCGTCCTGGCTGCCTACGGCCTGTGACATGGATTCTCCGCTGATCACCCTGGCGCTGTTCGTGCTGCTGCTGGCGACCATGCTGACAATCGCCCGGCGCCGCCGAGCGGGTACAGAAGGTCAGCAGGCGGGTGGCTGACGTGCTGCTGGTGGCCTCGACGCTCTCCATCCTGGCCACCACCGCCGACCGGCTGACCGGCATCCCGGCCTCCGGCTGGGCCGTCTTCGCCCTGCTGACGCTCCTCATCCTGGCGGCCTATGCCGCTCCCGGCCTCGACAGTCCGGCGGCCCGGCGGGCCGCCGCCATGACCACCATCATCCGCAATCTGTCCCTGGCCCTGCTGGTCGCCGGGCTGTCCGCCGACATGGCCCTCGTCAGCCTCATCGTGCCGGCCTACGGCCTGGTGATGTACGCCGTGGCCGGGCTGGCCCTGGCGCCGCTCCGCAGAACCGCTCGTCTTGGAAAGGACTTCGCCCGATGAACACCGCTCTGCCCGTGGCCGTCATCGGCGCCGGCCCCGTGGGTCTGGCCGCCGCGGCTCACCTGGCTGAACGACACCTGTCCTTCGTCGTTCTGGAAGCCGGGCCCGCCGCCGGTTCCTCGGTGCGCCAGTGGGGACACATACGCATGTTCAGCCCGTGGCGCTACAACACCGACGCCGCCGCGGTACGCCTGCTGCGCGCCCGCGGCTGGACGCCGCCCGACCCCGAGGCGCTGCCCACCGGACAGCAGCTCGTCTCCGCCTACCTGGAGCCGCTGGCCGGCCACGACGCCATCGCCGCGCACATCCGCTACGGGGCGCGCGTGTCCGCGATCAGCCGCCTGGACGTCGACCGGCTCCGCACAGCGGGCCGCGAGAGCGCGCCGTTCGTCGTCCGGCTGAAGGACGGCAGCGAGATCACCGCGCAGGCGGTGATCGACGCCTCCGGCACCTGGGCGACTCCGAACGTGCTCGGCGCCAACGGACTGCCCGCCCTCGGCGAGCGCGAGGCGGCCGACTGGATCGACCACGCCCTGCCCGACGTGCTCGGCACCGACCGCCACCGGTTCGCCGGCCGGCACACGGTCGTGGTCGGCGCCGGCCACTCGGCCGCCACCACGCTCCTCGCGCTCGCCGACCTGGCCGAGCAGGCGCCGGGTACCCGCATCACCTGGGCCATCCGCGCCGACGCGCCGGAGCGCGCCTATGGCGGCGGCGAAGCAGACGCCCTGCCCGCCCGCGGCTCCCTCGGCTCGGGCCTGCGCCTGCTCGTCGACAAGGGCCTCATCGACCTGGCCGCGGGCTTCAAGGTCAGCGCCGTCCGCGTCCTGACCGACGGCACCGTCGAGCTCCGCTCCCGACAGCCCGCAGGCTCCGATCGCACCCTCAGAGCCGATCAGGTCGTGGCCGCCACCGGCTACCGGCCGGACCACTCCATCGCCGCCGAACTGCGGCTCGACCTCGACCCCATCCTCGGCACCACCCGCCTGCTCGCCCCGCTGATCGACCCCAACGACCACTCCTGCGGCACCGTACGCCCGCACGGGGTGGACGAGTTGGCCCACCCCGAGCCCGGCTACCACGCCATCGGGATGAAGAGCTACGGCCGCGCCCCCACCTTCCTGCTGGCCACCGGCTACGAGCAAGCCCGGTCCGTCATCGCCGCCCTGGCCGGCGACTGGGCAGCGGCCCGAGAGGTCCAGCTCGACCTGCCCGAGACCGGCGTCTGCTCGGTCACCCTGGCCGTGCGCGCCATCACCGACGACTTCGGCCTGCCGCCCGACTCCCCCGCCAAGCTCATGGCCGCCACCACCCGCCACCTCGCCCAACACACCAACCCCGCCGACGCGGTCATGGCCGCGGCCCACGAACTGGGCATCGAACCGGCCGCCGCCCTCAAACTCGCCGCCCTGGCCGGATAGGCCGCCCACGCCCCAGTGGCTCGACCGCGTCCGTCGTCGGCTCGCCGCGCTCGCTCGTGGCTGGCTCCCGCCTGTTGGTCATCGACCGTGCCACACGCACCAGATGCCGGTCACGATCGCTTCGTTACGTCCCCGATCGGTGGCGTACGTCACATGGCCGTGCTGTCACACGGGGCGGGTCACCGGCATCTCCTGTTCGCCAGGACGGCGCGCGAACGACCCGTGCGGCACGCGACGCCACCGAACAGAAATCCATCGAACAGGGGCTTGGTCATGAAAGAGCACACCACGCAGAAGGTGGCAATGATCACCGGGGCGAACAAGGGGATCGGTCGCGCGACCGCCGAGCAACTCGCCAGGATGGGCATGACGGTCCTCATCGGCGCCAGAGACCCGCAGCGCGGCGAGGAAGCCGCCGCGGCGATGCGTGCGGCGGGTGGTGACGCGCACACGATCACCCTGGACGTCACCGACCCGACCACCGTCCAGGAGGCCGCGAGGTGGGTCGAGGAGCGCTTCGGTCACCTCGACGTGCTGATCAACAACGCGGGCGTCACCGGTTCCGGGCAGGTCTCGCCCGCGGACGCCCACGATCAGATCCCAAGCTCCGTGGACCTGGACATGGTCCGGGCGGTCTTCGAGACCAATGTCTTCGGAGTGATCGCGGTGATCAACGCCATGCTCCCGCTGCTGCGGCGGTCCCCGCTGCCGCGCATCGTCAACGTCAGCAGTCACGCCGGGTCGCTGACCCTCACCAGTGACCCGGACGGCCCTTTCGCGGCGCTGCTGCCGTCGGCCGCGTACACGCCGTCCAAGAGCGCACTGAACGCGCTGACCGTGCAGTACGCCAATGAGCTGCGTAAGGACGGCATTCTCGTCAACGCCGCCGCCCCCGGATATGTCGACACCGACAGCAACAACCACACCGGGCACCTCACCCCCGCGCAGGGCGCCGCGGTCGTGGTACGCCTGGCCACGCTCGGCCCGAACGGCCCGACCGCCGGGTTCTTCAGTGAGGACGGCCCGCTGCCCTGGTAGCGGTCAGTGATGCGGTGAAGGAGCGGGACCCCGCTCCTTCACGGCCCTCCGCTCCCGAACATGTCCCCAGCCGCCAGGTAGCCGGGTGAGAGATCTTGATTGCGGTTCCTGATCGTTTTGGTGGGCGGTCGGGTGAAGAGTGGGTTCGGGTGCGTCGGGAGTGGGAGCCGGAGGAGCTGATCGCGGCGTGGACGCTGCTGGACGGCGACTGGGAACGTTTCCGCAGCCGCTGGCAAGGGTCACGATCGTCATCTGACAAGGCCCGCCTGATTCCCCTGGATTGACGCATGCCGATATCGGCATATGATGGCGCCCATGGCACGAGCAGCGACGACGTCGGACGTCTTCAACGCGATCGCCGAGCCGCAGCGCCGGGAGATCCTGATACTGCTGCGGGCGGGTGAGCGGCCGGTGACCGAGTTGGCCCAGGAGCTGGGGATGACCCAGCCGCGGGCGTCCAAACACCTGCGGGTGCTCCGGGAGGTCGGGCTGGTGCGGGACCGCAAGGCCGGCAAACAGCGCCTGTACGGCCTGGACGCCCGCGGGCTGCGACCGGTCCACGAGTGGACCGGCGGGTTCGAGCGGTTCTGGAACGAGAGCTTCGACCGGCTGGCCGAGTACGTGCAGGACCTCAAGCAGGCAAGTCAGGAAGGAAGTAGCTGATGAGCGAAACGGGACAAGGAGCGCCGGTGCAGTCTGCGACGGCCGACCGCGAGATTGTGATCTCCCGGGTCATCGACGCCCCACGGGAGCTGGTGTTCGAGGCGTTCACCGAGGTGCGGCACCTGTCGCGGTGGTGGGGGCCGGAGGGGTTCACCACCACCACGCGGTCCTTCGAGTTCCGCGTCGGCGGTGAGTGGGACTTCGTGATGCACGGGCCGGACGGGACGGACTACCAGGAGTGGATCACCTGGACCGAGATCGTCCCGCCGGAGGGGATCGCGCTGCTGCACGGCGAATACCGCGGCGACCCGAACGCCTTCGAGTCGGTCCTCGCGTTCGCGCCCGATGGGGCGGCGACCCGGATCGAGATGCGCACGGTGTTCCGCACCAAGGAGCTGCGCGACGAAGCGGTTGCGAAATACCACGCGATCGAGGGCGGCCGGCAGACCCTGAGCAACCTGGCTGCCTACGTCACCGAGATCGTTCGGAAGGGAGCTGAGGGCTGATGGCCGGCAAGGTGTTCTTCAGCGTGTCGATGTCGCTGGACGGTTTCATCGCACCCGAGTCCCTCGGGGATTTGATGGGGCGGCAGTGGATGGAACTGCAGCGATGGATCTTCCCACAGCGGTTCTTCCGGGAGAACCTGAAGCTCGGCGAGGGCGGTGAGGAAGGGCGTGACAACGACATCGTGCGGGAGACGTTCGAGCGCACCGGCGCGAGCGTGATGGGCAAGCGCATGTTCGACGCCGGCGAGCAGATGTGGCCGGAGGAGGCACCGTTCCACACGCCGGTGTTCGTCGTGACGCACGAGAAGCGTGACCCCTGGGAGCGGCCGGGTGGGACCACCTTCCACTTCGTCAACGACGGCATCGAGAGCGCGCTCGACCAGGCCCGAGATGCCGCCGGCGACCGAGACGTCCGCATCGCGGGCGGCGGCGCGACGATCCTGGAGTACGTGAACGCCGGCCTGGTCGACGAGTTCTCGATCGCGCTCTCACCCGTGCTGTTCGGCTCCGGAATCCGCCTGTTCAAGGGCGTGGACGCGGGCCGAGTGGCCCTGGAGCAGGTCCGCGGGGAGCCGACGCAGCGGGTGACCCACCTGACCTACGCAGTCCGGGAGCGGTAACTGTCTCGACCTCAGCACTCCCCCGCCGAGGTCAGCAGCGCGATGAGATCCTCGATGCGCTGAGCGTCAGGGCCCTCCCCGCTCCCGAACATGTGCCAGCCGCCAGGTAGCTTCCCCGTGACTACGCGAGCTCGCCGTATTCGGCAACGTTATGCCGCGTAGTTCACGAGTGTGGTGTTTGCGGGGCTGTCAGCCCTGGTCATCGAGGCAGTAGAGGACGAGGATGACCTCATCCGGGTCGTGGCCCGGACGCGGGATGAGCCGGTGCCGTGCCCGGTGTGCGGGGCGCTGACCGGTCGGGTGCACAGCTACGGCAGGCGGACGGTCACGGATGTCCCGGTCGACGGACGGCCGGCGGGTGCTCGGTTGTCGGCGGTCTTGGCCGTCCCGATGAGCGTGGCCGAATGCCGGGCCAGCTTGGGGTGCTGGCGGGCCCGCTCCTTGCCGGCGGCGGTCTCGGCCTCGCCGATCAGCTCACCACGGTTCAGCTCACCACGGTTCAGCCCACCACGGTGCGGCAGATCTCCTCGGTCGATGACGCGCTCGATGTGCGGCATCTGCTGATCGACCGGCGCCGGAGACGGTGCGGCGCCGCTTCGGCGACGGCATCGAGCCGTACGAGGAGAACGACGGGATCCGCGAGTACACCGTGTGTGAGACACGGCTCGCCGACCTGGTCGAGGAGGAGATCGCCGAGCACGTCGAGGGGTGAGCAGCCCGCGGATGCGGGACATGACCGCCTTGAGCGCGATCTTCTGGGAGTCACCCGAAGGGGGTCATCGCTCCTGAAGGTGGGCGCGGGCGGCGGCCCGACGGCCGGAACGCTCAACGTGAGCGTAGTTCCGCCGCCACCGCCCGCTCCCGCAGTTCGGCCGCCTCGGCCCGCGCGGCGTCGAGCTGAGCCCGGACGTCATCCAGCCGTGCCCGCTCCAGTCGCAACTCCACGCGCAACTCATCGCGCTCGCCCGCCAGCGCGTCGGCCCGCGCTCGTTCGGCGGCCACGGCCTCGGCCGCCTGCGCGGCCTCACGCGAACCGGCCTCGGCGGCTTGCCGTTCCAGGTCCGCCAGGCGCCCGGCCAGCTCGACCAGCTCACGGGTCGCGCTCTCCTGCTCCCGCCTGGCCAGCGCGACCTCCGCCTCAGCGGCCTCGCGTACCTGCGCGACCTCCGCCTCGGCGGCCTTGCGTACCTGCGCGACCTCCGTGCCGGCCGCGTCACGTGCCAGCCGCGCCTGCTCGGCCGCGTTCTCGCGGGCCTGTTCGGCCTCGTTGAGTGCCAGGGCGCGGTCCCGTTCCGCCTCCGCCGCCGCCCGCGCGGCGTTCTCGGCGCGGGATACGGCCCGGTCACGTTCCTGGGCGGCAGCCTCCGCCCTGGCCTGCGCGGCAGCGACGTCACGTTCGGCCTCCTGCCGAACCCGTACGGCCCCCGTCACCTCCTCGCGCGCCTGATCACGTTCGGCCCGCGCCCGTACGGCCTCCTCGGCGGCCTGCTCAGCCCGCTCCTGTGCCTGCCGGATCCGGGCCTCGGCCTCCGAGACCCGTTCGGCGAGCTCGCGGGCCGCCTGGTCCCTGCCTGTCTCCGCCTGCTCGGCCCGTCGCGCCGCGTCGTCCGCGCGCCGCTCGGCCAGCTTGGCCCGCCGCGCCGCTTCCTCGGCGTTCTGCAACGCCTGCCGCTCGGTGCTGGCGGCCTCGCGCAGGGCGGCCAACGCCTGCTCGCGCGCTCTCTCGGCATCGCTCAGCGCGTCGTCCCGCTCGGCTTGGGCCTCCTCCACCCGCAGCCGCATCTCAGCGGCTTCCCTGCGCGCGTGCTCGGCGGCCTCCCGTGCCAGCCGTACCTGCTCGAAGGCCTGCTCCCGCTCGGTACGGGCGATCGCCACCCGCGTGTGCGCCTCCGCCTGGACCGCGCTGAGCTTGGCCTCCACCCCCGCCGGGCTCAGCTCCTCGGCCAGCGCCCGGGCCAGCGGCTCGATGGCCGCCGCCAGCCCGCTCTCCATCCGTTCGTACAACTGCTCGGCCCTGGCCAGCGCCCCCTCCAGCCCCGGGGTCGCCCGCCGCATCTCGCGCTCCCGCTTGGCGGTCGCCTGACAGTCGCCCTCAGGACAGTACGCCTTGGGCCGCCCCCTCCCCCGCCGCTGCTCGATCGGCGATCCACAGTGCCTACACGGCGTCACCACAACCGTCTCTTCCGTCACAGCACCACGATAGCATTACTGGTTTTCCAGAAAATAGAAAACAGAAAATCTGATCTGTTGCGCGCCACGATGATGCAGACAACTTGCGAGAAGGCTGAATTCCCGCAAGTTTCGCCGGGTGAGCCGGGAGGCACGTGCGGTGACGTCAGTCGTGCGGACCGCTTGTCGGGTGTTCCCGTGCTTGATGGTGACCCGCGAGCTGTACCCTCTTCTGCTCCCCCTCGCAGGAGGGGATGGCGTGGGCGCGGGAGAAGACCGACACCGATGAGCACCTGCTGGCGTTGACGCTCGCGCTGAAGTGTTTTCAGCGGCTGGGCCGGTTCGCCAAGGCCCGCGAGGTGCCGCCCCCGGTGGTGAAGCATGCACGGCGGTGTCTGGAGCTGCGCGAGGACGTGGCGCCGGGTATGCCTCGCCGCGTCCGGCGGAGTCGCATTGGGTGGTGGTGCGGCGCCGGGAGGGGGTGGCCTATGCGCCCAAGCGCGACCTGCCACGATCGCTCGCTCGCGGGTTCCGGCTGGGCATCGTCCAGCATGAGCGGGAAGAACGTTCCGGCGGCCGGTGTCACGTTGGCCAACAGGGCTGTGCCTTCGCTGATGTCCGCCTGTGCCAGAAGTGCTCGTGCCAATATCCAGGCGCGATCGACGGCCTGCCCGAGGGGCAGCCATGAGCGGTGAGATGGATCATGGCGCAGATGGTCACCGCGACCTGCGGAAACACTCAAGGTCGCGTTATTGCGCCAGACTCTCCCGCCAGTCAGGCCGACGCCGGCTCACCGCCGTTAGTCGTGCACACCCGTCCTGACATGCTCGAACATCCCCCACCGCTAATGGCTGTCCGCTCGTTCCTCGACCCCGCGATCGCCCAGCACCTCGTAGGGGCCGCCGAGGGGTTCGGGGGGCTGCGCGGCCGGCACCGATCCGCTCGGCCCATTCGGGACGCAGGAACACGACGACCAGGGCTTGTTCAGACAAGCTGTGCGCACTTGTCCAAGTAAATACAGGGGAAACTGGCAAATTTGCGTACATCTGGGCTTTACTCTGGTCATGGATGCTTCCTCCATGCGCAGGACTCTCTCCATCGCGGCCGCCCTCCTGGCCACCGTCTCCCTCACCGCAGCCGCCCCCGACGGCACGCTGACCCCCGTCTCCGCCTCCGTAAAGGCGGGCGACCCCGTCCAGCTCCGCTACTCCACCCCCGCACCCGACCCGAAGAACTGGATCGGCCTCTACACCGACCCGGGCAACGGCCCCGTCGACCAGAAGTACGTCGGCCCCTCGCTGAAGTGGGTCTACGTTCCACAGGGCAGCGGCACCGCCTCTCTCGACACCGACGGTCTCGAGCCGGGCGACTACGTCGCCTACGCGCTGGCCAAGGACGGCTACCAGTGGTTGGCCGATCCAGCCAAACTGAGGATCGTGAGCAGCGAACCCCTTCACTTCGTCACCGGGTCGATCCCGCTGCGCAACGCCCGCGCGGGTAGCCCCTACAGCGCGACCGTCCACGGCCTGGTCAGGGGGGCGGCGACCGGCTTCCGCAAGGTCAGCGGGCCCGACTGGCTCGACGTCGGCCAGGACGGCTCCGTCACCGGCACCCCGCCCGCCTCCGCCTCCGCCAAGACCGTCACCGCCACCGTCGAGGCCGCCAACGCCGCGGGTGAGACCGCCACGACCCAGGTCAGCGTGCGGGTCAGGCCGCCTGGCGCGTCACTCGTGCCCGAGCTGAAGGCGCTCAGCTGGAACCTGTGGCACGGCGGCACCCAGGTGCGCGGCGGCAGGGAGAAGCAACTGAAGTTCCTGCTCGACCGCGACATCGACGTGGTCGGCGTGCAGGAGAGCAGCGGAACCTCGGCCAAGGAGCTGGGCGAGGCGCTCGGCTGGGACTACCACCAGGCGGGACCTGACGTCGGCTTCATCAGCCGCTATCCGATCACCTCGCGCGGCCCGCTGCCGTCGGAGTCGGGGCTGCCCGCCACCAACGTGAAGGTCAGCGTCGACGACCGTCGCGGTCGCGAGGTGGCGCTGTGGAACGTGCACCTCGGCTACACCCCCTACGGCCCCTACGACGCGTGCTTCGGCAAGTACCCGGTCGACAGGCTCATGGCCAGGGAGGCCGAGTCCGGCCGTACCGCGCAGATCGAGGGCGTCATCAAGGCGATGCAGGGCGACCTGGCCGCGGCCGGGCGCACCCCCGTCCTGCTCATGGGTGACTTCAACGCCCCGTCCCACCTCGACTGGACGCCGGCCGCCAAGAAGTGCGGCTACGACTCGGTGGCATGGCCCACCTCCGTCGTCCCCGAGCGGGCCGGACTGAAGGACTCCTTCCGCGTCGCCCACCCCGACCCCGTGGCCGAGCCCGGCATCACCTGGTCGCCGATCTACACCGCGTTCACCGGCGGCTACGGGCACGACTCCCACAAGGGTGAGCCGGAGCCGCAGGACCGCATCGACTTCATCCACTACAAGGGCGGCCTGCGCGTCCAGAGCTCGGCCGCGGTGGTCGAGGGCACTCCCGCGCCGATCCCCGGCCACAAGGACAACGCCTGGACCTCCGACCACGCGGCGGTGCTGACGGCCTTCACGCTCCAGTAGCCGGAAACCTGTCCGACACGGTCGCGCAACGCTCAGGAACCGCGCGTTTCTGATGTCCGGCCCTGCGGCTTACCCCACACGAGCAGGAACGCCTGCTCATCCATCAAAGCCTCCCGAGGGGACCGGCGGCTTGAGCCGTCGGGGGAATCGGGAGCGGGAGGGCTGTCAAGGCCCGAGTGTGCCCTGACCTGTCAGATTCGGGCATCAGAGATGTCCGTTCATCGTGCGTTAGATACATGACGCTGGGATAGTGATCGTGTGACTCGTCAGGTGCGCACGTCCCCCGGCGCGGCGTACGACCTCGGGTACGGGTGCAGCGGTACATCGAGACGCGGTATGAGCGGGCACCCAGGGCGGGTGGCGGTGCGTAGGTCTTACACGTTCCTCATGCGTGCGACCGCGCACCAGCGGGCCGCGCTCACCGCGTGCCTGGACGACCACCGCGCCCTGTACAACGCGGCGCTTGAGGAGCGGCGCGAGGCGTACAAGCGGTCCAAGGTGTCGATCCGGTACGGCGACCAGTCGGCCCAGCTCAAGGAGATCCGCGCCTACGACGCGGACCAGGCCCGTTGGTCGTTCTCGTCCCAGCAGGCCACGCTGCGCCGGTTGGACAAGGCGTTCGGCGCGTTCTTCGACCGCGTCAGGAAAGGCGCGACGCCCGGATACCCGCGCTTCAAGGGCCGGGGCTGGTTCGACACGGTCGAGTGGCCCAAGGACGGCGACGGCTGCCGGTGGGACTCCCAACCCGAGCATCCGGCCGCGACGTTCGTGCGCCTTCAGGGCGTCGGCCACGTCCGGGTGCACCAGCACCGGGCCGTGAAGGGCCGGGTGAAGACGATCAACGTGAAGCGGGAAGGCTCCCGCTGGTACGTCGTCCTGTCGTGCGACGACGTGCCCGCCGAGGCCCTGCCCGTCACGGGTGCGGTCGCGGGGGTCGACCTGGGGGTGGCGTCGCTGGTCACCACGAGCGACGGCGAGCATCTGGCCAACCCGCGTCACCTCGCCGCGACCGCCGATCGTCTCGCGACGGCGCAGCGCGACCTCGCCCGCAACAAGCGGGGCTCCAAGCGTCGTCGCAAGGCGGTGGCCCGTGTCGCCGCGCTGCACGCCAAGGTCCGGCGGCAGCGCCTCGACCACGCGCACAAGGCCGCCTTGGCCCTGGTCCGTGGCTACGACGTGATCGTGCACGAGGACCTGCGGATCACCCACATGACCCGTTCAGCGTCCGGCACGATCGACGCGCCCGGCCGCAACGTCGCCGCCAAGGCCGGCCTGAACCGTTCGATTCTCGACGCGGGTTGGGGGGTGTTCCTGACGATCCTCGCGCACAAGGCTGAAAGCGCCGGTCGAGAGCTGATCGCAGTCGATCCCCGCAACACCTCCCGCACGTGCGCCCGCTGCGGGCACGTGGCGAAGGAGAACCGTCTCACCCAGGCCGCGTTCGCCTGTACGGCGTGCGGGCACACCGCGCACGCCGACGTGAACGCGGCGACCAACATCCTGAGGGCAGGGCTTGCCCTTCGCCAGGCCGCGCAAGCGGCTTAGCGAGAAGCCGCTCCCTTCAGGGAGCGGAGGAGTCACTGCCCAGTCCCGGTCGGGTCGAGGGCGACGCCGGTGACCTCGCACAGGGCGAGCGGGACGGTCTCGGCCGCCTGGTAGTTCGGGGTCACCACCACCGCGTGGTCGCCCGCGCCCAGCAGCACGTTCATCGCCAGGTAGAGGGCCTCCTCTGCGCCGGCGAAGCAGATGACGTCGGCCGCGTCAGCTTGCTCGTACGTTCCGGCGATCGCCTCGCGCAGGGCGGGGTCGCCGTAGGTCTCGGTGTAGCCCAGCGAAAGGTTCTCAAAGGCGGCGCGGTCCTGGTCATCGGCCAGGGCGAGCAGCTCGCTGAGGGTCATGGTCTGCGCGTCGGAGGCGGTCAGGTGATGGCGCGCGGTGAACTCCCACCGGGAGAAGTAGGTTTCCAGGCGGAAGTCGGGCAGGCGGGTCACGGCGTGTGGTCCTTCGTGCTGGGTGCTCGGAGTTCGGCCAGCAGGCCGTAGAGGGTGGAGCGGGAGACCCGTAGGGCGGCGGCGACGACGGGGGTGGCGCGGCGCACGGCGAAGACCTTGGCCTCCTCCAGCCGGGCCAGGACGGCCAGGCGGTCGGCGCGGGTCAACCGCTCCACCGGGCGGCCGCACTCGCGCACGTAGGCGCCGACGATGTGCTGGACGCGCTCGTTCCAATCCTGCTCGAACAGCGGCTCCGGCCGGGGCGTCGTCGGGGCGCCGAACGCGGACAACACGGCTACGGCCTGCTCCAGCGGTGTGCGGTCGAGGTTGACGCACAGCACCGCGGCGGCCTTGCCGTCCGGCTCGCGCAGGACGGCGCTGACCGATGACAGCCGCCGACCGTCGGCGAGCAGCTTCTCGTACGGTCCGAACACGTCCCGCGCGGATGGGTCCAGCGTGTCCAGCTCGCCCAGCAGTGACGGGTCCCCTGGGCCGCGGGAGCTCATCGGATTCCAGATCGCGAGGATTCGGTCGGTGTCCGGGTCGTGCAGGACCACCTCGGCATACGGGCCGAGCAGCAGCGCGACGGCCTGGCATGCCGGCGCCCACATCTGGACTCGGTGATCTGTGCTTTCTTTGGCAGTCTCCACCATGTTCTGGACTATACGTCCAGAATGGACGAAGAGTCCAGAATCGATCTCGCAAACGACCCTTTCGGGGAGCAAGATTGGAAACGGTCGCCGGGATCTACCACACCGGCCGCTTCAAGAAGGTCGCCCGGCTCGCAAAGCTGCTGCGGGCGCCGACCCCGGCCGACCGCGGCCCCGGACCCACTGCTAGCTTTCTGGAGACCGTGCCAGATAACGAGGAGGTGGTACCCGTGAACGCAGTATCGACATGGGTGCTCCCCTCCGGGGTCACGGTCGGGCGATAGGTCGTCCGGGAGCGCCGTTCAAGAGCACTCCTGAAAGGCACGACCATGCGATTCACTTCCGAGCAGCGCCTCGACGACGGCCTCCTCGAACGCGAATTCACCCTCGGCGAGATCCCCGGCATCCTGTGGACGCCCGGATCCGCATCCGCACCGGCACCGCTGCTCCTGCTCGGCCACCCCGGCGGGCTGCACCAGATGCGCCCCCGACTGGTGGCCCGGGCCCGGCGCTCGGCCGCGGACGGCTTCGCCGCGGCCACCATCGAGCTCCCCGGGGGCGGTGACCGGCCCCGTTTCGCCGTCGCCGAGCAGGCCCGAGCCGACCTGCGCCGGGAGCTGGAGGCAGGCGAGCCGGTCGACGAGGAGATCATCGACCGGCTCGTCCTCCCGCTGGTCGAAAAGGCGGCCCCGGAATGGCAGGCCACCCTGGACGCCCTCCTTTCGCTACCCGAGATCGGCGGCCCGGTCGGATACTCGGGGGGAGTGATCTCCATCGGCATCCGACTGGCGGTGGTCGAGCCGCGCATCTCGGCCGCCGTTCTGTTCGCCGGGAGTTTCGTGCCTCGCACCATGTTCGAAGAGGCCCGCCAGGTCACCATTCCGCTGCACGTCCTGCTGCAGTGGGACGACGAAGGGAACGACCGGCAGGCGGCCCTGGACCTGTTCGACGCCTTCGGCTCGAAGGAGAAGACCCTGGAGGCCAATATGGGCGGGCACACCGGCGTCCCGCAGTTCGCGGGAGACGCCGCGGCCCGGTTCTTCACCCGGCATCTGAGCTAACCGCCGACCATCCCTGCGGTGATCAGGTGGCCTTGCCGCGGGCGATGTAGAGGTTCATGCCGGTGAAGTCGACGGTGATGTTGTAGGGCTTCCAGAAGCAGTGGGAGAACCAGCCCATCGAGTCGAACCCCGTCCCGTAGGGCCAGGGCACGTTGACCGGCTGGTTGGGGTTCGTGTAGCAGTAGACCTCCTTGGCGACGGCGTTGCCGAGGTGGATTTCCTTCGGGTAGCAGGGGTAGACGACGGCCGGATGGCTTTGGGCAGAAGTCCCGATCTGGCGGTCGTAGTCAGTGCGGATCCCCAACTGCTCGGCCGTTCTCCCGCGCACGCCCGCGGCGATCTCGCCGACTCCGCCGAAGTTCACGCCCACCACCCCTGTGCGGGAGCCGGCGGCGCCGGCGAAGCTGCCCGTGCTGTGCAGGTACTGCTCACGGGCCAGCCACAGCGGCAGGGGTTCGGCGCCCGCCCGTGTGGCGGCGGCGCGTGCCTTCCTGGCCGTTTCGGGGGTGCGGCGGCGCAGGATCAGCTGCCGGCCCGCGTAGTCGAAGGTGGGCAGCAGGTGATAGAAGACCCACATACCGATCAGGCCGTCGCTGTCGGTGCCGACATCTTCGCCCGACACCGTTGCCGACCAGCTCACGGGGATGTTGCGCAGCTCGATACCGCCCAGCTGGAAAGAGTCCAGAATCCCCCAGTACGCCAATACGGTGCCGCCCCCGAAATCGGCCTTCTGACTGGCGACGGGGCGCAGCCCGGCCTCCTTGGCCACCGACGCGCGCACGCTCAGATTCGGGGCGCCGGTGTAGAACGTGAAGCGCTTCGTCGGTCCGCCGTTGACCGAGGCCTCCACCAGCGGCATCGGGTCCATCTGCTGGAGCGGCACTCGCGCGGTCTCGCCGTGGACCTGATACGCCTCGCCGCGGACTGCCGCGAACCACTTGGCGTAGTTTTCTTCGCCGGCCGCTTTCCAGTGTGGTGCGGACAGGGCGAACTTGTCCTGCCGGATGTAGCAGTCGCCCAGGAGCTGGTTGGTTTCCTTGTCGTCGGGCGCCAGCTTGAGGGCCATCTTGAGGTATTTCTCGGCGTCGGGGAACCGGTTGGACAGCAGTCCGACATAGCCGCGCCGGCGGGCCGCGAGCAGGTTCTTGGGATCCTTTTTCAGAATCTCCTCATACGCGCGGCCGGCCTGCTCGAATTTCCCCGCCTTGAACAGCGCGTCGGCGTCACCGCCGCCGGCCAGTGCCGGGGCCGCCCCGCCCAACAGCGGCGCTGTCGCGGCCGCACCGGCCAGCGCGGCGGCGCCCCGCAGCAGCGAACGCCGGTCCCACACTCCGTCATCAACCAAGGCATTCTCCCTATTTGTGATCGTCGTCGACGGCTGCGGGGCGAGGCGCTGGTCCTGCCGCGCGCCGGAGCCGTGGTCCGGCCGGCACCACGCGTAGCCGGCGCCGGGGTGAGGTCGCTGTCGTGGTGGCGTGCCGCCGCATTCCGGGCGGTATTCGAAGTGCCACCACTCGTTGTCGTAGATGCGGTAGAGGTCGTAGCGGGCGCCGTGTTCCTCGAGCCAGCGCGCCGCTTCGTGCGGGCGTACGTCCAGGGCGATGCCCTTGACGTGGTTGGATTCCGTGGGCGGGAGCACGAGCATGCGGGCCGCGGCCGGGGAGCCGGAGCGGCGCACCTCCTCGTCGAACATCCGCTGCTGGATGAGGGGCTCGCGGTATCCCGAGGTGAGGCCGATGAGCTGGCGGTGACGCCACAGTGCTTCGGTGCGCGCCGCCGTGAACGCCGCCAGGGCGCCGTCGGTGAGCCCGGTGAGGTTCTCGGCGGGGAATCGCAACCGCAACGCCCAGCGGCAGGCCAGCTCGCGGGCGCGGCCGGGACGGCGGACGAACGCCGCGGGCAGCAAGAGCACCGCGAGCACCAGTGTGACCGCGGCGAACAGCCGGTCTCGGGGCCGAGATGGGATGGTCCGTGGTTCGCTCATGACGAACAACGGTCGGCGGCGAATGCGCGCGGGTTGTCCGCCGAACGTCACCGTTTCTCGACGGCTGCGCCGCCCGGGGAGACCGTGACACAACCATGACACGGCGCTGACGACGCGAGAACACTGCCGGCCGACAGTAGATTGGGTTGACCGGCGGGCGAGTTACGGAGCGTACGGTGAAACTCGGCGGCGTGTCGCGAGTGTTGTTGATCGAGGACGACCCCGCGGTGAGGGAGGGCCTGGAACTGGCCCTGAGCCGGCACGGGCACCGGGTGCGCGCGGTGGAGTCCGGCGAGCAGGGGCTGGACCGGCTGCGTACGGACCTTCCCGACGTCGTCGTCCTCGATCTCATGCTGCCCGGGATGGACGGTTTCGAGGTCTGCCGCCGCATCCGGGCCGCCTGGGAGGTGCCGATCATCATGCTGACGGCGCGCGGCGACGACATCGACGTGGTGGCGGGGCTGGAGGCGGGCGCCGACGACTACGTGGTCAAGCCGGTGCAGCCCAGGGTGCTCGAGGCGCGCATCCGCGCGGTGCTCCGGCGCATCGGCCGGGATCAGGCGGAGCTGGAGCGGCACGGCGACCTGACCATCGACCGGGCCGGGCTGCTGGTCGCCAACCGCGGCGAGCCGGTCAGCCTCGCCCCGACCGAGCTGCGCCTCCTGCTCGAGCTGTCCGCCACGCCGGGCCGCGTGCACAGCCGCCAGCAGCTGCTGGAGTCGGTGTGGGAGCACGGGTACTTCGGCGACTCCCGCCTCGTGGACGCGTGCGTCCAGCGGTTGCGCGCCAAGATCGAGGACGACTCGGCGACGCCCGTCTATGTGCAGACGGTGCGTGGGTTCGGGTACCGGTTCGGGCCGGTGTGAGCCGCCGGTGACACCTCGGCCGAGCCTGGGGCTGCGCGCGCGGCTGCTGTCCGCGTTCGCGCTGCTGAGCGTGGTCACCGCGGCGGCGGTGGCCGGCGCGATCTACGTCGAGGCCCGCAACGACATCCTCCAGCGAGCCCAGGACGCCGCGGTGCAGGCGACGAAGAGCCGGCTGGAGAGGCTCTTCCCGTTGCGGAGTGCGGAGCCCGGCCCGGACGAGCTCCGCGGTATCGCCAACCAGATGACCGAAGGAAACCTCCGCGCGATGGCCATCTACCGCGGGGCGTACTCCACAGGCGACCCGGCGCCGGCCGACCCGCCGGCCGACCCGCCGGGGCTCCGCAGGCAGGGCGGTAACAGGCCGGTCGTGGATCCCGAGATGCTTCCACTGTCCCTGCGGCGCGAGGTGGCCGGCGGCAATGTCGCGTGGCAACGCGTGGTGGTGTGGCAGGGCGCGCCCTATCTGCTCATCGGCGCGCCGCTGCTGATCGCCGAGCCGGACGGGACGGCGCGGATGTCCGGCATCGAGGTCTACGTCCTGCACAGCCTGCAGCCCGAACAGCACAGCATCGACCGGCTCGCCACCTTCGCCTGGCTCACCGGCGGGGCGGGCCTGGCGTTCGCGGTCGTGCTGGCATGGCTGGCCACCCGTGGCGTGCTGCGCCCGGTGCGTGAGCTCGGCAGGGCGGCGCGCCTGCTGGGCGAGGGCGAGCTGCGGACCAGGATCGCGGTCACCGGCTCCGACGAACTGGCCGACGTGGCACGCACGTTCAACAACACCGCCGCGGAGCTGGAACGGCACGTCGAGCAGCTACGGCAGATGGAGGCCGACGCCCGACGGTTCGTCGCCGACGTCTCCCACGAGTTGCGCACCCCGCTGGCGGCGCTCGCCGCGGTCGCCGACGTCCTCGACGAGGAGGCGGCCCACCTGCCCGAGCCCGCCGGCAGGGCCGCCCGGCTGGTCAGCCAGGAGACGCTCAACCTCACCGGGCTGGTGAACGACCTCATCGAGATCAGCAGGTTCGACTCCGGCGTCGCTGCCCTCGCGCTGAACGAGGTCGACGTGGCCGAGCTGGTGCGCGCCACCCTGCGTAGCCGGGGCTGGTCGGAGTCGGTCGAAACCGAGCTTCCCGCCGGGGTGACGGCCCGGCTGGACCCGCGCCGGGTGGACGTCATCCTCGCGAACCTGGTCGGCAATGCCCTGCGCCACGGCGAGCCTCCTGTGTCGGTACGGCTCGCCGCCGATCCGTACTGGGGCACCCTCGAGGTCCGCGACCACGGACCGGGGCTGGACGAGGCGGTGCTGCCGCGTGTGTTCGACCGGTTCTACAAGGCCAGCGCGGCCAGGGCCAGGTCCGAGGGCAGCGGCCTCGGCCTCTCCATCGCGCTCGAGAACGCCCGCCTGCACCGGGGCGACCTCACCGTCAGCAACGTCCCGGACGGCGGCGCCAGGTTCACGCTGCGCCTGCCGCGCGATCTGGACGGAGGCCCCGAGTGAGGCCCGGGCTCACCCGCCTGGTGCTCGCCGCGGGCCTGGTATCGCTGCTCGCCGTAGCCGGCTGCGGCGTGCAACCCAGCGACGCCATCCCCGCGGGCGCCCCGCCGAGCGGACCCGTCGCACCTACCTGGAAGATCACCCTCTACCTGGTGAAGGACGGCCGGCTCAGCACGGTGACGCGGCGATCCGCTCGTGGGCCATCCCGAACGAACGCGCTCATGCTGCTGGCGGAGGGACCCACGCCGAGCGAACAGGCGGAAGGGCTCACCACCGACATCCCGCGCAAGGCCGCCCCGTTCTCGGTCAGCACCGAACGGGTGGACCGCCTGGTGGTGACCGTAGCCACCCCGGCAGCCGAACTGTCGGCACTGGCCGTGGACCAGATCGTCTGTACGGTCGTCGCCGCGACGCACCCGCCGGAACCCTCCACCCAGGTCACGGTCGTCGGGGCCGGGCAGAGCGCCGGCCCCCGGAGCTGCCCGCGGTGAACATGACCTTGGGCCGAGGTCAAAGAAGCCGCACGCCCGGCTGGACGGTGGCCGTCAGGCGGTGCAGCGACTGAAGAGATCGCCCACGCGCCTGCCACGACTCCCGCTCGTCGTGACCTCAACCATGCAGCAGGTTCTCCCGCCGGGCCAGCAGCCGGGCACGCTCGGCGGACAGTTCGGCGTGGCGGGCCTTCAGATGCTCACCCGTGTCGCGGACCCAGCGGGCGGTCTTCTCGACTTCGCCGAGGGTGTTCTCGATGCGCTGGTGCTTGATCACGTCGGTGACGATGTTGTCGAAGAAGGTGTCGACGAACCACCGCGTGTCCACCTTGGGCAGGTGGGGAGGGGTGGGGACGCCGACGTCGGCGAGCTCGCGGGAGAAGACGTCCAGGGCCCGCTGGGCGTGGCAGGCGGCCTCGTCGGCGGCGCGCAGCCGGTCGTGCTCGATGGAGTCGGCGATCAGACCGCCGCCGAACAGGTCCCACGTGGAGGCGCCCCTGGCCGCCTTCAGCGGGCGCAGCACCCGGCCGAGCGCGTCGTGTGCGGCCGCTCCGGCCCGGTGGGCCTCCGCGTGTTCACGCAGATCGGCCGTCACCCGGTCCAGGGCGGCGCCGAGCTCGGCCAGCTCGCGGGCGCAGGCGTCACCGCTCCTGAGGAGCCGGTGCTCCTTCGCGGCCAGCAACTCCGTGTACTCCTCCGGGGCGCTCGCCAGCTCGGACAGCTCGGCCGCGGTCGCCCGCGCATCAGCCTCCAGCGCGGCCAGGCGGGCCCGGTGGTCCTCGGCCCGCTGCCTGGCGGTGGCCGCCTCGGCCCGCTCGCGTTCCAGCCGTTGCTCGCGGTTGCCCAGCAGGCGGGCCAGGACGGCGGACAGCCCGCCTTCCAGGCGGGCGACGTCGTCCTCCTCCAGGGACGCCTCCAGTTCGAGGTCGGCCAGGGTGCGGCGGGCCTGCTGGATCCGCTCCGCGGTGACCTTGCCCAGCCGCCGCAGGTGGTCGGCCCGCTGCATGCGGGCTGCCGCGTCGCGCAGCCGCTCGTCGAGATCCGGTGAGCTCGTCACACCTCGGAGGACGAACGAGACGTCCCGGATGTTCCGTCCGACCGGCCCGGGCCGGTCGGACGGTCCACGCCTGTGCCCACGGTGGCCTTCACCGTGTCGGCGGTTAGCTGCCTGCTGGCCGGTGCCATCGGCCTCGGCGCGGGCCTGCTGGCCGGGGCGGTGGTGTTCCCGTTCGTGCTCATCTGGTCGGCGCGCAGGATGGCCAGGCGACAGCTCGCGTACCTCTGCGTGCCCACGACGCTCCGGGTGACCGACGACGGGTACGAGTGCGCGACGGACCAATCCACCACCACGGTGCGGTGGTCCATGTTCGCACGGATCGTCGGCACTCCCGAATTCTGGCTGTTCTTCATCGGCAGGCAGTGAACGGGCTTCCTCCCCA
Source organism: Nonomuraea sp. NPDC047897 (assembly GCF_043204415.1). Lineage (NCBI taxonomy): Bacteria > Bacillati > Actinomycetota > Actinomycetes > Streptosporangiales > Streptosporangiaceae > Nonomuraea > Nonomuraea sp. NPDC047897. The sequence continues at coordinate 248,653 of NZ_JBIDCC010000003.1, read as the reverse complement.
GGCGCGCCTTCGACGGCGAGCAGCGCGCTCAGACGATGGATCTACGGCCTTGACCGTAGATCCATTACGGCCCCTTGATCGTTCCTGCGGCGGCTCGTTAGGGTTGGGCGCCCTTTTGTTCGAATCCTGTCCGCTCGTGCCCGAGGATCGTTCGTGCGCCGCTATCGTTTCGGCAGAATCGCCGCGCTGTTCGCCGCCCTCTATGTGGCCGCCGTCATCGGGTCCGGCGTCCAGGCGCTGGCCACCGGCGACCCCGCGCTACTGCGCGAGATCGTCACCGGCGGGTGGGACCCGGACTTCGTGCCCTACACCTGGTGGGTGGAGCTCCTCATGGTCACGGGAGGAGTTCTGCAGGGCTGGGCCTACTGGCAGGTGCTGCGCGGGCGGCCGGCCGGCACGGCACCGGTCAACGACAGGCCGGTCCGGCTGTTACGGGCGGCCCTGTACCTCAGCGTCGCCTGCACGTTGCTGTACCGGCTTCCGATCCCGTACCCGTGGTGGTCGGGCCTGCCCTTCGACCTGCTCAGTTTCGCCGTCGTCGGGCTGTTCTTCGTGGTCCTCGCCGGGGCCCTGCCTCGATGGCTGCGGCTGCTCGGGGGCGTGGCCGGGCTGGCGAACGCCGCCATAGGCGTGACCTCCACCGTCTCCTACGGCCTCGGCCAGTACTCCGTCGTGCAGTTGGTCTCTCCGTACCAGCTCGGCAACGCCGTCTACCTGCTGTGGCTGGTGCCGGTCCTGGCCGGCCAGGCGAGGGACGCACGCTGGAGGCGAGGCACCGTGCGGCTGGGCGTGGCCTGGGCGGCGCTGTCGCTGCTGTCGTCGGGAGGTCGTTCGATCGTCGCGTTCGGCGGTTCGGGTGTCGACCACGACCTGGTGCTGCTCATGGTCTTGGGCGTCCTGGGCGTCTTCGGGACGGTGTGGCAGGCTCGCTCCGCCCACGACCTGGGCGGCCCGACCCCGGTACCGTCTCCGGCGCCTCCGGCCCGGCTCGCACCTGCGCGGGCGTGGCCCCTCGCCGCCGTGGCCGTGGTGGTCCCGCTGATCCCCGCGGCCGTCAACCTCGCGGACAGCATGCCCGTGTGGATCGGCTCCAGGGGCGCGGTGGACGACCTCTTCCACGGGTACGTCAGCTACCCGGCGACGGTGCTCTGGATCGCCGTGGACATCCTCGTCGGAGTCGGCGCGCCTGCCGTACTCATCCTGATCGCGGTCGTCCGCAGGACCAGGCGGCTGCTGCGTGTCACGATGCTGATCTTGACCGTCGCCGCGGCGGCAGGCGTCGTCACTTCGCTCACCACGAAGTCCGAGGCGGACTGGCATCTCATCTCCGAGATGGTCGACCAGCGGCTGGCTCTGTACCCGGACGGGCTGTTCGGCCGAGACGAGAACGGCGACATACTTTTCGGGCTCTCCCCGCTGTGGTACAGCGCCGCGCTCGCCGCCTCCGCCCTCGTCCTGCTCGTCCTGTACGGCGCCCCGCCCGCCGCCCGCCTGCGCCACCACGTGCTCGTGACGGCGCTGGCCACCTCCATGGCCCTGTGCTTTGTGCCGACCGCCGACCAGGCACGCGGCCCGGTCACCACGGCCGAGGACTGCTCGTCTCCCGAGCCCTGGGAGATGGACGGCAGGCCCGTGGAACCCCCGCCGCAGACCGGCTCGCGCGCCTTCATCTGCGCCGTACGCCAGCAGAATGCGCTCACGTTCGCCGCCACCACCCCCGACCAGGTGCTGCTCGCCCACGGCCGTCGCCTGTGCGCCGTCTACACCCGCAAGGACCCGCGCGAGCTGGCTCGCCTGCGGGAGGGGGAAGGGGTGAACGTCGGGAACCTGACCGGGGTGCTCGCCGGGATCTGCCCGGCCGCGAAGGCAGAGGTCACGGCGGAAGCGGCCGCCCAGAAACGCGAATTCGACGAGTTCCTGGCCGAGGAGCGACGCAAATGCGACGCCACCCCGCGTCATCGTCCCCGCATCAAGCCCGCCAAGACGATCCGCCTCAAGGAGCCGGAGTGGCCCGAGGCGGGGTTGGACCTGTACGAGGATGTCGCCGGCGAGGGCAGGAGCACGTCCGCCGGCCCGGTCACCGCCGGGCCCGGCCACGTGACGGTGGACACGCATTCCGACTTCCACGTCTGTGTCACGCTGGAGACCTACACGCGCCGCCCACCGGTCGAGACCAAGGGCTGGAACGACGTCGTCGAGGTCGGCTACGCCAACCGGAGCGGCAAGATGAGCTTCATGGACGGCCTGAGCGGCACCCAACTGCCCGACCTGTCGCTCAACGGCCGCAAGGGGCACTACCGAATCCGCGTGCACTTCGCCTGGTTCCCCTGGAAGGGCTATGAGTACGGCACCCAGCGGCTGCTGATCATGGCATACCCGGGACCGGGCGACAAAGTCGTCACCTACCGCAGCCCGCCCGAGCGACGTTGATGACGTCCCGATCACTCGCGCTGAGGTAGTGTCCCACCGCGTCAGCAACCGCGAGATCGCCGCGGAGCTCTTCCTCAGCCCTCGGAGTGAGCTCTCGCCACGACCTTCGACGACCGCTATCCTGCGCGAGCTTGTCTGCGATCCACACCAGCAGGCCATGCCTGAATCCTCGTGTGGCGGGCCTGCGCGATCCGTGCCGCTGAAAGCGATGGTTCCCGCGCGGGGCGGCCGCCATGCGCGTGCCGCAGCTGTGCCTTCGCACCAATCATCCAGCCGAGGAACCGCGCCGCGCCGGAGCGAGCGTGGGCGATCAGCGCCTTGTCAGTAAACGTTCAAAGCATCCTAAGATCGAAAAGACGCCACGTATGATGTGAGTGGCACTAGACGTACGAAAGGTGCGTTCGTGACAAGTGCGTTCGCGGCGGAGATCAGCCAACTCGCCGGCGAGATCGACGAGCAGGTGGCACGGATTCGAGAAGCGTACAGAGAACTCGCCACCATCGAACACACGGCCCGTTCCGCCGACGGGATGGTGAGTGTGACCGTCGGCCGGCATGGTCAGGTACACGACATCCAGCTGAACCCGCGGGTCTATCGCACCCTGTCCGCCTCGGAGCTGGCCGATGCGATCATGCAGCAGATCAACAAGGGCACCGCCGCGGTCACCGAGCAGAGCATGCAGCTCTTGAAGCCCCTCATGCCGGAGGGCGTGCCGCACGAGGACGTCTTCGGGGCGGGCGCCACGCTCGACGCGTTCTTCCCCAGCCCCGTGGAGCCGACCCCGTGAACGGCTTCTACGTGGAGCGGCAGCCGCTGCATGTTCAGGCCAGGGTCTACGACGAGTTCGAGCGCAATGCGAGGGAAGCGAAAGACGACCTTCGCGCTGCCTTTGACCGGGACAGGAACACGCTCGGCAACGACGAGTACGGCGCCCAGCTGGCCAAGTTCATGCCCGAAATCGAACGCGCCATCTTCGACGCTCTGAAGGCGCACATCGAGGAGCTCGATCGCGTCGCCTCGGGTCTGAACGTCAGCGCCCGCAACTATGAGGGGGCGGATCAGCCCTCAGCCAGGCGCGGCTGAGTCTTCATGGGCTTCGACGGGTTCCTCGTCCCCGACTGGGCCAAGTCATACGTCGGGTGGGTGGTCGGCATGGACTGGCCCGAAGGCGACGAGTCCGGCTGCTTCCGGTTGGCCGACGCCTGCATGACCGCCGCGCACCAGCTCGTCGAGGGCACGGGCGCCGACCAGCCGGGGAGCGCGAACAAAATCGGCTCCGCCTGGGACGGGGAGGCCCACCTCGCCTTCGCCACCCATGTCGAGAAGACGGTCGGCGGTCAAGTCGGCGCTGTGGTCAAGCAGCTCGTGGACACCGCCGTCGCGCTCAACGGTGTGGGGGTGCAGATCCAGTACGCCAAGTACATGATCGAGGCCACCGTCTGGCTGCTGATCGTACAGCTGGCACATCTGCTGGGCGCGGCACTGGCCACCGGCGGGCAGAGTCTGGCGCTCATCCCTCCGCGTCTGCGGATCGCACGGATGACGGTCGCGCAGATCGCCAAACAGTGCCTGCGCAACATAGCGCTGTTCGCCGGGATCGTGGCCGGCATGGACCTGGGCATCCAGCTCCTGCAGACTGCGAAGGGCCGCAGGGACGAGATCGACGTTCAGCAGCTCGCTATCTCGGCGGTGAGCGGCGGCGCCATGGGCGGGCTCATGGGACTGCTCTCCGGTGGGCTGAGCCGCCTGGCCACGCCGGCCCTGCAGGCCGGGCTGACCAGGGCCGAGATGACCGCGGCCGAGAGGCTGCTGGCCGCGGCCCACTCGTCGTTGTACGGCCAGGCCGCGCAGTTCGCCGTAACCGGCGGCGTCACGACCGCGGGAACGATGCTGGCCCAGGGAAACTTCAGCTGGGACATGCTGGCCAAGGGTGTCACATCCAGCGCGCTCGGGGCGGACGGGCAGCACCTGGCCGCGCCCGTGCCCCGTGGCGCCGACGGCTCGCCCCCGCCTCACCTGACCTTTCCGTCCGGAGACCCTTCACCGTCCGGACGTCCTTCGTCCGGCCCGGACGGCGGCCCCGCGCGCCCGCCGGAGACCAGCGGCGAGACGGCCCTGGCGGCAGCGCATCACAACCAGCGGAGCACCTTCACCTCGCAGGCCGGGGCTGACTCGCCGGCTGTCTGGAAGAGCCACGACGTGCTGCCCGAGCAGACGGAAGCCCCCACGGCTCGTCCGGTTGCCAACACGGGGATGCCGCCGTCGGTGGCGAACGCCGCCCCGTCATCGCGGCCCGGCGGTTCGTCGGCGTGGAAGAGCGCGGAGGCGTCGTCCATGCGACAAGCGGGTGGTGCGGCGACGAGATCTGAGGCCGGCCCGCAATCGGCCGAGCGAGGTGTCCCGGAGATGGTGGCGGACGCGAGCCGGACGGCGCGGCCCGAGGGGACTCCTGCGGGAAAGGGCGCCGAGCCGATCTCCCGGCCGGACACTGCGGCGCAGTCGATCAACGGCGATGCCTCGGAGACGGTGACGAGCGCCGCTCCGCCGTCCCGGCCGGACGGCCCGGTGGTGTGGAAGGACAGGACCGAGCTCCATCCGCCCCGCACCGTCGAGATCGGTGCCTTGGGCGAAACGGCCGTACACGACGTGCAGGTCCCGGGGAATCCGAAGGCGGCGGCCCAGGCACTGACCGACGACATCACAGGGGTCACCAAGCGGGAACGAGCCGCGGTGCGCGATTGGCTCACCCAGGTGCTCTCCGACGGCAACCGCGACACATGGACCAACCACCTCCAAAGAGGCGTGGCGCTCAGCGTCAGAGACAAGGTGATCTATCTCAAGCTGAGGCCGAGCGACTTCACCCACCTGGAACACCCGAGCCTGGCGCCCGAGAAGCCGGTCGCGTTCGGCGGGGATGGTGTGGACGGCAGGTCCTCGCAGGCATCCTCCCTGGAGCGGACGGTGGGGATGATTCGCGCGCTGAACCACTCATCGGACGAGGCCGAGGCGAACGCCCTGCCTCGTACGGGCGTCAGCACCACGTTGCGCACGACCCAGACGAACGGCATCGAGGTCATCAGCGGCCACAAGCCGATCTCCCCCGCGCACGACTATTTCGTTGCGGACATCGCTCTGGACGTCTTCCGCGACGGTGAGAAGGTCGCGGAAACCGCGCCAGTCCCCGAGTTGTCCGTGACCCTCCCCTTCCCCAAGCAGTTCACCCGGGAAGGTCCGCTTCTGGCCGCCGACCATCCGCCGGCGCAGCCTCGCCACGAGGTCCCGGCCGGAGCGGCGCACAAGTTCCGTGATCACGGGATCGCCATCACCGGGATGGACGTCACGCCCGTGGTGCTGGAGATGCAGCGCCGGGCGTTGTCGATGGGCGTGCCCGCGGGTGAAGTGGCCAAGATCATCGATCACCTCACGTCCACCGTTCTCAGCGAACAGGGGATGAAGAACCGTAGCCAGTCGTTGTTGTCGAGCGGGGTCTCCTCCGAAGCGATCCGGTACAAGAGCTCCGCGCTGCGATCAGCGGAGGATTCCGTCGAGATCACCGGCCAGATCACCCGGATCGAGCCAATTGACGGAAGCGGACGGGCACCGATCGAGACGATGTTCCGGGACGACATGGGGCGGCGCGAGAGCGAGGGATCGTCGCATCGGCAGGGCGCGAGCATCAACGTGCACGCGGGCGGCAAGCTCGGACTGTCCCTTGGCAGCACGACCGAGGTCGTCGCACGGGCAATCGGCGGGTTCGGCTTCGGATCGGACCATGTGACGACCTCCGGCAGATCACACGGCAACCACACCGTCCTGACCAGGCTCAGCGACGCCACCATGTACGACGCCCACATGCGGCTGAAGGTCGAGACCGAGAGGATGGGCACCTTCGAGGTCGAGGTGAAGGCCGAGCTGACCCTACCGGCTCGCGACGCGCCCCGGATGGAGCAGGACGTCTTCGGCCACGATCTCCGACCGCAAGGGGAGTTCAACGATATCCGGCAGAAACTCGTCGATCTCCACCAGGCGATCGACGACGTACGCAAGGAGTTCATGGAGGGCGAACCGGTCAAGGATGGCGAGCATCCCAGCCGCAGCTACGACCCCCACGCACTGGAGCCGGAGACACTTGCGGCCGGGCGGGGAACAGGGCTGGGCAGCGGGGTCCGCATCCATTCGGAGACGCTTCTCAGCGCGGAGATCCGCAGCGCCCTCGATCAGGCGCTGCCCGACCTTTCGCCGGGAATCAGACGGCAGATCATCAAGGACGTCGACAGCCGCTTCGGGGGCGTGGCCCTGGAAGCAGACCTGACGCATGCCCTGCACGGAATCAGGTACGAGAAGTCGATCGGCGGCTACACCTTCGAGATCCTGGCGGAGGGCGCTCTCGGCCGGCGGCACGAGGTCGGCTCCACCGACATCACGGTGAACGAGCGCCGGATCACGTCGCGGCTCAACACCAGCCAGCGGGAAACCTCTGTCGGAGGTCGTGCGGAGGTGCGTGCCGTCGCGCGCCTCGAAGTGAATGAAGGGCTCAAGGTCGACCCGGCGAACCTGGCTCTCACCAGGAGCGGCCAGAAGGCGGAGAGTGTCGGCTTCTCCGCCGGCCACACGAGGTACGACCGCACGGAGACCAGCGGCGGCTTCACCGTCACGCGGGATCTCTCGTTCGACGTCAGGATGAAGGTGTCGCGGAACGGCACACAGGTGACGAACGCCTCGTGGGAGGTGCACGGCAGCAGAGCGGAGGTCCTCGTGCCCAATGCCCACCTGCCAGAGACGCCGGTGCTCGCGCAGGACGTGGCGCAACTGGGCCGCATCGAGTCGTCGACCAAGCCGCCCGGTGACATATGGGCGCACGACGACCGGCTGCACGCCACCGTCCGCCTGGGCGCCATGCCCGACCTGGCTCAGACGGTGGCAAGGGCGTACGCCCAATGGGCGGGGCTGCCGGTGCCCAAGGAGCGTCTGGAGGCCCCGATGGCGTTCGAGACCGCCACCGACGTGATCAGGCTGGAAACCATGATCACATCCCACCCTGACGGCCTGCTCTACACCGTGGCCGACCAAGGGGGGTGGCGTCACGACGTGCACGTGAAGGCCGACGTGGCCGGGTTGAGGCACGTCAAGTCGGAAACCGGGGTAGAGCACGAAATCTACTCGAACAGCAACTCGAAGCTGACGGACAGCGAGCGCAGCAGAACGGCTCTGGGCGGGCATGCCCGGACCGGCCTGCGCGTCACCTTCGGCCGCGACGGTGAGCCGGGCAGTGAGCCGGGCAGTGAGCCGGGCGGCGAGACGGCCGGACACACGAGAGGGAACGAGGAATCCGAGCGAAAGATCGTGGCGCGAGCGGGGGTGCACGCCGCCGCGAAGCGGATGACTCAGGAGAGCTCCTACCTGGGCGGCAGCGACGTCGCCCGGGTCACCTACTCCGACGGCGGTACCTCGCACTGGTACAGGGGAGACCTCGTCCTGGAGGTGACGCCGACCAGAACCAACGGGGCAACGGTCGAACAGGGCCCGACCACCTACCTCCGGGTGCGAGAGATCATGGACGTCGTCCTCCCGGACGAGGTGGCACGCCGTCACGGATTGGACGGCCCGGAGTCCATGGAGCCCGCCAAGCAGACGGGGGACACCACTCGCGCCTATTCCGCGCCCGAGGCGGCGATGAACGCCGCCTTCGTGCAGCATCTCGACGCGCAGGCCGTACTCCCGAAGATCCTTGAGAAGCTGCGCGACGAGAAACTGCTCTTCCCGGACCAGGAGTTCACGAACCACCCGGTGGCCGAGCACCTACGCGGAAACTACAGTCAGGAAGCGCTCGCCACGAAATTGGGCGAACTCCGCGGAAACGGGGTGACTTCCTGGTTGTTCGTCACAGATGAACACGGCCGGGTCACCGAACGCGTGGGGATCAGGGTCAGGGCCGAGATCGGCGACGGCGTGCACGTCGCCGAGCGGCCCGACGCCGGCCTCATGTTCCGGAGCGAACGTCTCAGCGGCGACCTGAGCCTCCGCGAGGCGGGATCGGACCGCGGCGGGGAGGCGCTCGCGCGCTACCTCGAGTCTTCTGACGGCCGGCTCAGGGGCGCCGAGGCGGGGTTCGCGACCAACCGCGACTCCCACACCGTGGACGCGCACGGAACGAATGTCAAAGACATCAACCGGTACCAGACTCGCGAAGCCCCGCAGGAGTTCAAGCATCCGGTCAGCTATGAGATCACGCTCGAACGCACCCAAGTCCGTCCCGTCCTGGAACCCGTGCAGAATGCGGCCCGCAACATGCTGCTCAAAGTGGGCGAGGTGACCGGACATGACGGGGCCATGAGGCTCTTCGACCGGCATGTCGGAGTCACCTCGACGTCCAGGGCGGTCGCGGACGGCGAACTCGGCCTGTTGGTGCCGGGACACCTCACCACGAAGGTTTCGCAGGGCACCCCGGTCGCTGCGCCCACGCCCGTGGTCGCCGCGGACCCGCGCTGGGCGGAGCCGACAGAGCCCAGTGCGATGACCACCACGCTCCGGAGCGGCGTCCCCAGGGGGGACGTCAGCCAGGTCGCGTTCCCGGCCGCCACGATTGTGGAGGCATGGGCGCCGATGGCCGCGGTGGCGCCGAAGCTTCGGGAGGAGGTGCCCTCGCTGGCAGACCGGCCCAACGGATTCGAGCTTTCTCGCCCAGCCGGCATGTCCCTCGCCGAGGCCGCCAAGGAAAGGACCATGCGCGCCCACATGGAGCAGCTGCTCGCGCATGAGTACGAGATCCCAGGAGTCGGCAAGGTCGGCATCGACGTCAACCGGGCCCGCGAGATCACCAGCGCGCTGGTCAAACAGCGCGTCTACGCGCAGACCATGAACACGACCGGGCACGGACAGGAGCACGGCAGGGGCCGGTCCGCCCGAGCGGGCGGCTCCGCCGGATCGACCGGCGAAGGAAACGTGGGCTTCGGCGGCCTGGGTGGCAGCGTGAAGACGGGTGACGAAGCCGCATCGCGGAACGCCGACATCGTCGAACGTAACTTCCTGGAACAGCAACACGAGAACACCTACCTCGAACTGGACATCTCCGTCGTGCTCCATGGCGAGGGCAAGCCTCTGGTGGTGGACGTCGACAAGGGCCTCTACCTGAGGCTCACCCCTGCCGGGCTCGCCGAGTTCGACGCCGCGCATCCCGGGGTCATTAGGCGCTGACGTCGTCTTCCGCCGCAAAGGGGAGAAGACTGGAACGCCGCCCAAGTTCAGAGTGCTCACCCAGCCACGGTCATCCTCGCGGTGGCGCGCTCCCGCTGCCGACGCGGGAGGGCAGCCAGCCCGGCGAGCCAGCCCAGCGCGATCCCCCATAGCAGGCCCGCGATCAGCCCGCCCACGAGATGTCCGGCGTATGCCCCCAGGCTCGCCGAGGCGATCTGGGACAGCACGACCGCGCGCAGCAGGTTCACGACCACCGCCCCCAGCACGAACGCCCCCCACGTGCGCCAGAAGCCACCCCGGGCCCGGGCCACCATGACGACCAGCACCAAGGCGAGGACGCTGTCGGCGAGCGTGACGGGCCAGGTCGTCTCTCCCAGCGGCACCACACGTAGACCCGGCAGCCCGTACGGCAGGCCGAGCGAGGACGGCACGGCCAGGTAGCCCACCCGGGTGACCAGCGCGCTCCCCCACAGTCCGAAGGCGAGGACGATCGCGAGTGTGACGATCACGGGGAGGCTATTGCGACTAATGCTCATGTTCGGCAGGCTAGCCGCGACCGCGATTCTGGCGGAAGACCCCCGTTCCCGGTGATCGGAGTCCATATGAAGAGTGCTCGGCTTATCACGGCCGTCACCGTGCTGGCCGTCCTGGCCGGGGGCGGCGTCGCCGCGGCGACCAGACCCTCCCCGGAGCCCGTTGCCCGGTTCGTCACGGACGATCAAGGCAGGGTGCTGCTCCTGCACGGCTTCAACACGGCCAGCAGCGCCAAGAGCACGCCCGACGGCCTGCCGAAGTTCACCGAGGCGGACCTCGACCGTGAATACCAGGACATGGGGACGAACTTCGTCCGCTTCCTGATCCAGTGGCGCACCCTCGAGCCCACCCCAGGGACCTATGACACGAAATATCTGGACAAGGTGGCTGAGCGCGTCGCCTGGTACGCCAAGCGTGGCTACCACGTGATGCTGGACATGCACCAGGACCTGTGGGGCAGCGACATCACCCCTGATAAAGGGGCGGGCAACGGCGCGCCCGGGTGGGCCACACACCTCGACGGCCTCCCGGTCAGCACCGACCAGCCCACCTGGGAGATGTACTACTTGGAACCCGGCGTCATACGGGCCTTCGACCACTTCTGGAACACCACCGGTGACCACCCCGAACTGATGGACCACTACGCCAAGGCGTGGAAGGCGGTGGCTGCCAGGTTCAAGGACGACCCCGCCGTCATCGGCTACGACCTGATGAACGAGCCCTGGGGCGGCTCGATCCAGGGCGCCCAGTTCGAAACCGGCCCGCTGGCGACCCTCTACCGCAGGTCGATCGCGGAGATCAGGTCGGTCGACCCCGACAGCTGGATCTTCCTCGAGCCCCAGGCCGTGGGCGTCAACTGGGGTTTGCCGTCGGCCCTGCCGCACTTCGACGACCCGCGCGACGGCCAACCGCGCATCGGCCTGGCCCCGCACCTCTATCCGCTGCCGCTCGACCTGGGCGATGACTACACGGCCGGTTCGCGTCAGTGGACCGATCGCACGCTGGGCTGGTGGCGGGACAACACCCTACGCACCGCCGAACGCGTGGGCGGCCCTGTGGTGCTGGGCGAGTTCGGGCTGGACATGTCCCGGCCGGGCTCCCCCGACCTGGTCAAGCGAGTGCTCGAGCTCTCCGACCAGATGAACATGGGCTACGCGTACTGGTCACGCGATCCCGGACCCTGGGGTCCCTACGACGACAAGGGGAAGCCGGGGCCGCTGGTCGCCGCGATGGCCCGGCCGTATCCCAGGGCGATCGGCGGGGTGCCGGTGAGCGTCGCCTACGACGAGAAGTCCCGCGCGCTGACCTTGGTCTTCGACGCCAACAAGACCGGCCCGACCGAGATCTACCTGCCCGCACGCGACTTCCCCAACGGTGGGCAGGCCTCCATCGGCGAGGCCACCTGGGACGCCGGCAGGCGCGTCCTCACCGTGAAGACGAAGACAGCCGGCCGCCTCACCCTCACGATCACCCCTAGATAGCTGTACGGAGGGAGGGGGTGGCTCGGCTCTGGCGGTGCCGGCGCCTCAGCCGCCGTACGGCACGGTGATGATCTCCAGGTTGTGCCCGTTGGGGTCGGACCAGTAGAGGCCGCGCCCGCCGTCGTTGGTGTTGATCTGCCCCGCCCGCCGGTGGTACGGATCGGCCCAGTACGTCAGCCCGCGCTCTTTGATCCGGCCCCAGATCTGGTCGAACTCCTCCTCGCCGACCAGGAACGCGAAGTGCAACGACGGCAGGTCGTCGCCCGCCTGCACGACGTCGATCGACACGTCGTTGCCGAGCGAGACAACGCGGAACGGACCGTACTCCGGCGCCGGCTCCAGGCCGAGGAGCTCGACGAGGAACGCCGCGGTCGCGTCCCTGTCTCTGGCCGGCATGATCGTGTGGTTCAGATGGACAGGCATGCTCGCAGGCTACGCCAGCGCCACGGAATGCGTCGCGACGCCGTCGGCGAAGTTCGACGGCGGCCACGTCATCGGGCCCGAGGACGGCGCCCGGTACGACGAGCGCCGGTATGGACACGCCGACCTGGTGCGGGAGCTGACTTCTGTCATGCGACACCTGTGACACAGCGCACTGACCTCCGCCGAGCGGAAGGCTCATGCTGGGCACCATGACCATTCGTCGATTCAGTACGTTCGCCTCGCGGCTGGGAGCCGCGACCCTGACCGCCGCGCTGCTCGCGGCGGGACCCGTGGCCGCCGCCGAGGACGGCGGCCACGGCCGGCAGCGGCTGCGCCAGACGCTGGACGCCATGCACGAGGCCGGCATGTACGGCACCTATTCGAACGTTGTGGACGGCCGGCGGAGCTGGAAAGGCGCCGCAGGCGTCGCCGATGTCCAGACCCGCCGCCCGATGCGTCCCGAGATGGTGCACCGGGCCGGGAGTATCACCAAGTCGTTCGTCGCCGTGGCCGTGTTACAGCAGGTGGGCAAGGGCACGATCGAGCTCGACGCCCCCATCGGCCGCTATCTGCCGGAGCTGATTGCGGGTGAGCGTGGGCAGCAGATCACCGTACGCATGCTGCTCAACCACACCAGCCACATCGCCGACCACACCGGCGTGATCTTCCCGACGATCGAGAGCCTGGACGCCAACCGCTTCCGCGCCTTCCGGCCGGAGGAGCTGGCGCGGGCGGGGCTCGGCGCGCCCCCGACCGGGCAGCCGGGAGTGACACCCGGGGCGTACTCGAACACGAACTTCGTCATCGCCGGCCTGCTGCTGGAGAAAGTGACGGGCACGAGCGCCGAGCGGTACATCACCGACCACGTCTTCCGCAAGGCCGGGCTGCGGCACACCTCGTTCCCGCGCACGCCGTACGTCTCGGGGCCGAGCTCCAAGGCGTACGAGGCGCTGTTCGGCTACTTCGACCCGCCCAAGGACTACAGCGTCTACAACATGTCCTGGGCCTGGACGGCGGGTGCGGTCGTCTCGACGATGGAGGACCTCAACCGGTTCTTCCGGCTGCTGCTGCGCGGCGAGCTGCTCGACGCGACTCTGCTCGCCGAGATGCAGCAGACCGTGCCCATTCGGTCGTTCTCGGGCGCCGAGCTCGACTACGGTCTTGGGCTCTACCCCCTCGACCTGCCGTGCGGCAGGTTCTGGGGGCACGACGGGAGCGTTCCCGGCATGCAGACCTTCGCATTCTCCAACGCCGACGGCGGCCACCAGTTCGCCTTCGGCACCAACCTGAGGAACTACCAGCAGCTCGACGAGAACGGTAGTCCTGTCACGCACGCCATCGACTTCGCGATCGGGAACCACCTGCTGGAGGCGGCGTGCAGGCCCGACACGGGCGCGGCGACCAGGGCAGCGCGGACGCTCCCGGAGATCGGCGTGGACAGGGGTACGGCCACACCGTGACCGGCGGCGGCCCGGGCGGGTCACTGTGAGCCGGCGGGGCTCGGGTTATCGTCGCCGGCCGTTCTGATTCGGGTGGTCGCTCGTCCTGTCCCCCGCCGGCGGCTGATCCCGCACGTGCAGGCCGAAACCCTTGCGGCCCGGCACTTCCAGGCCCTCCTTCAACCGCAGTGACGGGATCTCGTAGTCACCGAAGTTCTGGCGCCGGAACGCGATCGGCTCGGTCGTCTCCAGCGACAGCAGCCGCTCCTTCCACGCCTTGGCGGCGTCCTCGAAGTCACCACGCGTCATCTTGTCGGCGCCGTACAGGACGAACGGCGGCAGCACTTCCAAGCCCGGGTAGTACAGGATCCCGTGGTGGATCGGGAACAGCAGGTCCTCGATCGGGCCGTTGATTCCGCGATCGGTGTAGTGGGACTCCGGGCCCCCGACGGTCACCGACAGGATCGCCCGCCGCCCCTGCAGCGTCCCCTCACCGAAACGCTCGCCGTACCGGGTCTCGTCGTGCACTCCGACGCCGTACGCGAAGTGGAAGGAGAACACCCGGTCCACCCAGCCTTTGAGGATCGCCGGCATCGTGTACCACCACATCGGGAACTGGAAGATCACCGTGTCGGCCCACAGCAGCTTCTCCTGCTCGGCCGCCACGTCGGGCGTGAGCGCGCCGGCGTCGTACGCCCCGGCCGAACTCGGTATCACCCGCAGCGGGCTCGTGGCGTGCTCGCCGAAGTCCGCCGCGTCCACCACGGCCTTCCAGTTCATCGCGTACAGGTCGCTCACCCGCACCTCGTGCCCGGCGGCTTCGAGAGTGGACACGGCGAGGTCCTTCAGAGAGCCGTTCAGCGAACGCGGCTCGGGGTGGGCGTGGACGATGAGCGTCTTCATGGCTGTTCCCTTCGACGAGGTGTGTCGCCATAGATGCTCGACCGCCGAGGGCCTCGTCGTTCAGGGACGCCTCTTCCATGGGACGGGACTTCCTGGTAACAGCAGGACCACCTTCACGTGCGTCACCGGAGCCATACTGGGGGGCATGGACGATTTCGCGGGCTTCCTGCGCACCCGGCGTTCCCGGGTCGACCCTTCCGCCGTCGGCATCCCCATCGACAGCCGCCGCCGCGTCGAAGGGCTGCGCCGCGAAGAGGTCGCGCACCTGTCCGGAGTCAGCGTCGACTACTACGTACGTCTGGAGCAGGGCCGCGCCACCCAGCCCTCCGAACAGGTCCTCGACGCGCTCGCCCGCGTCCTCCGCCTCGACGAGACCGAACGCGGGCACCTGTACCGGCTGGCCCGGCAGCGCCGCCGCCGTGCGAAGTTGCCCAGCGGGCGCCTGCGGCCGGAGCTGCTGCGCGTTCTCGACCTGGTCACCGGCGCGCCCGCCCTGATCATGGACCACCGGCTGGACGTGGTCGCGGGGAACCGCCTCGCCGGGCTTCTCTACGGCCGGGAGATGCCGGGCTTGAACACCGCCCGGCACATCTTCCTTGAGGAGGCCGAGCGCGGCCTGTACGCCGACTGGGAGAAATGCACCCTTGACGTGGTCGGGCACCTGCGTCTGGCGGCCGGGAAGTACCCCGACGATCCGCGCCTGGCCTCACTTATCGGCGAGCTGGCGATGGGTAGCAAGCGCTTCCGCCGCCTCTGGGCCCGCGCGGACGTGCGCTCCCGCACACATGGACGCAAGGCGTACCGGCACCCGCTGGTCGGACTGCTGGAACTGCACCAGGAGAACTTTGCACTGCCGGATGAATCGGGCATGGAGCTGCTGGTGCTGTCCGCGGCACCCGGGAGCCCTACCGAGGACGGGCTGCGCCTGCTGGGCGCGCTCAGTGGGGATGGACATCCCACGGTGAAAGGCCTGCCGGTAACGAATGTGTCATGAGCCGCAAGAAGCCGTCGGGGTCAGCGGCGGCGATCGGCGGGTTGTCCTCGCGGGTGTTGTGTTCGTCGGCGTCTGCGCCGCTGTCATCGTCGTCGCTCTGACCCTCGCGCCGCGTGATCAACGTGAGCCTTCGCTCGACCACCTCCGCCGGGATCCGCGAGGCGATCCGCAACGGAGCCGCCGAGTCGCTCAACAGCACCCTGAAGGTCGAGTTCGTGTACCGTCACCACTTCCGCGTACCCGGGCGGAGGCTCGACTGAAGATCGCGACCTGGATCGCGGACTTCTCCAACGTCCAGCGGAGGCACAGCGCCAACGCCGGGCTGCCGCAGACGCGTCGCCACAGGTCGCCGGGCACAGGTTGGGCACGTCGTGCCGACCCGAGCGCCGCCGCTGGCGTGACTCCTCCGCTCCCCTGGAGGGAGCGGCTTCTCGCTAAGCCGCTTGCGTGGCCTGGCGATGGGCAAGCCCTGCCCTGAGGATGTTGGTCGCCGCGTTCACGTCGGCGTGCGCGGTGTGCCCGCACGCCGTGCAGGCGAACGCGGCCTGGGTGAGGCGGTTGTCCTTCGCGCAGTGCCCGCAGCGGGCGCAGGTGCGGGAGGTGTTGCGGGGATCGACTGCGATCAGCTCTCGACCGGCGCTTTCAGCCTTGTGCGCGAGGATCGTCAGGAACACCCCCCAACCCGCGTCGAGAATCGAACGGTTGAGCCCGGCTTTCTGCGCGACGTTGCGGCCGGGGGCGTCGATCGTGCCGGACGCCGAACGGGTCATGTTCGCGATCCGCAGGTCCTCGTGCACGATCACGTCGCAGCCACGGACCAGCGCCAAGGCGGCCTTGTGCGCGCGGTCCACCCGCTGGCGGCGGACCTTGGCGTGCAGCGCCGCCACCCGGGCCACAGCCTTACGGCGGCGCTTGGACCCGCGCTTCTTCCTTGCGAGATCGCGCTGGGTCGACGCCAGACGGCCGGCGCAGGCGGCCAGGTGCCGCTGGTTGTCGATGTGGTGGCCGTCGCTGGTCGTGACCAGCGAGGCGACACCCAGGTCGATCCCCGCGACCACACCCGTGGCGGGCAGCGACTGCGCGGGCACCTCGTCACACGACAGCACCACGTACCAGCGCGAGCCCTCGCGCTTGACGCTGATCGTCTTCACCCGGCCCTTCACGGCCCGGTGCCGGTGCACCCGGACATGGCCGACGCCCTGAAGGCGCACGAACGTCGCGGCCGGATACTCGGGCCGGGAATCCCACCGGCAGCCGTCACCGTCCTTCGGCCACTCCACCGCGTCGAACCAGCCCCGCCCCTTGAACCGCGGGAACCCCGGCGCGCGCCCGGCTTCGACCCGGTCGAAGAACGCCCGGAACGCCCTGTCCAGCCGTCGCAGCGTGGCCTGCTGCGAAGAGAACGACCACCGGCCCTGACCCTCCCGATCGTCGGCGCGGATGTGCTTCAACTCAGCCGACTGATCGCCGTACCGGACCGTGACACCCGCCTTGGCGTAGGCGGTGCGCCGGTGCTCCAACGCGGCGTTGTACAGGATTCGGTGATCCTCCAGGCAAGCGGCGAGCGCGGCGGCCTGCCTGCTGGTGGGGCGCAGCAGGAACTTGAACGACCTGCGCACACCCACCTCCCACGCTCGGTAACGACGCGACCACGGTACCGGCAGGCACCGACAAGAACCGGAAGGAGACCCGTGATGCGCAGACCTGGCGGGTCAGGGCACGCTCGGGCCTTGACGGCCCTCCCGCTCCCGATTCCGCCGTCGCCTGAAGGCGACAGTCCCCTCGGAAGGCTCTGATGGAGACCCACCTCAGCTCGTCGTCCAGCGACGGAGTTTCTGGGGGTTGCGTACTACCCAGATGTGCTTGATCCGGTCGTCCACGACCTCGAACGCGAACACCGTCACAGTGACGCCGTCTTGCTGAGCCGCCAGACCGGGCTGACCGTTGACCGTGCACTCCAAGACCGTCATGTTGCCGGACCTTCGGTCGGCGATCTCGATCCAGGCGCGTGCGATCTGCTCGCCGCCTTCGATGGGGTCCAGGAAGGTGGTGGCGAGGCCGCCGCCGTCGGCGATCGCCGTGGCGTCGGGATCGAGCAGGCCGATCAGGGCGTCGATGTCCTTGGCCTCCCATGCCTGCTTGAAGTTCTTGACGATGCCGGCCTGCTGGGCTGTCGGATTCGCGTGGCCCTGCGATTCGCGGATGCGGCGGCGAGCCGAGGAGGCCAGTTGGCGGCATGCCGCCGGAGTCCGGCCGACGATCTCTGCCACTTCGGCAAAGGAGTGGCAGAAGACATCGTGCAGGACGAACGCGACGCGTTCGGCTGGGGTCATCGACTCGAGCACGACCAGGAAGGCCATGTTGACCGACTCATCCAGGGTGACCCGGTCGGCCGGGTCGACGGTCGCACCGCCCGGCCGCCCGCTGATCCACTCCATGTACTCGGGCAGCGGCTCGGGGATCCACTCGCCCACATACCGCTCCCGCCGCGCGCGCGCCGAGCCGAGCATGTCCAGGCAGACTCGGCTGGCGACCCTCGTCATCCAGGCGCCGGGGGACTCGATGGCGTCTTGCTGCTGCGGAGACAGGGCGTACCAGCGGGCGTAGGTCTCCTGTACGGCATCCTCGGCCTCGGCCAGGGAGCCCAGGAGCCGGTAGGCGAGATTGATCAACTGACGCCGCTCGCTCATGATCGTAGTCAGACCGGGATCGGGCCGGCCGTGTCCTGGCTCGGATCGGGTGGTCATGGTGTCGGCGGCTCCCCTGGTCGCATCTGCCCTCACCTGTTCGACGACACAGCGCGCCCAACTGTGAGGTCGGCGCGTCACCTGACATTCCGGGGGGCCGCGTCGTCGTACTGCCGAGACGAACACATCATCCAGCGAACAGGAAGCTCAGAGACATCATGACCACCTCAATGCCGGCATCACCCTTCGCCGACCCAGCCCCCGCGCAGCGCCTGGAGCGGGCGGCCGCTGCCCTGACGGAACACGGTTTCGCCGTGGAAATCCTCGACGACGCCACCGCTGCGCGTACCCGAATCAAAGAGCTGATACCTGACGGTGCCAGCGTGTTCACCGGGGCCAGCGAGACCCTCCGCCTGTCCGGCATCGAGGAGGACATCAACACCAGCGGGCGCTACGACGCCATCAAGCCACGCGGCCTGGCCATGGACCGCACCACCCAACTAGGCGAGATCTGGCGGCTGATGTCCACCCCCGACGTGATCGTGGGCAGTGTCGCCGCGGTCACCGAAACCGGCTCCCTTGTGGTCGCCTCGGCCAGCGGAAGCCAGTTGCCCGGCTACGCGGGCGCTGCCGCCCGCGCGATCTGGATCGTCGGGGCGCAGAAGGTGGTGTCCGACCTGCCCACCGCGCTGCGCCGCATCGAAAACCACTGCCTGCCGCTGGAGAACGACCGCGCCATGAAAGCCTACGGTAGGCCCAGTGCCCTCAACCGCCTTCTCATCCTCAACGCAGAACCCCACCCCGGGCGCGGCACCGTCCTGCTGCTCCGCGAAACCATCGGGTTCTGAACCACCAGCATTCCTCGTTGAGGGGACCTGACACATCGGCACCGCGCTCCTCAACACCATCGCGGCCAGCGCCACCGTCCACGACCTGGCCGGCCACTTGCACGGACGGCCGACACGCTGGTCTTCGGAGGGGTGGCGCGCTGATCCCGGGCGAGCGTCGGCGCCATGGAGGGCGGCACATCAACGACGAGGTTCTTCGCGATCGAGTCGGCACGTTGAGAGAGAGCTCCACGAAGGCACCTCGTCCTCGACGACCAGCACGTGACATCCCGCGGCGGTGGCGGCGGCGATCCCCGTGGGGCTGTCCTCGACGGCGACGCAGCGGCGCGGGTCGGCCTCCAGGAGGCGGGCGGCCTCCAGGTACGGGTCGGGGTGCGGCTTGCCGCGCGGGGCGTCCTCGGCGGCTACGACGACGGCGAACCGGTGGTCGAGTGAGGGCAGCACGAGCTCCACGATCGACCGCGGGGAGGCGCTGACCAGGGCGGTGGGGACGGCCGCGGCGGTGAGCGCCCGCAGCAGCTCGGTGGCGCCACGTACGACGCGCACCCCCTGTCCGATGCGGTGGGCGAAGGACTCGGTGAGCCGTCCGGCGACCGCGTCGACCGTTTCGTGGTCAGCCACCGCCCGTCCGGGCGCGGTCGCTCCGGCCGCCGGCACCAGGTACGCGGCCGTGTCCTCGACCGTCCGGCCGAGGACGTACGGCACGTCCGCAGGGCCCAGCGCCCGCCCGAGTGAGGCGGCGACGTCGGCCGCGGCCTCCCACCACAGGTCCTCGGTGTCGACGAGCGTGCCGTCCATGTCGAACAGGACGGCCTCGAAGGGAAGGGGTGTCGGCGGGGTCGAGTCAGAGGACACCGGCGGGATCCTCCGCGGGGGTCGGCGACGGGGTCCGGGTGCTGCGTGGCGCCACCAGGACGGGGCGTTCGACCAGGCGGACGCTCACGCGCGCGCCCGGCGCCAGCCGAGCCGCCTCGTGCCCGGGGACGTCGGCGAGGACCTCGCCGCCCTCCACCGACACGCGCAGCCTGACGGACGCGCCGCGGAAGGAGGCGGCGATCACCTCGGCCCGCCCGTCCTCGGTGGGGGTGACGAGCACGGCCTCGGGCCTGATGAGGACGTCCACGTCGGCGCCCGCAACGGCCCCGTCGATCGGCAGGAGCTGGCCGAACACCGTCACCTCGTCGCCCGAGACACGTCCCGGCAGGTGGTTCATGGTGCCGACGAACTCGGCGACGAACGGGGTGGCGGGCCGGTCGTAGACCTCCGCGGGCGCGCCGCACTGCTCCAGCCGCCCGCCACGCAGCACCGCGACCCGGTCGGCGATCGACAGCGCCTCCTCCTGGTCGTGCGTCACGAAGATCGTGGTGATGCCCAGGTCGAGCTGCAGACGGCGGATCTCCTCCCTGAGGGCGACCCGGACTTTGGCGTCCAGCGCGGACAGCGGCTCGTCGAGCAGCAGCAGACGCGGCGAGAGCGCCAGCGCGCGGGCCAGGGCGACGCGCTGCTGCTGGCCGCCCGAAAGCTGGTGCGGGAAGCGGTCGGCGTGCGAGGGCAGGCCGACCAGCTCCAGCAGTTCCAGCGCTCGCTGCCGGCGCGCGGCCGGTGGCGTCTTGCGGACCCGCAGGCCGAAGGAGACGTTCTCGGCCACGTTGAGGTTCGGGAACAGCGAGTAGGACTGGAACACCATGCCGGCGTCGCGCTTGTTGGCCGGCACGTTCGTGATGTCCTTGCCGTCCACCAGCACCGCGCCCTGGTCCGAACGTTCGAACCCGGCCACGCAGCGCAGCGCGGTCGTCTTGCCGCAGCCCGACGGGCCGAGCAGGGCGACCAGCTCGCCCGGCTCGATGGTGAGGTCGAGGCCGTCGAGGGCGACCGTCCTGCCGAAGGTCCGGCGCAGGCCCTGGAACTCAAGCCGAGCGGTCACGGCTTCCTCCCGAGATTGTGAGCAGCAGCAGCCAGGTGAGCAGGAGGCTGAGCACCGAGGCGGCGACGGACAGTTGGCCGTTGGCGCCCGAGATCGTGACGATCCAGACCGCGAACGGCTGGTAGCCGAGGATGCCGGCCACCGTGTACTCCCCCAGGACCAGGGCGAGCGTGAGAAACGCGGCGCTGGCCAGCGCCGAGCGGAGGTTGGGAACGATCACCCGGAGCATCACGTGCGGCCACGACGCCCCCAGGTTGCGTGCCGCCTCGACCAGCGTTCGCACGTCCATCGTGCGCAGCCCCGCGTCGAGGGAGCGGTAGACGAACGGCAGGACCAGGATGACGTAGACGAACACCAGCACCAGCGGGAAGTCCTGGTTCTGCAGGGCGATCAGCGTGGCCCAGAACGGGGTGGGCGCCAGCACCTCGCCGCCCACCTGGAGCGACTTGCCGACCCCGGCCACCAGCGTGATCGGCGGCACGATCAGCGGCAGCGTGCAGATCACCTCCATGACGGGGCGCAGCCGCGGCGCGGACAGCCGTACCGTGATCATGGCCGGCAGCGTCAGCAGCAGCACCAGCACGATGGTGGCCAGGGCGAGCCCGAAGGACAGCAGCAGGCTCGTCAGGAAGCCCTCCGCCGTCCACAACTGCGCGTAGGGGGCGAAGGAGAAGCCGGTGGCCTCGTTGTGGACCGTGTACCAGAACGACGCGGCGAGCGGCACCAGGAAGTACAGGGCGGCCGGCGCGAGGACGACCAGCCGCCAGAGGCGCGGCCTGCCTCGGCGGCGGGGCACGACCGGCACGGTCTCGGGAACCGGCGCGACGGGCGCGAGCGCGGTCATGGCGTCCACCTCACTGGAGCCATCGGGTGCTCCTTCTCTGCAGCGGCAGGTAGACCGCCATGACCAGCGCGGCGACCAGGACCATGTCGAGGCTCAGCGCCAGGCCGACGTTCTCGTAGCCGGTCTGCACGTCACCGGAGAGGGCGGCGGCGATCTTCAGGGTGACCAGCGGCAGCACGGTGCCCGCGCCCATCGCCGAGGCGGTGGCGTAGGCGGCGAACGCCGCGCCGAACAGCAGCACCACGCCGCCGAGCAGGCCGGGGGTGAGCACCGGCAGGGCCACGTACCGCCAGTACTGCCAGGCGGT
The DNA here is from genome assembly GCF_043204415.1 of Nonomuraea sp. NPDC047897. NCBI lineage: Bacteria > Bacillati > Actinomycetota > Actinomycetes > Streptosporangiales > Streptosporangiaceae > Nonomuraea > Nonomuraea sp. NPDC047897. The sequence goes on along the minus strand of NZ_JBIDCC010000003.1, from coordinate 226,645 downwards.
GGCGCCGTTGTTGGCGGCCGCCTCGCGCCACTGCGGGCGCAGGCCGTCCAGGGCGGGCGCGATGACCAGCACCATGAGCGGCACGGAGAAGTACAGGTAGACCAGCGCCAGGCCCCAGAAGGTGAACAGTGTGCCGGGCGGCAGGCCGAGCAGGTGGCTGATCACTCCCGAGTTGCCGAGCGTGGCCACCCAGAAGAAGGCCAGCGGCACGCCGCCGAAGTTGGCCAGCACGCCGGAGGCGGTCAGCACGGCCTCGCGCAGTGCCCTGGAGCGGGAGGTGACCACGGCCTGGGCGAGGAAGGTGCCGAGCACCGCGCCCAGCACCGCCACCACGGCCGACAGCTTCACGCTGTTGACCAGCGCGAGCAGGTAGCCGCCCTGCATGGTGAGTGCCAGGTTGCCGAACCCGGGCGAACCTTCGACGGCGAAGGCCCCCGCCACCATGGCGACGGCGGGGATCCCGAAGGCGAGCGCGACGAAGACGAGCAACGGCAGCGCGCCGAGCATGCGCGTCATCAGCCCGCCACAGCCGCGTCCCAGGTCTTGGCCAGGTCGTCCTTGGCCTTGTTGACCTGGGCCTCGGTCGGGAACTTCGGCTCACCCTGGACCGGCGGCAGCTTCTCGGCCAGCGCCTTGTCGATGGTGCCGTCGGCGAGCATCGAGGGCATCAGGACGGGGCGGGCGCCGCCCTTGAGCCACAGGTTCTGCCCCTCGGAGCTGTAGAGGAACTCCATCCACAGCCGCGCGGCGGCGGGGTGGGGGGCGTCCTTGTTGATGGCCTGCACGTAGTACTGGGCGTAGATGCCGTCGGTCGGCACCGCCACCTGGAAGTCGAGGCCCTTGGGCAGGAACTGCTCGCGATATCCGGCGTTCAGGTAGTCCCAGTCGATGCTGATGGGCGTCTCGCCCTTCTCGACCGTGGCGGGCGTGGACTCGACGGGGTTGTAGTTACCGACGTCCTTCAGCTTCTTGAAGAACTGCACGCCGGGACCGATGTCGTCGAGTGAGCCGCCGTCGGCCAGCGAGGCCGCCCACACGCCGGCGAAGGCGGAGCCGGACTTGTTCGGGTTGCCGTTCAGCGCCACCTTGCCCTTGTACTCGGGCTTGAGCAGGTCGGCGAAGGTCTTCGGGCACGTGCTGATCTTCTTGGCGTCGCAGCCGATGGAGACGTAGCCGCCGTAGTCGTTGACCCAGAGGCCGTTCGGATCCTTCTGGCCCTCGGGGATCTTGTCCCAGCTCTGCACCTTGTAGGCCGCGTACAGGCCCTCCTTGGCGCCGCTGAAGCCGAAGGCCTGGCCGACGTCCAGCACGTCAGGCGCGCGGTCCTGGCCCTTGCGGGTCTTCACGGCGTTGATCTCGTCGGCGCTGGAGGCGTCGGGGTTCTCACTCTCGATCGGGATGCCGTACTTCTCCTGGAACTTCTTGATGATCTCGCCGTAGTTCGCCCAGTCCGGCGGAAGGGCGATGACGTGCAGCTTGCCCTCCTTCTTGGCCGCTTCGACGAGCTTGTCGAGACCCCCGAAGTCGGCGGCGGAGGTCGCCGTGGCGGCGTTCACCCCGCCTGTCGTCGTCTGTGTCCGGGTGGCCGGGGCGGCGCCGCACGCCGCGGTCACTACCGTTAGAGCTGTGATCAAGCCTGCGATGCGAGGTGCGGACACGTCGCCTCCACTCTCTGGGGTGTGGTTAAAGGTAGGGGAACTTGTACAAACAAGGCCAGACCTACTTAGTCGCATGAACATTGCTGTTTCATGAACAGGAGGGCTCGTGGATGGCTGCGCGCTATGAACAGATCGCCGCTGAGCTGCGTGATGAGATCCTGGCGGGTGTTCACCCGGTGGGGTCCCAGTTGCCCTCGGAGGCTGAGCTCGCTGCGCGCTATTCGGCCGCCCGCGGCACCGTACGGCAGGCCGTGGCGACCCTCGCCGCCGAAGGGCTGATCGGCTCGCGGCAGGGCGCGCGGCGCATCGTGCTGGGCGGTGAGCGCAGCCAGAGCTTCGCCGAACTGCACAGCTTCGCCCAGTGGGCCAGATCCAAGGGTCACGCGGTGGGCGGCGAGGTGCTCACCCAGCGCCGCCGCAGGGCCGCGCCGGCCGAGTCGGTCAGGCTCGGCACCGCCGAGGTGCTGGAGGTGCTCAGGCTGCGCACGCTGGAGGGCGAGCCCGTGCTGCTGGAGCGGACCGTCTACGCCTCGTGGATCGCGTCCGCTGTCGAAGAACTGCCGCGTGACTGCGAGTCGGTCACCCAGGCGCTGTACGACAGGGTCGGCCTGGTCTTCGCCTACGGAGAGCACCTCATCGACGCGGTCGCCGCGAGCAGCGCGGACGCCCGCCTGCTCGGCGTGCGGCGCGGCAGCCCACTGCTGCGCCAGCGCAGGATCACCACCACCCAGGAGGGGCGTCCGGTGGAGTGGTCGGACGATCGCTACCGGGCCGGCAGCGTCGCCTTCAGCATCCGCAACTCGATCGGCGCCAACCCCCTGGCCCGGCTGGCCCTCTGAACAGGGCGGCTCGCTTCTGATGCCCGCGGCGGAAGCCGCCACGGCGATCAGGCTAGCGGTGGGCGGTCAGGGTGTAGGCGCCCCGGGTGCAGCCGGTGATGCGCCAGCCGCCCGGTGTCCGCCGGGCGGCGACGCCCGTGACTCCGGTGCCGCCGACGACCGGCCGGGCGCTGCCGGGGAACCAGACGTCGAGGCCGCACCCGTGGCCCTCGCCCTGGGCCGTGAGGCTCGATCGGTCCGAGGTGAGGCTGGTCAGGCGGCCGGGGGCGGAACGAGGGTAGGGGCGGGAGAGCACGGCGACGTATTCGGGGGGCGGGGGCAGATCCTTCCCGGTGGCACAGTCCTCGATCATGAGGTTGCCGCCGGTCCTGGCTTGGGCCTGGGCGTGGGCGTCGCCGCAGGACTGCTTCCAGACCCAGAACGCGCCGCCGATGCGGTGCCGATCCTCTTGGTCGGCGTACCGCGAGATCGGGGCCGAGGCGGGGTCGCCGAACCAGCCCCACTCCCCCGACCAGAGTCCGGCCCCGTAGTACGCCGCCGCCCGGCTCGCCAGGTCGAAGCCACGCTCGATGCTCGTGATCGTGAGGCCGGTGCCCTGGTCGATGGTGATCGACTCGTTGTAGAGGTGGGGGGCGAAGACGAGCAGCCGGTCGTCGGTGAAGTCCCTGGGGACCGAGACCTCGAAGCCGACACCGGACCAGAGCACGGACGGTTCGAAGAAGATCAGGTGGGGGAAGCCGTGCTTCTCGCCCGCCCTGATGGCCTTGATCGCTCGGTCGTAGAAGCGACCGAGCAGGACGCCGGAGGTGATCGGCGGGGCCTCGCCGAAACCGGGCTCGTTCAGCAGGTCGTATCCGGCGACCATCGGCTCGTTCGCGAACCGCTCCGCCAGCATGCCCCAGGCGGCGACCAGACGGGTCTGGATGCCGTCCCTGTCCTGGTAGAAGTTGGTGAAGGCGCGGGCGACGGCCGGAGAGATGTCGCGGCCGGTGAACTCGCACCTGGGGGCGCCGTCGAAGCGGTCGGCCCAGGTGGGGGCGCCGTCCCAGCCGTGCATCGGGGAACCGTTGGCGCAGGTGGTGCCGGGGGCGGCGTCGACACCCTTGCCCCAGGCGTCCTGGTGCATGTCGATGACCGTGCGCAGGCCGTGCTTGGCCGCGGTCTCGACAGCCCAGGAGATCCTGGCGAGATAGGCCGGGTCGTAGCGGCCGGGCTGGGGTTCCAGCGCTGACCACGACACGGCGAGGCGGATGACGTTGAATCCCATCCGCTCCATGCCGGCGAAGTCCGCCTCGGTGAGCGGTCGCGTCACCGCCTTGTCCGGAAATTTCTGGAAGTAGTCTTCGAGCTGGTTGACGTTCACGCCGCGCAGCAGCACCTCGTTGCCGTCCGCGTCGACGACCCTGCGGTCGGCTGAGAGTGTCAGACCCTTGGTGCGTGGTGGCGCCGTGGTGATGGTGCCGGGCTGCAGGAGCGGTACGGCGAGCGCCGCCGCGGCCACGAGGGCCCCCATCCGTGTCGAGCCGGACAGGGCGACGCCGTCACGCGCCGGGCGAGGGGCGGTTCTTCGCGCCGGGAGGAGGGCGACGAGGGCTGCCGTCGCGAGGGCGAGGAGAGCGCCGAAGGAGAGCGCGGGGGCGAGGCGCAGCATGATCGCCGGGGCCCAGAACATGTCGCCGCCCGCCAGGTCGCCGGGCAGCCCGATGGCCACCTCGACCAGGCCCAGCGTCGCGGCCGCTCCCAGCGCGGAGACCCCGGCCACGACGGCCCGCGACGAGGTGGTGGCAGCGAGCCAGCGGTTCAGCGCCCAGGTCGTCACGCCCAGCAGGGTGACAGCGGCGAGGCAGCCCAGCGGTCCCGCCTCGGGCGCCGGGGCGAGCGGGGAGTCGCCGATGGCGTACCCGACGGGTGAGCCGCCCCACCACACCCCACCGACCAACGCCCCCAGGACCACGGCCACCACCGCCGCCACCCACCCCGGCCAGGACGGGACCGGCGCCTGCGAGGCCGCAGCGGGCCCAGCGCTCGACTCCGCGGACGGCGCGGGTTCCGAGCCGGAAGGGGGCCGGGCGGGGCGGCGGCGCAGGAGCTGGGCGAGCCACGTGGCCGCCAGGACCGGCAGGCCGAAGACCGCCGCCTTGACGCCGGTGAAGCCCGTCGACCACGCCAGGTAGACCACGTCGCCGCACGCCATCACCAGCGACATCACCAACTTGGCCGCCATCGCCGACCACACCACCGCGCCCCACACCAGCAGGGCCGTACGCAGCGGGGCGTGCCCGCGCGCGACCACCCACGCCAGCACCCCGACCCCTATGAGGAGCAGCGGCACGTACACGACCAGCGCAGCCACCTGCCAGATCCCGGCGACGGGGAGCAGGTCGGCACCTGTCCACGTGTACGGCGCGGCCAGCCCCGACGGGTCGAACACCGCCCCCAGCACGATGACGGCGGCCAGCACCACGACGGCGATCGGCGACAACCAGCGGTTCCTCATAGTGTCGGTGACCATACATGAGCATCACTCATAAATGAAGAGGCGGCCAACCGGCCCCGGGGAACATCGGTACAGCGGGTGATCCTGTTCAGGCCGGAACACCCAGGCCGGTGACGCGGTTCCGTGCCGGCTCTGCCAGGCGTCGCGCACCATGTACGGAATTGAGACCATGAGCAGCCCATGGCAGGCTCATGCCGCGTGATCGATGAATTCGCGAAAGACAACCTGCACGGGAGACTGCGGCGGGACCGCAAGGCGCTGCTCTGGAAACTCGACGGCTTGTCCGAATACTACGCCCGCCGACCGTTGACACCGACCGGGACCAACCTCCTCGGCCTGGTCAAACACGTGGCCACCGTCGAGGCCAGGTACTTCGGCGAGGTCTTCGACCGCCCATTCCCGCAACCGCTTCCCCGGTGGCAGGACGCCGACGGCAGCGATCTGTGGGCGACCGAGGACGAGACCCGCGACCAGATCATCGAGTTCTACCGGCGCACGTGGGAACACTCGGACGCGACGATCAACGAGCTTCCCCTCGACGCCCCCGGCCACGTGCCGTGGTGGCCGGAGCCTTATGCCGACACGAACCTGTTCGCCGTCATGGTCCATGTCCTCGGCGAGTCCATCCGGCATGCCGGGCACGCCGATATCCTGCGCGAGGGCCTCGACGGCCGGACCGGGTTGCGCGCCGAACACGAGACACAGATCGACGAGGAAGCCCGTGCTGCCCACTGCGCGAAGATCGAGCAGGCCGCCAGGACGGCCGCACGTCACCCGAGGTGAGCGTTCAGTCCACGCCTTCGTCGTCCTCGTCCGGCTCGGGCGCGTCCGGGTCGCGCAGCGGGCCGGCGGCCAGTGATGGCCGGCGACCGCCTTGAGCTAGGCGAGGCCGGCGGCGTCCAGCAAGGTTCGGGCGGCGTCCTTGGCCCGGTGAGCGGGTTCGGGCGATCCGTAGATGGCGGCGGTGGTCATGGCTCCCTCGGCGAGAAGCGTCACCTGGTCGGCCAGCCACGGCTCTCCGCCCGCTGCGGCGACCAGCCCGCCGAGGTAGCGGCGGAACGCGTCTTTGTGGGTGCGAGCGATCTCGGCGACAGCCGGGGAGACGGCGCCCAGTTCCCCGAAGGAGTTGATGAAGCCACACCCGCGAAAGTCGGCTTCGCCGAACCAGTCGTGCAGCCAGTCGAAGACGGCCAGGATCCTGTCGCGGGGGGTCATCTGGGCGTCGGCGTAGCTCTCCAGTGATCGCCGCCAGCGGATGTCGCGCTGTCGCAGGTAGGCGTCCACCAGGGATTCCTTGGAAGGGAAGATCTGGTAGAGACGCTTGAGCGACACCCCGGAGGCAGCGCGGATGTCGTCCATGCCGACCGCTTGGATCCCCCGGCCGTAGAACAGCTCCGCCGCAGCGTCCAGCAGGCGCGCCGCGGCTGTCTGCGCGTCCATCGCCCGACCTCCTTCAAGCCGACCTTTGCGTTCGCGCCGGTCCTTGCGCGTCGAGAACCGTCATTCTCTAGCCTACCGGCCAGCTTGCGAGAACAGCGACAGGAGCCTTGTCGGAGAACGACCGTTCTGCTAGCTTGTCGGAGAACGACAGTTCTCTACCGAGAGAAGAGCCGACATGACCTCCACTCCACGCCCTCCCTTCCCGCCGTTCACCCGTGACGGCGCCGTCGAGAAGGTCCGGTCGGCGGAAGACGGCTGGAACACTCGCGACCCCGAGAAGGTCGCTCTCGCCTACACCGCCGACTCCCGCTGGAGGAACCGCGCGGAGTTCGCCGAGGGGCGTGCGGAGATCGTCGCGTTCCTGACCCGCAAGTGGAGGCGCGAACTCGACTACCGGCTCATCAAAGAGCTCTGGGCCTTCGACGGCGACCGGATCGCGGTGCGTTTCGCCTATGAATGGCATGACGACTCCGGTAACTGGTTCCGCTCCTACGGCAACGAGAACTGGGAGTTCGACCCCGACGGGCTGATGCGCCGGCGTTACGCCTGCATCAACGACCTGCCCATCAAGGAATCGGAGCGCAAGTTCCACTGGCCGCTCGGACGCCGCCCCGATGACCACCCCGGCCTGAGCGATCTCGGGCTGTGACACCTGCCTCCTCGCAGGGGGGCACGGGGCGACGCGGCCGGCCTCGTCTGCCTCTCGCGCCTCTCGGTCAGGAATCGTCGCCCTCGGTCAAGGCCCGCAGCACCCTGGCCTGCTCGACGTCGGTGCCCTCGGCCCGTGCCCGGGCCGCCTCCTGGGCGGTGAAACCCGCCGCACACCAGGCCGCCACCTCCTCGATCGGCACCTCGGCGCGCCAGAACTCGGCCATCAGGGAAATGGCGTCCTGCCCCGAGACGAGCACCCGTTCGGCCTCACGGGCGGACAGGCCGAGCGCGTCGAAGACCCGTGCCTGGCCCGCCTCGATGCCGCGTCCCGCCCACTCCACCGCGGCGCCGTCGGTCCAGCCCGCCTCCACGTAGGCGCGCGCCCGGCTCGCCGGGACGCCCGCCCGCAGCAACCGGCGCATGCCGCCGGAGCGTTCCTCGTCGGCGAACGCCTCGCCCGGCTTCTCGCCCCGGTGCAGCAGCCGCCACAGCCGGCCCCGCGGGTGCGGGCGTTCCCCGGCGAGGTGCCGGTCGGCGGCCTCCTGGGGGGAGTAGCCCCGTTCGCGCCACTGCACCGCGTCCCGTGGGGTCATGCCGGCCCGTAGCCACAGATCCACGGTGTACGGGGTGGCGCCGGCGGTGCGCCAGGGCCGCGCGTCGGCGGCTGTGTAGACGCCGGACCTGCGCCACCGCTCGGCGTCGTCGATCGAGAAGCCGTGCTCGATCCACTGCCGGGCCTCGGCGATGGTGAATCCGCGTTCCCGCCACTCGTGCAGCGGCTCGGGGCTCGGCCCGTCGGTGTAGCCCGTTGTCATGACTCTCCTTTCGCCGGCGTCCGCAGCGGCGCGTCCGCCGGGATGCGGGCCACGGACGCCCAGTCGGGCGCGTGCCCGCCGTCGCCGATCAGGCAGACCAGCACATGTGTCGCGGGACGCTGCTCGGGCCACGGCGTCCGGCCGTCGGTCAGCACGATGACCAGGTCGGGCCGGGGCCGCAGGGCCATCGCCGCGGCGATGCCGGCCCGCATGTCGGTGCCGCCGCCACCGACGAGCTCGATGTCGCCCGCCCGGCGCACCACCTGGACCGCGTGGGGGTGGACGTCGCAGCAGAACGCCCGCAGCCGCCGGTTCGGACCGGCCACGCCCGCGATGATCCCGGTCACCTCCGCGAGCAACCGGTTCAGCGCGTCGTTGGTGACGCTGCCGGAGGTGTCGATCACCAGTACGGTGTCCGGGACCGCGCGCACCATCGACGGCGGCACGATGTCGGTGTACGCGCCGGCGCGGCGCGACGGGCGGCGATAGCTGAAGTCGACCTGCCCGGCCACCGTGCTCACCCCGCGCCGGATCGTCGCGCCCAGGCGGGCCCGCCAGTTCACCGAGGGGCGCAGGCGCTCCTCGGCCCAGCGGCGCCACCCCGACGGCACCTCGCTGCGCGCGCTGATCCTGTCCTGGATGCCGGCCGCGAGGGAGCGTTCGAGCAGTTCCCGGTCGAGCCGGGTGAGCCCGTCGCCGGAGCCGCTGTCCTCGTAGGGGCGCCACTGCCCGTCCGCGGCGCTGCCGCAGTCGATCGCCTCGGCCAGCGCCCGCCCGCCGCGGTCCATGGCCTGGGCCAGCACCTCAAGCATCGGCACGTACTCCTCGGCGGTGCGGTTGGCCGGAAGGCCCAGCTCGGCGGGCGACAGCACGCCCGCCGGGCCGCGCAAGTCCTCGGCCTCCAGGTCGTCGTTGATCTCGGCGTCGGCGGCCTGGCTCCAGCGGTGGGCCTCCGCGTCGCGCGGGCCCACCGCGCCCGCGGCGTGGCTCACCTCCTGGCCCGTTGCCGGGCGCACCGGCGAGCGGGCCGCGTGGCCGCGCACCAGGTGGCCCACCTGGTGCAGCATCCACCAGCCGATCTCCTCGACCGGGGTGGCCAGCGCGCTGCCCGGTTCCACGTACAGGTTCCACCGGGTGTCGGCGGGAAAGGCGCGGAAGTCAGGGTCGGCGACGGGCACGCCGGTGTCCGCGTCCCGGGCCGGTTGCAGGATGAGCGGGTTGAGGGCGAAGACGGCCGAGGCGAGGTACGGCGCCTGGTGCGCCGCCCACAGCCGCGCGGCGGCGATCCGGGCGCGCACCGCCTCTTCGTAGGCGGGGGCGCGGGGGCCGTCGGCGCTCATCGGATGAGCCCCGCCGAGCGCAGCACCGGCGCGAGTTCGAGCATCGTCGTGGGCAGGGTCGCGCCCTCGGGCCGGGAGCGGGCCAGCGGCCGGGCCGCGGCGGCCGCCACGTCCGGCGCGGTGCGCGCGACCCGGGCCACCACAGCCCACGCCCGCTCCCACGTGGCGGCCGTGCCGTCCGAGTGCACGTATGCCACCACCGCGCCGAGCAGGGCATGCAGCCGGTCGAGGCGTTCGGGCAGGCGGGCGCGGGGGTCGTTCAGCAGGGTCTTCGGGTCGGGCAGGTCGAGGTTGCGGCGCCAGGAGAGCAGCTCGAACCCGGCCGCCTCACCGACCGCGCCGAGCACCAGCTCGGCCATGACCGGCTCGCCGGCGCCCATGTGCTCGCACGCGGCGATCGCCCGTGCGGCCATCTCCCAGCTTCGCGGGCTGGGCCAGCCGCGGCCCGCCCGGTCGGGACTGTCGGGCACCGCCAGCACGAGTTCCGGCCGTACCCGCAGGAACGCCCCGACCAGCGCCCGTGCGCCGGCCACCTCGGCGGGCCCGGCCGTGTCCCGCGCGTCGAACTCCGGCACGGGGAACCCGCCGGCGAAGCCTTCGGCGATGTCCTCGGCCGAGACCGTCCAGTTCAGGTGGATGAGCCGGTTGGCCAGCGGCGCGGACAGGTCCCAGCCGTCGGCGGCCTGGTCCGGCGGGTTGGCCGCGGCAACGATTCGCACCCTGTGCGGCAGCACCAGGTCACCGACCGTGCGCTCCAGCACCACCCGCAGCATGGCGGCCTGCACGGCCGGCGGCGCGGTGGTCAGCTCGTCGAGGAACAGCAGCCCGCCGTTCTCGGCGGCGAGCCGCTCGGCCCATCGCGGCGGCGCGAACCAGGTGCTGCCGTCACGCAGCACCGGCAGCCCGGAGAAGTCGCTGGGCTCGCGGATCGAGCCGACCACCACCTCCACCGGCAGGCCGACGGCCGCGCCGAGCGTGGTCACCGCGGACGTCTTGCCGGTCCCCGGCGCACCCCAGAGGATGACCGGCAGATTGGCCGTCACCGCGACCGCGAGAGCTTCTCGTGTCACTGATGGCGCCGCCATTGTTCGTCCTCCTCGCCGGCCGCCCGAACCGTTTTCGGGCAGCACGTTTCGGGACGTCAAGCCGTGATGCGCCGACGTCCGGTGTGTCGGGTGTGGGCGCGGGCTGTTCCTGGCTGCGGAACAGGCCCCGGCCGCCGTACTTCTTGTGCACCGCCTGCTTGCTGATGCCCGAAGTGGCGGCGATCTCCGTCCAGCTGTTGCCCTGGGCGTATATCGTCATCCTAGGTTGACGAACGGCCCACGTCAACCAAAGATGACGCCCAACAGAGATCTGGGCGCAGCCCGGCCGAGAACCGCGCCACCCAGGCCGAGTTCCGATGCCCCGCGGGTTTGCCGGCCGAGACCGGTCAGGACCGGGCTGCGTCCCCCGCGACCGTCGCGGCCCGCGCCTCGATGGCGGCGATCAGCGCCTCCACCTGGACGGCGTAGACAGGTGCCGGGCGTACCTCGGCGAGTTCCGCCCTGAGCCGGGTGATGTGGGGGAAGCCCTCGGCGTCGACCGTGCGGTACTCCCGCCCCCATGACGACTCGTCGCCCGCTCTGACCTCAGGGGCGAACAGCACGTAGGCGGCCGCCTGGCCGACGTGCGCCAGGAGGGCGTCGGCGACGGCCCGGTAGTGGAGCGCCGCGTCGGCGCCGTCGAGCCCCGCCTCGTTGATCGCGCCGAGGATCAGCTCGACCAGCCTGAACTCGTTGGCTCGACGGGTCGTACGGCTGGCGGTGATCGAGGCGACGGCCGGATACTTGAGCCCGACCCGCAGCGCCGCCTCGGCCAGTGCTCGCAGCCGCTCCTTCCAGCCGAGCCCGTCGGGGATGCTCTCGATCACCTCGCCGTAGACCCGGTCGGCCACCGACAGCAGCAGCTCGTCCTTGTCGCGGAAGTGCCGGTAGACGGCCGTGGGGTCGGCCCCCAGCTCCTCGCCCAGCCGGCGCACCGTGAACGCGTCGCCGCTGCCCCGGGCGGCGATGCGCAGGCTGGCCTCGATGATGGCCTCGCGGCTGAGCTGGCTGCCTGAGCGCCGGGTCCTGACAGGTGTCTTCGCCATGATCGCACCAGTGTATCGGTTGGGTCTCCACGTAGCGCAACAGTGTTGACATCTATGTTGCGCTCGCGTTCACTCCTCCCCAACACGGCGTGAGCGGAAGGTACGGTCATGGTGGAAACGATCTTCGTGGGACGGGTCTTCACGGGCACGGCCCCCGCCCCCGTCGATGCGGCGGTGGCGGTCGGCGGCGGGCGCGTCCTGCGGGTCGGCGATCCGGACGACGTGCCGGCGCAGGCGGGCCCGGGCACCGAGGTGGTGGATCTCGGCGGCGGCCTGCTCATGGCGGGCTTCCAGGACGCCCACGTGCACCCGGCGGTCGGCGGCGGCCTGATGCTCCGCTGCGACCTGTCGGCCGAGCACGACGCCGAGGGCTACCTCCGGGTGATCGCCGCCTATGCCGCGGCGAACCCGGACCCGGCGTGGATCCACGGCGGCGGCTGGTCGATGGACGCCTTCCCCGGCGGCACGCCGACCAGGCAGCTTCTCGACACGGTGGTGCCGGACCGCCCGGTGCTGCTGACCAACCGCGACGGCCACGGCGCCTGGGCCAACAGCGCGGCCCTGCGCCTGGCCGGCCTCGACAGGGACACGCCCGACCCCGTGGACGGCCGCATCGAGCGCGAGCCGGACGGGACCCCGCAGGGAACCCTCCACGAAGGCGCCATGTCGCTGGTGAGCGCGCACGTCCCGGTGGCGACCGCCGACGAGGCGTACGCCGGGCTGCTCGCCGGCCAGTCCCACCTGTTCTCGATGGGCGTGACGGCATGGCAGGACGCCATGATCGGCGCATTCCCCGGCCATCCCGACAACTACCAGGTGTACCTGCGCGCCGCCCGGGAGGGGACGCTGCGGGCCCGCGTCGTCGGCGCGCTGTGGTGGGACCGCGAGCGGGGCCTGGAGCAGATCCCCGACCTGGTGGAGCGGCGGGAGCACGGGCAGGTCGACCGCTTCCACGCCACCACCGTCAAGATCATGCTGGACGGCGTGGCGGAGAACTTCACCGCCGCGATGCTGGAACCGTACCTCGACGGCTGCGGCTGCGCGACCGCCAACAGCGGCATCAGCTTCGTCGAGCCCGGCCTGCTGCGCGAGGCGGTCCGCGAGCTGGACGCGCTGGGCTTCCAGATCCACTTCCACGCCCTCGGCGACCGCGCGGTCAGGCAGGCGCTCGACGCCCTCGCCGGAGCGCGCGCCGCCAACGGCGCCAACGACAACCGCCACCACCTGGCGCACCTTCAGGTCGTGCACCCCGCCGACATCCCGAGGTTCGCCGAGGTGGCTGCCGCCGCCAACATCCAGCCGCTCTGGGCGGCCCACGAGCCCCAGATGGACGAGCTCACCATCCCGTTCCTCGGGACCGCACGCGCGGCGCTGCAGTACCCCTTCGGCGACCTGCTGCGCGCCGGCGCCCGGCTGGTCGCCGGCAGCGACTGGTCGGTGAGCAGCCCGAACCCGCTGTGGGGCGTGCACGTCGCGGTGAACAGGACCGTGCCCCAGGGCGAGCGGCGCGCGCCGTTCCTGCCCGAGCAGGCGCTCACCCTGGCGCAGGCGCTCACCGCCTACACGGCCGGCAGCGCCTGGATCAACCACATCGACGACGTCACCGGCACGGTCGAGGCCGGCAAGGACGCCGACCTGGTGGTGCTGGACCGCGATCCCTTCGCCGGCCCGCCCGAGGAGATCGGCGCCACCCAGGTGGCCAGGGCCTACGTCCAGGGCCGGCTCGTCCACCAGGCCTGACATCCCCCCAGAAAGGCGTGACTCATGAGCAGACTTCGAGGGACGGCACTGGCTGTCCTCGCCGTGGCCGTGGCCGCCACCGCGTGCGGCGGGGGCGGGCCCGCGGCCCCGGCGTCCGGCAAGAACCTGAGCGCCGGCACTCCCCCGCCCAAGGGTGACATCGACGCCTTCACCTGGGTCTCCTATGCCGAGCCACCGACCCTCGACTACGTCCACGCCTTCGACTACCCGCAGAACATGGTGCTCGCCAACGTCTGCGAGAGCCTCATGCGCTGGACGCCGGAGCTGAAGGAGGAGCCCGGCCTGGCGGAGAAGGCCGAACAGCGCGATCCCAAGACGCTCGTCTACACCATCCGCAAGGGCGTCCGCTTCCACAGCGGCGCCGAGCTGACCGCCGACGACGTGGTGGCCAGCCTCAGCAGGCACCTGGACGAAAAGGTCGGCTCCTACTGGATCTCCACCTTCCGCAACGTCGAGTCGATCACCAAGACCGGCCCGATGGAGGTGACGGTCCGGTTCAAGCGGCCCGACGCGCTGTTCCACCTGGAGATGGGCGCCTCACCCGGCACCGTGGTACGCGCCGCCTCGCTCACGGCACAGGGCAAGGCGTTCGGCACCGCCGACGGCGGCCTGGACTGCACGGGGCCGTTCAAGCTCGGCACCTGGACCAAGGGGCAGTCGATCCAACTGGACCGCTTCGCCGGCTACTGGGGCGCCAAGGCCAGGTCCGGCAAGGTCACCTTCACCTTCGTACCCGACACGACAGCCAGGACCAACGCCCTGGTGACCGGCGAGGCCGACGGCGGCTACCTGATCCCGGCCGCCGCCGTCGCCCGGCTGCGCTCCTCGGGGGCCGGCACCGTCTACGGCGGCCCCAACCTCACCACCGCGAACCTGATCGTCTCCGACCTGCGCGGCGGCCCGCTCGCCGATGTCCGGGTACGGCAGGCGCTGTCGCTGGCCATCGACCGGCAGGGCCTGGCCAAGGCGGCCCTCGGCGAGTTCAGCGCCCCCACGCTCGTGCCCGGGCCGGTGCAGGCCTGGCGCAACGTGGCCGAGGCCAGGCCGCCCGCCCCTGCCGTCACGCGCGACGTCGAGGCGGCCAGGAAGCTCGTCGCCGAGGCGGGAGCACGGGGCAGGAAGATCGTGATCGCCACCTCCAACGCGGCGCCCGAGTTCCCGGTGATCTCCAACGCCGTGCAGGCGGCGGCCCAGGAGATCGGCCTGACGGCCGAGGTGCGGACCGTCGCCCCCGACGCCTACACCGCGCTGTTCTCCGACCCGGAGGCACGCAAGGGCATCGACCTGTTCCCGACGTTCTGGTACCTGTCGGCGACCGACCCGCTCGAACTGTACGGGCTGTTCGAAACCGGGCAGTTCGAGAACTACGGCGGGTTCTCCGACCCCGCCTACGACAAGCTCGTGGACGCGGCCGAAGTCGAGTTCGACCGCATCGAACGGGCCCGGCTGACGGCCGAGCTCCAGGAGACGGTGGCCGCCCAGCTCCCGTGGATCCCGCTGGCGGACCTCGACAACGTGATGTTCCTGGGCAAGCGCATCACGGGTGCGCCCACCAGCATCTCCTACCTCTACTACCCGTGGGCCGCGGACATCGGCGCGGCGGGCTGATGGCGCGCTTCCTGCTGCGCCGGCTGGCCGGGATGGCCGCGATCCTGGGCGCGGCGTCGTTCCTGGTGTTCGGCGCCCTCCAGCTCGCCCCGGGAGACCCGGCCAGCTTCCTGCTCAGCGGGCGCTCCGCCACGCCGGAGGCCGTCGCCGCCATCCGCGCGCAGTACCGGCTCGACGATCCGGTGCCCGTGCAGTACCTGCACTGGACAGGCGGCATGCTCACCGGCGACTTCGGCCGCTCGCTGCAGTTCCGCACCGACGTCGGAGGGCTGATCGCCGCCCGCGTGCCCGTCACCCTCACCCTCATCGGCATGGCGTTCGTGCTGACGATGGTGCTGGGCCTGGCGTTCGGCGTGTGGAGCGCGACCAGGCCGGGGGTGGTGGACAAGGCCGTGCTCGTGGGCAGCTCGGTCGCGGTCGCCACGCCCTCGTTCGTGCTGGGGTTCGTGCTCATCGTGGTGTTCTCGGTGACCCTCGGCTGGTTCCCGTCCATCGGCGCCGGCGAGGGCCTGGCCGGCCGGTTGCACCACCTCGCGCTGCCCGCCGTGGCGCTCGCCCTCACCTTCGCGGGAGTGCTCGCCAGGGTGTCGCGCACGGCGATGCTCGACGAGCTGGGCCAGGAGTACGTCGTCGTCGCCCGCGGCCGGGGCGTGCCCGAACGGGCGATCGTGCGCAGGCACGTGCTGCGCGGCGCCATGACGGTGATCCTCACCTACGGCGGCCTGCTCGTGCCCGGCCTGCTGGTCTCGACCGTGCTGGTGGAGACCACCTTCGGGGTCAACGGCCTCGGCCAGTTGCTGCAGTACTCGGTGACGGTCAAGGACTTCCCCGTCGTGCAGGCGCTGGCCCTGCTGACCGTGGCGGTGTTCGTGCTGGCCAACCTCGTGGTGGACCTGCTCGCGCCGATGGCCGATCCCCGCGTGGGGCTGGGAGCGAGGACCTGATGGAACAACTCGTCGTCAGACCTGGACTGCGCGGCCTCACGGGCCGGTTCAGGGGCGGCGGCCTGCGGGTGGCCGCGCTCGCGGTGATCGCGCTGCTGGTCCTGGCCGCCGTGCTGGCGCCGCTGGTGGCTCCCGCCGACCCCGACGCGGTGGACCTGTCGGCCGCACTGGCCGGCCCCGGCGGCGACCACCTGCTCGGTGCCGACGCCTCCGGCCGCGACCTGCTGTCCAGGGTGATCTACGGAGCAAGGACAGGGCTGCTCGGCCCGCTGGGGGTCGTGGCCCTGTCCACGCTGCTCGGCGTCGTGGTCGGGCTGACCGCCGCCTGGCACGGCGGCTGGGTGGACACCGCGCTGTCGCGCTCGATGGAGCTGGTCTTCGCCTTCCCCGGCCTGCTGCTGGCCATGCTGGTGGTCGCGATGTACGGCCCCGGCCAGATCGGGCCCGTGATCACGCTGGCCGTCGCCTACACGCCGTTCGTGGGCCGCCTGGTGCGCGGCGTGGCCCGCGGGGAGATGGGCCGCCCGTACATCGCCGCCTACCGGGCGCTGGGCTTCGGCGGCCTGACCGTCTGCCTGCGCCATCTGCTGCCCAACATCGCCCCGGTGATCCTCGCCCAGTCCACGATCAACTTCGGCTACGCCCTGCTCGACCTGGCCGGGCTCGCCTTCCTCGGCCTGGGCGTGCAGCCGCCGGCCGCCGACTGGGGAGCCATGATCAACGAGGGGCAGTCCGCCGTCCTGCAGGGGGCGCTCGGTCCGATCCTCGTCCCCGGTCTGGCGATCGTGCTGAGCGTGATCGCCTTCAACATCGTCGGCGAGAGCCTCGCCGACCGCGTCTCCAGGAGGTGACCATGCTGGAGATCGACGACCTCGCGGTACGCCTGCCGCGCACCGCCCGCCCGGCGATCGACCACATCTCGCTCACCGTGGCCGAGAACGAGACCGTCGGCCTGGTCGGCGAGTCGGGATCCGGCAAGTCCCTGACCGCCCGGGCCGTCCTCGGGCTGCTGCCGCACGGCGCGCGGGCCGGCGGGGCGATCCGGATGGACGGCGCCGACGTGCTGTCCATGTCCCCGGCGAGCCTGCGCCGCCACCGGACCCACGCGGCCGCGATGATCTACCAGGATCCGCGGGCGGCCATCAGCCCCTTCCGGCGGATCGGCGACTTCCTCACCGAGATCCTCAGGGCGGAGATCGGCGCCAGGGCGGCCCGCGCCCGGGCGGTCGAGCTGCTGGGCATGGTCGGCCTGCCGGAGCCCGAGCGGCACGTGCGCCAGCATCCGCACGAGCTGTCAGGCGGCATGCTCCAGCGGGTGATGATCGCGGCGGCCCTGGCGGGCGGGCCCCGGCTGCTGCTGGCCGACGAGCCCACCACCGCGCTGGACGTGACCACCCAGGCCGAGATCATCCGGCTGCTGCACGACCTGCGCGCCAGGACCCGGACCGGAATGCTGTTCATCACCCACGACCTGGAGCTGGCCGCCATGATCTGCGACCGCGTCTACGTCATGTACGCCGGCCGGGTCATGGAGACCGGCCCGACGCGGCGGCTGTTCGCCGGGCCGCGCCATCCCTACACCGCGGGCCTGCTGGCCGCCACCCCGCGCCTCGCTCACCGGGGCGCCCTGCCGCCGCCGATCCCCGGGCGTCCGCCCGACCTGCTGTCGGCTCTCCCGGGCTGCCCGTTCAGCCCGCGCTGCCCCGACGCCGTCGACAACTGTACGGCCGCGGCCCCGCCCCTGGTGGACGGGGTGGCCTGCGTGAAGGCGGAACGGTGAGCAACGACCTCGAAGTGCGCGGCCTGCGCAAGCGGTACGGCGCGTTCACCGCCGTGGACGACGTCGGCCTCGACCTGGCGGCGGGCGGCTCGCTGGGCCTGGTGGGAGAGTCGGGCTCGGGCAAGACCACGACGGCCAGGCTGCTGCTCGGGCTGGAGCGGCCCGACGCCGGCACGGTGCTGGTGGCGGGGAAGCCGCTGGCGGCGCTCGGCCGCAAGGCCAGGGCGAGGCTGATCCAGATCGTCTTCCAGGATCCTCTCGGCTCGCTCGACCCGCGCCTCGCCGTACAGGAGTCGCTGGCCGAGGTGCTGCGGCTGCACTTTCCCGGCGAGCCGCACCGGGAACGGGTGGCCGAGCTGCTCGACCAGGTCGGTCTCGGCCCGCGTGCGGCGCGGGCGCTGCCCAGGGAGCTGTCGGGCGGCCAGCGGCAGCGCGTCGCCATCGCCAGGGCGCTGGCCGTGCGGCCCAAGGTGCTGGTGCTCGACGAGGCCGTGGCCGCGCTGGACGTCTCGGTCCAGGCGCAGATCCTCGGCCTGCTGGCCGAGATCCGCGCCGCGGGCGACGTCTCCTACCTGTTCATCACCCACGACCTGGCCGTGGTCGGCTGCGTGACCGATCACGTGGCCGTCATGCGGCGCGGCCGGATCGTCGAGTCGGGTCCGACGGCGCGGGTGCTGACCGCTCCCGGCCACGAGTACACGCGGCTCCTGCTGGATTCCGTCCCGCGGCCCGCCTTCTAAGGAGTTCTCCGGAAATGTTGTGTTACCTGTCGGCCGCCGAGGCCCGCACCCTCATGTCCAGACGCGAGCTGTCACCCGTGGAACTGCTCACCGCCGTCATCGACCGGGCCGAGGCGGTCGAACCACGAGTCAACGCCTTCACCGAAAGCCGGTACGAGTCGGCCATGGAGCAGGCCAGGACGGCCGAGATCGCCTACCTGAACGGCACCGCCAGGCCACTCGAAGGCATCCCGGTGGCGATCAAGGAGGAGCATCCCATCGAGGGCCACACCCACGAGGAGGGCTCGCTCCTGCTGCAGGGCATGATCGCCGAGGAGACCCATCCGGTGGTCACCCGGATCGCGCAGGCCGGCGGCATCATCCACGCCCGCACCACGACGCCCGAGTTCAGCTGCGCCGGGTTCACCAACAGCAGGCTGTGGGGCGTGACGCGCAACCCCTGGAACCTCGACTACTCGCCCGGCGGCTCCTCGGGCGGCTCCGGCGCCTCCCTGGCCGCGGGCACCTCGCTGCTGGCCACAGGTTCCGACATCGGCGGATCCATCCGCATCCCCGCCTCCTCCTGCGGGGTGGTCGGGTTCAAGCCGCCCTTCGGGCGGGTGCCCGCGCTGCCGCCGTTCAACCTCGACCAGTACTGCCACGACGGCCCCATGGCCCGCACCGTCGCCGACGCCGCCCTGCTGCAGAACGTCATCGCCGGCCCGCACCCGTGGGACGTGGCCTCGGTCCGGCCCAAACTGGTGCTCCCGCCGCTCACCGGCGACGTGCGCGGGATGCGGATCGCCGTGTCGCTGACACTCGGCGACTACCTGGTGGAGCCGGACGTCGTCGCGGGCACACTCGCCGCCGCCGAGGCGCTGCGCGCGGCCGGCGCGGCCGTGGAGGAGGTCGCGCTGCCGTGGACTAGGGCGCAGATCATGGCGGCCGCCGACGCCCATTTCGCGGGCATCTTCGGCGCCGGGATCGGCGAGCTGGCCGTCGAGCATGCGGACCTGCTGTCGGACTACACCCGACGGTTCGCCGAGACCAAGCCGGAGCTCAGCTTCTACCAGGGCATGGAGTTGGAGGGCATGATCTACCGGCCGCTCGGTGAGCTGCTGGAACGCTTCGACGCGCTGCTCTGCCCGACCATGGCGGTGCCGGCCTTCCCCGCCGAGCACGACGGCGGCCCACTGCCCGTCAACGGCGAGACCGGCCACTACATGCTCGGGGTCATGACGATCCCCTTCAACATCGCCAGCCGCTGCCCGGTCCTGTCCGTCCCGTCGGGGCTGGCCGCCACCGGCGTACCGACCGGCGTGCAGATCGTGGGCCGCACCTACGACGACGTGACCGTCTTCCAGGTCGCCTCGTACCTGGAGGCCGCCCTGCCCGGCATCGGACGGCCGACCCTCCAGTGAAGCCCGGCCCGCGCGCCCGGCCCGCTCCCGGCCCGCGCGCCCGGCCCGCTCCCGGTCCGGGCGAGCAGGGCTCCCGGCGCCGCCGGGAGCGAACGCCGGGCGGCGTGTGGACGGTGTCCTTCTAGCACAGGCCTATGTACCACGCGTTATCGGCGGTCTGGCGTTCCGCGAGGTACTTGTCTTCCCAGGGATCCACGCACGTGTATTGGTTGGGTCCGGAGATGTTGTCTATTTCGACGAAGATTCTGGTGTCTCCGCAGTGGTAGTAGCGGAGATCCGCGCCCCACGCCTCGCCGGTGAGGTAGGCGCCACACCGCTTGCCGATGGGAGCCGAAAGGACGCCGGCGTCCTGAGGGGCGGGGGCCGAGCGGTGAGCGCCGGATGCCGGTGCGGCTCCTGCGGCCGTGGCCGGTGCAAGTGATCCGGCGAGTATCCCGCCGGCGAGGAGTATTCCACCCAAGGCGCGTTTGACAGTCAGCACTTTGTTCTCCTTCATGTCGGTATCGTGTCGGCTCCCCGGGCCGCGGCCGTGCGGTCGGACCACCAGGAGCCGTTGTCCACGTAGCGGTCGGGAATCGCCTCCATAGAAGATCAGCACAGCCCTTCGTGCAAGAACCTGACCGGGATCGAACGATGAGTGGCGCCTGTTCCGGACTTCTGCCGGCTGCGGTACGGCGGGCGGCGGTGATCTCCGAAAGTTTCAGAAGCGACCTCATACGATTCCGGGACCGCCAGGCGAGTGATTGACACCCGTTCAGGGCCCGCCCCACGCTGTCGGAGCTTCCCGAACCCGGGAGCACACGCGCAGGGGAAGGGATTGCCGGTGCGTCGAAGAAGTGCGTTATGGTCGGCGGCTCTGGCCGGTCTGCTGGCCGGGGGTCTGGGCATCGGGCAGCTGACCGGCCTGGCTCGCGCCACCGCCACCGGTCCTGCGCTGGCCGTCGACATGACGGCTGAGCGCTACCCCATCAGTCCGCTGGTCTATGGCATGAACTTCGCCGACGAGGAGCTGGCCCGGGATCTGCGGCTGCCGGTTCACCGGTGGGGCGGCAACCACACGACTCGTTACAACTTCCGCAACGACACCACCAACCGTGCCGGGGACTGGTACTTCGAGAACATCCCCAACGACAATCCGGACCCGTCCACCCTGCCGGCCGGCTCGGAGACCGACCGCTTCGTCGAGCAGGACAAGGCCACGGGAACGCAGACCATCCTCACCGTGCCGATGGTCGGCTGGGTGGCCAAGGAACGGGCCAAGGCCTGCGGCTTCAGCGTCGCCAAGTACGGTCCGCAACAGTCCACCGACCCGTGGACACCCGACTGCGGCAACGGCAAGAAACCGGACGGAACGGCGGTGACCGGCAACGACCCGCACGACACCAGCGTCGAGGTCGGCCCCCGGTACGTCACCGACTGGATCACGCATCTCAAGAGCCGCCACGGGACCGCGGCCGACGGCGGCGTCCGGTTCTACAACCTGGACAACGAGCCGGACCTGTGGCACTCGACCCACCGTGACGTGCGGCCCACCGGCCTGGGCTATGACGAGCTACGCGAGCGCACCTACGCGTACGCCGCGGCGATCAAGGCCGCCGACCCGGGCGCCAAGACGCTGGGCCCGGTCGGCTGGGGCCTGAACTCGATCTTCTACTCCGGGCTGGACCAACAGACCTGCGCCGAGACCGGCTGCTGGAGCAACCCGCCGGACCGGGCCGCTCACGGCGGCGTGGATCTCGGCCCGTGGTACCTGGACCGGATGCGCGCCTACGAGCAACAGCACGGCACCCGCATCCTCGACTACTTCGACATCCACATCTATCCGCAGCAGGCCGGGGTGCACGACGATGAGGCCGGGGACGCCGCCACGCAGGAGCGGCGGCTGCGCTCGACCCGCCAGCTCTGGGATCCCGCCTACGTGGACGAGAGCTGGATCAACCAGCCGGTCCGTATGATCCCCAGGATGCGGGAGCTGGTCGCCCGGCACTATCCGGGCACCAAGGTAGCCATGACCGAGTACAGCTGGGGCGCCTACGGGCACATCAACGGCGCCCTCGCCCAAGCCGACATCCTCGGAATCTTCGGCCGGGAGAAGCTCGACCTGGCCACGCTGTGGACGGCACCGAAGACCGACGAGCCGGTCGCCCACGCCTTCCGCATGTACCGCGACTACGACGGCAAGGGCGGCGCGTTCGGCGAGAGCGCCGTCCGGGCCACCA
This sequence comes from Nonomuraea sp. NPDC047897, assembly GCF_043204415.1. Taxonomy (NCBI): domain Bacteria; kingdom Bacillati; phylum Actinomycetota; class Actinomycetes; order Streptosporangiales; family Streptosporangiaceae; genus Nonomuraea; species Nonomuraea sp. NPDC047897. Next base: position 204,822 of record NZ_JBIDCC010000003.1, on the reverse strand, counting down.
GCGCGGACCAGGGCAAGCTGGCCGTGTACGCGGCCGAGCGCGCCGCCGACAAGGCCCTCACCCTGGTCGTGGTCAACAAGACCGGCGAGGAGCTGACCAGCGACGTCGTCGTCACCGGCCGCACCGGGGCCTCCTCGGCCCGGGTCTACCGCTACAGCGCCGCCAACCTGGCGGCCATCGAGCGCGCCGCCGATGTCCCGGTGGACTCCAGCGGCTTCACCGGCACCTTCCCCGCCAACTCCATCAGCACCATCGTCATCCCGCCGGGCGGCTCCGACCCTGACCCGACTCCCACGCCGGACGCGTCCTGCAAGGTCACCTACAAGGTCGTCAACCAGTGGCAGGGCGGCTTCCAGGCCAGTGTGACGATCACCAACCAGGCGGGCAGCCCCGTGCAGCGCTGGAAGCTCGGCTGGTCGTTCGCCAACGGCCAGCAGCTCACCCAGTCGTGGAACGGCGCCTTCGCCCAGAGCGGCCCGGACGTCGCCGTGACTGACGCCGGGTGGAACGCCACCATCCCCGCCAAGGGCGGAAAGGTGGAGTTCGGCTTCCTCGCCACCAGATCCGGCACCGCCAACGATCCGCCGGGCGCCTTCCGGCTCAACGATTCGCCCTGCGTCAGTGGATGATGACGATGCCCGGACCGGAGGCGCCCGGTCCGGGCATCGTCATGCCCTCCTTACCCTGATCACGGCTCCTGGCCTCGGCCGCGGGCCGACGCGCGCCGGGCGCCACCCGTACGCGGCCGGGAAACGCAGCGTTTGCTGACATGGCAACGGATCTTTCGGCGAGTCGTCGGCGGTGATCATCGGCCACGATTGGGGCGCGACGATCGCGGCGCACTCCGCGCTGCTGGCACCGGAGGTGTTCCGGGGGGTCGGCATCTTGAGCGTGCCCTACGCGCCGCCGGGCGGTCCCCGGCCGAGCGAGGCGTTCGCTCAGATGGGCGGGCTGGAGGAGTTCTACGTCTCCTACTTCCAGGAGCCCGGCCGGGCCGAGTCCGAGATCGAGCCCGACGTGCGGGGCTGGCTCGCCGGGTTCTACCGCGCTCTGTCCGGCGACACCATGGCCGGCCCCGACGCTGGATTCAGCCCTTGATGAAGCGTCGGGTCATGTACCGGCGCACCGGCGGCAGGGCGGCCAGGCGCAGCGGAAGCTGGGTCAGCCACAGCAGGAACGGGTTGGCGGGCGCGTAGACGCCTTTGACCCGGCGGCCGAGCTTCTGTTTCCGGTCCACCTCGGGCCGCAGCGCGGCCTCCCACGCGGCCAGCGCGGCGGCGACGTTGCCGGGGTGGCGCTCCAGTTCGGTGCCGAGCCGGTCGGCGCCGCCGACGGCCAGGGCCGAGCCGTACCCGGCGAACAGCGTGACGCACCAGGCGGCGTCGCCGAGCAGGACGACGCGGCCGCGGCTCCAGGTGGGAGCCACGACCTGGCTGATGGTGTCGAAGTAGACGGAGTCGGCTCGCTCCAGGCCGTCCAGTGCTTCCGGGATGACCCAGCCGAGGTCGCCGTAGACGCGGCGCAGTTGCGTGGCCGCGTCCTCGCCCGGGGCGGCGTGGCGGGTGCGGTAGCCGAAGAAGGCGACGTTGCGGCCGTCGCCGACGCTGATCACCGCGGCGGTGCGACCGCCGGAGGACAGGGTGCCCGTGGTGCCGGGGGCGATGGCGGCCGGGCGCTTGTCGAGCATGTAGACGGCGACCTTGTGCTCCAGGTCGAGCAGGAAGTCGCGCTCGGGGCCGAAGAGCAGGGCGCGGGTGGCCGAATGCAGGCCGTCGGCGCCGATGAGCAGGTCCGCGTGCTCCACGGTGCCGTCGCTCAGGGTCACGCGGACGGTGTGGGCGTCCTGGTCGACGGCGGTGACGGTGGTGCCGAAACGGAACTCGGCGATGTCGCGGACCCGCTCGTACAGGACGGTTTCGATGTCGCCGCGCAGGATCGTCATGGATCGGGGGCCGGCGGTGGCGGCGATGGTCTCGCGGGTGAGGGAGAAGCGCCGGGCTCCGTTGGGTTTGTGGTAGACGAGCTCCTCGGTGACGAAGGCCTTCCTCTCCAGTTCGGGCAGGATGCCCATCCGCTCGGCGGCTTCGTGGCCGATGCCGCCGAAGGTGACGGCGTAGCCGCCGCTGCGGCGCTGCGGGGCGCGTTCGATGAGGAGGCTGTCCCAGCCGATCTGGGACAGCCGCAGGGCGGCGGCCAGGCCGGCGATGCCGGCTCCGACGATGACGGCGCGCATGAGGGTTCCTTGCTTGTCGCTGGTGGGGTTCAGAGCTGGTCGAGAACGCGCTGCTCGGCGGCGGGGTCGAGCCAGGTGTCGGGTGAGGGCGCGTCGGGGCGCGGGGTGGGGTCGCCTTCGGCCTGCAGCCAGGCCCAGGTGTCGGCGATGGTGTCGCGGAGCGGGCGGGTGGTCAGTCCGGCGGCGAACGCGGCGCCGACGTCGGCGTCGTTCATGCCGGTCGGGGCCGTGTCGTGCGGGAAGCGCAGGCCGAACTCCATGCCCAGCCACACGCCTTCCCGGCGCAGCAGTTCCTCGGGCGCCCACACCAGTTCGGCGTCGAAGCCGGTCACCTCCAGCGCGGTCTCCAGCAACCGCCCGATCGTGATCTCGCCGGGGCGGCCGGTCACGGTGTAGGCGCCGCCGATGCCGTGTTCGGCGCAGTGCAGCATCCAGGCCGCCAGGTCGCGGGCGTCGATGTACTGCAGGGGCGCGTCGGCCGGGCCGGGGGCGAGCACCCGGCCGCCCTTCTCCAGGCGGCGCAGCCACCAGGGGATGCGGCCGACGTCCTCGTACGGGCCGAGGATCATCCCCGCTCTTGCCAGCAGTGCCCGCTCACCATAGGTCTCGGTCACCGCCATCTCGCCGCCGCGTTTGGCGGCGGCGTAGTCCTCGCTGCCGGTGCCGGCCGGGTCGCCGTCGACGAGCGGGGCGCTCTCGTCGGCGCCCGCGGGCCAGGGCCAGCGGTGCACGCCGCGGCTGGAGACGTAGCCGTAGTGTCCGGTACGGCCGGCCAGCAGGCGGGCGCTGTCCCGTACGACGCGCGGGGCCCAGGCCCAGGTGTCGATGACGGCGTCCCACTGACCATCGCCGAGGGCGGCGGCGAGTGCGCGGGTGTCGGTGCGGTCGGCGATGAGCGGCTCCACGCCGGGGGCCGGGGGGCGGCTGAGGCCACGGTTGAGCGTGGTCACCTTGTCGCCCCGCAGCAGCGCGGTTTCGACGAGGGCGCGGCCGACGTGGTGAGTGCCGCCGAGAACGAGCAGTTTCATGGCGTTCCAGGGGTGAGGGCCAGCCGGTGGGCTGACGGGTGGTCGGGGGCGGGGAGGATCTGGTGCGCCGGTGTGGCCGGTTCGCGCGCTGTGGCCGGTGGCTCGCCGGTGCCGGGGCCGCGAACGTAGCGGGGTGGGCGGCGCTGGGGCTGCAGGGTCATCGGGTCCTCATCGACGTGTCGTGGCTTTCACATCGCCGACCAGGCTTCCCGGCACACCATCGGTTCGTCGCAGACGGAGCCGATGGTCACGACTATACTGAACTTTCAGAAATTTCTGAAGAGATATGGCGTTCGCTATTCTGGACACCATGGGTGACGGGCAGGAGAAGCAGTGGGAGGCGGCCGAACAACTGGCCCTGACCTTGGCCGAAGGCGGGCTGCAGCGCATGGCGGCCCGCACTCTGGCGGTCTTCCTCTTCACCGACCAGGACAGCGTCACCGCGGGCGAGATCGCCGAAAGACTCGAAGCCAGCGCGGGCGCCGTCTCGGGCGCGGTCAAGTCCCTGCTGTCGGTCGGCCTCATCGAACGCCTGCCCGCCCCCGGCAGCCGCCGCGAACACTACCGGCTCCACGACGACGCCTGGGCCAGGCTGTTCACCAGCCAGAACGCGATCTTCCAGGCCGTGCTGCAGGCCGCGCGGACCGGGATCGAGACCACCGCCGAGCACGACCCCGCACACCGGCGGCTGGCGCAACTGCGCGACTTCTACGAGTTTCTGCTGGGCGAGATCCCCGCCCTGCTCGAACGCTGGCACCAGAAACGGTCCGGCTGATCGTCGTCAAGGCAGAACCTTCACGGCGTGCGTCGCCGGCCCCACAGGCGATCAAGCAGGGCGGGCACAAGCGTGACGTCCTCGTGCGGGCCCAGATGCCCCAGCCCCGGCACGGCGACCACATCGGTGCCCAGCAGGACGCGAGCCGGCCCCCCGACCCGGGCGGGCGGGTAGAAACAATCCTCCACCCCGGTCGCCACGACCACCCGAGTGCCCGCCCAGCGGCGCAGGACGGGTGCGGGCAGTGGCGGCGGAGCCAAACTGGTGCGGCTGTGCCGGGAAACGAGGGTCATCCACTCCCCCAGCAGATGATCGGAGTCGGTCAGCCCGCGTAGGTGACCGCTCATGTACCGCAGCAGCGCCTGACTGCGCCCGGTCGTGGGAGCAGCCAGCCACGGCAGGGTGACGCCGAGCAGCGCGGGAGTGAGGCGGGCTCGGCTCAGTCCGGCCGGGGACACGAGTATCAGGCCGCCGATCCGCGGCGCTGGTCGCGCCGCCAGGGCCACGGCAGCGCCGAGCGAGTGCCCCACCACCACGACAGGCCCGGTGCTCACCTGGCCGATGACGTCCCCGGCCCACCGCCCGTAGGCGGCAAGGCGCCCCCTCCCCGGCCGATGCGGTGCGCTCAGGCCTGGCTGGCCCGGCAGGTCCGCCATGATCACCTGATGGTCCGGCAGCAGGGCGTCCGCGACCTCCAGCATGGTCGCGGCACAGAAGTTGGTGCCCGGCAGCAGCAGCACGCCGGGCCCCTGCCCGGCGATGACCACCGTCGTGCTTCCCAGGAAGGTCTCCAGGGTGCGCGTCCGGTGGGGTGTCGCCCAGGAGTCCAGCCGGTCTCGGCACCAGTCGCGGACGCGCCGCTCGCCGGCAGGCGAGGTGTAGATGGTCGAGGAGGTCAACGGGAAGCCTTTCCGAACGGGGGCGGGTCGAAGCGCCGACCAGGCTTCCCGGCTCACCAGCCACGCGACGCCGCCTGTCATCGGCGTTCCCGCGGGCGTCCCGCCAGCCTGGCAAAGATCGCTGCTGCACGCAATATCCCCGCCCGCTTCCGCGGTGGCGACTGCCGACGCGGCGGCCCAGGGGTGGTGACACCGAGCCCCGCGGAAGACCCTCGGACCTCGCGGATGCCATGCCGAAGCCATGAACCATGCCGCTCTTGCGGCCATAGAGCGGCATGCGGGCTGGAATGTGCGCAGTGTATGGTGAGGGTTTGTGACGACGTTCCGGATCAGCGAGGCCGCGGCGCTGCTCGGGGTCAGCTCCGACACCGTCCGCCGGTGGGTGGACGCGGGCCGGCTGACGGCCGAGCGGGACGAGCACGGCCACCGGCGGGTCAACGGCGCCGACCTGGCGGCCTTCGCCCGTGGCCAGGTCGAGACGGTCGACGGCGGCCGTTCGTCGGCGCGTAACCGCTTTCGCGGGATCGTCACCGAGGTGATTCGCGACGCGGTGATGGCGCAGGTGGAGATCGCCGCGGGGCCGTTCCGGGTGGTGTCGCTGATGAGCCGCCAGGCCGCCGACGAACTCGGCCTGGAGGTGGGGGTGGTGGCGGTCGCCGTGATCAAGTCCACCAACGTCGTCGTGGAGATCCCCGGTCACGAACGCGTGGCCAGTCACCTGTGAGGAGCCCCCCGTGGTGGTGTCCAGGCGTCCTTCCCGATGGGCGATCGCCCTGCCCGTCGCGCTCGCGCTGGCGGGCCTGTCCGGCTGCGGCTCCGGCCAACCGGCCACGACCTCCGCGTCGGCGTCGGCCGCCGGTGGCGGGGCAAAGGAGGTGACCGTGTTCGCTGCGGCCTCGCTGACCGGCACGTTCACCCAGCTCGGCAAGACCTTCGAGGCCGCGCACCCGGGTACGACCGTGAAATTCAACTTCGGCTCCAGCGCGACACTGGCCCAGCAGATCGTCCAGGGCGCGCCGGCCGATGTGTTCGCGGCGGCCAGCCCGGCCACGATGAAGACCGTCACCGACGCGTCGCCGGCGGCCCCGCCGACCACGTTCGTCCGCAACAAGCTGCAGATCGCCGTGCCGAAGGACAACCCGGCCCAGGTGGACGCACTGCGGGACCTCGCCGACGCGAAGGTGAAGGTGGCGCTCTGCGCCGAGCAGGTGCCGTGCGGCGCCGCGGCGGTCAAGGCGCTGGACGCGGCCGGGCTGAAGGTCACCCCGGTCACCCTGGAGCAGGACGTCAAGGCCACGCTGACCAAGGTCGAACTCGGTGAGGTGGACGCCGCGCTGGTCTACAAGACCGACGTGATCGCCTCGGCGGGCAAGGTGACCGGGATCGCGTTCCCGGAGGCGGACCAGGCGGTCAACGACTATCCGATCGCGGCTCTGGCCAAGGCACCCGCCGGTGATCTGGCCGGGCGGTTCGTCGATCTGGTGCTGTCGCAGCAGGGCAGGGACGTGCTCACCAAGGCCGGCTTCGAGGCGCCCTGACCGTGACCTCCTCTGCGCCGGAACAGCTCGGCTCGGCGGACCCGCGTGGCGGGCCGGCCGGGCGTTCGACGGCGGGCCGGGAGATCGCGGGGCGGCTGCCGTGGGTGCTGGTCGTGCCCGCGGTGCTCGGACTGGTCTTCCTGGTCCTGCCGCTGGCCGGGCTGCTGGTACGGGCGCCCTGGTCCACGCTGCTCCAGCGGCTGGCCGAGCCGCAGGTGCTGGAGGCGCTGCGGCTGTCGCTGATGACCGCCACCGTCGCGACCGCGTTCTGCCTGCTGCTCGGCGTTCCGCTGGCCTGGCTGCTGGCCCGGGTGGACTTTCCCGGCCGGCGCCTGGTGCGGGCCCTGGTCACCGTGCCGCTGGTGCTGCCGCCGGTGGTGGGCGGCGTGGCGTTGCTGCTCGTGCTCGGCCGGCGCGGGCTGGTCGGGCAGTGGCTGGAGGCCGGCTTCGGCATCACGCTGCCGTTCACCACGACGGGTGTGATCGTCGCCGAGGCGTTCGTCGCGATGCCGTTCCTGGTCATCAGCGTCGAGGGCGCGCTGCGTGGCGCCGACCGGCGCTTCGAGGAGGCCGCGGCCACCCTGGGCGCCTCACGCTGGATCGTCTTCCGGCGCGTCACCCTGCCGATGGTCATGCCGGGCGTGGTGGCCGGAGCGGTGTTGTGCTGGGCGCGGGCGCTGGGCGAGTTCGGTGCGACGATCACGTTCGCGGGCAACTTCCCCGGCACCACCCGCACCATGCCGCTGGCCGTCTACCTGGCGCTGGAGACCGAGCCGGAGGCGGCGATCGTGCTCAGCCTGGTGCTGCTGGCCGTCTCGGTGATCATCCTGGCGAGCTTGCGCGACCGGTGGGTGAGCGCGCCATGACGCTGCACGCCCACCTGGTCGTCACCCGGCCCGCCTTCACCCTCGACCTCGAACTCCAGGTCGTCGCCGGCGAGGTGGTGGCGCTGCTCGGCCCGAACGGCGCGGGCAAGACCACCGCGCTGCGCGCCCTGGCCGGGCTCACCGCACTGTCCCGGGGCGAGATCGTCCTCGACGGCCGCCGGCTGCACACCCTGCCCGCCGAGCAGCGCCCGATCGGCATGGTGTTCCAGAACTACCTGCTCTTCCCGCACCTGTCGGCGCTGGACAACGTCGCCTTCGGCCCACGCTGCCAGGGCGTGCCCAAGGCCGAGGCCCGCCGTGCCGCCGCCGCCCTGCTGGAGCGGGTCGGCCTGGCCGACCGTGCCGCCGCGAGGCCCCGGCAGTTGTCCGGCGGCCAGGCCCAGCGGGTCGCGCTCGCCCGCGCGCTGGCCGTACGGCCCCAGTTGCTGCTGCTGGACGAGCCACTGGCCGCGCTGGACGCGCACACCCGGCTGGAGGTCCGCTCCCAGCTCCGCCGCCACCTGGCGGACTTCGACGGCGCCACCGTCCTGGTCACCCACGACCCGCTCGACGCCATGGTGCTGGCCGACCGGCTGATCGTCATCGAGAACGGCGCCGTCGTGCAGGAAGGCGCACCGTCCGAAGTGGCCCGCCGCCCGCGCACCGACTACGTGGCCCGCCTCGTCGGGCTCAACCTCTACCGGGGCGCCGCGGACGGGGCCCGGGTCAAGGTGGGCGAGTTGCCGCTCAGCACCTGCGAAGGCCTGGACGGGCCCGCGTTCGTGGCTTTCCCGCCCACCGCCGTCGCCCTGTACCGCACCCGGCCGGACGGCAGCCCGCGCAACCTGTGGCAGGCCCGCATCGACGGCATCGAACGGCACGGCGACAATGTCCGCGTCCACCTCGACGGCCCCATCACCGTCTTCGCCGACATCACCCCCGCCGCCCTCGCCGACCTCGACCTGACCCCGGGCCAGCGGATCTGGGCGTCGGTCAAGGCCACCGAGACCCACGCCTACCCCGCCTGAGCACCGCAGGGGGCGGCGCCGGCGACGACCGCGACGCCATCTGCCTCGGCCTGCTCACCCACGTCGGCCAGGACATCAGCTTGCGGTCTGCCCGCCGCAGAACGCCGCCTTGACGAGCCCGTCCAGCAGCTTCGGATAGGTGGCGAGGTCGAACGCGGCGTCGCCGGTGGTCACCGAGGCGGTCAGGGTCTTGGCGCCGTCGGGCGAGCTGTACATCAGCGCCGCGTACCCCGCAGGAGGGCTGCCGTTGTGGTTGAGCACGGTGCCGCAGGCCGGACCCAGGTCCTTCACGAACATCCCCAAGCCGTAGCGGCCGTAGAGGGGGTCGCTCTTCGGGTGCGGCTCGCGCATCTCGGCCAGCAGCTTGGCCGGCAGGAGCTTGCCGCCGTTCAGCGCGGAGAAGAACGTCCGGAGATCCTTGGTGGTCGAGATCATGTCACCGGCGCCGGCCAGCAGGGAGGGGTTCTGGCGGGAGACGTCGGCCACCTTCCACTGGCCGGTGTCCTGGTAGCGGAAGTAGCCGTGGGCGTACGGGGTGGGCAGCCGCGTCCGGTTGCCCGGCACCACAGTGCCCTTCAACCCGAGCGGCCTGACGATCCGCCGCTTCAGCTCCGCGTCGAACGCACGGCCGGTGACCTTCTCGATCAGCAGCATGGCCAGCGTGTAGTTGGTGTTGGAGTAGCTCCAGTCCTTCCCCGGCGCGAACTTCACCGGCTTGGAGAGCGCGAACCGCACCAGTTCCTGTGGCCGGTAGGAGTGGAATCGGTTGTCCAGCCACTCCTTGCCCGTCGCGGGAAGACCGGGCACCCATGTCCCGTCGGGGTCGAGGTCGCCGGTGTAGTTGAACAAGCCACTGGTGTGCTGCAGCAGCATTCGCACCGTGATCCGCCGGTCCAACCCGAACTCGGGCAGGTGACCGGCCACCGGGTCGTCCAGCCCGATCTCGTCCTCGGCCACCAGTTGCAGCAGCACGGTCGCGACGAAAGTCTTGGTGACGCTGCCCACCCAGAAATGCCCGTTCACCGGCGGCTTCGCGCTCGCGCCCAGCTTGCGCCGCCCGGCACTGTCGGCCCACTCGCCCCGCTCGTCGTTCACGCGCACCTGCACACCGAGGAAACCGGCGTCGACGAACGCCTGGACGGCCTTCCGCAACTCCGGGCGATCCTGTCCGGCGGCGGCCTTCGGCACGGTCGCGCCGCTGTCCGCGGCGGCCGCACCCGCCGTGGCCACGGCGGGTGCGATCGTCCCGGCCAACAGCCCGGCCGCGAGCGCTGTGACCGCCACCGGCCGCAAGACGGTGTGTCGGCGCCCCGACGTACCACCGTCACGGAGCATCGTCCCGCTCGCTCCGGCGTGCCTCCGACCGCCCCGGCCCGCAGCGGCAACCAGCCCCGGCATCCGCCCGGATTCGACATGCCGTGCCAGCACCTCGCGCAGTACGCGCAGTCCTGCCTGGGAGAAGCCTTTGTTGTTCTGTCCCATCATGAATGTCCTTACCTACAGTGTTCGATCGGTACAGTACGCAGCCACTGCCAGCTACCTGGCGTTACCGAGTACTGGTAGAAAGTAACACTGACTACCAGTACTTAGCAACACCAGTTAGCTGAGGCGCAGGCCGGACGTTCGCGTGTGACGGTGGGCGACGCGCCAGCCGAACGGCCCGGTGTGGGCGAGTCCCGTTCCCGCGCTCGGATGGTGTCGCCGGGATGACGGTGAAGCGTGCTGACGAGCGGCCCCGAGTGCGTCCTCCCCGTCACGGGCGCGGCGGCTCCAGTGCGGCGAGCGTTTCGCGCAGCCACCTCAGCTCCGTTCGAGTCGTGGCCGTGGCGATCGTGAACAGCCCTTGCCGGAACGGGTCGTCGAAGTCGGCCGCGCGCAAGGGGCGGTCACCGTCCCAGAAGAAGCTCGCCGGTTGGGTGAGGAAGTGCAGCCTGCGGCGCAGTACCGCCGCCTGCTGGGCCGGCTCGTCAAGGTGGCGCAGGAAGGCCAGCAGGGTGAACCACCGGTTCTCGTCGGTGATGAACAGCTCGTCGGGTTCGCGCAGCCGGCGCAGCAGTTCCTGCCTGCCGGCCGTGGTCAGCGACAGCATGTGCCGAGGCGCGGCGATCTGGCCCGGCTGCAGCTCGCGGCGCAGGAGCCCGGCCGCCTCCAGCCGCTTGAGCAACGGGTAGAGCGTGCCGTCGGCGATGGGCCGCACGTGTCCGGTCAGGGCCGCGATGTGTCGTCGCAGCTGGTAGCCGTGAAGCTGGGCGTCGTAGAGGAAGCCGAGGACGGCGAGCTCAAGCATGGTTCACCATACCTTGTTGACGACATACCTCGGATGCGAGGTATGTTCTGTCCCATGCACAGCGCACAGGTCCTCCCCGACGGCTCCCGCATCCGCTGGGTCGAGATCGCCGGCGTCGAGCCCGCCCGCGTTTTCGTCCACGGGCTCGGCGCCAGCTCGGCTCCCTACTTCGCCCCGGCAGCGGCGCACCCGGCCCTCGCCGGGCACCGCTCCCTGTTGATCGACATGCTGGGCTTCGGGATCAGCGACCGCCCCACCGCCCCCGCCTACACCCTGGAAGAACACGCCGACGCCTTGGCCCGCGCTCTCGACCAGGCTGCGGTGGACGCCGCGGACATCGTCGCGCACAGCATGGGCGGCGCGGTCGCCATCACCCTGGCCGCCCGCCACCCCCACCTGGCCCGGCGGCTGGTGCTGGTCGACGCCCCGCTCGATGCCACACCGCTGCCGCGGACCAAGCGGCCGGGCAGTTCCGGCATCGCCGTCTACCGCACCGAGCAGGAGTTCCTCGATCACGGCTGGAAGGAGACCATGGAGTTCGTCGGCCCGCTCTGGGCGGCGACGATGCGCCTGGCCGGGCCCGAGGCGCTCTACCGCAGCGCGATGAATCTCCTGCGCGGCACCGTACCGACGATGCGGGAGAACCTGGAGCAGCTGACGATCCCGCGCACGTTCCTCCATCCGGCCGTGGACGGCCCGCGCGCCGACGCCCCAAGCCTCACCGCCGCCGGCGTCTCGGTCCTGGCGGTCCCCGACTGCGGGCACAACATCATGCTCGACAACCTCGACGGCTTCGCCCGGGCTGTCGCCGACGCGCTCAGCGCATGACCTTCGTGACTCCTCGTAGGATCGGCGGCATGGCGTTGCGACTCGTTCAGATTGCGATGAATGCTCGGGACGACTCCGTGGTCGGCCGGTTCTGGGCGGAGACGCTCGGCTGGAGCGTCTCCACCGAGGGACCCGGCGTGACCAACCTCGAACCCGCGGGCTTCGCCTATCCCGACCCCGTCGCCGTCTGTATCGACGTCCTTCGCGTTCCCGAACCCAAGACGGTGAAGAACCGGGTGCACGTCGACCTCGCCACCACCTCCACGGCCCATCAGGCGGAGCTGGTCGCGCGTCTGGAGGATCTCGGCGCGGCGCCCGTGGACATCGGGCAGGGTGACGTGCCGTGGACGGTCCTCGCCGACCCGGAGGGCAACGAGTTCTGCGTGCTGGAGCCTCGGGAGAGCTACCGGGACACCGGGCCGATGGCCGCGGTGGTGGTCGACTGCGCCGATCCGCGGGCCATGGCCGCGTTCTGGGGTGCGGCGATGGACTGGACCCTGCACGAGGTGACCGACGATCATGCGGTGCTGCGCTCCGCCAAGGGCGTCGGCCCGTATCTGGAGTTCCTCCGCACGCCCGACGCCAAGACCGTGAAGAACCGCCTTCATCTCGACCTCCGGCCGTACCCCGGTGACGACCAAGCGGCCGAGGTGGCCCGGCTGCGCGCCCTCGGCGCCACCGACGCCGACGTCGGCCAGGGCGACGTGCCCTGGACGGTCCTCGCCGACCCGGAGGGCAACGAGTTCTGCGTCCTCACCCCTCGCTGACGCCGGAGTCGCCCTCCGCTGTGGCCGAGCCTGCCCGCACAGCACGGGCACGCGGCCGGTCAGCGCCGCCACGCAGCAGCGGCCCCCGAAGAAGCCGGGCGAGGGGCCGAAGACAATGGGAACATGACACGAGCGGTGTACGTCGCGGCGAGTGAGGCGGGAAGCAACAAGGCAACCGTCGCCCTCGGCCTGGTCGAGTTGCTGTCCCGACAGGTGGAGAGCGTGGGGGTGTTCCGTCCGGTGGTGCGGGCGGGCCGCGAGGACGCCCTGATCAACACCATCCGCAGCAGATTCCAGCTCGCGCTGCCCTACGAGGCGTGCGCGGGTGTCACCTACGACGAGGTGCACGCTGACGTGGAGCGTGCCGCGGGGGACGTCGTGGCCCGCTACCGTGCTCTGGCCAGGCGGTGTGACGCGGTGGTGGTGATCGGCACCGACTACACCGACGTGGGCGCGCCGACGGAGTTCGGTTTCAACGCCAGGCTGGCGGCGGACCTGGGCACGCCCGTGATCAACGTGGTGAACGCCAAAGGCCGGACGGACGCGCAGATCGCCGCCGCCGTCGAGCTGTCGTCCAGGGAGCTGGCGCACCACCACGCCCGCGAGCTCGCGGTCGTGGTCACCCGGGCGGCGGCGGACTCGTCGGCGATCTCGCATCCGACTCCGATGTTCGTGCTGCCGGAGGCCCCCTCCCTGCGCGCGCCCACGGTCGCCGATCTGCTGGACGCGTGCGACGGCCGGCTCTTCCTGGGCGAACGCGACGGGCTCGGCCGGGAGGCGAGCGCGTTGATGGTGGGCGCCATGTCGCTGCCCGGCATCCTGGACCGCCTCACCGAGGGCGCCGCCGTCATCATCCCGTCCGATCGGGCCGCCGCGCTGCTGCCCGGGCTGATCGCGGCGCACACGACGCCGGGCTTCCCCGCCCTGTCGGCGGTGGTGGTGACCGGCGGCACGGATCTGCCGGCCCCGGTGGACCGGCTGCTGCACGGCATGGCGATCCGGCTGCCGGTGATCGCCACCGAGCACGACACCTTCGACACCGCGACACGCCTGTCGGCGGTGGAGGGCCGGTTCACACCCGAGGCCGGCGGGAAGATCGACACGGCGCTACGGCTGTTCGCCGCGCACGTGGACGGCAGGCTGTTGCTGGAGCGGCTGGCGATCGCCAAGACCGACGTCGTGACGCCGCTGATGTTCGAGTACGAGCTGCTGGACCGGGCGCGCGCCCGGCGTCGCCACATCGTGCTGCCCGAGGGCGAGGAGCCGCGCATCCTGCGCGCGGCCGACATCCTGCTGCGCCGCGGCGTGGCCGAGCTGACCCTGCTCGGCGACGAGGAACGCATCAGGGTCCAGGCCGCCCAGCTCGGCCTGGACCTGGCCGAAGCCAGGGTGATCAGCCCGTTCGACGCGGAGCTGCGCGAGCGGTTCGCCCGCGAGTACGCCGCCGTCCGCGCGCACCGCGGGATGACCGTCGAGCTGGCCCGCGACACCGTCACCGACGTCTCCTACTTCGGCACGCTGATGGTGCACACCGGCATGGCCGACGGCATGGTCTCCGGCTCGGCGCACACCACCGCGCACACGATCCGGCCGGCGTTCGAGATCCTGCGCCTGGGCCTGGTCTCCAGCGTGTTCTTCATGTGCCTGGCCGACCGGGTGCTGGTGTACGGCGACTGCGCGGTGAACCCCGATCCGACCGCCGAGCAGCTCGCCGACATCGCGATCTCCTCAGCTCGTACCGCGGCGCTGTTCGGCGTCGATGCGAGAATCGCGATGTTGTCGTACTCGACGGGCGCCTCGGGCGCCGGGGCCGACGTCGACAAGGTCCGCACCGCCACCGAACTGGTCCGCGAACGCCGCCCCGACCTCCAGGTGGAGGGGCCCATCCAGTACGACGCCGCGGTGGATCCGACCGTTGCCCGGACCAAGATGCCCGACAGCCAGGTGGCCGGCCGCGCCACCGTCTTCGTGGTGCCCGACCTCAACACCGGCAACAACCTGTACAAGGCCGTGCAACGCAGCGCGGGGGCGGTCGCGGTGGGTCCGGTGTTGCAAGGGCTGCGCAAGCCGGTCAACGACCTGTCGCGCGGCGCCACCGTCGCCGACATCGTCACCACCGTCGCCGTCACGGCCGCGCAGGCGCGCGACGAACGGACCGCTCATGGGGACGAGCTGCTGGAGACGGCGACGCGCCGATGAGGCGTCGTGCAGCGGCGCCGAGTTTCCACCCTGACCAAGCTCAACCTCTGCCGTGATGTGGCTCAGCCGGGCAGGTTCCTCGCGAAGATCCAGTCCAGGCCGTCCTCGCCGTCGGTGTCGAGGTGGTCGGCCCGTACCAGGCCGGCGCGCACCGCCACCCGTTGGGAGGCGATGTTGGCCGGGCGCACGCGGGCGATGACGGGCAGATCGGGAACGCGTCCGGTCATCCACTCGACCACCGCGGTCGCGGCCTCACCGGCCACCCCCTGGCCCCAGGAGAAGGCCGCGAAGCGGTAGAAAAGGTTCAGCACGCTCGTCCCGCCGAGGTCCATGACCTTGGTCCCGCAGAAGCCCAGCGTCCGGTCCGAGCCGCGGCGTCGCACCACCCAGTAGCCGTGGCCGAAGCGCCGCCAGTGATCATCCCAGCGTTGGAAGAGCGCCACCGCCTCCGCACGCCCGGCCAGGGCGTCGGAGGGGTTGTGCAGGCAGGTGGCGGGATCACTGTGTACGGCGAAGATCGCGTCGATGTCGTCCGGCACCGGACGCCGCAGCGACAGTCGCGCGGTCAGCAGCTCTTCCCCATCAAGGTTTCTCTCCAGCATGCGGCGATCCTAGGGGCCGTGCGCGACGGCAGCGTCTTCGCCGTGACCACGTTCGACCACCCCAGCACCATGCCCGGCTTCACGGTAGGGCGGGATCCGGCGTCCGCAGCGGCGCCTCGTCCCGCAACGGGGAGGGTGCGACCCGCAGGAGCCGGGCGGCCCGGTCCGGCAGCCACCAGTTCCAGCGCCCCATCATCGCCACCACGGCCGGCACCAGCACCCCGCGGATGAGCGTGGCATCCAGCAGGACGCCCAGGGCCAGGCCGCTGGTGAAGACCTTGACGTCCAGCTCGGGGGTCATGGCCAGGGCCGCGAACGAGACGAACATGATCAGCGCCGCCGAGGTGACCAGCCGTCCCGTGCGGCCCACACCCTGGACGACCGCCTGGTGGGTGTCGCCGGTCCTGTCGTACTCCTCCCGCATCCGGGCCAGGACGAACACCTCGTAGTCCATGCTGAGCCCGTACAGGAAGGCGAAGATCGTCAGCGGGACGAACTCGCCGATCGAGCCCGTGGGCTGGATGTCGAGCAGCGCAGCGGTCCCCCAGCCGAACTGCCACAGCAGCACCATGGCGCCGATCACCGCGCCGAGCGAGAGCAGGTTGAGCACGATCGCCTTGAGCGGCAGGAGCAGGGACCGGAAGGCCCGCGCCAGCATCACGAACGCCACCAGGCCGATCAGCGCCAGCATCCACGGGAACGCGCCGTAGGCGTGGGCCTGGAAGTCCATGCTCTGCGCCGCGTTGCCCCCGACCCGCACGCCTGCCGGCGCGCCGTCGCGAATCCTGGTGACGGTGGCCTCGCCGGCGGCGCTGCCGCTCTCGGCGACCGGCAGCACGGAGACCACCGCGGTGCCCTGCCGCCGCCAGGTGTCCGTCGCGGGCGCCAGCACGGCCGCCACGCCCTCCACCCGCCTGAGCCGATCGACGGCCGCGGCCGGGTCGCCGGTGACGAGGACGTCGATCGGCGTGATCACACCGGCCGGGATGCCCGCGCCGGTGAGCGCGGCGATGCCGTCGCGGCCGGGGCCGGAGGTCTTGAGGTCGCGGCTCTCGGGCAGCCCGAGGTCGGCCCCGAGCGCGGTCAACGACAGCGCGATCAGCAGGCCGCCGCAGGCCAGCGCGGCCGGCCGGCGCAGCCGCACGACGCCGCGGGCCCAGGCGGACCAGGCGCGGCCGGCGTCCGCCTCGCGCGCGAACCGCCTGCCCGTCGCGGCGCGGCGGTCGAGTCGCCGGCCGGCGAGCGCCAGCAGCACCGGCAGCACGGTCAGCGTCGCCGCCACGCTCATCGCGGCGATGATCACGCCGGCGATGCCGAGGCTGCGCAGGAACGGCACCGGCAGCACCACCATGGTCGCCAGCCCGATGGCGACGGCGACACCACTGAACAGCACCGCGCGCCCCGCCCCCGCCATGGCCCGGTGCACCGCCTCGTCGCCGCGGAAGCCGCAGGCCTGCTCCTCACGCCACCGGGCGACCAGCAGCAGCGAGTAGTCCACCGCGATGCCCAGGCCGAGCAGCGGCATCGTGGTCAGCGCCACGTCGTGCACGGTCATGACCATCGTGAGCAGCAGGATCACGACGAACGAAGCGAAGATCGACAGGACGGAGATGAGGATCGGCACCAGCGCCAGCGCCGAGCGGAACACCAGCACCAGCACGACGACCGCGGCCAGCACACCGACGCCGATCTTGGCAGGTACGTCCACCCCGCCCGCGTCCACGCTGGGCGCGAGCGTGTCCAGGCCGGTCACGTGCACCTCGGCCCCCGGCGGCAGGTGCGGGGTCATCGCCTCGACGATGACCGGACTCTCGTCGGGCGTCTCGCCGAGACCGCCGCCGGGCGGACTGCCGTCGGAGTACGTCCCGGGAAACACCAGCCCGAACGTGGTACGCCCGTCGCTGCCGATCAGCCGGGGATCGGAGGTGTCGGCGTAGGACACCACACGCGACCGCGGCAACCGGGCGGCCACCGCGGAGAAGGCCCGCCCGATCACCTCCTCGCTCGCGTCGGCGCGCCACCCCTCCGGCAGCACCACCACCGGCACGAACGGCCGCTGGTAGCCGCCGTTGCCGTAGACCTTGACGATGTCCTGGTTGGCGTCGAACGCGGGCATGCCGGGGTGGGCGTACACCTCCGACAGGCGTTGGATCGCGACGGGGGTCGCGCCCACGCCGACGAAGAACGCCAGGGCGGCGAACAGGCCGACCAGCCCCTTGCGTCGCAGGACGAAGGCCGAAAGTTTCTCCATGACCCCCAGCCCAGCAAAACGATCTTCGAGTGCCGTGCGGGCGTTCTTAGACGGTTCTGTGAATCGTGGATCTCCGCGCGCCGCCGCCCGCTCGCCGGGTGAGACTGAACGGGTGAGCCGCATCCTTGTCGTGGACGACGAGCCCTACCTCGCCGACCTGGTCTCGACCGCACTGACGTACGAAGGCTTCGCCACCGCGACGGCCGCCACCGGCGCGGCGGCCGTCGCGATGACGAACTCCTTCCGGCCGGACCTGATCGTCTTGGATGTCATGCTGCCGGACCTGCCGGGCACCGAGGTGTGCCGCAGGCTCCGGCGGACGGGGACGGAGGTCCCCGTGGTGTTCCTCACCGCACGGGACGCGACCGAGGACAAGATCGGCGGGCTGACGGCCGGCGGCGACGACTACGTCACCAAGCCGTTCAGCCTGGAGGAGCTGATCGCCCGCATCCGCGCGGTGCTGCGCCGCACCACGCGGACCGAGCCCGTCGGCGGCGGCCTGCTCGGCTTCGAGGACCTGGTGATCGACGAGGACGCCTACGAGGTGCGCCGCGACGGCGTCCTGCTCGACCTGACCCCGACCGAGTTCAAGCTGCTGCGCTTCCTGGTGACCAACGCCGGGCGGGTGATGACCAAGAGGCAGATCCTGGACCATGTCTGGGAGTACGACTTCGGCGGCAACGACGGCGTCGTACAGACCTACATCAGCTATCTGCGCCGCAAGGTGGACGCCGTGCACCCGCCCCTCATCCACACCGTGCCCCGCGTCGGCTACGTCCTGCGCCTGCCCAGGCAGGCCTGATGTCCCTGCGAGCCCGCCTCGTCGCCACCGTCGTCGGCCTGCTGGCCCTCGCGCTCGGCCTGGCCGCCGGCGCCACCTTCGGCGCCATCCAGGACTGGCGCGGCCCCGGCGCCTCACGCCTGCTGTCGCTGACCACCCCGCGGCAACTGCTCGCCGCCTCCGACGAGCTGTCGGAGCGGGTCGCGTTCGTGCTGATCGGCACCTCCGGCTTCGGCCTGGCCGCGCTGACCCTGCTGACCGCCCACCTGATCCGGCGCGGCCTGCGCCCGCTCGACCGCATCGTGGACACCGCGGCCGCCATCGGAAACGGCGACCTCACCCGCCGCGTCGAGACCGGGCCGCCCGGCACCGAGGTAGGCAGGCTCGGCGACGCGCTCAACGCCATGCTCGGCCAGATCGAGGACGCCTTCCGCGAGCGCGAGGCGTCCGAGGACCGGCTGCGCCGCTTCGTCGCCGACGCCTCGCACGAGCTGCGCACGCCCATCGCGACCATCCGTGGCTACGCGGAGCTGTTCCGCCGCGGCGCCGCCACCCGCCAGGACGACCTGGACAAGGCCATGCGCAGGATCGAGGCGGAGGCCGCCAGGATGGGCTCGCTGGTGGACGAGATGCTGCTGCTGGCCCGCCTCGACCAGGGCCGCCCGCTGGACCGCGAACCCGTCGAGCTGACCGAGCTCGCCGCCGACGCCGTGGCCGACACCCTGGCCGTGGACCCCGACCGGCCCCTGACGCTGGACCACGACGGTGCCGTCTGGGTCAGCGGCGACGCCGCCCGGCTGCGGCAGGTGCTCGGCAACCTGCTCGCCAACGTCCTGCACCACACCCCGCCCGGCACCCCGGCCGCCGTACGCATCGGCGTCGAAGGTGACCGGGCGCTGATCGAGGTCGCAGACCGGGGGCCGGGGATGTCGCCGGAGCACGCGTCGCTCGTCTTCGAGCGCTTCTCCCGGGTGGACCACAGCCGCGAGGACGGCGCGCGCCGTGGTGGGGCCGGCCTCGGCCTGGCCATCGTCCGGGCGGTGGTGACGGCGCATGACGGCGACGTCACCGCGCGGTCCGTACCCGGCGAGGGAACCACGTTCCGGGTACGCCTGCCCCTGCCGGAACCCGCCGCGCGTCGGTAACCGGTGCTCAAGCCGCCAGACGTATCCTCCCTGCTTCTCATCCTCCCTGCGCGGCGGGAGCCATGGAGATGCTCCAGAAGTCGGCGTAGCGGCCGGCGCGGGTGAGCAGCTCGTCGTGGGGTCCTTCTTCCACGATCCGGCCGCCGTCGAGGAAGGCGATGTGGTCGGCGCGTTGGACGGTGCGCATGCGGTGGGCGACCATCACGACTGTCCGGCCGGCCATGAGGCGTTCGATGCCCTCGTGGACGGCTGCCTCGTTGACCGGGTCCAGGGCGGAGGTCACCTCGTCGAGCAGCACGATGGGGGCGTTCTTCAGCAGGGCCCGCGCGATCGAGACGCGCTGGCGTTCGCCTCCTGACAGCAGTGTGCCGCCCTCGCCGACGTTCGTCGCCCAGCCGCCGGGCAGCCGCTCGATCACCTCGTCCAGCCGGGCGGCGCTCGCCGCGGCCCGCAGCTCGGCCTCGGTGGCGTCGGGACGGCCCAGCCGCACGTTGTCCTCGATCGTGCCGTCGAAGAGGTAGACGTCCTGGAAGACGATGGCGATCCGCGCCATCAACTCCTCGCTGCCGATCGCGCGCACGTCCACCCCTCCCACGCGCACCGCTCCGGCGTCCACGTCGTAGAAGCGCGCCAGCACCTGCAGCAGCGTGCTCTTGCCCGCGCCGGACGGCCCGACGACCGCGAGCCGCTGCCCCTCGGGAACGGTGAGCGACACCTCGTCCAACACCGTGCGCCCGCCGTGCCGGAAGGTGACGGCGTCGAACTCCAGACCGTGGTGGGCCGGCCGGATCGGCTCGCGAGGGTCGCGCAACGGCTCCGCGCGCAGCACCGTCTCCAGTCTGGCCAGCTCAGCACGCGCGCCGCGGAGCTTGCCGCCGATGTCCGACAGCGACAGCAGCGGGTCGGCGCAGCGGGCGGCAAGCACCAGGACCGCCAGGATCTCAGCCGCACCGATATTCCCGCCGAGCGCGAGGGACACGCCCAGAACCAGGAGCCCCGTGAACATCGTCTGCACGGTGAGCGTCAACCCCACGGCGCCGGGCAACGTCGCCAGCACGGTACGGCGGGAGGCGCGCTGGGCGTCCAGCAGCGAGCCGTCGAGCACCTGGAAGCGTTCACCGGTCCGGCCGCCGGCCCGCAGCACCGGCTGGGCCTGGAGGAACTCGACGACGCGCGCTCCGGCCTCCTGGTCGCGTTCGTGCCGCTCAGCGTCGGCGGCGGCCGTCGCGCGTGCCGTCCAGACCTGGATCGCCGCCACCACGGGTGCGGCGAGCAAGGCGGCCAGCCCCATCCGCCAGTCGAAGACGGCCATCACCGCCACGATGGTCAGGGGCGTGACCAGGGCGGAGATGAACGGCGCCAGCAGATGCGCGGCCACGCCCATGGCTTGCAGGAGCCCGCGGCCGGCCAGGACGGACACCTCGCCGATGCGACCGGCCTCGTACCAGCCGAGGGGAAGGCGGGCCAGATGCTCGCCGAGCCGGCGATACATGCCGCGCAACATGGTGATCCCGACCCGCATGCCGGACAGGTCGCTGATGTAGCGCAGCACGGCGTAGAGGGCGACCGCGGCCCCGAAGGCGACCAGCCAGGGCACAGCGTCCGCGGGCGTGCTGCCGAGCAGCGCCCGCAGCACCGGGACCAGCAGCGCGTAGGACAAACCTTCGACCACCGCGGTGATCGTCATCAGGATCACGGTACGGCGCATCACGCGGGCGTACTCGTCTCCGAGCACGCGCAGCAGCATTCGGATCATCAGTGCTCGTCTCCTCGCAGTACGCCACCGTGGGTTTCGATCTCGGCGGACTGACGGGCCCGCCAGAACGCGGCGAACCTTCCCCCTCGTGTCAGCAGGTCGGCGGGCCTGCCGCGTTCCACGATCACCCCGTCCTCCAGCACCACGACGGTGTCGGCGTCGGCGACCGTCTCCAGCCGGTGAGCGATGACGACGACCGTGCGGTCGCCGCCCAACGTCGCCAGGGCCCGGCGGACCGCCTGCTCGGTCCGCGGGTCGGCGAAGGAGGTCGCCTCGTCCAGCACCAGGACGGGCGCGTCCGCCAGCAGCGCGCGGGCGATCGAGATCCGCTGCGCCTCGCCGCCGGACAGCTCGGCCTCCGCACCGAGCACCGTGTCGTATCCGCGCGGCAGTTGGAGGATGCGGTCGTGAATGCCGGCCAGCCGGGCGGCACGGACCACGTCGTCGCGGCCGGCCCGCGGCACCGCCAGCGCGATGTTGTCGGCGACCGAAACGCGCAGCAGCCGGACGTCCTGCAAGACGAAGGACACCTGCCGATACAGCTCCCGGCTGCCGATCTGGCGCAGATCGACGCCGCCGAGCAGGACCGAGCCGTGGGTGGGGTCGAAGAACCGCGGCAGCAACTGGACCAGCGTGGACTTGCCGCTGCCCGACGGCCCGACGATCGCGGTGACCGTGCCCGGTTCGAGGACCAGGTCGATGCCGCGCAGCACCTCGCGGTCGGAGTCGTAGGCGAAGCGGACGTCACGCAGTTCCACCCGGTGGCCCCGCGGCGGCCGAGGGTGGGCGGGCTCGGGCAGGGGCGCCACCGCGAGCACGTCCTTGATCCGGCCGAGAGCGCGGCCGGCGCTCTGCAGATCGTCGAAGCCGTGCCCGAGCGCCGCCACCGGAGCGGTCAGTCCCAGCCCGAGCAGCAGGAACGGCAGCAGGTCCGCCGGGGCCAGGCCGCCGGAGACGATCAGCGCCGCGCCCCCGACCAGCACGATGAGCAGCACGAACGGCGGTGACAGCGCCAGCTGCATCCCGGCGGCGATCACGGACATGCCGCGTACCCAGCGGGAGAAGATGCTGACGAAGTCGTCGGCGGCCGTCAGGAACCTGCGGTGGGCGCGCTCGCCTCCGCCGAACGCCTTGACCACCGAGATGCCTTGCACGAACTCGACGACGGAACTGGCGATCCGCCCCATGGCCGCGTCGTAGGCCTCCTGCTCGCGCGTCCTGGCGGGCAGCATCAGCAGCGGGACCAGCGCCATCGCCAGTACCACCGGAACCAGCGTGATCAGCGTGAGCCGCCAGTCGACGGTGAACAGGTAGACCAGCGACACCAGCGGAACCACGAACGCGGAGACGAGCTCGCCGGGGGCGTGGGCGATGAACGGGTGCACGGCGCTGACGTCCTCGCCCACCACCTTGGCCAGCTCACCGGTCCGGCGGCGGGAGAACCAGCCAATGGGGACGCGTGCCAGCCGCGCGGCCAGGTGCCGGCGTAGGGCCAGTTGTACGTGGCCGTCGAGAAGGTGCCCGATTCCGGATGACGCGGCCGTGAACAGCAGCCGGACGAGCAGGCCGGCCGCACCCGCGACCACGACCGTCCAGACGTGATCGTGATCGATCGGGCCGGGCGACAGCAGGCTGCGCCCCAGTTCGACGACCGCCAGCAGCGGGGCCAGACCCGCGACGGCGCCGATCACCTGCAGGACCATCACGGCCGCGAAGCTCCGCAGGTGCGGGCGCAACAGCCGTCTCATGCTCTGACCTGCCGCGGAGTCGGCCTCCGCTTGCCCGATCGGCCGGGCGAGGTCGGTGGTGGTCATGGTCGGCCGTCCCGGCACACGTGGATGTCGCCGTCATCCAGGGCCAGGGTCGAACTTTCCGTGGTGCCGTCAGGAATGGTCATGAGCCCACTGTGGCCGCCGGTGCGCGCCGGTGGATTGGACGAATGTTCCCCCTCGCCCGGCTCCCCTAGCATGGGCGGATGCGGCCTACTGTGCGCGGACGAGACGATGCCGCTGCGTGGGACGTCACGTCCGCAGTGCGGCGCAGCCGGGTGACGGGTGTCACCATGGCCGGCTTCCGTGACCGGGGCATGGCTCCGGAGGGTCACCGGATGATCCCGCACCCGGCCGTGACGCTGGTTCTGGACCTGGGGGCCGGTTCGCCCGTCGTCGCGGACGTCACCGGGCGGCGGCACCGGGGAAGTCTTGTCGCCGGGCTCGGGCTGGGCGGCGCGGTGTGGGTGCGAGGCCAGGACATCTCGTGTGTTCAGGTGCGCCTGTCCCCCGTGGTCGCCCGCGCGATTCTGGACGTCGGCCCGGCCGAGCTGGACGGCCGCGTGGTGACGCTGGACGACCTGTGGGGCAGGCAGGCGTCACGGATCAGCGAGCAGCTCGGCGAGGTCTCCTCCTGGCCGGATCGCTTCGCGTTGATCGAGGCGTTGCTCGCCCGCCGGCGTGCGGCCGGCTCGCCGGTCCAGCCGGAGGTGGCCTGGGCCTGGCACCGGATCGTGGCCGGCCGCGGCCGGGTCCAGGTGGAGCGGCTGGCGGCCGAGCTCGGATGGAGCCGCAAGCGCCTGTGGTCGCGATTCCACGCGCAGATCGGCCTGCCGCCCAAGCGCGCCGCGAAGCTGGTCCGCTTCGACCATGCCGCCCACCGTCTGGCCACGGGGCACGACGCGGCCGGGGTCGCGGCGGACAGCGGCTACGCCGACCAGTCCCACCTGCATCGGGACGTCATGGAGTTCGCCGGGGTCACCCCAGCGGCCGTGGCCCACGAGCCGTTTCTGGCGGTCGACGACGTCGCCTGGCCCGGCCACGGAACACCCGACCAGCCCGCCGCTGCCGATCGAGCGCGCGTGGCGTGACCGCCGTGCGCGAGGGGCCGGGCGTCTGCTCTCCTCCCCCTATGGACGGGAGCTTCGAGCTCCCCGGCGGGCCGTCGAGCGCCCGCCGTTCATGAAGGGGGCGAGGTGGGCCGCATGGCCTTGACGAAGACCTCGACGAGGGCGTCGGCGTAGGCGGGGGTGAGCGGGCCGGAGCGGAACAGCCAGCGCTGGTAGAGGGGCGCGTACAGCAGTTCCAGCGCCAGGTCCAGGTCGGTGTCCATGGGGAGCTGCCCGGCCTGCTGCGCGCTGCGCAGCCTGGCCTTCTTGGCCTCGTCCACCGGCCGGGCCAGCTTCTCGTGGTATTGGGCGGCCAGCGCGGGGTCGTTGATGATCTCGGTGTTCAGCGCGCGGATCGGGCCCTCGAACGCGGGGTCGGCGAACTCGGCCACGGTGGCCCGCATCACCACCTTGAGGTCCGCCTCCAGGTCGCCGGTGTCGGGCAGCGCCATGCTCTGCTCGGGCCCCGCCTCGCTGAGGGCCAGGAAGGCGTCGAGGACGACGGCGCCCTTGGAGGGCCACCAGCGGTAGATGGTCTGCTTCCCCACGCCGGCCCGGGCCGCGATGGCCTCGATGGTCAGCTTGGCGTACCCCATCTCGGAGGTCAGCTCGCGGGCCGCGCTGAGGATGGCCTGCCGCGAGCGCTCGCTGCGGCGGGCGGGGTTGGGGTGCTTCGCCATGACCGCGACCCTACCACCATCAAGACGAAACGTTCCGTCTTGACATCCCATCGAGCCGAGACGTACCGTCTTGCCTTGTCCGAGAACCCTGCAGGAAGGCAAAACTCCATGAGCCGAGTGTGGTTCATCACCGGCGCGTCGCGCGGCCTGGGCCGGGCGTTCACGGAAGCCGCCCTGCACGCAGGTGAACGTGTCGTCGCGGCCGCGCGCAACGTCGAGCCACTCGCCGACCTCGCCGAGCGCTGCCCCGACCACCTGGTACGGCTGCCGCTCGACGTGTCCGACCGGGCCGCCGTGTACGAGGGCGTGGAACGGGCGGCGGCGGCCTTCGGCAGACTCGACATCGTGGTCAACAACGCCGGCGTCATGCTGCTGGGCATGGTGGAGGAGGCGACGGAGGAGCAGATCAGAGCCCACTTCGACGTCAACCTCTTCGGCGCGATCTGGGTCACCCAGGCCGTGCTCCCGCACCTGCGCGCCCAGGGAGGCGGGCGGATCCTCCAGGTCACGACCATGGGCACCGGCGGCGGCTTCCCCATGGTCGGCATGTACGCGGCCGGCAAGTCGGCGCTCGACTCGGTCTCCGAGGCCGTGGCCATGGAGACCGAGCAGTTCGGCGTCAAACTCACCATCGTCCAGATGGGCGGCTACGACACCAGCCTGTTCACCACGGGCACCACGATGACGACCCCTGACCCGCACTACCAGCGGCTGCGCGACGAACTGCTCCAGATGTGGGGCGACGACGCCGGCCCCGCCCCGGACACCGCCGTGCCCGTGATCATGGAGCTGATCGACCTGCCGGACCCGCCACTGCGCCTCATCGTCGGCAACGCGTCCTACGACCTGGTCCAGACCGACCTCGAAGACCGTACGGCGAAATACCGCGCCTGGGAACACCTGAGCCGAAAAGCGCCCGGCTGACGGCCCCCCTATAAAGGCGACACGGTGCCGCGACGTCACACCTTCACCCGCCCCGGCCGGACCAGCTCCCGCTCGGCTTCCGCGGGCGGCGCGGCGCCGCCGTGCCGGTTCCGCCCGCCGGCGCGGACGGACGCTCGTCAACCCCCCGGCATGACGGGGACGGGCGAGCGGCGCCTGCGGTGGACGGCGAGCGCACCTGCGCACAGCAGGGCGAGCAGCAACGTGGTCGGCAACCCCGTGAACGGGCCGGCGAGCGCGGCCTCGCCCATCAGAGGGTTCCCCTTCGGCTGGCTCAGCAGCACCACGGCGATCGCCGGCGGGCGCCCGTCACCCACCACGAAGACCTGGCTCGCCAGCCAGAGCGGCGTGGCATGGAAGGCCGTCGCCGCCCACAGGTTCCCCGACATGAGCGTCAGCAGCGCCGCCAGCACCGACCAGAGCACCAGGTTGAGCGCCAGCACCCAATGGAACCGGTGCAACGGCATCACCAGCAGCAACGGCCCGGCGAAGTGGAAGAGCGCGAACGCCGCCGACGAGACGGCGATGCCGGCCGCCACACCCCAGCGCGCCATGCCGGTGCGCAGCAGCCAGCCCCGGTAGAGGATCTCCTCGATGGCGATCATGCCGATCCTGGCCAGGTAGAACACCGGCAGCAGGTACAGCACGGACGCTCCCGCGGCCGAACCGGCGAACGTGTCCTCGATCCGCAGGTTCCCGATGGCGTACTGCAGGGCCAGCCAGCCCGCGATGAACGCCACGCCCAGGCCGAAACCCGCCCCGTGCCACCGCCAGGCGGACCGGCCCCATGTCAGGCCGAGCGAGGCGAACGAGCGGCGCTCGTAGAAGCGCAGCCACGCCCACAACAGCAGGAAGATCGGCGCATGGCCCACCGCCGTCTGAAGAAGCGTGACCACGGCGATCAACGGCCCGGACGGCGTCGTCCCGGCGAACGGCCGGGCCAGCACCGCGACGAGCAGGCTGCCCGCGACGACGCCCGCGGCGTAGATGAGCTGCGCCAGTAAGACGGCGAGCAGGGGATGAGTGTCACGAACGGAACCAGTGGCTGTCATGGGGCCGAACGTAATGACGTGGCGCCCCCGACGGATCCGGCCCGCGGCCCATTCCGGGACGATCTCGCGATGTGCCGGAGGTCATGGTCGACGGCATGACCCTGGGCACGAGGCCCTCCCGGTGCGCGGCTGTTCGCCCCCTCCACCCGTCATCGAAGTGCTGATGTGCGGCTACGGAAGTGTGAGCCGGGTGCGTGCCTGTGTGGTGCTGTCCGGGTGTGGGTGTCGAGGAAGACGCGCACCGCGCCTGCCCACACGAGTGCGGAGCCGAGCAGATGCGCGACGATGACGACCTCGGCGAGGCCGGTGGCGAGCTGCGTCAGACCGATGAGTCCCTGCGCGACGAACACGGCGAGGAACAGCGTGGTGCGCCCGTGCGCGGTGGAGCCCCGATCCTGGCGGGTCCTGGCCCACAGGACGGAGGCGATGGCGAGCACGATCACGGCGGCGGCCGCGTGGAGCCAGGCCATCGCGGTCCAGTTCAACGGCATGCGCGGCACGTCGGAGGAGTCGCCGGCGTGCGGCCCGGTGCCGGTGACGAGCGTACCGGCCACGACGAGCAGCGCCGTGGCCGCGAGCAGGGCGGCGGGCAGGCGGCCGACGGGGACGGACAAGGGCACGGCGGGGTGGCCCAGAAGGCGGACCTTGTGCCAGACGACCGTGGTCGCCGTGAGGAACAGCACGGCGGCCAGAAAATGCGCCGCGACGAGGTAGGGGCTCAGCCGCGCCCAGACCGTCATGCCGCCGACGACGGCGTTCAGGACGACGATCCAGAACTGCACCCATCCCCACCGGGTCAACGCGGGGACGGGGTGGCGCTGCAGTCGCGAAACGACGATGAGCCACCCGACCGCTACGCACACGACGCCGGTGAGCAGTCGGTTCGTGAACTCGATGGCGCCGTGCACCCCCATCTCGGGCGTCGCGACGAAGCTGCCCTCGGAGCAGTTGGGCCACCCGTCACAGCCCAGGCCGGATCCGGTCACCCGGACTATGCCACCGGTCATGATGATCATCACGCTGGTTGCCAGCGCCGCGACGGCAGCCCGTCGCAGGGCCTTGCGTTCGAAGCGGACCCGTGTGGCGAGCCACTGAAAAGGAGTCGTCATACGCCTGAGATATCCCTTTGGTCCTCATTGGGCTACTACCTGCGGGGAGGCTGCATGGGTGCGATCAAGCCTTCACTCTACAACCCGTAGAGCTAGGGGCGGGTGCGGCATACCCGCCCCCGACCAGCTACCGGCCAGGGCACGCGCCCACACGCTCGCCCCTCCCGTCTACGCAACCTCCTAAATGTTAGGTTGTCTTTCACTTATCTGCTACGTTGGGCCGGACAAATCCGATCATGGAAGGGGATGGACGATGACGGAGGCGCCGGAGTTGTCGCTGGAGATGCGGCGGGACGGACTCGACCCGGTCGAGGAACTGGCCCGGGCCCGGGACGGTGAGGGTGTGGTGCAGGTGGTGACGCCGTTCGGCCGGCCCGCGTACCTGATCCTCCGCCACGAGGATGTGCGCGAGGTGCTTTCGGATCCGGCCCGGTTCAGCAACGCCATGACACCGTTCGCCGCGGCCGGTGAGATGAGCCAGGAAGAGCAGGACAAGCTGCGGGCCGGGTTTCTGCTCGCGTTCGACCCGCCGGAGCACACCCGGTTGCGGCGGATGCTCACCCCGGAGTTCACCATCCGTCGGATGCGCCGGCTCGAGCCGCGCATCGTGGAGATCGTCGAGGCGGCGCTGGACGATCTGGAGCGGGCAGGCAAACCGGCCGACCTGGTGGCGCACTTCGCGTTGCCGGTGCCGTCGCTGGTGATCTGCGAGTTGCTGGGAGTGCCGTACGCCGACCGCGCCGAGTTCCAGGAGCGTTCCGTCCGCCTGCTGGACACCTCGTTGCCGGTCGAGGAACAGACCGCGGCGCTGCGGGAGAACCGCGCCTACATGGCCGGCCTGGTCGCCCGCGCACAGACCGACCCGGGCGAGGACATGCTGGGCATGCTGGTGCGCGAGCACGGCGACGACCTGAGCACCGACGAGCTCAACGGCATCGCGGCCCTTCTGCTGCTCGCCGGCCATGAGACGACCTCGAACATGCTCGGCCTGGGCACCCTGGCGCTGCTGCGGCACCCGGACCAACTCGCCACGATCCGCGAGGACCCGACGCGGGCCGAGCCCGCCGTCGAGGAACTGCTGCGCTGGCTGTCCATCGTGCACTCGCCGTCACCGCGCACGACCACGACGGATGTGGAGATCGCCGGCCACGTCATCCCCGCGGGATCGCTGGTGCTCCTTTCGCTTCCCGCCGCCAACCGCGACGGTGGCCACATCGAGAACCCCGACACCCTCGACATCACCCGGGGCGCCCCCGGACACACCGCCTTTGGCCACGGCGTGCACCACTGCCTCGGCGCGCCGCTGGCACGCATGGAGATGCGCATCGCCTTCCCGGCCCTGCTGCGACGCTTCCCCAACCTCGCACTGGCGGACGAGCAGGCCGGCTTCAGGGTCTTCAGCACCGTCTACGGGTTGAACTCGCTACGGGTGACCTGGTGAGAGCCGACGCAGCCCGCAACCATGAGCGCATCGTCGGCGCCGCGGTCCTGGCGTTCGAGGAGATCGGGCCGCAGGCGACGCTCGAGGAGATCGCCGCACGCGCGAACGTGAGCGTGATGACGGTCTACCGCCGCTTCCGCTCGCGTGACCAACTCGTCCGGGCCGTCTTCGACCATGTCCTCACCGTCGAGCTCCAGCCCATCACGGCGGTACACACCGATGACCCGTGGCAGGACCTCACCGGGATGCTTGAGGCAGTCACCGAGGTACTCGCCCGGCGGCGGGTCATCATCTCACTCGCCCACGAGTTCGTGACGTTCGCGAACGAGAGCACGCGGCTCTTCGTGCAGGCCATCGAACCCATGCTGCGCCGGGCCATCGACGCGGGCGTGGTGCGACCGGAACTGCTTCCTCGCGATCTGACCGTGCTCACCGTCATGAACCTGGCCACGGTGCACCCCGGCGATGCCCAGGGCGAGGACCGCAGGCGCTACCTCGCCCTGCTCATCGACGGACTGCGCCCATCGCCGACCACCCTGCCCCCACCCTCACCGCATGACTTCTTCGAGCCACCCGGCGCCGACGAACCTGCGCCCTGACCGACCCGCTGTGGATCGCCGCCGCCGCGTGCTGCGGAATCGTCGCCCTCGTCATGCTGCCCCGCGGCTGCTCCAACAGCGTTCCGCAAACCGAACCGACACCGAGGAGCCGACATGGAAGTGATCGTCGACCAGGACAGGTGCACCGCGGGCGGCCTATGCGTCATGGCCGCGCCGGAAATCTTCGACCAGCGCGACGAGGACGGCATCGTGATGCTGCTCGACGCCAATCCGCCCGCCGGCCACCACGAGGCCGTCCGCGAGGCCGTCATGATCTGCCCCGCCGCGGCCATCCGGCTGAAGGAGGCTCGATGAGCGGCGTCCTGGTCGTCGGCGCTTCTGTCGGTGGTCTCACCGTGGTGGAGGCGCCTGCCGAGGCACGAAGTGAGAAGCACCCTCATGACCACTGACCCGTTGCGCGCCGTGCCTGA
The DNA here is from genome assembly GCF_043204415.1 of Nonomuraea sp. NPDC047897. Taxonomy (NCBI): domain Bacteria; kingdom Bacillati; phylum Actinomycetota; class Actinomycetes; order Streptosporangiales; family Streptosporangiaceae; genus Nonomuraea; species Nonomuraea sp. NPDC047897. Next base: position 174,707 of record NZ_JBIDCC010000003.1, on the reverse strand, counting down.
GACCTCGCCTCGCACGACGCTCTCCGAGCTGATCCTGCGGGCCGTCGTCAGCGCGCACACGGTGGCGGTCGTCGGTCAGCCGGTGTTCGCCGGAGTGTATCTGAGCGGTGACTACGACGGCTTGGGCTGGCATGCGGTCGGCGCCGACGTGGTTTCCGCAATCGGCTTGGTGCAGGTGATCGCGGCGATCGTGGTCTGGGTTCGGCTGCGTCGGGCCTGGCCGTTCTTCGCCACGTCGGCTGTGGTGGCGGCCGAGGCGGTGCAGTACCTGGCCGGGATGGACGGCGCGCTGTGGTTGCACCTCCCGTTGGGAGTGATGAGCGTCGCCGCCCTCGTCGTGCTGTTCATCGCCGTATGGCGCCGGCCCCCGCCGCGCCGGCCGCAGACCCCGCGCGGGCCGGTGCGGACCGTGGAGCAGCCTCGTCATCGGGAGGCCGGCCATGCGTGAGCCCCGCGACGACCGATCCGACCGTACCCACGGCACGACCAGGCGCCGGGCGCTCGGCATCGGCGGGGCGCTCGGCCTGATGGCGGCCGCCGGACTGTCGGCCTCTACCGCGCTGGCCCGCCGCCCGCCGTTCACCGGTGCCGAACTGCGCAGCGCCGCGCCGATTCCGCCGCCGTTCCAGGTGCCGTTGCCGCTTCCCTCCGTGCTCGCGCCGGTCAGCACCTCGGGCGGTGTCCACCGTTACGAGATCACCCAACGCGAAGCGACCGCGGAGATCCTGCCCGGGGTCAGAACGACGCTGTGGACGTACGAGGGCACCTTCCCCGGGCCGACGATCGAGGCGCGCCGCGGCCGGCCCGTCACCGTGACGCACCGTAACGAACTGCCCGTGCCCACCGTCGTGCACCTGCACGGAGGACGCACTCCGGCAGCGTCCGACGGATACCCGACCGACCTCGTTCTCCCCGAAGGCTGGTACGACGCCGCCACGCACACCGGGCACGGCCCCGCACGCGGCTCCGCGCACGGCATGCATGATCCGCGGGCCGCGGTGACCAGCCTGACAAGGGATTACACCTTCCCGCTGGACCAGCGGCCGACGCTGCTGTGGTACCACGACCATCGGATGGACTTCACCGCCCCCGCGATCTGGCGAGGCCTGGCGGGGCTGCAGATCGTCCGCGACGACGCCGAGGACGCGCTCGACCTGCCCGCGGGGCAGCGCGAACTGCCCCTCATGATCGCCGACCGGGCTTTCGCCGCCGACGGCAGCCTGGACTACCCCGCCCTGGACCCCACCCTGCGCGAGCGGCCGGGCGTTCCTGAACGCTATCTGGCCGGAGTCCTCGGTGACGTGATCCTGGTCAACGGCGCCCCGTGGCCCGTGCACGAGGTGGACGCGGCCCGCTACCGGCTGCGCATCCTGAACGCCTCCAACGCCCGGCACTACGAACTCGAAGCGGTCGGCGACGACGGACGCCGCCTGGATCTGGTCCAGATCGGCGCCGACCAGGGACTGCTCGCGGTGCCGGTCACCCACCGGCTGCTGCCGATCGCGCCCGCCGAACGCTACGACGTGATCGTCGACTTCTCGGGTGTCCCGCTCGGCGGCCGCGTCAGAGTCGTCAACCGGCTGGGCTCCGGGCGCACCCGCGACGTGATGGCCTTCCGGGTCGCGCGCGAGGCCGCCGACGACAGCCGCATCCCACGCGTCCTGTCCACCGATCTGCCGACCTGGCGCCGCCCGGACGCCGTCAGGGTGCGCGACTTCTCCTTCCGCGCCGGGCGGATGCGCGGCGGTCGTGACTCCTCCGCTCCCTGAAGGGAGCGGCTTCTCGCTAAGCCGCTTGCGTGGCCTGGCGAAGGGCAAGCCCTGCCCTGAGGATGTTGATCGCCGCGTTCACGTCGGCGTGCGCGGTGTGCCCGCACGCCGTGCAGGCGAACTCGGCTTGGGTGAGACGGTTGTCCTTCGCCACGTGCCCGCAGCGGGCGCAGGTGCGGGAGGTGTTGCGGGGATCGACTGCGATCAGCTCTCGACCGGCGCTTTCAGCCTTGTGCGCGAGGATCGTCAGGAACACCCCCCAACCCGCATCCAGGATCGAACGGTTGAGCCCGGCTTTCTGCGCGACGTTGCGGCCGGGGGCGTCGATCGTGCCGGACGCCGAGCGGGTCATGTGGGTGATCCGCAGGTCCTCGTGCACGATCACGTCGTAGTCGCCGACCAGGGCGAGCGCGGTCTTGTGCGCGCCGTCCACCCGCTGGCGGCGCACCTTGGCGTGCAGCGCCGCCACCCGGGCCACAGCCTTACGGCGACGCTTGGACCCGCGCTTCTTCCTGGCGAGAGCTCGCTGAGCCGATGCCAGACGGTCGGCGCAGGCGGCCAGGTGCCGCCGGTTGTCGATATGGTGGCCGTCGCTGGTCGTGACCAGCGAGGCGACACCCAGGTCGATCCCCGCGACCACACCCGTGGCGGGCAGGGGCTGCGCGGGCACCTCGTCACACGACAGCACCACGTACCAGCGGGAGCCCTCGCGCTTGACGGCGATCGTCTTCACCCGGCCCTTCACGGCCCGGTGCCGGTGCACCCGGACGTGGCCGACGCCCTGCAGGCGCACGAACGTGGCGGCCGGATGCTCGGGTTGGGAGTCCCACCGGCAGCCGTCGCCGTCCTTCGGCCACTCGACCGTGTCGAACCAGCCCCGCCCCTTGAAGCGCGGGTATCCGGGCGTCGCGCCTTTCCTGACGCGGTCGAAGAACGCGCCGAACGCCTTGTCCAACCGGCGCAGCGTGGCCTGCTGGGACGAGAACGACCAACGGGCCTGGTCCGCGTCGTAGGCGCGGATCTCCTTGAGCTGGGCGGACTGGTCGCCGTACCGGATCGACACCTTGGACCGCTCGTACGCCTCGCGCCGCTCCTCAAGCGCCGCGTTGTACAGGGCGCGGTGGTCGTCCAGGCACGCGGTGAGCGCGGCCCGCTGGTGCGCGGTCGGACGCATGAGGAACTTGTAAGACCTACGCACCGCCACCCGCCCCGGGCGCCCGCTCATACCGCGTCTCGATGTACCGCCGCACCGTCTCGGCGGACACAGTGCCGACGGTGCCGACGGTGGCGACGGTGGCTACGAAGCAGGACCGCGACCACAGCGTGGGCACCTGGGAGCGCAGGTGCGCGAACTCGGCGCGCAGGTGGTGGGAGGTGAACCCCTTGAACTGGCTGGCCACATATGACGGGGAGTTCTTCTGGTGCGGCCTGACGAACAGATGCACGTGGTCGGGCATCACCTCAAGGGCCACGATCTCCCAGCCGTGCTCGCCGGCCTTGGCGCGGATCAGCTCCTCCAGGCCGGTCTTCACCCGCCCGCCGAGGACCGGGCGGCGGTACTTCGGACACCACACGACGTGGTACCCGAGGTCGTACGCCGCGCCGGGGGAGGTGCGCACCTGACGAGTCACACGATCACTATCCCAGCGTCATGTATCTAACGCACGATGAACGGAGACCTCTGATGCCCGAATCTGACAGGTCAGGGCACACTCGGGCCTTGACGGCCCCCCACTCCCGATTCCCCCGACGGCTCCAGCCGCCGGTCCCCTCGGGAGGCTCTGATGGGGATGATGGCCAACATCGAGATCATCTGACACCTGCGCACCATGACCGACCACCGACGACGCGCCCGCGCCACCACGCCCACGGCCGGGCCCTCCTGCGACGTGGCGGCCGGAGCGCTTTTCCGGCCCGGACATCCGGCCACCGCGGCATGGAGCCCCGACATCAGTTATGAATCCGTTACCGTCAGGAGGTGAGGGCAGGGCCCTCATGGGGGATAGTGGATCTCGAAGTCCAGCAGAGGGCTTCCTCTCACGCACACGAAGGCGTGCCTCTGCATGGGCTTTTTCTCATGGACGGGGCCGCCGACACCCCCGGGAGAAGACGTGCCCCTCCTGACCATCACCTCCGACCAGCTCACCGCCGAGGAACTCCTCACCCGCCTGGCCGAGCCGGACATCTCCGACCTGGACGCGGCGCGCATCCGCGAGCGCCTGGTGGAGATGCATGAGGGACTGGTGACCGAGATCACCCGCCGCTACCGCTACCGCGGCGAGTCCATGGACGACCTGCGCCAGGCCGCCTACGTGGGCCTCATGAAGGCCGTCAACGGCTACGACCCCTCGCTCGGGCACGAGTTCAGGGGATACGCCATGGTCACCGTGCTGGGCGAGGTCAAGCGGCACTTCCGCGACCGCACCTGGGCCGTCCGGGTGCCGCGCGTCTACCAGGAACGCCGCATCGAGATCAACAAGGCCACGGCCGAGCTGACCCAGACCCTCGGCCACTCCCCCACCGTCGCCGAACTGGCCGCCAAGCTGGGCATTTCGGAGGAGGACGTGCTGCTGGCCATGGAGGCCTCCGCCGCCTACTCGACGCTGTCGCTGGACGCCCCGGTCGGCGGTGGCGCCGACGACGACGCGGCCGAACTGGGCGACCTCCTGCCCGCGCAGGACCAGTCGCTCGACACCCTGCTCGACGCCCACGCGATCAAGCCGCTCATCGACGCCCTGCCGGCCCGGGAGAAGAACATCCTGCTGATGCGCTTCTACGGCAACATGACCCAGTCGGAGATCGCCGAGGAGTTCGGGATCTCGCAGATGCACGTCTCGCGCATCCTGCGCGCGGTGCTCACCAAGCTGCGCACCGCCCTGACAGCCTGAGCCGTGACAGCCTGAGCCGTGACAGCCTGAGTCCCGACAGTCTGAGCCCGGGGCGCGGGCCGAGCCGCCGCCGCCGAAGGCGCGGCGCAACCGCGGCTGTCGTGCCGAAAGCCGGGCTTCCAGCAGCCTGCTGGAAGCCCGGCTTTCTGCTGGATGCCTGCTTGTTGTGCTTGTTGGCTGCTGCCTGCTGGATGCCCGCCCGCCTCTCCGGCCCGCAGAGGCGATACTTCGGAAAAGTGCGCACCGAGGCGTAACGAGAAGAAGGTTCGCGCCACTTCCTGGTGTCAGAGAAAGCACCCGAACGAAGGGGCTGGGTGGTGACGGACGATGCGCACCGGTTCACCGGTATCTACGACGAATGCCGACAACGTGTGTGGGCCTACGCGGTCAGTCGCGCGGGGCGGCAGGTGGCCGATGAGGTGGTGAGCGAGACGTTCGCGATCGCCTGGCGACGGCTGGACGACGTGCCGGAGCACGCCCTGCCGTGGCTGCTCGGCGTCGCCCGCAACGTCCTGCGCGACAGCGTGCGGGCCGAGGCCCGCAGGGAGGCGCTGGCCGCCGAACTGCGGTGCTGGACCGAGGGCGACGTGGCCGACGAGGTGACCGAGCGGATGGGCGTGCTGCGGGCGCTGGCCGCGTTGCCGGACAACGACCGGGAGATCCTCGTCCTGGTCGCCTGGCACGGGCTGTCGCCCAAGGAGGCCGCCCGCGTCATCGGCTGCTCGTCGGCGACGTACCGCGTGCGGCTGCATCGGGCCCGCAAGCGGCTCCAGCGAGCCATCGCGGAGGCCGCCGAACCGGCCAGGGGCTCGCGTGGCGGCGACCCCGCCCAGCCGTCCCTGCCCCACGTGCACAACCTCAGCGAGGAGTGGTCATGAATCACATCGACGAGCTCCGGGCCGCGCGGCCCGCACATCTCGGCGACCGGCCCGTGGACCCGCGCACCAGGTCCGCCGAGCTGGCCCGCGCCATGTCGCAGCCGCGGCCGGTGCGGCGCCGGCGCATGGCCGTCAAGCCGGTGTGGGGCCTCGGCCTGGCCGGGGTCGCGGCCGCCACGGCCGCCGCGACCGCGGTGGTCGTGGTCATGGCGGGCAACGGCACGGCGCCGACGCCACGGGCGCCCGATGGCGGCCGTCCGGTCGCCGGCAGCCCCAGCACCGCGCCGGCGACGCGGGTGAAGCTGGCGGCGCGGGACGTCCTGCTGGCCGCCGCGGAGAAGGCCGACCGGCGAAGCGAGCGGACCGGGGCCTACTGGCACACGGTGTCGGTGACCCGGAGCCTGTACAGCGCGGCGAAGGGCGGTTACCGGGTCGTGGCGCGCGAGCGCAGCGAGATGTGGACGCCCCGCGCCGCCGGTGGCGATCAGTGGGCGCGCAGCCGGCCGCTGGGGGTCGCGCCGGCGAGCGAGGAGGACCGCAAGGCGTGGGAGCGGGCCGGCTCGCCCGGTGAGATCGACATCGCGGTGCCGGGCAAGCGCGGGCCCATGACCCTGACGGTCTCCCCCGGCCGGGCCCGGACCAGCCACAGCCCGCTGGTGGACGGCGACAAGGTGTTCTGGCTGGGCAGGAACGTCACCATGAAGGACCTGCGCGGTCTCCCGAGCGACCCCCAGCAGCTCAAGAAGTGGCTGCTGCGCTCCTACCAGGGACACGACACGGAGTCCTCCGCTGTCCCGATGGGGTCGGACGCCTGGCTGTTCAGGGTCAGCGCGGGCCTGATCACGGACATGCCGGTGACGTCCCAGGTCCGCGGGGCGGCCTTCCGCATGCTCGCCGAACTCGATTCCGTCGAGGTCATCCAGAACGTCACGGACGGCGAAGGCCGCCGGGGCACGGCCGTCGCCGTCGAGGAGCGCGTCACGGGTTCCGCCGTCCTGCAGCACCGGCTGATCTTCGACGAGGCGACCGGCCAGGCCCTCGGCGACCAGAACGTCGTGGTGAAGCCCGGTGGCCTTCAGGCCGGCTTGGAGCCCGGCACGGTGTTCAACTCCACCGCCGTCCTGGAGGCCGGCTGGACCGACGCCAAGCCCTCCTGACCGGCGGACACAGGCGGACACAGGCGGACGCCGGCCGACGGGCCCGCCGGACCACCCGGTCCGGCGGGCCCGGTCTCAGCACGGGGCTGACGGTCTTCGGGCTTCGACGGCATCAGCCGAGGGGGGTGAGGACCTTGCGGGTGATGCGTTCGGCGATGGCGGCGACCAGGGTCCGGGGGCGGCGGGGGGTCAGGTGCGCGGTGAGGGCGTTGCCGAAGCCGGGGGCGACGTAGCCGCGGTCCCGCTCCAGCGCGCGCAGGGCGGCGCGGACGACGGGTTGCGGGGTGGTCATGGAGCCGGTGACGGCCGCGTTGCGGGTGCCGATGGTGTCGAAGAAGGCGGTCTCGACCGGGCCGGGGCACAGGGTGAGCACGCGGATGCCGCGCCGGCGGTACTCCTGTCGCAGGGCGAGGCCGAAGTTCAGCACGAAGGTCTTGGCCGCGCCGTAAACGGCGAAGTACGGGGAGGGCTGGAAGGCGGCGTTGGAGGCGACGTTGACGATCGCGCCGCGGCCGCGCTCCAGCATCCCGGGCAGCACCTCGTGGGTGAGGTCGACGAGTGCGACGACGTTGACCATCAGTTGGTCGTGGTCGCGGGCTGCGGGGATCTCCTCGAAGCGGCCGCAGGTGCCGAAGCCGGCGTTGTTGACCAGAAGGTCGACGTTCAGACCACGGACGGTCAACTGGTCGGCGATGCGGCGGGCGGCGTCCGGCTCGGCGAGGTCCTGGACCACCACATGGGCGCCGATGCCGTGTTCGGCGGTCAGGCGCTGGGCGAGGGCGGCAAGCCGGTCACCGGAGCGCGCCACCAGGATCACGTCGTGGCCCTGGGCGGCGAGCTGGGCGGCGAATTCGGCGCCGAGGCCGGACGAGGCTCCGGTGATGAGGGCGGTGCTGTGCACGTGGTTCTCCTTGGCGGGGAACATCTGAGACGATGGAAACTGGAACTGAAACGTACCAGAAACTGACTTAACTGCAACAAGCATGATGCAGCTATCGGGTTGGCGGTATCAACGATGTAGTGTTTTGCTGGACAAGTGGCCGAGCAGGAGGCGTGATGGGCGAGACGGCGGCACGATCGTTGCGGGCGGACGCGGAGCGCAGCGTGCGCGCGATCCTGGAGGCGGCCGAGCGGGTGCTCGCCCAGGAGCCCGGCGCCTCCATGGAGCAGATCGCCGCGGCCGCGGGAGTGGCCCGCACGACCATTCACCGGCGGTTCGCCAGCCGGCAGGCGCTGATCGAGGCGCTGGCCTCGTCCGCGGCCCGTCAGCTCGCCCAGGCGGTCGACGACGGCCGGCCGGACACCGCGCCGCCGCTGGTGGCGATGCACCGGATCACCGCCAACGTGCTCGAGGTCAAGGGCGCCTGGGCGTTCGCGTTGGGGCTGCCCGCAGCTCCCGGCAGCGAGGCCGCCCTCCTCCACCAGGACATCGCCCGCAGCTGCACCGCCGTACTGAAGCGGGCCCAGGACGACAGGCTCATCGACCGAGCGGCCGACCTCGACTGGGTGCGCCGGGTCTACTACGCGCTGATCGGCGAATCCCTGCACGGCAACGCGGAGGGCGCCGACCCCGACATCCTCGCCGCCCGCATCATCGACACCCTGCTGCACGGCGCCGGCCCACGCGCCTGAGCCGGGAGCCGCAGCATCAGAGGTCTCCTCATCGCGTCTCCGCCGGCTCCTCGTCGGGAAGCCCGGCACCGACATCCGCGGGCACGGGCTTGGTGAGGACGGCCGTCGCGCGGTCGGACGACTCCGTGCGGTAGCCCTGGGAGTGGTAGAGGCCGATGTTGTGCCGGCTCCGGGCACCGGTGGACAGCACGATGCGGCGGCACCCGGCGTCGATGGCGGCTTCGGCCTCGCGCAGCAGCCAGCGCCCCACGCCCTGGCCGCGCAGATCGGGGACGACGCCGAGGCGACCCACGTGCCAGTCGTCGTCCACGCGCCGCGTGCGCACCATGCCCAGGAGCCGGCCGTCCCGCCACAGGCCCGTGGCCTGCCAGGTGTCCAGCCATGCGCGTACCTGCTCCAGCGACTCCTCCAGGGCGGAGATGGCCAGGCTGTCGTTGGCCAGCGCCTCCTCCACCCAGCAGCACCGCTGGAGCACCAGAACCTCCGGAGCGTCGTCCGGGGTCAGCGCCCTCGCGTACGACCCCGACAGCGGTACCGCCCCCGAACCCGAGCCGGCTCGCTCGCGCATCGGCCGCAGGGCGTGGGCGAGGCGGACGAGCTCGTCCAGGACCCCGATGGCGGCCCTGTCTCGGCCGGCGTCGGGACGGAGCCGCCCGCGATCGACCGCTTCGGCGATGCGCAGGGCGACCGTGGCACCCAGCGGCACCAGTCGCAGCGTGGTCACCACCTGCTTGGCGTGCTGAACCGACCGGGTGCCCGCCGAGGTGTTGCCGTAGCTGACGAACCCCATCGGCTTCCACGCCCATTCCCGGCCCAGGTAGTCGAGGGCGTTCTTGAAGGTCGCCGGCATGCCGTAGTTGTACTCGGGGGTCACCGCGATGAAGCCGTCCGCCGCGTCCACCATCGCGCTCCACCGCTTGGTGTGCTCGTGCCGGTAGAGGCCGGAGGCGGGCTCGCCTTCCTCGTCGAGGAAGGGCAGCGCGAGGTCGCCGAGGGACACCGGCAGGAGCTCCACTCCCAGTTCCGCGGCCCGTGGCGCGATCGTGTCGACCAGCCACCGCCCCACCACCGGACCGAGAGCGCCAGGACGGGTGCTGCACACGAGGACAAGGACCCGCACAGATTTAGTTGACATGGAAACGAACTTAGCTGGTAACTTGTTTACATGTCAAAGACATGGCTCGAGGAGACATCGCCCGCAAACCGGAAGAACCCGCCTGAGCGTCATGCGCCTCCCTGAGCGGAACTCCAACGATGATCATGTGTTGGACACCTCACCGCGTACGGAAGGATGGAACCACCCGAGCCGGCCGACCAACTGCTTCGTGAGGAGTGGCAGCATGTTCCAGAAGTTGACCGACAGGGCGCGGCGAGTCGTCGTCCTGTCCCAGGACGAGGCCAAGATGCTCAACCACGACTCCATCGGTACCGAACACCTTCTCCTCGGATTGATCCGTGAAGGTGAGGGCGTGGGCGCCACGGTACTCAAGAACCTGGGCCTGAGCCTTGAAGGTCTGCGCCGGCAGGTTGAGGACATCCAGGGCCGAGGCCAGACCGTCGCGTCGGGACACCTTCCGTTCACCCCGGCAGCCAGCGAAGCCCTCCAGTCGTCGAACCGGGAGTCCTTGCAGCGCGGCCTCGACTACATCGGCACTGAGCACCTCCTGCTCGCGCTCGTCCGGGATGGTGCGAGTTCCGCGGCTCAGGTGCTGGTCAAGCTCGGAGCCGACCTCGACCAGGTCGGGCGTGCCGCAGACGAACTCGTCCCTCGGCGGCACATGACCCGATAAGCGGTCGCAAGCGATCAGAGGGCTGCAGGCGCGCGACGGCTGCCGTCACGTTGGTCCACCACTCCCCCGTTGAAGGCCTCGCTGTAGTCCTGGGGAGATTTCCCACGGACTTGCCTGACCTGCGACGATGTACGGCTCTGTGACCGTGGTGTCGATTCGCTCACGGAGAAGGCATGAGCGACGACATTCGCGGGTGTCGCAGAGCTGTCGGGTAGGCGACGGTCGGCTCACCACCGTGCCAAGCAATTCACGTGAGCGCTACACCAGCGGTCGTGATGGCGCGGGTACGGCCTGCAGGTAGGCCAGAACCGCCATGACGCGGCGGTTGTGGTCGTCGGACGGCGGCAGGCCGAGCTTGGCGAAGATGTTGTTCGTGTGCTTGCCGACCGCCTTGTCGGTGACCTGGAAGCGGGCGGCGATGGCCACGTTGGACATGCCCTCCGCCATCAGCGCGAGCACCTCACGCTCCCGAGGGGTCAGTGCGGCCAGCGGCTCGTCGCGGCTGCGGCGGGTCAGCAGCTGGGAGACCACCTCCGGGTCCATCGCCGTGCCGCCCCCGGCGACCTGGCGGACCGCGTCCACGAACCTGTCGACGTCGCCCACCCGGTCCTTCAGCAGGTAGCCCACCCCGCCGGAGCGGTCGGACAGCAGTTCTCTGGCGTAGAGCTGCTCCACGTACTGCGAAAGGATCAGCACGGGCAACCCTGGGACCCGGCTGCGTGCCTCCAGCGCGGCGCGCAGCCCTTCGTCGGTGAAGCTGGGCGGCAGCCGTACGTCGATCACGGCTACGTCCGGGCGGTGCCGGACCAGGGCCTCCAGCAGCATGGGGCCGTTGTCCACGGCCTCCACGACGGTGAAGCCGTGCGCCGACAGCAGGCGGACCAGCCCGTCCCTCAGAAGTGTCAGGTCTTCGGCTATGACAACGCGCACGGGACCTCCATGGTCAGTACGGTAGGGCCGCCTTGAGGGCTGCTCACCGTGAGCGAGCCGTCGAAGGCGGACAGGCGGTCCTCGATGCCGCGTACTCCGGTGCCACCGTCGCGGCGCACCATGCCGCACCCGTTGTCGCCCACGGTCATGCGAAGGACGCCGGCGGTGTGCCGCAGCCGCACCCATGCGCGTGAGGCGCCGCTGTGCTTGGCCACGTTGACCAGCGCCTCGGCGACGGCGAAGTAGACAGCGGACTCCACGGGCGGTTGCGGGCGGCCGGGCAGATCGATGTCGACCTCAACCGGTATCGGGCACAGCAGCGCGGACGCCTCGATGGCGCCGGCCAGACCCCGGTCGGACAGCACCGGGGGATGAATGCCGCGCACCAGGTCACGCAGGTCCGTCAGCGCCTGGCCGGCCACCTCCCGCGCCTCGTCGATCACGCGGACCATCTCGCCCGGATCACGGGAGCCGCGGGCCAGCCCCAGGTGCATGCGGACGGCGATCAGCTTGGCCTGCGCGCCGTCGTGCAGGTCGCGTTCGATGCGCCGCAGCTCGGCGGCGCGCGCGTCGACCACCGCGGCCCGCGACGCGGTAAGCGCCCGGATCCGCGCCTCCGTCGCGGTGCCGCCATCCAGCAGCCGTCGCGCCAGGCGTGCCTGCCCGATGCGGAACAGGGGCATGGCCATGAGGGCGACGGTCGCGATGGCCACGATGGACAAGCTGAGGGCGAACGTGTTCAGCGTGCTCGTCTCCACCGGCCGCAGCCGGAACCAGACGTAGTCCAGGGCGGCCAGCATCGCCCACACCGCCACCACCGGGACGGGGCCCGTGACGACGTGCACGGCCAGCCAGCCCAGCTCACGCCGCGTGCCGCGCCGGCGCGGTTCCGGCACCGCAGTGGCCCGCCATGGCCGGCCGGTTTCACGCCGGTGACCACCTGCGGCGCCATCCCTGTCGAGCACCCGGCCCGCCCAGCGACGCTGGTAGGCGGCCAGGCGGTGGACGAGAACGAGCCCGAAGCCGAGCGGCGCCCGCCCGAGACCGGCCACCGGCACGAGGGCACTGCTCACCAGCACCAGAACGAGCACCACCAGCGCCGCAAGGCCGGTCACCGCGTTCACCACCAGCACCGCCAGTCCGCTCACCCCGGGCCGCGCATACCCCGCCAAAGCATTGACGGCCTGCCGCGCCGGCCCGCCGAACGCGGGTCGTATCCCCATCACAGGTGCAGTCTGCCCTGTCGGCGAGGAGAAGACGGTGGGGCTGGCCCTACCCCTTGAGGTGGCTGTTTCCCACCCTGGCCGGTAGGCCGACGCCTATGGAGGCCGGAGTCCGGGGCCGCGAGGCTGGTCCCGCCGATCGGAACGAGCTGATCGGCCTGACCTGGCGAACAAGGATGAGACGTGATCGAAGTGAGAGGGCTGAGCATGCGATACGGCCGCACGCTCGCCGTGGACGACCTGACCTTCACCGTCAAACCGGGCCTGGTGACCGGATTCCTGGGGCCGAACGGCGCCGGCAAGTCCACGACCATGCGAGTCGTACTCGGGCTGGAGATCCCTACCGCAGGTGAAGCGCTGGTGGACGGACGCTCGTACGCGTCATTGCGCCGGCCCATGCGCACGATGGGAGCGCTGCTGGACGCCGGAGCAGTGCACGGCGGGCGTACGGCCCGCGACCATCTCGGCTGCCTGGCACGCAGCAACGGCATCGCATTGAAGCGGGTGGCCGCCGTACTCGACCAGGTCGGCTTGACCGACGTGGCGGACCGGCGGATCGGCGGGTTCTCCCTGGGCATGAAACAGCGCCTCGGCATCGCGGCGGCGCTGCTTGGCGACCCGGCGGTGCTCATGTTCGACGAGCCGCTCAACGGCCTGGACCCCGAGGGCATCCGCTGGATCCGCGACCTGCTGCGCTCGCTCGCGGCCGACGGCCGCACCGTCCTGCTGTCCAGCCATCTGATGAACGAGCTGGCCCTCACCGCCGACCACGTCGTCGTCATCGGGCGCGGCCGGCTGATCACCGACACGACGACGGACGCACTCGCCGCACAGTTCAAGCGCGACGTGCTGGTCCGCACGGCGCACCCGGATCGGCTGGCGCAGACCCTGCGCGCACACGGCGCGAGCGTGACCGCAGACGCCCTGGCGCCCGGCGACCTGAAGGTGCGGGGCATGGACGCGACCGAGATCGGCGCGCTGGCCCTGCGGGCGGGCATCGCGCTGCGGGAGCTGACGCCGCGCAGCGCCTCGCTGGAGGAGGCGTTCATGGAGCTGACCGAGGACAGCGTCCAGTACGGCGCCCGCCCCGCCCCCACCGCAACCCTCTCGGAGGCCACCCGATGAGGGACGTGATCGCCTCGGAGTGGTACAAGCTTCGCTCGCTCCGCTCCAACATCTACCTGCTGGCCGTCTCCATCCTCGCCGTGCTGGTCTGCGCCGGGGTGGCGTACCTGATGGGCCGCGGATTCGACCGCCAGACGTTCGAGGAGCGGCTGAGCTTCACCAGCAACGGCGCCGGGCTGGGCACCGGGCTGCCGGTCGCCTACTTCGTGCTGGGTACGCTGGGCGCGCTCTCGATCACCTCCGAGTACGCCACAGGGATGATCCGTACGAGCCTGGCGGCGGTGCCACGGCGGCAGGTGTTCCTGTTCGCCAAGATCCCCGGGCTGGCCGCGGTCACCCTGGTCGCCGGCCAGGTGCTGGCGTTCGCCATGCATCTGGCCGCCCAGGCCGTCCTCGGCGACCGCGCCGGTCAGCTGCTGCTTGACGGGGGCACCCTTGGCACCCCGCTTTCGGAGCCGGGCGTGCTCGCCACGGTGGTCGTCGCCGGGCTGTCCATGACGGCCGCGGCGCTGATCGGGCTCGGTGTGGGCGCGGCGATCCGGTCCACCCCTGGCAGCCTGGTCGCGCTCGTCATGTTCTTCCTGGTGATCCCGATCATCGCCCAGGCGCTGCCGTCGCCGCTGCGTTCGCAGGTGGGCTCGTACATGATGGAGAATCTGCCGTCGCAGATCGCCGGGGTGGGCGGCGGCCTGCTGCCTTCGGGGGCGGCGGCCGCGCTGCTCGTCGGCTACGTCGCCGCAGCGCTGACGGCGGGCGCGACGGTGACCGCGCTGAAGGGACGCCTCAAGGTGGCGGCCGTTGGAGCGGCCGCCACGCTCCTGGCCGCTCTGGTGGCGGTGCCCGCCACCGCAGACTCGGCCGGCTCCGGCCCGTCCTCGCTCGCCTGGAGGCCGTGTACCGACAAGGACGCCCCCAAGGACATGCGCTGTGCCTCCGTCCAGGTGCCCCTCATCTGGACGGAGCCCGCCGGACGGAAGATCACCGTGCCCATCGCGATGCTTCCCGCTTCCGGTGCGGCACGCCGGATCGGCACGGTGTTCGCCATCCCCGGCGGTCCCGGGGTGTCGGGCATCGATGAGTTGAAGCAGTTCCACGGGAGGTTCGCCAAGCTGCGTGACCGCTTCGACGTGATCGGCTTCGACCCGCGCAACACCGTCAAGCCCGGCGGCGTGCTGCCGTACGAGTGCCTGGCCACCGGCCCTTACATCACCCTGCCGGACACCCGTGCCGAGTACGCCGCACTCGCCCGGACCAACCGCGAACACGCGCAGCGGTGCCGGTCGGCAGACCCGGATTTCTTCGACCACATGGACTCGGCCTCGGTCGCCCGCGACATCGAGGCCGTCCGCACCGCGATGGGCGAGCCGCGGCTGAGCTTCCTCGCCACCTCCTACGGCGGACATCCCGCGCTGGCCTACGCCCGCCTGTTCCCCTCCCGCATCCGCGCCATGGTCATGGACGGCACCGCCGGCCATGTCGAGGAGACGACGGCCGGGGAACCCTCCATGTATCTGAGGGCGGAGAAGGCACTGGAGCGGTTCGCCGCCTGGTGCCGTTCGGCCACGGCCTGCGCCCTGCACGGCCAGGACGCCGGTGAGGTGTGGCGCCGGCTGGTGGTCGCCGCAGACCGCTCACCCGTGCCCGTACGCAACGATCCGACCGGGGCCGCCTACACGGGGTTCGACCTGAAGGTGGCCGCTGCCCCCAGCTTCACCGCGCCCGGCCCGGAACCGGACGTACCGCGCTGGGTCGAGCTGGCCGAGGCGATCAAGAAGGCCGCCGAGGGCGACGCCTCCGGATTCGCCGAGTACGTCCGTCGGGCCACCGGCGGCCCCAAGGTCCCCTCACTCGCCGGGCAGAACATGACCCACTGCCTCGACGGCCGCGGGTACGACAGCTACGCGGCCTACCGCAGCGCCCTGCGCAGGGCGCAGGAGCTGTCGCCGAACTTCGCGGGGCAGCGGGCGTGGTGGCCGCTGGGCTGCGCCGGCTGGCCCGCCCCCGTCACCAACCCGCCGGCGCCGCTGCCCACCAGCGGCCTGGTGCCCTTCCTCGGAGTCGGCAGCTGGACCGACCACGACGAGGTCGCCAGTATCATCCGCCACGTGCCGGGCTCCTCAAGCGTCCGCTACGACGGACACGGCCACGCGCTCTACCTTTACGGCAAGGGCGGCTGCGTCACCGCGTACGTCAACCGCTACCTCACCAGCTTGAGGCTCCCGCCCCCGGGCACCACCTGCCAGGCCACCGGATGACGACCGGCCGTGCGGCCTGGTTTCACTGGTGCCGCACCCCTGGGGAATGCGGCCGCCGAACTGCCTGCTCTCCCCAACGTGGCGTGGCCGTGCCCTACGGCGCGGGGCTGACCAGTCCCGTCCGGTAGGCGATGACGACCAGTTGCGCCCGGTCGCGCGCACCCAGCTTCGCCATCGCCCGGCTGACATGGGTCCGCACGGTGGCCGGGCTGAGAAACAGCTCGGCACCGATGTCGTGGTTGCTCAGGCCCTGTCCCACCAGGGCCAGCACTTCACGCTCACGCTGGGTCAGCACCGCGAGCCGGTCTTCCGCGGCCCGCGCGGCCTTCCGGTGCGCGGTGAACTGGCCGATGAGGCGCCGGGTGATGCGCGGCGCGAGCAGCGCCTCTCCGGCGGCGATCACCCGGATCGCCTGCAGGAGCTCGGCCGGTCCGGCGTCTTTGAGCAGGAAGCCGCTGGCCCCGGCCTGCAAGGCGTCGAAGACGTACTCGTCGGTGTCGTAGGTGGTGAGGATGAGGACGCGGACCTGCTCCAGCCCGGGCGTCCGGGCGATCTCGGCGGTGGCCTGGATGCCGTCCAGCCTGGGCATGCGGATGTCCATGAGGACGACGTCGGGACGGGTGGCGCGGGCCCGCTCGACGGCTTCGGCGCCGTTGGTCGCTTCGCCCACCACGGTGATGCCGTCCTCCAGGTCGAGCAGGACCCTGAACCCTGAGCGGACGAGACCCTCGTCGTCGGCGAGCAGCACCCTGACGCGAGCGTCGCTCGACGGTGAGGCGGCCGCCGCGTTCACCGGCGCGACCCGGCCGGTGCGAGGGGCAGCCGTGCCCTGACCTCGAACCCGCCGCCCGCGAGCGGCCCGGCGTCGAGTTCTCCGCCCAGCAGCCGACAGCGCTCGCGCATGCCGGCGATCCCGCGGCCGGGCTTGGCGGAGCTGTCGGTGTCGCTCGGCCGCCGGGCCGGTGGGCGCGCATCCGCGCAGTCGTCGGCCGGCCCGGCGCGGCGGCCCTCGTCGGTCACGCGGATCTCCAGCTCCTCCGTCCCCGGGTTCAGCGTCACCGTCACCCGGGTCGGGCCGACGTGACGGACCACGTTGGTGATCGATTCCTGGACGATGCGGTAGGCGGCGCTGCCCACCGCGCTGGGCAACGGGGCCGGCGCGGAGGTCTCCTGGAAGGTGATGTCGAGCCCGGCCTCGCGTGCCTTGGCGGCCAGTTCGTCGACCTGCCCCAGCCCGGGGTACGGCCCCCGCCCGTCGTCGTCACCGTCGTCGTCGCGCAGCACCCCGAGGATGGCGCGCATCTCCCGCAGCGCCCGGGAACTGGTGTGCTCGATGGCGCGCAGCGCCTCCCGCGCCGCTTGCGGCCGCTTGTCGAGCACGTGCGCGGTGACACCCGACTGCACGTTGATGATCGCTATGGCGTGCGCGACGGTGTCGTGGACCTCCCGCGCGATCCGCAGCCGCTCGGCGTCGACCCGCGCCCGCGCCTCCTCCTCGCGGGTGCGTTCGGCCAGCTCGGCGCGCTCCTGCGCCTCGGCCGCGATGACCTGCCGGGACCGGACGGACTCGCCGAGGGCCGCGCTCATGACCGCCGCGCCGATCCGGAAGAACACCCAGCCGATGGCGGCCCGCGGCTCAAGGTCGGCCGCGGCGACCAGCCAGCCGGCGGCGAGCACCGAGGCGCCCACGCCCGCGATCACCAGCGACCGGCGCCCGTCCCCGTAGGCGGCCACGGTGTACAGGGCCACGAACAGCCCGAGCCAGCCGGGGCCGTCCGGAAAGTCAAGGGAGTAGTACACCAGGCTGGCGAGCGCGGCGATCACGAACACCGGCACCGGCCACCGGCGGCGGCCGGCGACGACCACGCCGCCGACGACCAGCAGGACATATCCCAGGTTTCCGAGGTCGGTCAGCGGCCGCTGCACCACCTCACCGGCGTTGCGCACGATCGTGCCCTGAACCTGCATCACGGTGATGAACAGCGCGAGCAACACGTCCTGCACCGGCGCAGGCAGACGCAACGACACCACGCGGGATTCCATGCCGCGATCCTACGGTCCCCGCCCAGGGGAACACTCCGCCCAGCCGCGCGGCCGCCTACGACGACGGGCGTAGCCGGGCACGAGTCGCCTACGCGGAACTGCGTAGCCGCTGCCGCCGGCTGTCGGAGGCCGCGGCTGCCTCGACGACGCGATGATCGGTTCCGTGCAGCCCTCCCCGGCGCTCCCACTCGTCACCGGCACCCCGCCGGGGCAGGGCGCATCACCGCCCCGCCCACGCCGGGGCCTGCCATCCGACCGAAAGGATCCTCCATGTCCGTCCTGTTGGTGCTTGCCGCGCAGGCGGCCTCGCCGGTCTGCACGACGTCGGCAGAGTGCGCGGGCCAGGGTGTCGACACCTTCCTCGGAACCCCCGAACGCGTCTGGGCCAGTGTGGCCGCGCTGGTGGCGCTGGGCGGCGTCGTCATCGGCTGGCTGGCGCTGCGCTCGGTCCGCCGTGCCGGCGCCGGCGCCGGCGGCAGGAGGGCAGCCGTCGTGGCCGTCGTGGCGGGACTGATCGGCGGACTCAACGGCGCGGTGAAACTGGCTGTCGCCGACGGTGGCCTCGGCACCGGCAACGGAGTGTTCGGGGCGGCCATGGCCCTGGTGCTCGGGCTCGCCGGTGCGGCTCTCGGCGCACTGGCCCTGACCCGCTCCCCCAGCCACGCCCCCAGCAGCTGACCACGGCACACCCCAGCGCGCACACCCACCTCAAGGCCGCGGTCGGCGACTGCCGAACGACGACCGCCACGGCCGCCGCACCAGACCTGCCGCCGCGGCCTATCCCTCTCCCACCACCACCTGCCGGCGACGCCCGTCATCCATCAGAAGGGACCCTCATGTCCATCCGCCACCTGCTGGCCACCGCCGCCACCGCCGCGACCGCCCCGCTCGCCATCGTCGGGCTCGCCACCCCGGCGGCCGCGCACGTCCTGGTCCAGCCCGTCGATGCCTACACCCTCACCTCGGGGCGTCTGTGGTCCGCCGTGGCCGCGCTGCTGGGGCTGACCGGCATCGTCATCGGCGGGCTGGCCCTGGCCCGTTCCGCCCGCCGCACCGGCACCGGCACCGGCACCGGCAGAAGGGGAGCCATCGTGACCCTGGCCACGGGGCTGACCTGCACGCTCATCGGCGCGCTCGTCGTGGCCGCCGCCGACGGCGGTCCCGGCACCGGCTACGGAATCGTCGGGGGCTACGTGGACCTGGCGGTGGGGCTGATCGCCACGGTCCTCGGCGGGCTGGCCCTGGCCCGCTCCCGCCGCACCGCCTGACCCAGCCCTCGCCCCGTTGACCTGGTGCGGCACGGGGCACCGGTTGCGCTCACCGAATCATTGATCACGATGGCTGATGGTGATATATGTGAGATTGGTGCGATTCCAAGGTGCGGCGGTGACAGCCCGCCGGTCCCGCTGATCGAGGCGGGACGACTCGGTGTGATTCCAGGCCACGCGGTGATACCCCGCCACCTCTCGGGCCCCGCCCACGGCCCCTGATTCTTCGTACGGCAAGGACCGTCCCTGCCGCTGTCGAGAGGTGGTGCTGGATGTTCACCGGGCACATTCAGGAAGTCGGCGAGGTGATGGCCGTCGACCACGCCCGCATCGCGGTCAGAGCTCCCAAGGCCGCGGCGAGCGGGCTGGGCTCGATCTGCCTGAACGGCGTCGGGCTGATGACCGTCCAGGCCGAGCAGGAGACGGACGTTCTGGAAGCCAGACTCACCGCCGAGACCCGCCGCAGAACGACTCTCGACCAGTTCCAACCCGGCACGCGGGTCAACGTGGAGGCGCCTTTGGCCCTGGGCGACCTTCTGGGCGGTCACCTGGTCCAGGGCGCTGTGGACGCGGTGGGCAAGGTCGTGAGAGTCGACGACGAGGGCCGCGCCCGGCGACTATGGATCAAGCCGCCGGAGCGGCTGCTTCCGCTGGTCGTCCCCAAGGGGCAGATCGCGGTCGACGGCGTCAGCCTGACCGTCGCCGAGGTGTCCCGCGACCGGTTCTCGGTGGCGCTGATCCCCATGACGTTGCAGGCCACCACGCTGGCGGAGCTGTCCGTCGGTGATCGCGTGAACCTGGAGTCCGACCTGCTCACCCGCCTGGTGAGACGCTGGCCGTCCGACCCTGGGCGGGCGGTGGGCGAGGTGCTCGCGGCACTGCCGTGGGCGGGACGGGTCTCGGGCGGGCAGGGCGTGCAGAAGGCACTGGCGCAACTCGCCTCCGGAGGAGCCGTGGTGATCTGGGACCCCGACCGGGAGGGCGAGGGCGACGTGGTGTTCGCCGGGGCGCGGCTGCGCCCGGAGGCGTTCACCTTCCTGCTCACGCAGGTCTGCGGCCATCCGACCGTGCCCTGTGCGCCCGAGGTCCTCGACCGCCTGGAGATCGGGCCCATTCCCGGACCTGGTGATCGTCATGGCACCCGGCCGCACGTCCCGGTGGATCTGACCACCGGGACCGGCACCGGGGTGTCGGCGGCCGAACGCGCCGCCACCGTGCGCCGCCTGGCCGACCCGCAGGCCAGGCCGGCCGACTTCCTGCGGCCGGGGCATGTGTTCCCGCTGGCCGCACGCCCCGGAGGTCTCGCCGAGCGCGCCGGTCACACCGAGGCCACCGTGGCCCTGTGCGTGGCGGCCGGGCTGCCGCCCGTCGGAGTGTGTTGTGAGGTCATGAACCCCGACGGAACCATGGCGAAGGCCGCCGAACTGGAGGTGGCCGCGCTGCGCTGGGGTCTGCCGCTCCTCGACGTGGACGACCTGAGGCAGTACCTGTGATCGCCGGCGGACGTTCCGGTGGCCGGGGCAGACGTCCGGAAACAGACAGAGCCCAGGCGCGGGAGGGAACGCGGTGATCACGGTCGGCGTAGTGGACGGTATCGGGGTTGTCCGACTGGCCCATGGCAAGGTCAACGCTCTGGATCTGGAGCTGTGCCGGGCGATCGAGCGGACCATGCGCGATCTGGACGACCGGGGACCGGTGCGGGCCGTGGTTGTGACCGGATCGGGACGGGCGTTCTCGGCGGGCGTCGACCTCACGCGCGTCGTGGACGGTGGCGCCGCGTACGTGGCGGAGTTTCTGCCCGCGCTCAGCGGTGCCTTCCGATCCGTCTTCGACCTGGGCAAGCCGGTGGTCGCCGCGGTCAACGGGCACGCCATCGCCGGTGGGTGCGTGCTTGCCGCAGCCTGCGACCACCGGATCATGGCCCTGGGGAGCGGCACGATCGGGGTTCCGGAACTGCGGGTCGGGGTGCCGTTCCCGCACTCGGCCCTGGAGATCATGCGGTTCGCGCTGGGCCCGGTCGGCGCCCGCCGTGCGATGTTCGACGGCGCCAACCACGAGCCGGAGGCGGCCCTGGCGCTGGGCCTGGTCGACGAGCTGAGCGACCCGGACGCTCTGCTGGACCACGCGATGGCGGTTGCGAGCCGGATGGCCACCGATATCCCGACCGACGCTTTCCGCTACACCAAGACGCAACTCCGGCAGGAGGTGAACGAACGGCTCGACCGTCTCACCGACGAGCCGGCAATCGTGGACCTGTGGACGACGGCGGCAGTCGACGGCCGGATCCGGGCCTTCATGGACCGGACGGTCACCAGGAGGAGGCATCCCCTTGCCGATCATTGATGTCTGGGCACAACACCCGACGCGGCGCTTCATCCAGCACGACATGTTCGACTCGCTGCGCAACTGGTCAGGCACCTCCTTGCCGGCCGACCAGCCGCCGCTCTCCGTCACCGTGGCAGCCATGGACGCGGCAGCCGTCGATCTGGCCCTGATCAGCGCCTGGTACGGGCCGGAAGGCGCGCTGATCTCCAACGACGAGGTGGCCGCCTTCGTCGCCGAATCAGATGGACGCCTGGCCGGGGTCGCCTCTGTCGACCTGCGCAAGCCGATGGCGGCCGTCCACGAGCTCCGGCGGGCGGTCACCGAACTCGGCTTCAAGGCATTGCGCATCCTGCCCTGGCTGTGGGATCTGCCACCCACCGACCGCCGCTTTTACCCGCTCTACGCCGAATGCGTCGAGCTCGGCATCCCGTTCTGCACTCAGGCCGGCCACACCGGACCACTGCGTCCCTCGGAGCCCGGCCGGCCGATCCCCTATCTCGACCAGGTGGCGCTGGACTTTCCCGAACTGACGATCGTGGCCGGGCACATCGGCCATCCATGGACCACCGAGATGATCGCGGTAGCCACCAAGCACCCCAACGTCTACATCGACACCTCTGCCTACACCGTTCGCCGCTATCCCCCCGAACTGGTCGCGTATCTGAAGAGCCATGGCCAAGGCAAGGTGCTGTTCGGCACCAACTATCCGATGATCACACCGCTCAAGGCACTGGACGGGCTGGATCGGCTCGGGCTGGACGAGGAGACCCGCGCCATGTTCCTTCACCTGAACGCCCGGCGCGTGTTCCAGGCGCTGCCCTGACGCGTACGGCGCGAAGCGGGTCGGGCCCGCTGCCGGCTGTCGCGACGGCTCAGTCGAGGACCGCGGTGGCCTCGACCTCGACCAGGAGGTCCGGCTCCCCCAGCGCCGCGACGCCCAGAAGGGTGACCGGCTTGACCGGGTCGACCCCCAGCTTCGCGGCCGCCCGCGCGACGCCCTCCCCGAGCAGCGGCATCTTGTCGGGTGTCCAGTCCACGACGTAGACGGTCAGCTTGGCCACATCGTCGAACGACCCGCCGATCGCGGCCAGAGCGGTCGCGATGTTGAGATACGACTGCTCGACCTGCGCGGCCAGGTCCCCCTCGCCGACCTTCCGTCCTTCGGCGTCGCGGGCCACCTGGCCGGCCAGGAACACCAGTCGGGACCCGGTGGCGATCGAGAGCTGCCGGTAGACCTCGGGCTTGGGCAGCCCGTCGGGATTGATCAGCGTCACGGGCATGTGCGGCTCCTTGTCGAATACGCTCTCTCAAAACATAGCATCGCTATGTATATTGTGGTCGATGGCGAGGACGAAGGACCCAGCGGTCCGCTCACTGCTGATCGAACGCGCCGCGCAGATGCTCGCGACGCGGGAGCCGGTGACGCTGCGCTCGGTGGTGGCGGGCACCGGAGTCTCGACGATGGCCGTCTACACCTACTTCGGCGGGATGGACGGCCTGTGGAGCGCGATGCGGCAGGAAGGGTTCACCCGGCTGGCCGCCGAGTTGCAGGCCGTCTCACTGTCGGCCGATCCGGTGCGCGACCTCGCCGCCCTGGGGGCCGCCTACCTCGCCCACGCCATGACCAGCCCCGATCTGTACCGCGTCATGTTCGACCCCGCCTTCGAGCTCGAAGACGCGGCAGCCGCCGACGAGACCCTGCAACGCCTGGTGGACTCCGTCGAACGAGCCAAGGCCGCGGGCCGGTTCCGCGACGACGTCGACCCGCTGGAACTGGCCACGCAGAGCTGGGCCATCGGCCACGGCCTGGCCTCACTCGTCGTCACCGGACCCCTGCCCGACCACGCCCTCGCCTACGCCATGCCCCTGCTGACCGCCCTGTTCACCAGCGCCGGCGACTCCCCCGACCGATGCCACGCCTCCGTCGAGCGGGGATTCTCCTCGGTACGGCTCCACCGCCCCCCATGACCACGGGCAGGCGGAGACGAGCCCGGTGCGGGCGCGCCGGTGGCCGCCTAACTGAGCAGACCCCGTCGATACCCCTCGCCGACGGCGGCGGCGCGGTCACGGACGCCGAGCTTGTCATAGATGTGCAGCAGGTGGGTCTTGATGCTCGCCTCGCTGATGAACAGCCTGGCGGCCGCCTGCCGATTGGAGGCGCCGTCGGCGACGAGCGCGAGAACCTGCAGTTCACGGTCGGTAAGGGCAGCCTTGACCGGCCTGCGCACCTGACCCATCAGGAGGCCGGCGACCGAGGGCGACAGCACCGGCTCACCGGCGGCCGCGGCGCGGACGGCGCGCAGCAGTTCGTCGGTGGGAGCGTCCTTGAGCAGGTAGCCCGTGGCGCCGGCTTCGATGGCCGGCAGGACGTCGCTGTCACCGTCGAACGTGGTCAGCACGAGCGTCTTGATGTGAGGATGCGAGCGGCGCAGAGCCGTGATGGCGGCGACGCCGTCCATCTCCGGCATGCGCAGGTCCATCAGGACGACGTCGACCCCCAGGGCAGCGGCCCGATCGATGCCCTCCGAGCCGTTGACCGCCTCACCGGCGACGTGGATGTCCGGCTCGGCTTCGAAGGCGGCGCGCAGGCCGTGGCGGACGATGGGGTGGTCGTCGACGATGAGGAGGCGGATCACCGCAGACCTCCTGGCGGGTTTCCTTGGAGCGCGGGAACGGTGGCGCTGACGGCG
This sequence comes from Nonomuraea sp. NPDC047897, assembly GCF_043204415.1. Lineage (NCBI taxonomy): Bacteria > Bacillati > Actinomycetota > Actinomycetes > Streptosporangiales > Streptosporangiaceae > Nonomuraea > Nonomuraea sp. NPDC047897. The sequence continues at coordinate 150,734 of NZ_JBIDCC010000003.1, read as the reverse complement.
GTGCCCTCGCCGGGCGTGCTCTCGATCTCCAGGGAGCCGCCGACGCCCCGCAGACGTTGTCTCATGCTGCTGAGGCCGAAGCCTTCGCCGTTGGGGTTGTGGATGCCGCTGCCGTCGTCGCGGATGTCGAGGAGGACGACGGCGCCGGTGTAGGAGAGGGTCAGGCCGGCACGGGTGGCGCCCGCGTGCTTGGCGACGTTGGCGAGGGCCTCCTGGGCGACCCGGAACAGGGTGACCTCGATGGCGGGGCTGAGCGGGACGCGGTCGCCGGTCACCTCGACGTGCAGCTCCACGCCCGTGCTCTGCGCCCAGTCGCGGGCCAGGCTCGCCACGGCTTCGGGAAGGTGGGCGTCCTCGAGCTGATGCGGCTGGAGGGCGGCGACGGAACGGCGGGCTTCGGTGAGGCTGTCCTGGGCGAGGTTGAGCGCGAGTTCGACGTGGGTGTCGGAGTCCTCGACGCGTTGGGCGGCGCGGAGCTGGGTGATGATGCCGGTGAGGCCTTGGGCGAGGGTGTCGTGGATCTCGCGTGCCATGCGCTGACGTTCGTCGAGGATGCCGGCCTGGTGGGCCTGGGTGAGGAGCTGGACGTGGAGGTCGGCGTTCTCCTCCATGGCGGTCTGCAGATCGCTGACTGCTTTGCGGTATTTGCGCTGCCGGTCCTCGATCCTGATGCCGGCGATGGAGCCGCCGCCGATGGCGACGGTCTGCACGGCGATGATCGCCAGGTAGAAGACGACGAGCTGGATGGTGGCCTGGGACCAGTCGAGCGTCGAGCCGTACAGGACGAAGGAGGTGGCGGCGACGGCGGCGAAGGTCCACTTGGAGGGAGCGAAGTTGGCGGCGAGGAAGAAACCGGAGATGCAGTAGATGACGAAGATGGGGTCGTGCAAGGAAAGAAGCGCGGCGGTGGCCAGAACGCCGGCGAAGTGAACGGTGACGACGGCCCGGCGCCCGCGCACAGCGGCGGGCAGAAGGGCGCGGGCGCCGAGGTTCCAGGCGAGGGCCAGGGTGCAGAGCCCGAGAGTACGGAGGATCCCGCCCTCCGGCTGGTCGGGTGAGGCCAGGCTGATGACCAGGGAAGCGGCGAGGGTGATGAAGGGGACGATCTCGACGACGCGCTCGAAGCGCCGCTCCCAGACGGAAGGAGGGAAGAGATCATTCATCCTGGCCTGCCCCTCCTCTCTGGTACGGACGGGTTTTACCTGGTCGCGGCCGATGAGGATGAGTTTAGGTGCATGGGGATCAGGATGGCGTAGCCGTACATGAGCAGCCCAAGGCCGATCATGAAGATGATCGTGGGCCATTGCCAGACCGGCGGAAGATGGAGGGCGAGGAACCATCCGCGGTCCTCGATGCCGACGATCTTCATGACCATCGGCACGAGTCCTTGGGGGAACAGAGGGAGCCAGGCGATGGTGTAGCTGATCGTGACGCCGATGCGGTGCTGGATGGGCAGGTCCGCGGTGGTCGGCTTGTCAGCCTGGGGCGCCGGGCCGTGCTTCATGAGGTTGAGCAGCTCGATCCCGTGGCTCTCGAGCCTGCGGTAGGCGATCCTGCCGAGGCCCCAGGCACAGAGCACGCCGGTCAGCACACCGGTGGCGATGCCCGCCCAGGGGTGAAGCAGGATGGCGCCGGCCGCGGGCAGAGCGGTGGCGGGAACCGCGACGAGCACGAGCCAGGCGAGGCTGGTTTCGGCGGTTTCGTCGGCACCGGTGCTGAGCGGGTTGCCGCCGCGCTTGTGGGGGTCGGTACCGGGGACGAGCGAGGTGACGGCGAGCAGGACGATGATCCCGGCACCACCGCCGAGGAGGGCGGGAAGCAGGCCCAGTACCCACGGCCAGGCCCACGTCTCGCCGCTGACGAGGGTGCCCGCTAGGGAAAGGACGACGGCGGCCGGACCGACGACGAGAAGCCAGGCCCGCTGGCGACCGCGCACGTCGGCGCGCTCCGCGCCGGGGATCATGAGAGTGAGCCACAGGGCCGTCCCGTCGGCGCCGTAGAGGTTGGCCGAGGACGCGGCGGCCATCACGATCGCGATGAGCCCCGCGAACGGGACCATGATCCAGGCGTCGAGCGCGAGCAGCAGGAGGGGGGTGACGACGGCGTAGGAGAAGGCGGTGGCGAGGAACTGGATGCGGACGAGGTCACGCCACCAGGCGCGCAGTTCCTTGGCGGCGGCGACGCGGGCGCCGCCGGTGGCCGGGAAGGGCCGGGGCGCGCCCCGGCGGGGCGGCACACCCCCGCGAGCGGCCGAGACGACGCGCCGCGACAGCAGGCCTGCCCAGGCGAGCAGGAGGAGGGCGATCACGCCGGCGTTGGCGACGAGGACGGCGAGGGCGAGCGGCCAGGGGGCTTCGACGGCGGCCACGCCCCATCCGGAGGGCAGGACGCGGACGAGCACCTCGGACCAGGTGGCAGTGTCGGCGCCGGCCAGAGCCACGACGGGGGCCCAGCCGTTGCTGCACAGGGCGATGGCGGTGCCGATCAGGATGCCGACGGCGGCCGCGGTGGCGCGCGATCTGACGAACAGCCCGATGAGCGCCACGATGACGCGGGAGACCATCACCATCGTGACGAGCGTGGTGACGGCGGCCACCAGGCCGATCAGCACTCCGGCCGGGCCGAAGCGCCAGCCGTACACGGGCAGGGACAGCAGGGCGAGAAGATTGACCGCGGGTGCGGGGCCCGCGAAAGCTCCGGCGAGCAGTGCCACCGCCACCCGGCGCGGGGCGGCAGGGAGCAGGGAGAAGTACTCGGGGCGAAGAACCTCGCTGCCGCCCCCGAAGAGGAGGGGGCCGAAGACCCAGCCGGACAACCACCCGGCCAGGGTGAGAGGCAGATAGGCGGGCCACAGGACAGCGACGGCGATCGTTGCCAAAGCCAGGACCACTCCGGCCGAGACACCGGCGTAGAGGTTGGCGGCGTCGTCACCGCGCAGCGAGTTGCGCATGATCGCCAGCCGCATGCGGATCATGTGTTGCGCGGCGACCGGGCCGGGGGTCAGGAGGAGGTGAGCCATGCCAGCCCCTCCGTTCCCCCGGTGCGGGCGCCGACGAGATCGACGAAGGCGTCGTCCAGGGTTCCGTCGCCGCGTACGTCGGCCAGCTTCCCGGCGGCCACCACGCGGCCGTCGGAGATGACGCCCACATGGTCGCAGAGCTGCTCGACCAACGCCATGACGTGACTGGAGATGATCACTGAGCCGCCGTTGGCCGCGAACCTGCGCAGGATGGTCCTGATCGTGGCCGCGGACACGGGGTCGACGGCCTCGAAGGGCTCGTCCAGGACGAGCAGGCGGGGCCCGTGCAGGAGGGCGACGGCCAAGCCGATCTTCTTACGCATGCCGGTGGAGTATTCGATGACCAAGGTCCGCTCGGCGGAGTCCAGTTCGAGAACCTGGAGGAGTTCGTCGGTGCGCTCGGCGACCACGGCCGGCGGCAGGCCGCGCAGCAGGCCGAGGTAGGTGAGGACCTCTCGGCCGGTGAGCCGTTCGGGCATGGCGTTGCCGTCGGGCAGCACGCCGATCAGTCCCTTGGCCTGGACGGTGTCACGCCAGACGTCCACGCCGAAGATCTCGGCGCTGCCGGCGTCGGGGCGCAGCAGGCCGACGGCCATGGCCAGGGTGGTGGTCTTGCCGGCGCCGTTGGGGCCGACCAGGCCGTAGAAGGATCCGGCGGGGACGGTCAGGTCGATGTCGTCGACGGCCACGTGCTCGCCGAAGACTTTGCGGAGTCCGACGGTGCGCAGAGCGGGCTCCCGATGTGTTGGCATGCCTTGAGCATCGCGCGGGAGCGGGGGGTGGCGGATCGTCCGGCCGGAGAGCGGGATGGTGGATCCCGGCATCAACCGATCGGTTGATGCCGGAGCGAACCCACGACGGCCCGCCAGTGGTCAGGCGTCCCAGGTGACCGGCAGGCTCTTGACCCCGTGGATGTCGGCGGTCTCCGGGCGCAGGGCGATCTCCTCGGCGGGCACGGCCAGGCGCAGGCCGGGCAACCGGTTGAGGAGCGCGGGGAACGCGACGCGCAGCTCGACGCGGGCGAGCTGCTGGCCCAGGCACTGGTGCACGCCGTGACTGAAGGCCAGGTGGCCGCCGTCCCGCCTGCGCAGGTCGAGGGTGTGGGGGGCGGGGAAACGTCCGGGGTCGCGGTTGGCGGTGTTGAGGGACAGGATGACCATCGTGCCGGCCTCGACGGTGTGACCGGCCAGCTCCACGTCCTCCAGGGCGACCCGGTAGAACTGCTTGGCGACGGTCAGGTAGCGCAGCAGCTCTTCGACGGCCTGGTCGGTGAGCGTGGGGTCGGCGCGCAGGGCGGCGAGCTGCTCGGGGTTGCGCAGCAGGGCGAAGGTGCCCAGCGCCAGCATGTTCGCGGTGGTGTCGAACCCGGCCGACAGCAGGATCAGGGCCATCCCCTGCAGTTCCTCGTCGGTCAGGTCGCTGTCGAGCAGGTCGCTGAGCACGTCGTCGGTGGGGTCGGCACGCTTGGCGGCCACCAGCTCCGCGAGGTACCGCTGGGTCGCCAGATAGGCGGCCATCAGCTCCTCGTCGCCGGCCTCCCCGCCGAGGAACGTGTCGATGTTGTCCTGGAAACGGCCCCGGTCCTCGTACGGCACGCCCAGCAGCTCACAGATCACGATGGCCGGGATCGGCTTGGCGAACGCGGTCACCAGGTCGGCCGGCGGCCCGGCCTGCTCCATCGCCTGCAGGTGCTCGGCGGTGATCTGCTCGATCCGCTCGGTCAGCAACCGCATCCGCCGGACGGTGAACCTGCCCACCAGCGGTCTGCGGTAGCGGCTGTGCTGCGGCTCGTCCATGAGCAGGAACTCGCCGGGCGGTGCCGGAGGCACCTCGATGTCGCCGTAGTCGATCAGCGGGTGGTGGCGCATGAGCTCCCTGCGGGAGCTGAAGCGCGGATCGGCCAGCACCGACCGGACCAGGTCGTACCCGGTGACCAGCCAGCCCTGGTGACCGTCGGGGAAGGGGAAGCGGCTGATCGGGCCGTGCTCGCGGGCCGCGATCAGCTCCTCGGGCGGGTCGAACGGACATCCGGGCCGGCGCACGGCCGGCATGCTCGTGACGGTGTGCGGGGAGGCGGTCATGATCTTTCCTTCACGTCTTAGGAGATCTTGCGGCGGTAGGTCCGCATGGCGAAGCCGTACGCGACGACGAGGATGCCGACGCACCAAGCCAGGGCGACCCAGATGTCGGCGCCGACCGGCTGGCCGGCGAACAGGGCACGGACGGCGTTGACGATGGAGGTCACCGGCTGGTTCTCGGCGAAGACGCGCACCGGGCCGGGCATGGTGGCGGTGGGCACGAACGCCGAGCTGAGGAAAGGCAGGAAGATGAGCGGGTAGGAGAACGCGCTCGCGCCTTCCATGGTCTTGGCCGACAGGCCGGGAATGACGGCGATCCAGGTCAACGCCAGGGTGAACAGGATCAGGATGCCCGCCACCGCGAGCCACGCAGCCACCCCCGCCCCCGAACGAAAGCCCATCACCAGGGCCACCAGCATCACGACGACCAGCGAGATCAGGTTGGCGACCAGCGAGGTCAGCACGTGCGCCCACAGCACCGCCGACCGCGCGGTAGGCATCGACTGGAAACGCTCGAAGATGCCGCCCTTCATGTCCATGAACAGCCGGTACGCGGTGTAGGCGATGCCCGACGCGACCGTGATCAGCAGGATGCCGGGCAGCATGTAGTTCACATACGAGTCCGACCCCGTCCTGATCGCGCCGCCGAACACGTACACGAACATCAGCATCATGGCGATCGGCATGATCGCGGTGGTGATGATGGTGTCCGGGCTGCGCGTTATGTGGCGCAGGGACCGTCCCAGCAGGACCGTGGTGTCGCCGAAGAAGTGCCTACTCATCGTTGTTCCCCGTGCCGTGGTGGTCTGTCATGCCGTGGTCTGTCATGCCGTGGTCTGTCATGCCTTCGTGCCGACGAGGGTGAGGAAGACGTCCTCCAGGGTCGGCTGCTTCTCGACGTATTCGACCTTGGCCGGTGGGAGCAGTTGCCTGAGCTCGGCCAAGGTGCCGTCGACGATGATCCGGCCCTCGTGCAGGATCGCGATCCGGTCGGCGAGCTGTTCGGCCTCGTCCAGGTACTGCGTGGTGAGCAGCACCGTCGTGCCCCGGCCGGCGAGCTCCCTGACGGCCTGCCACACCTCGATGCGGGCCTGGGGGTCGAGCCCGGTCGTCGGCTCGTCGAGGAAGATGACCGGCGGATCACCGATCAGGCTCATGGCGATGTCGAGGCGGCGGCGCATGCCTCCGGAGTACGTCGCCGCCTTCCGCCCGCCCGCGTCGGTCAGCGAGAACCGCTCCAGCAGGTCGTCAGCGATCTTGCCGGGGTCTTTGAGGTGCCGCAGCCGGGCGACCAGCACCAGGTTCTCCCGCCCGCTGAGGACCTCGTCGACTGCGGCGAACTGCCCAGTGAGGCTGATCGACTCGCGCACCTTCGCGGCCTGCGCGGCGACGTCGAAACCGTTGACGCGGGCGGTGCCCGCGTCGGCCCGCAGCAGCGTGGACAGGATCTTCACGGCGGTGGTCTTGCCCGCTCCGTTGGAGCCGAGCAGGGCGAAGATGCTGCCCCGCGCCACCTCGAAGTGCACGCCGCGCAGCACGCGCAGTTCCTTGTACGACTTCTCCAGGCCGTGCACCTGGATCGCCGGGTCCTGCCGGGTCGTCATCCCTCTGTCCTGTCTCGTGTCGGGGTGGTGTCGCCGGCGGCGCGGGCGACGGCGCTGGTGAAGCGCTCGCGTTCACGGGCCCGGTACTGGCCCAGGGGGTAGTTGGCCATGAAGGTCTCCACGAACTCGACGGGGTCGTCGCCGAAGAGGTCGCGGATCGGGGTGGCGTCGGCCGCGCTCTGCTCGAACAGGTCGGCGAGGTCCTCGTACATCGTCATCGCGCCGGCGCCGTCGGCCGGCCCGAAGTGCATCAGGTACCGTTCCAGGGCCTCGACCGCGATCCGGTAGTCGTCGGGCAGTCGCTTGACGCGCGCCTTGTACTGCCGCCAGCGCTTCTTCTCCTCCAGCGATCCGGTGACGATCTCCAGGTACTGCAGGTAGCGGCTCTTCGGCCCGTTCGATCCTGTCGTCATGTCTGCTTGTCGCCTTTGCGGAGCTGTTCGAGTTTGCGGAGCTGTTCGAGTCGGTCGGCCAGGAAGCCCCAGGTCCGCCAGAACTCTTCGAGGTACTCCCGGCCCTGGTCGTTGAGGGAGTACACCTTGCGCGGCGGCCCCTTCTCCGACGGGACCTTCGCCACGTCGACCAGGCCGCGCTGCTCGATCCTGACCAGCAGCGCGTAGATGGTGCCCTCGGCGATGTCGGAGAAGCCCTGATCCCGCAGGTGGGCCGTGATCTCGTAGCCGTACGCGGGCCGGCCGGACAGGATCGCCAGGACCATGCCCTCCAGCGTTCCCTTGAGCATCTCCGTCACGAGCTTGCCCATGGACCGCCTCCTCTCAGCTACTTGGTCTTGCTAGCTACCAGTACAAAGTAACACTCACTACCAGTACTTAGCAACACCAGATACGGGCGGCGTCAACCGACGCGTCCGAGGCCGCCAAACCTCGAAGATCCAAGGCTTGCGCTGCCGTGATGGCGACGGCCTGGCGCGGATCTACGGGCATGGAACGCCCGCCGCTTGGCATGGATGCACCCTGGACGGTCGGCTCGTGACGCCCGTCACCTCACGGGCCGCCCGGCGAGCGAACCGCGACACCGCGACCCCGGCGCGACGCCGCGGACTCCGGGCACGGGGGTACGGCGGCGCTTTCTCGGAGAAATAGCGCCATCTTCCACACGGCCAGCAATGCCATTGCGACACAACGCATTCATTGCCGAAATTCCACCAATTCTGTAAATTCAGTGGCGATACTCCTCACCGGTCACTTATTAACCGGCACTATTCCTGATTTGGTGTCGTCCTTGCCGCCATCACCGCGTACCAGCAGGCGGCGGACGTGCGCGTACACCCGAGATCACGGATGCATGAGGCAGGTGGGAATGACGACGGTCGGACAACCGGATCGGGCCGCTCCCGGCGGGACGCGGCCGTGGCCGCACGGGGCGGCGCGATGGTACCGCCGAGACCCGCTGGGATTCGTCGAGCACGCGGCCCGCGAGCGGGGCCCGGTGTTCCGGCTGCCCGACGACGGGTCCCTGTGCGTGGCCGACCCGGCCGAGGCCCTGCGGGTGCTGCACGACGAGGACGGCCACTACGACGACGTATCCGACTTCTTCCACGTCCGCGGCGGCCGACTGGAGCCGCGGGAGACGCAGATCGCGATCGGGCGGGCGGCCCGCGCGACGTTACGCGCCCACCTGGCAGCGCATCGGGAGCGGCTGCCCGCCGTGGTGGCGGAGCTCGGAGAGGCCAGCGAATGGCCTGCCGCCGGGCGGACCGCCGCGTACCGGTTCCTGGCCGAGGCGCTGCTGCGGCCGGACAGCCCGCCGCTCCTGCGGGAGCTGATGGAGCAGGTGGTGCGGAACGATGTCCTGATCCGTCCCAGCGGCCGGCTGGCCAGCGTGATGCGGCGGGCGCTGTGGGCACGCGTGGTCCGAGCGCTCACCGGCGAGGTACTCGCCCGCCGGGCCGGCCCGCGGCCCGGCGGGCGGGGCGACCTGTTGGACGCCATAATCGAGGCCGGCCCACCCGATACGCCTGCCGCGCAGCTCGCCCAGGTATACCTGCTGCTCTTCCGAACCTCGGTGGCGCCGGTGGGCCACGTGGTCGCCTGGGCACTGCTGAAAGCCGCGACCGACGGCGTCGACCTGGCGGCCGTGCCCGCAGACTCGGCCGTACGAGAGTCGCTGCGGCTGTGGCCGGTGGCGTGGCTGCTGGGCCGCCCCGTACTGCGCGCCCACCAGATCGGCGGCGTGCAACTGGCACCAGGCGACAGCGTGTCCGTCTGCGCCTATCTGCTGCACCGCGACGAACGGCACTGGCCCGAGCCCACCCGCTTCTGGCCCGGCAGGTGGGACGGCCCCGGCCCCCGTGGGCCCTACCTGCCCTTCGGCGGCGGCCCGTTCACCTGCGCCGGCGCCGCCGTCGCCCGCAACCTGGCCTCCGAACTGCTCACCGCCGTGACCGACAGCGCCCGCCTTGAAGTACGCGGCGGTCGCGGACAACCCCACGTGGCGGGCATCATCACCCCTCCCCCGTTCCACCTGCACCGGACCCCCTTAACTCGTTGAGAAAGGAGGTGAACCCCATGAGGAAACTGCTGCGCCGCGTCACCGGCCGCCGGATCAACCGGCAGGCCTGGTTCATCTGGTAGTCCAACTCCGGCGGCCGTGCCGGGCCCGACCGCCCGGCACGGCTCCGCTCCCGACGAGGCGGGACACCCACACCCAGGAGACACGCATGTCGCAGGTGGATGAGACGCTGGCCGCCTACGAGAGCATCGCGGCCCGCTACGACGAGCTGAACGCGCGGATGGACACCTCCAGCCTCGTGGCCCGCTTCGTGGAGGCGGTCGACCGGTACGGGCCAGGCAGTCGGCGCCTGCTGGACGCCGGCTGCGGAACCGGCCGCAGCAGCGTGGCCTTCCGCGAGCGCGGGTTCGAGGTGACCGGCTACGACCTGTCCCCCGCGATGGTCGCGATGGCCCGCCGCCGGCCCGGTGCCGAGGAGATCGGGTTCCTGGTAGGACGGCTGCAGGAGCCCCCACCCGGGCTGACCGGCTTCGACGTGGTCGCCTGCGTGGACGTGCCGATGGCGTACCTGACCGGCACAGACCAGCTGCGACAGGCGCTGACGGCCGCCCGCGACCAGCTCGCCGAGGACGGGGTGCTGGTCTTCGACCTGAACACGATCGGCTACTACCGCCGCATGTTCAGCGTCCCCACGGTCGCCGACCGGGGCGACCGGTACGTGGCCTGGTTCGCAAAGTCCCCGCGGATCGAGGCCGACGCGGTCGTGGTCACCCAGTTCGACCTGTTCGAACGGAACGGCGCGGGCTGGGAGCGGCTGTCGATGCGCCACGTGCAGCAGCACCATTCCGACCGGACCGTGCGTGCAGTGGCCGAGCAGTCCGGACTGCACATCGTGGCCGCCCACGGGCTGGTGGGGACGTCGACGCTGGACCCGGCCGACGAGACCGACCACGACCGCATCCTGTACGTCGCCCGCCGGGCCGCCTGACCGCTTGCACGCTCCGCCGCCACCAGTACGGCAGAGACGGCTGGGAACTCAGGGGTCATTCCTTATCGTCCCGGAAGGGTGGCCGGCTGGTCGCGGTCAAGGTGATCCACCCGCACCTGGCGGAGGACGCGCAGTTCCGGCGGCGGTTCGAGGCGGAGGTCGCCGCGGCGCGGCGGGTCGGGGGCATCCACACCGCGCAGGTGGTGGACGCCGGCGCCGATCCGCCCTGGCTCGTGACCGAGTACATCGCGGGGCCGTCACTGCATGAGGCCGTCGCCGAGCACGGCGCGTTCTCGGCCACGGCGGTCGCGGGGCTCGGCGCGGGCCTCGCCGAAGGGCTGCTGGCGATCCACCAGCGGGGCGTCGTCCACCGGGACCTCAAGCCCGGCAACGTGCTGCTCGCCCAGGACGGGCCCCGCATCATCGACTTCGGCATCGCACGGGCGCTCGATGCCACCTCGCAGACCACCCGCACCGGCGTGGTCGGTACGCCCGGGTTCATGTCGCCCGAGCAGCTCCGGGGCCATGAGGTCGGACCGGCCAGTGACGTGTTCTGCCTGGCTGCCGTGCTGGCCTTCGCCGCCACCGGCCGACGACCCTTCGGCAAGGGCCCGATCGAGGCCCTCGGCTACCGCGTCGTCAACGAGGAACCAGACTTGACCGGCGTGCCGAAGCCGCTGCTCCCGCTGATCGCGTCCGGCCTGGAGAAGGACCCGCACGACCGGCCCGGCCTCGACGCGTTCCTCGAACGTTGCTCCGCGCTCGCCGAGGGCGGGGACGCTCCGCTGCCAGAGCCCGTCAGCACAATGATCGCCACGCGGGTGGCGGAGACCGAGGTACTGGCCCCCCGCCGCAGGAAGCGCCGGGAAACGGCCAGCGGCTTCCGCCCCTCGGACGAATGAAGCTCCCGGCGGCCGCGGTCGTGGGCGTCCTCCTGGTCGCCTTCGCCGCCTGGGCCATCGGGGACAGGGGAACGCACCGGCCACCTCCAAGGCCATCGCCACTCCCCAGCAGCCCCCGACACCCGCGCCTCAGCCGTCCGAGACCAAGAGCGCCACCGACAGTGCCACCCCCACCCCCACCTCCGATCCCACCCGCAAGGCATTCGAGAAGATCTCGGCGGGCGACTGCCTGGACGCCTACGAGCGTCCGTCCGGCAAGTGGAACAGGAGCAAGCCGCACGCGGTCAGCTGCGGCCGCTCCGACGCCCACCTGAAGGTACTCAAGGTGGTCGACGACTCCTACGAGTGCGTCAGGAACAGTGACGACGATCTGGACGGAGAATCATGGTGGAGCCACGGCGAAGACGCGAACGAGATCGCCCTCTGCGTGCAGCGCCAGTTCCGCACGGGGGACTGTTTCCTGGCCACCAAAGATCGTGAGAACGAGAACTCGGTCGCCATCAGCAACAACGATCTGATGACGTTGTGGCCGTGCGAGGCCGGCTCCGCTCCAGAGAAGTACGACCTCGTCCTCCGTATCACCGCGTTCACCAACGGTGCCTGCCCGCCGGGCGGCAGAAGGGTCCACTGGGAGGTCCGAGGCCGTACCCTCTGCACCCGCATAGTCTGACCACGTCCGCCGCCACGGCACCGGAACCAAATCCGGGGTTCTCCCGGCGACCGCCGTTGCGCCCCGAAAAGAAGCCGCCGTACGGACTCCGCCATGCAGACATCGCGAAACGTCACTGCGAGCTCGAAACCCACTGTCTCACTATTCCGGACTACAACCCGCGGCCCCGCAGCCAACCCGTAAACCGCTCACTGAAATTTCATACCCTCCCCTATGGATCTCCACCAAGGCTGTGATTACCATCAAGCAGTGAACATCGACACCGAACGAGGTAACTAATGAGCCGCATAAAGAAGCTCGCCGTTTCCGCGGCCGCGGTGGCCGCGATCGCCGCCGCGACAACCCTGACGTCACCCGCTCCCGCCCAGGCAGCCACCTGCAGCACCAACGCGCAGATCGGCACTGTCGGCGGCACCGGCTGGGCGATGTGCAGCGGCACCGGAGTGACTCAGACACGGGTCGTGCTCTTCTGCCAGAACAACAGCGGCAGCTACACCACGGTATACGGCCCCTGGGTCGCCAATTCCGTCAAATCAAATGCCCGATGCAGCAGCACCTCATGGCCGATATCGGTCGGATATCAAACAATGTGAGCCATCACAAGCTCATCCGAGCGCGACATGAATTCCGGCCCGATCGTGATCCGGATGTTCCGGGCGAACCTCCAACCACCCGAAGTCTTCACCCTCATCGGTCGTGGCCGAGGTCTCGGTCGTCGAACCGGCCACGGACGACACCGAGGCCGGCGCCTCCACCTCCCGCACCGACACCCCGCCCCGCTCCACACCACCGGTGAACTACCGCGACGAAACCGTGATGACGACCTTCCCCGCGGCGTGACCCTCCTCCTGGTAGGCGATCGCCGCCGGAATCTCCTCGAACGAATACCCACGGTCGATGACCGGCACGACCCTGCCGTCCTCGATGAGCTCGGTCAACGCCTCCAAGCCGCGCCTCACCTCGGTCCAGCGAACCACGTCCGTCACGACCGCACGCTGCGGCGCGAACACCGACGCCGCGAGCGTCGCGAACACATGGCTGGCGGGCTGCCACCACCGCCCGGCCGGACCACCGACGAGAACGTGAATCCCCCTCCGCGTCAGCACCCGGCGGCAGGCCGACCCCGAGCGGCTGCCCGCGATGTCGAGCAGAACATCGTGACGCCGACCCGTCCGGGTGAAATCCTCCTTGCTGTAGTCCACGACCTCGTCCGCGCCGAGCGACCGGACCAGATCCACGTTCCGCGCACCACAGACACCGGTCACCTCCGCGCCGAACGCCTTGGCGAGCTGCACCGCGAACGTGCCCACGCCCCCCGACGCCCCGTTGACCAGCACCCTCTGCCCCGGCCGCACCCGCCCCTGATCACGCAGCGCCAGCAGCGCCGTGCCGGCCGCCATCGGCACCGCCGCCGCCTGCTCGAACGTCAGGTTCTTCGGCTTGGGCGCCAGCTCCGCCGCCGAAACGACGGCATACTCGGCGAAACCTCCCTGCTTGGGCATGCCGAACACCTCGTCGCCGGGCCCGAACTCCACCACGTTCCGGCCGACCGCCTCGACACGACCCGCGACGTCGGCACCCAGCACCGCGAAGCTCGGCCGCCGCAACCCAGGCCCGCCACCCATGAGCCGCGACACGTACGGCTGCCCCCTCATGAAGTGCCAGTCGTAGGGCTGGACGGACGTCGCGCACACCCGCACGAGCACCTCGTCGTCACCGGGCACCGGCTTGTCGATCTCGGCCAACCGGACAGAACCGTACGAGCGCAGAACGAACGCCTTCATCACCGTCTCCTCACCGATCGCGGAACATCAGCGTAGAAAGACCGGACGCACGGCTCATCAGCCGAAAGTACGCCCATTCGGCGGCCGGTCGACCGGCTGCACACGGTCCGTCTCGTACGCCCACATGGCGAGCTCCACCCGGTTACGGGCACCGAGCTTGGCCATCAGGCTCGCGATGTGCGACTTGACCGTGCTGAGCGTGATGCGCAACTCGCCGGCGATCTCACTGTTGGTGCGCCCCCGTGCCAGAGTGGCCAGCACCTCCTCCTCCCGGTACGTCAGCGCCTCCACCGGACGCACCGGCGGCGTGGACCGTCCGGCGCGGGCGAACGCGCCGAGCAGCCGCGCCGTGATGCTCGGCGCGATGAGCGCGTCCCCGCTCGCCGCGGCATGCACGGCCTGGGAGAGCAGGGCGGCCCCCGCGTTCTTCAGCAGAAACCCCCGCGCACCGGCCCGCAGAGCGGCATAGACGTACTCGTCGAGGTCGAACGTCGTGATGACGACCACGGCGAGAGGATCGGCGACGGCCGGCCCGGCGAGGGCCCGGGTGGCCTCGATGCCGTCGAGGCCGGGCATGCGAATGTCGAACAGGCACACGTCGGGACGCAACCGCCGGGCCAGCTCGACGGCCCGCCGCCCGTCGGCCGCCTCACCGACGACCTCGATGCCCGGCTGGGCGCCGAGGATCATCGCCAGCCCGGTCCGGACGATCTCCTGATCGTCGGCGAGCACCACCCGGATGCTCATGCCGCCGTCCCGGCGCGAGGCAGCACGGCCCGCACCGTCCACCCCCGATCGGGGCCGGGACCGGCCACGCACGTGCCGCCGAGCAGCCCGGCACGTTCCGTCATGCCGATGAGCCCGTACCCCGACGACCCGCTCCGGCGGCCCACGTCCTCACCGTCGTCACTCACGCGCAGGCGCACCGACGAGGCGTCGCCGGCGACGCGCACCTCGACCCGGGTGGCGTGCCGCGCGTGCCGCCGGGCGTTGGTGACCGACTCCTGAGCCACCCGGTAGATCGCGGCGGCGACCGACGGAGGCAGATCATCGAGATCCCCCGAGAGCTCCACGTCGACGGTCAACCCGGACGGGTCACGGCCGGCGAGCCGCCGGAGATCATCGATCCCCCGGCCGGGCGCCAGGTCCACCGGCTCGTCCCGGCGCAGGACCCGGACCATGGCGTTCATCTCCGCGAGCGCCCGCGCCGCCTCGGCCTCGATCACGCGCAGCGCCTCGGTCGCGGAGTCCGGGCGCGACGCCGCGGTGGCCAGCCCCGCCTGTGCGCGGATCGCCATGGCCGAGACGTGATGGGCGACGGTGTCGTGCAGGTCACGGGCGAGCTGCTCGCGTTCGAGCAGCTTCACCTGGTCGAGCTCACGCTGCCGCGCCCTCGCCCGGTAGCGGAACGCGATGCCCATGGTGATCGTGGCGACCAGGACGGCACCCGCCGCAACCGCGTCGACGGGCCCGATCCGGCCGACGGCGATCGACACGCCGAGCGGCACCAGCATGAGGGCCGACCCGGTCGCGGCCGCGCGCCCGGACCCCCACCGGAACAGCGCGTACACCAGGAGCAGCAGGTACGCCAGCGTGTACGTCTCCTGGTCGCCTCCGCCGGTCACCAGCGGAACCAGGCTCGTGAGGCCGAAGGCGATCGCGAGCATCGGCAGCGGCCGGGTCCGGCGCCACAGCAGCGTGGGCACCAGCGCGACGGTGACGGCCACGGCGAGAACCCGCCACGGCAGGTCCGGCCGCAGAACCCCTTCGAGCACCGCGACCGGCACGAGCACGCCCACGAGCACCCAGTCGCGCCCCACCCGCGCCGGCGGGTCAGGGGGAGACGGCTCGTTCCACACGGAGCGCATGAGGCCGGGCACGCCCTCATGGTACGGGAACGTCCGCCGCCCGGCCCATGGCCGAGTCGGTGTGGTGGGCGGTGGTGGATGAGGACTCCGGCTTGCATGTCGAGGCGTGCGCGTACCTGCCGGGGTTGCGCGGGGCGGGCAGGCACAAGATCGCTGCGCGGCTGCGGTGAAGGGTTCAGGCCCGGGTCGTTGGGGTGGTCTCAGCTGTATCGCTCGACGAGCGCGTTGCCGATCAAGGTGAGGTGGTCCCGCACACCAGGTGGGCCGGTCACTTCGAGCCATTCGACCAGTCCGGCGAGCTCGCCCGCGAGCGCGTACTCGTTGTAGCCGCGGATCACGACCTCGATGCGGCCGTCGATCGTGGGACCTCCAACCTCAAGCCGGTCCCCAAGCGTCATCCGGAGCTTGCCGATCCCTTCGGGAGTGCACAGGGCCCGGACTTCGAGGGGTGTTCGCCTTCGGTCGACCTCGTCGGCGATCTCCCTCCAGCTCTCAGCGAGGTCGAACCCCTCGGGTCGGTGCACGGGATCGTCGGTCGGCTCGACGGATGACACGCGGTCGATCCGGAACGTCCGTCGACCGGCGTCAGTGTGAGTGACGAGGTACCACGTCGGCCCTTTGGCGACAACGCCGAGCGGGTGGACGATCCGCTCGCTTGCGGAGCCGTCGCCGTCGACGTAGCCAAGCCGCGTCTGGATGCCACGGATCACCGCGTCCTGGATGTCGTCGAGGAACGGCGGCGTTGGGTACTCGGCCCGGCTCACACCCCATCGATGAGGATCCACCAGCCTCGACGACGCTGCTGCCTGTGCTGGTACTCGGAAGGGCTCCGGCAAGGCTTGGACGAGCTTGCGCAGAGCGGCCTTCGCGGCCGGGTTGGCCGACGAGGCCGGGCCGGCCACCAGGAACAGCGCCCTGGCCTCCCGAGCGGTCAATCCGGTCAGGTCGGTGCGGGCGCCGCCCACGAGGCGCCAGCCACCTCCTCGGCCCTGCGCGGAGTACACGGGGACCCCTGCCATGGCCAGAGCGTCGAGGTCACGGCGGGCGGTGCGCTCGGAGACCTCCAGCTCCCGGGCGACCTCTGCTGCTGTCACCTGCTCGCGCCGTTGCAGCAAGAGGAGGACGGCCACCAGTCGGTCGGTTCGCACGCCGACAACACTTTCACATGAAACCGGTCATGAGGTGACCGGTTTCGGTCGGCAAGATGGCGACACGATCTCACCGGGGAGGTCGCCGCAAGCGAACACCCCCAGAGGGGGCGCCGACGCCATCTTCGGGAACCTTCGTCGCCCGATCACCCCGAAAAGACAGAGAGGAAACGTAATGCTCAATCCAACCGACTTTCCCAAGCCCACTCTTATTCCGGTCAACGGTGTGGAACTCGAAGTCTTCGAAGCGGGCCGAGAAAATGCGGGAAAACCCATCGTGCTCTGCCACGGCTGGCCGGAGCACGCCTTCTCCTGGCGCCACCAGATGCCCGCCCTCGCCGCAGTCGGCTACCACGTCATCGCACCGAACCAGCGGGGTTACGGCAACTCGTCC
This sequence comes from Nonomuraea sp. NPDC047897, assembly GCF_043204415.1. Lineage (NCBI taxonomy): Bacteria > Bacillati > Actinomycetota > Actinomycetes > Streptosporangiales > Streptosporangiaceae > Nonomuraea > Nonomuraea sp. NPDC047897. The sequence continues at coordinate 133,807 of NZ_JBIDCC010000003.1, read as the reverse complement.
TGCCCGATAGAAGGGACGGACTACGACATCGAACACCTGTCAGGTGACCTCGTCGCACTCCTCGACCACTATGGATACGAAGACGCCACCTTCGTCGGCCATGACTGGGGTGCGTTCGTCGTCTGGGGATTGACCCTGTTGCACCCCGGCCGTGTGAACAAGGTGATCAACCTGAGCCTGCCCTACCAGGCGCGCGGAGAGAAGCCCTGGATCGAGTTCATGGAAGACACGTTCGGCGGCGACTTCTACTTCGTCCACTTCAATCGACAGCCGGGGGTCGCGGACGCCGTATTCGAGGACCACACCTTCCAGTTCCTCCGCAACCTGTACCGGAAGAACGAGCCCCCCAGAGCGCCTCAGCCGGGCATGGCGCTGATCGATCTCGCCAGAGCGGAAACACCACTCGGTGAGCCCATCATGAGTGACAGCGAACTGGCCGTCCTCGTCTCCGCCTTCGAATCATCGGGATTCACGGGCAGCGTCAACTGGTACAGGAACCTCGACCGCAACTGGCACCTGCTGGCGGACGTGGACCCGATCATCCGGCAGCCCGCACTCATGATCTATGGCGACAGGGATCTGGTCGCACAGGGTGAGAACCTGGCGGAGTTCGTGCCCAACGTGGAGGTGGTCAGCCTTGACTGCGGTCACTGGATCCAGCAAGAGAAGCCGGAAGAAACGAACCAAGCGATTTTGAAGTGGCTGGAACAGCAGGATGCCACCTGAGCGCGATATGACAGGCCGGCAGCCGGGAAGTGGAGTCGGCTGAGACCGGCTGCTGGCTCCCCAGGTCAGCGTCTACTTGGCGGCTGATGGCGCGTTGGCTAACGGCCCGTCGTGCTGGTGGACGCACGGGCGAAGCCCGTTCCGTTTTGTACGGGGGTTGATTTTGCAAAACCGGACGCCTTTACATTGTAGATTTACTAGGGCGAGAGCGCATATACGCCCCCCGGCGACATGCCGGTGTGTTCAGGCGTGCTCGGGCTCCACCGGGAGCCACAGTTCGGCGTCGGCCTTCTCCGGAGACAGATGGGCGCGCAGGATCTCGGGGCCGGTGCGCGTGCGGTACGGGTTCGACGGGAACCACTCGGTGAACACGTCCCGCCACAGCTCCTGGATGGCCTGCGGTGCCGGCCCGGAGGTGGTGAAGACCGCCCAGGTGCCGGCCGGGACGGCCAACGCGGTCGTGCCCTCCGGAGCGGCCGCGGAGGTGATCACCCCGTGGTGGTAGTCGAATTCGGTGCCCTCCGCGCGGCCCGCGTCCAGACCGTCGCAGACCGCGACGACGCCGTGCGGCTCCTGGTTCGACAGCTTCTCCAGGCGCTCCAGAGCCTGCGGGTCGATTCCACGGACGAAGTCCATGATCGCCCGGTTCGGACCCGCGTGCACCAGGGGTACGCGGGCCTTGAACCCGACGACGGCGAAGCCCGCCCGCTCCACGAGGCGGTACCGCATACTGCTGCTTCCCTCGATGGTGAGACGGAAGGCCATCCGGGACTGGGAGGTGAGTGCGGCTCCGGTCCGCCGGGCCTCGCCCGGTCCGACGCCGTGCATGGCACGGAACGCCCGCGCGAACGCCTCACCGGAGCCGTAGCCATAGCGCACCGCGATCTCCAGCAGCGTCTCGCGTCCCGCGAGTACTTCGGCGCCCGCGACGGTGAGCCGGCGGCGCCGGACGTACTCCGACAGCGGCATGCCCGCGAGGGCGGAGAACATCCGGCGCAGGTGATGCTCCGAGGTGGCCGCGATGCGTGCCAGCTCCGCCACCTCGACGCCCCGGTCGAGATGACACTCGATGTGCTCCATCAGAGCCGCCCGAGGGGACCGGCGGCTTGAGCCGTCGGGGGAATCGGGAGCGGGAGGGTCGTCAAGGCCCGAGCGTGCCCTGACCTGTCAGATTCGGGCATCAGAGATCTCCGTTCATCGTGCGTTGGATACATGACACTGGGATAGTGATCGTGTGACTCGTCAGGTGCGCACCTCCCCCGGCGCGGCGTACGACCTCGGGTACCACGTCGTGTGGTGCCCGAAGTACCGCCGCCCGGTCCTCGGCGGGCGGGTGAAGACCCGCCTGGAGGAGCTGACGCCGCACCCGAAGAACTCCCCGTCATATGTGGCCAACCAGTTCAAGGGGTTCACCTCCCACCACCTGCGCGCCGAGTTCGCGCACCTGCGCTCCCAGGTGCCCACGCTGTTGCCCACGCTGTGGTCACGGTCCTACTTCGTAGCCACCGTCGCCACCGTCGGCGCCGTCGGCGCTGTGTCCGCCGAGACGGTGCGGCGGTACATCGAGACGCGGTATGAGCGGGCGCCCAGGGCGGGTGGCGGTGCGTAGGTCTTACACGTTCCTCATGCGTCCGACCGCGCACCAGCAGGCCGCGCTCACCGCGTGCCTGGACGACCACCGCGCCCTGTACAACGCGGCGCTTGAGGAGCGGCGCGAGGCGTACAAGCGGTCCAAGGCGTCGATCCGGTACGGCGACCAGTCCGCCCAGCTCAAGGAGATCCGCGCCTACGACGCGGACCAGGCCCGTTGGTCGTTCTCGTCCCAGCAGGCCACGCTACGCCGGTTGGACAAGGCGTTCCGCGCGTTCTTCGACCGCGTCAAGAAGGGCGCGACGCCCGGATACCCGCGCTTCAAGGGCCGGGGCTGGTTCGACACGGTCGAGTGGCCCAAGGACGGCGACGGTTGTCGGTGGGACTCCCAACCCGAGCATCCGGCCGCCACGTTCGTGCGCCTGCAGGGCGTCGGCCACGTCCGGGTGCACCAGCACCGCCCGGTCAAGGGCCGGGTGAAGACGATCAGCGTCAAGCGCGAGGGCTCCCGCTGGTACGTCGTCCTGTCGTGCGACGACGTGCCCGCCGAACCCCTGCCCGTCACGGGTGCGGTCGCGGGGATCGACCTGGGGGTGGCGTCGCTGGTCACCACGAGCGACGGCGAGCATCTGGCCAACCCGCGTCACCTCGCCGCGACCACCGATCGTCTCGCGACGGCGCAGCGCGACCTCGCCCGCAACAAGCGGGGCTCCAAGCGTCGTCGCAAGGCGGTGGCCCGTGTCGCCGCGCTGCACGCCAAGGTCCGGCGGCAGCGCCTCGACCACGCGCACAAGGCCGCCTTGGCGCTGGTCGGCGGCTACGACGTGATCGTGCACGAGGACCTGCGGATCACCCACATGACCCGCTCGGCGTCCGGCACGATCGACGCACCCGGCCGCAACGTCGCCGCCAAGGCCGGCCTGAACCGTTCGATTCTCGACGCGGGTTGGGGGGTGTTCCTGACGATCCTCGCGCACAAGGCTGAAAGCGCCGGTCGAGAGCTGATCGCAGTCGATCCCCGCAACACCTCCCGCACCTGCGCCCGCTGCGGGCACTGCGCGAAGGACAACCGCCTCACCCAAGCCGCGTTCGCCTGCACGGCGTGCGGCCACCGGGCGCACGCCGACGTGAACGCGGCGACCAACATCCGCAGGGCAGGGCTTGCCCTTCGCCAGGCCGCCCAAGCGGCTTAGCGAGAAGCCGCTCCCTTCAGGGAGCGGAGGAGTCACCGCCTGGTTCAGCCGCACGCCTGGCCTCCCCCTCTCCCCCGTCACGACCGCCTGCCGACGATAGCCGAGCAGCACTACCGGCCGGTGCCGTCCCCGTCCGCACCGGGAGTACCCCGTCCCAGACCCCGGCGGATCGCGATCTCCACGGGCGAGTACGCGCCGTCGGCCCGCTCCAGTTCGTACGGCGCGGCCGGCAACAGCGGCGGCTGGGCCATGAGGCGCGGCCGCACCCCACGGTGCGGTTGCGCCGCGTGCACCAGGAACGGATGGCACAGGAAGACGTCACCCGGGCACCCGGTGGCAAGGGCGAGTGGCCGGTGGCCGGACGCCGCCACCAGATCGGGCGCGAGGGTCGGCCCGCTCGCCCCGACCTCCCCGTACTTCTCCAGCACCTTCGGCACGTCGAGGTGTGAGCCGACCCGGATCCGGGTCGGGGCGTCCGCCTCACCGACCTCGCTGAACAGGAACAGCATCAGCAGCGCGCGGCCGCGGGAGCGCAGATTGGTGAAGTACCAGCTCTCGCCCTCCGGCAGATAGCTCCCCTCGATGTGCCAGCCCGCGTCGTCCGGCTCCTCCTCGTGCGGGAAACGCAACGGGAACGTGCCCAGCGAATAGCGCGGCTCCCAGCGTCCCGCGCCGACGAGCAGGTCGTAGGCGTGATGCAGGAACGGGGAGTTGGGTGCGGCGGCGAACGGCCCCTGCGCCATACCGCCCACCCAACGCACGGGCTGCGTCCACGTCGACGGGTCGTCCGGGTCGCAGCCCGTCTCCCGCCACAGCAGCCGCGCGCAGTCCGCGGCCACGCGCGGCGCGACGGCACCCTCCACCTTCACGAAGCCGTCGCGCAGGAACCGGGATACCAAGGTCGTGTCATCCATCCCCCCATCGTGCGGCGACACCGGCCCCGATCACCCGACATTCTCCGCACCGCCTTTGTCGGTGTGAGACCGGAATACGAGCGAAGCGTGCCACGGCCTGGTTCCACCGCTGGTAGAGGCTGGTGTGTCGGGCACCTGAATGCCCTCTGTTTCAAGGCGTTCCGAACCATGCGGAGAGTGCCTCGCGCAGCGAAGGCATGGCGCTGTCCGTGGATTCGTCGAGGTCGGCGGCCCACGCGACGTGGCCGTCCGGGCGGATCAGCAGCGCGTCAGCCGGCCGATCGTCGGTCTTGGCGGTGTGGAGGTCGAGGAGATGCCGCGAGTCCCGGGCGATCTGGCGGAGCTCTGGGCGGTCGGCCAGGTCGAGGAGGACGGGCCGGGCGGTGTGCAGGAGGTCGGCGACGCTGGTGACGCCCTGGTCGGTGTGCAGGGTGAGGTCGGGGGCGAAGGTGCCGGTCAGTGGGTGGAGGTGGGAGCCGGGCATCGGGTAGCGGATGTCGGTTCCGGCGACGAGGGCTCCCATCCGGCGCAGCGACTGCTCGTCGGTGAGCAGTTCGGTGAAGACGTCGCGGAGTGCTTCGGCGGCCGCGTCGTGCCCGCGCCGCAGGGCTACCTGCGCTCGGGTATGCAGCAGGGTGCGGGCGCCGGCCAGGTGACGTTCGGTGTGGTAGGTGTCCAGCAGGCCGGCCGGGGCCGTGCCGCGGAGGTCGGCGGCCAGCTTCCAGGCCAGGTTGACCGCGTCCAGCATGCCGGCGTTGAGCGCCACTCCGGTGGCGGGGAACAGGTGTGCCGCGTCGCCGGCGAGCAGGATGCGACCGGCACGGTATCGCTCGGCCTGGTGGGCCTTGAAGGTGAACCGGGACAACCGGGTCGATCCGGCCAGGGGCAGGTGTGCGCCGAGCACACGGTGGACGCTGTCCTGCAACTCGGCCAGGGTCATGGGGACGTCGTCGTCGTACTCGGTGCTCTCGTCCTCGATGGTGTAGAGGGAGACGGACTGGGTGCCGGGTGAGGAGCCGACGCCGAGCAGGCCATGGTTCGTGCGGGTGAAACCGGCGCGGATCCTGCCGAAGCCGGGGACGTCGAGATCGCCGTTGCCCAGAACGGCGACCGTGTGGGGCAGGGTGACCTGGGCCAGTCGGTTGACCTCGGGATAGGTGGTGCCGGGGAACGGAATGCCGGCCCAGTCACGGATGCGGCTGCGCGCGCCGTCGCACCCCACGAGGTACCGCGTGCTCGTCCGGTAAGGGCCGTCCGGGCCGCGCACGTCCACGGTGACCGCGTCGTCGTCCTGGCTTACCCCGGTCACCTCGTGTCCTCGGCGGAGGTCGACGCCGAGTTCGCCTGCGCGTTCGCCGAGCAGCCGCTCGAGCAGTTGCTGCGGCAGCGGCAGGGCGTGCATCGGGGGATCCGGCAGCTGGGTGAAATCCAGGTGCACGCCGCCGAACGGGAACCGGGGAGCCGGCGCAGGGCCGGTGCAGGCCGCTTCGAAACGTTCCAGCAAGCCCCGGTAGCGCAGCAGCTCCAGGATCTGCCCGCCCAGGCCCCCAGCCTTCGGGGTGTCGCGGGGGCGCGGCTGTCGTTCCAGGACCAGCGGTCGCACTCCGGCCAGGCGCAGCTCGGCGGCCAGCATAAGACCCGTCGGACCGGCCCCCACGACGATCACGTCGGCGTCCCCCGCCGGCCGCTCTTCTCGCAGGTCTTCTTCCGCGGGCCGGGCGGCATCGTGGTGCTTCATCATCTATGACCTTTCGATCGTGTCGTTCGTCGCGTCGGAACGCGGGGATCGGGACGGAGCTGTCAGCCGGGCGCCAGGCGGCTGAGGTGCTCCCAGGCGCGGTACTCTTCGGCCCTGGCCTGGTTCATCTGCTGAACCAGATCGAAGGACCGGCTGCCGACGATCAGCCACAGGGGCCTCCATGGCCAGCGCCTGGCCGAGGGAGTCGATGGCCGATTTGCCGGCACCGCAAACCAGGACGTCCATCCACGTGCTCCCTCGACCAGGCGAATCGTACGCATCGAGGATCAAGTACGGTGAACACCCAGAACAACCACGAACCCCGAAAGATCACCTTCAGCTGGAGTGAACGGAGCAGGTCAGGCGTGGAACTGCGGGACATCGAGATCTTGCTGACCCTGGCCGAGGAACTGCACTTCGGCCGCACCGCCACCCGGCTGTGCCTGTCACCCGCTCGCGTCACCCAGGCGATCCAGAAGCAGGAACGGCAGGTCGGCGCTCCGCTGTTCGAGCGCAACAACCGCACGGTTCGGCTGACACAGGTCGGGCGGCAGCTCCGGGACGACCTCCGGCCGCTGTATGCCGAGCTGAAGGACAGCATGGAACGCGCCCAGCTCGCCGGCCAGGGCATCACCGGCATCCTGCGGGTCGGCATGCTCCCGCTCAACGCCCACGACCTGCGCCCCTACTGGGACGTCTTCCGCCTGCGCCACCCGCTGTGGAAGCTGCGCGTCCACAGCGCACAGGTGGGCGAAGCCTTCCCCGCGCTGCGGCGCGGAGACATCGACGTCCTGGTGAGCTGGCTCCCCGTCGACGAATCCGACCTCACCGTGGGGCCGGTCGTGTTCGCCGAGCAGCGCGTGCTGGCCGTCGCCACCGACCACCAACTCGCCCCGCGCGCGTCGGTCTCGCTGGAGATGGTCTCCGACTTCCAGCACCCGCACGCCGACGCCGGGCCCGGCTACTGGTACGACACCTACGCCCCGCGCCTTACCCGGCGAGGCCGTCAGATCGAGCGCGGTCCCGTGGTGCGGGACGCGGAAGAGGCCATGACCCTCGCCAGCATGGACGGGCTTGTCGTGCTCTTCCCCGCCCACGTCACCCGCTACTGGGTGCGGCCGGACATCGCCTACCTGCCGGTCACCGATATGGAGCCGCTGTCGTACGCGCTGGTGTGGCGGAGCGAGGCTGAGAGCGAGCCCATCCGGGCCCTGGCCGGGGTCATCCGCGATCTGGGCCCTCTTCCGTCGGTCCCTGCCCCTTGAGGTGGCCTCGGCGTCACAGCGACCGCGATCGCCATCGGGATCATCACGGCAGCGGAACAACACGAACGCAAGCCCGAGCACAGCGAGGCACACCTGAACGGGGCCGCCGTGACCATGATGACCAGACGGCTGACCAGGAAAAACACGCCACGGTGGGACAGCCACCCGAAGCCGCACCGCCTCCGCCGCATAAACCCTGGACCAGGCGTACGTCGTCCCGGCTCACCCGGAGACGTTCCGGCCGTGCCGGTCGGGATGCTCGCCGCCACTCCTTCTCGCAAAGAATCACGAAACAACGCTATCATCGCAATATGGCGATGATTGATGAGGGTGACGGCGGGCGGTGCGTGAGCGCCGACATCGCGGCCGGACTGCCGCCGGCGGCGGCACTGTTCCACTCGCTGGCCGATGAGACCCGGCTGCGCATCGTGCGACGGCTGGCCCGCGGCGAGGCGCGCGTCGTGGACCTGACCGGCGAGCTGGGGCTGGCCCAGTCCACGGTGTCCAAGCACCTGGCCTGCCTGCGTGACTGCGGCCTGATCGGCTACCGGGCCGAGGGCCGGCAGTCCTTCTACAGCCTGACCCGCCCCGAGCTGATGGACCTGCTCGCCTCCGCCGAGCAACTGCTGGCCGCCACCGGCCACGCCGTGGCACTGTGCCCCGCCCCCGCCCCCGCCCCCGCCCCCGCACCCGGCCCCGGCGGCCGGACGGACGGTGACGGCGGCACACGGACGGCAGGAGAGGCGGCGGCATGACCGCGGTCAACCTGCCCGGCCCCGGCCCCTCCCCCGCCCGCCGGACTCTGCTGCAGCGCCGCATCCGGCTCCTGGTCGCCGCCACCATCACCTACAACGTCATCGAGGCCGCGGTGGCCATCACCGCCGGCTCCATCGCCTCCTCGGCGGCGCTGATCGGCTTCGGCCTCGACTCGATCGTCGAGGTCGCCTCCGCGGCGGCGGTGGCCTGGCAGTTCTCGGCCGCCGACCACGAACGCCGGGAACGGGCGGCGCTGCGCGTCATCGCCCTGTCCTTCTTCGCCCTGGCCGCCTACGTCACCTGCGACGCCGTCCGCGCCCTGCTCGGCTCCGGCGAAGCGCGGCACTCCACCCCCGGTCTGATCCTGGCCGCCCTCAGCCTGCTGATCATGCCATTCCTGTCGTACGCGCAACGCCGCGCCGGTCGCGAACTCGGCTCCGCCTCCGCCGTCGCCGACTCCAGGCAGACCCTGCTGTGCACTTACCTGTCCGGCGTGCTGCTGGTCGGGCTGGCGCTCAACAGCCTGTTCGGCTGGTCGTGGGCCGACCCGATCGCGGCGTTGGTGATCGCCGCCGTGGCGGTCAAGGAGGGCCGCGAAGCCTGGCGCGGGGACGCCTGCTGCGCCGTTCCCGCCGTTCCCGCCGCCCCCCTGTCCGGCCCCCTGTCCGCCCGCACGGCCGCCGAGGCGGACGGATGCGCCGACGGCTGCTGCTCCCCCGACCGGCACAGCCGGGCATGACGTGCCGCACGCCGTGCCGGTGAGCCGGCCGGATCGCACCCCGGCACCCCGCCTTCCGCGTCCGCGACCTCCCGCCCGACCTCCCGCCCGGCCTCGCGTCCTCAGCGGACGAGCGGCAGAACCATCTCCACCAGCGCGTCGACGTCATCGTCGACCATCGGCTCGCCGGTCATGCCCATGCGGTGGAGCAGGGTCCCGACGACGACGTCGATGAGGAACAGGACCCGGTGCTCAGGCTCGTCGAGCGCGTCCTGGAGCGCGAGCCGGTAGGGGTCCTGCAGCCGGGAGGAGAGAATCTCGCGCAGCGCCGGGTCGCTGACGGCGTCACTGAACACGCCCGCGAACGCGTCGCCCACCCCCGGCTCGCCGATCTTGCCCGCGGTCCAGCGGATGGCCGAGGACATGATCTCGGCCCGGCTACCACCCTCCAGCGGCACCGGGCCGAACGCGTCGAGCAGACAGTCCACGATCAACGCCCCCTTCGTCGGCCAGCGACGGTAGATCGTCGTCTTGGCGATGCCGGTCGCGGCGGCGATGCGCTCCACGGTGGCACGCGCGTAGCCCAGCTCGTGGACTGTGCTCAGCGTCGCGGCGAAGACCACGTCGTTGATGCCGGAACGCGGGCGGCCGGGCGGCCGCCCAGGTGTGGTCGACGTCATGTTCCTACGATACCGAGTTGCGCTACCTTAGGTTTCAAAACCTTGGGTATCGAAACTAGGAGAGAAGCCCATGAACGACATCACCGCGATGCGGCGACCGGCGGAGCCGAACTGGTCCACGGTGACGGCCGAGGAACTGATCACCTTCCGCGACGCCGAGAACCGCGTCCGGGCGTCCACGGCCGCACGCGTGATCACCGGAGAGCCGGACCCCGGCGCCACGATCGGCTGGCAGCAGGTGACGCTGCCCGGCCGCGAACTCCCCGTCCGGGTGTACCGACCCTCGGCCGCGGGCGCCCTCCCCCTCGTGATCCACGTGCACGGGGGCGCCTTCGTCGGCACGGCCACGCAGAGCGACTGGGTCAACAGCCACCTCGCCGCCCACCTGCCGGCGGTCGTCGTCTCGGTCGAGCACCGCCTCCTCGACTGGGAGACGCCGCTGTCCGCCGCCGCCGACGACGGCTGGGACGTGCTCCAGCACGTGGTGGAGCACGCCGGGACGTGGGACATCGACCCGGCTCGCGTCGCCGTCTTCGGCGAGAGCTGCGGCGCGCTGATCAGCGCGCTGGCGGCCATCAGGGCCAGGCGGGCCGGTTTGGGGCTGCGGGCGCAGGTGCTGGTCAACCCGGCGGTTGACGTGACCTCGACGGCCTGGACGTACGACTCGACGGTCCAGTACGCGGAGACGCCCACCCTGTCCGTGGCGCTGCTGCGGTTCTTCCAGCGGCTGGCCATCCCCGAGGGCGCCGACGCCCATGCGCTGTCGCCGCTGTACGCCGACAACCTGAACGGGCTGGCCCCGGCGCTCGTGGTGGTGCCGACTTGCGACCCGATCGCCGACCACGGCCGCCGCTACGCCGAGCGGCTCCGGACGGCCGGGACGCCCGCGCGGCTCAGCGAGTACCCGGAGGCGGGGCACGCGTTCCTGAGCATGCCGGGCATGGCAGCCCAGGCGACGCCCGCGCGGGCGGAGATCCTCGCCTTCCTTCGGGAGTGCCTCGGCGAGTGACGCCCGGCGCCACCCGCTCCCCGCAGGGAGCGCCCCTGACCGCTCGACGCAAGAAGGGACATTCGGCATGACAATCACCTCCGACGCCGGACACGTCCAGGCCGGGCCGCCGCCCACACCGCTGCCCGACCCCGATCCCGTGCACGAACTCCGCCTGAGCAGGCTGCTGCGCCCGCACGCCTGGAGTTTCGCGGCCGTCGTCGCCTTCCAGGTGATCGGCGCCGTCGCGGGTCTGGCCCCGCTGCTGGCGGTCGTCGAGCTGGGGCGCAGCCTGCTGTCGCCCGGCCCGATCGATCACGATCACGTCTGGACCGTCGTGGTCGCGGGTGCGGCCGGCCTGCTCGTCCGGCTGGTGTTCACGGCCGCGTCATCCGGAATCGGGCACCTTCTCGACGGCCACGTACAACTGGCCCTACGCCGGCACCTGGCCGCGCGGCTGGCACGCGTGCCGATCGGCTGGTTCTCCCGGCGCCGGACCGGCGAGCTGGCCAAGGTGGTGGGCGAGGACGTCAGTGCCATGCACCCGTTCATCGCCCACGCCCCCGGCGAGCTCATCTCCGCGTTCGTGGTGCCACTGCTCTCGCTGGTCTACCTGTTCACCATCGACTGGCGGCTCACCCTGATCACGCTGATCCCGGTGGTGCTGGCCGTGGCGCACATCCCGCTGATGATGACCCCGACCCGGCTGCGTGAGGAGAAGCAGTTCGACGCGGCCATGGGACGGATCGCCGACTCCGTCGTCGAGTTCGTCCAGGGCATCTCGGTGGTCAAGGCGTTCGGCGGCTCCGGACGCGCCCACCGCAGGTTCCGCACGGCCACCGACGACTTCGTCGGCATCTACCACAGCTTCGTGCGCGGCCTCTCGCTGATCGCCGCCGGCATGCAACTGGTGCTGTCACCGCCGTTCGTGCTGCTGGTCGTCCTGATCGGCGGCACCGCTCTGATCACCAACGGCGGCCTGCCCCCGGCCGACCTGCTGCCCTTCCTGCTCCTGGGACTCGGCCTGACCGCTCCGGTGGCGGCCCTCATCGCCCACAGCTTCGACGATCTGCAGACCGCCAAGCGTGCGATCGGCCGGATCCGGGACGTGCTGGAGGTGGCGCCGCTGCCGGAGCCCGCCCACCCGCGTCCGCCGCAGGGCCACCGGGTCGAACTACGTGGGGTCCGCTTCGGCTACGAAGACGACCGCGAGGTGCTGCGCGGGATCGACCTGGTCCTCGAACCGGGCACGGTCACCGCGATCGTCGGCCCCTCGGGCAGCGGCAAGTCCACGCTGGTCCAGTTGCTGCCGCGGTTCTTCGACCCCACCCACGGTTCGATCACCCTGGGCGGCGTCGACCTGCGCGAGATCGCCGCCTCCGACCTCTACCGGATGGTCTCCTTCGTCTTCCAGGACGTGCGCCTGCTGCGCGCATCGGTCGCGGACAACATCGCGCTCGCCGTACCGCATGCCGATTTCGACGACGTGGTCCGCGCAGCCCGTACGGCGAACATCCATGATCTGATTCTTGAGCTGCCACGCGGCTACGACACCGTGCTCGGGCAGGAGACCGGGCTGTCGGGTGGCGAATCGCAGCGGATCGCGCTCGCCCGCGCGCTGCTCGCCGACACACCCGTCCTGGTGCTGGACGAGGCGACCGCGTTCGCCGACCCGCAGACCGAGCAGGCGGTACGGCAGGCACTGGCGACGTTGGGCGGCGACCGCACGATCCTCCTCATCGCCCACCGCCTGGAGACGGTCGCCGACGCCGACACCGTCGTGATGCTGGACGACGGGTCGATCGTCGAGCAGGGCAGGCCCGCCGACCTCCTGGCGAAGAACGGAAAGTTCGCCGCCTTCTGGCAATCCAAGGAGCACCGATGATTCGCATGCTGCTGCGCGTCCTGGGCCGGGAGCACGCCCGGCCGGTGCGTCGCACCGTGGCCTTGATGACGATCACCGCGATCGTCGAGGGTCTGTCCTACGCCCTGCTGGTTCCCGTGCTGCAGACCCTGTTCGGCAGCACCCCCGCGGACGCGCTGCCCTGGCTGGTCGCGTTCGGCGGCGCGGTCGCGAGCTACGCGGTGCTGCGCTATGTCAGCGACCTGTTCGGCTTCCGCGCCGGAACCACGCTGTTGCGTGGCATGTATCACCGCCTCGGCGATCATCTGGCCCGGCTGCCCCTCGGCTGGTACAGCACCGGCCGAGTCGGGGAGGTGTCCGTCCTGGCCAGCCAGGGCGTGCTGGAGACGATGGGCGTGATCGCGCATCTGCTGACGCCCTACATCTCCGCCTTCGTCACCCCTGTGACGATCGTCGGCGTGATGCTCGCCTACGACTGGCAGCTGGGGCTGGCCGCGCTGGTCGCCGTGCCGCTTGTGGCGGCGATCCAGGTCTGGACCGGCCGCTCGATGGCCGCGGGCGACGCTGAGCGCCACGAACGCGACACCGAGGCGACCGGGCGGGTCATCGAGTTCCTCCAGGCTCAGCCGGTGCTGCGCTCCGGCGGCCGGAGCGCCCAACGCTTCGCGTTGCTCGACGACGCCCTGCGGGAACGTCAGCGAGCTTCCCGCCGTACCGTGCTGTCGGTCCTGCCCGGCATGATCGGCCTGACACTCGTGGTGCAGGCGATGTTCACCGCCCTGCTGGTTCTGGGCGTCCACCTCGCGCTCGGCGGGAGCATGGGTGTGGCGCAGCTACTGACGATCCTGGTGCTGGCCGCCCGCTGCGCCGACCCGGTCCTGTCGCTGGCCGACATCGGCGGCAAACTCCGCGCCGCGCGCTCCGAACTGACCAGACTCGACGCGGTCCTGCGCACCGAGCCGCTGCCGGAGGCACCCGAACCGATCCAGCCGGTGGGACATGGCTTGGACGTGGAGTCCGTCACCTTCCGACATGGCGACCGCACCGTGTTCGACGACCTGTCCTTGTCCGTGCCCGAGGGGCAGCGGCTCGCGGTCGTCGGGCCGTCCGGCGCGGGCAAGAGCACGCTGCTGCAGGTGCTGGCGCGCTTCTACGACGTGGACGCCGGAGCGGTGCGCGTGGGAGGGGTGGACGTGCGCGCGATCGGCAGCGAGGAGTTGATGGCGCGGATCGCCATCGTCTTCCAGGACGTCTACCTCTTCGACGGCACCATCGAGGACAACGTACGGCTGGGCCGCCCCGACGCCACCGAGGCCGACCTGCGGGCCGCGGCGAGCGCCGCCCGGCTGGACGAGGTGATCGAGCGGCTGCCCGGCGGCTGGGCGACGAACGTCGGCGAGGGCGGCACACTGCTGTCAGGAGGCGAACGCCAGCGCGTCTCGATCGCGCGGGCCCTGCTGAAGAACGCCCCCATCGTGCTGCTCGACGAGGTGACCTCCGCCCTGGACCCGGTCAACGAGGCAGCCGTCCACGAGGGCATCGAACGCCTCATGGCCGGCCGGACCGTCGTGATGGTCGCCCATCGCATGCGCACCGTCCAACACGCCGACCGCATCGCCTTCCTCGACGGCGGCCGGATCGTGGAAGAAGGACCCCACGACGAGCTGCTCACCCGCGCCGGCCGCTACGCCGACTACTGGAACGCCTCCCTGACACCGGCGGCACCTGACTGAGCCGGTAGGTCCTGCACCGTTGAACGGGTCGGGTGAACGGGTCGGGTGAACGGGTCGGGTGAACGGGTCGGGAACACCGCACCTCATACAATTCCGGACATGAAGACTGTCGCGGTCGCCATCACCGACGGGATGCTGCATTTCGAACTGTCGCTGGCCTACGAGGTGTTCGACACCGCACCGGCCGGCGTGACCGTCCCCTGGTACCGCCTCATCGGCTGCGGGCCAGGCGCCGTACGGGCCGGCAGGTTCCGGCTGGAACCCGACCACGGCCTCGACCGGCTGCCGAGCGCCGACACCGTGATCGTCCCGGGGTGGGCCGATGTCGACGCGGACCCGCCCGGCGACCTCATCGACGCGGTGCGCGCGGCCCACCAGGCGGGTGCGCGCGTGGCCGCCCTCTGCACGGGCGCGTTCGTGCTGGCAGCCGCCGGCCTGCTGGACGGGCGACGGGCGACCACGCACTGGGCGCACACCGAGGTGCTGGCCACGCGCCACCCCCGGGTGGAGGTCGATCCGGACGTGCTCTACGTGGACAACGGCAGCGTGCTCACCTCGGCCGGCAAGGCCGCCGCGATGGACCTGTGCCTGCACCTCGTCCGCCTCGACCACGGTTCGGCGGTCGCGAACGCGGTGGCCCGCCGCCTGGTCGTGCCGCCGCACCGGGCCGGCGGCCAGGCCCAGTTCGTCACCTCGCCGGTGCCCGCGCAGGACAACCACCCGCTCGTGGAGCTGTTCCCGTGGGCGATCGAACGGCTGGACCAACCGCTGACCGTGGAGGACCTTGCCCGCCAGGCCGCCATGAGCTCGCGCAACCTGGGCCGCCGTTTCCGGTCGGTGACCGGCACCACCCCGCTGCAGTGGCTGCTGACCCAGCGAATCCGCCGCGCCCAGGAACTGCTGGAGACCACCGACGACAGTGTCGAGGCGATCGCGGCGGCGACCGGCATGGGCACCGGCACGACGCTGCGCCGGCACTTCAACCGCACGGTCGGTGTGCCGCCCGACACCTACCGCCGCACGTTCCGCGCCTCGGACGCCGGGAGCGGCGCGGCCGGGGCCGTGCGGTCACCGGTTCCGGCCACCTGACCGCGCTGAGGGGGGCTCGGCCGTTGCCGGAAGGGCCGCGGCGATGCAGTCGAGGACACGTTCCAGCCCGTACCGGAACTGGTCGTCGCGGCTCAGGTGCGGCTGGCGCGCATCCTTCACGATCTTCGTGAAGATCGGATACCGGCCGCTGTCCACCAGTTGCTGGACGCGCGGGTAGCTCCGCGCCATCCACTCCGACTCGCTGAGCCCGGTGCGGCGAACCTCCGCGGCCACGCTGACCTCCTCGCGGGCTGCGCCCTCGACATAGCCGTTCAGGATGGCCATCAGGCCGAGGTTCTCGTCGATGGGGACGTAGGCGTCGAGGACCCCGACCACCCGTTCGATGAGCAGCAACTGGTTGGGGCCGAAGCTGGGAAGTGACCGCTGCACGGTGGCGATCCACGGGTGGCGCAGCCACATCGCCCGCACCTGGCCGGCGTAGTGGGTCAGGTCCGCGCGCCAGTCGCCGGAGGGTATGCCGGCGAGGTCGATCTCGCCCTGCAGCCGGTCGGCGATGAGCTCGACGAGGTCGTCGCGGCTGGGGACGTAGCGGTAGAGGGACATCGCGCCGGCACCGATCTCGGCGGCGATCCGCCGCATGGTGGCGGCCTCCAGCCCCTCGGCGTCGGCGATCCTGACCGCCGCCTCGGTGATCTGCTCGCGGCTGTAGGCCGGCTTCGGCCCGCGGGCGGGGCGCTCGGGCCGCATCCAGATGTTCACGTGCTCGGCGTCGGTCACCGTTCCACCTCCTTGTTGCGTACGTCGTACCCAGTAGTCTACTCTGACGACGAAACCGCGTACAACGTACCCAATGGAGGGGATGATGGAACCGATCGTGGTCGCCGAAGGACTGCGCAAATCCTTCGGCGACACCCACGCGCTACGCGGCCTGGACCTGAGCGTCCCGGCCGGGACCGTCTGCGGCGTGCTCGGACCGAACGGCGCCGGCAAGACCACCGCGGTGCGCATCCTGGCGACGCTGTCCGACCCCGACGCCGGACACGCCCGCATCGCCGGACACGACGTCGTCCGCGAGGCCGACGCGGTGCGAGCCAGGATCGGGCTCGCCGGCCAGTACGCCGCCGTGGACGACAAACTCACCGGCCGCGGCAACCTGCGCCTGTTCGGGCGCCTGTCCCACCTGTCGCGGCGCGAGGCGCACCGGCGGGCCGACGACCTGCTCGAACGCTTCGGCCTGGCGGACGCCGCCGATCGGCAGGTCGCCGGCTACTCCGGCGGCATGCGCCGCCGCCTCGACCTGATCACCAGCCTCATCCTGCGTCCCGACGTGCTCTTCCTGGACGAACCGACCACCGGCCTGGACCCACGCAGTCGCGGCGAGATCTGGGACAGCGTCCGCGAGCTGGTGGCCGACGGCACCACAGTGCTGCTCACCACCCAGTACCTGGACGAGGCCGACCAGCTCGCCGACGACATCGCCGTCGTCGACCACGGGCGGGTGATCGCCACCGGCACGCCCGACGAGCTGAAGGCCACGATCGGCGACCGCCTCGACGTCGTCCTCGAAGAACCCGCCGCCCTGCGTCCGGCGGCGACCGTCCTGAACGCCCTGACGGGAACCGATCCCACGATGACCGGCGCCGACCGGCTCAGCGTCGCCCTGCCCGGCGGCGGCTTCCGGCTCGCCGACATCGTGCGCGAGCTCGACCGCGCCGAGGTCGCCGCGGCCGACGTGCGGCTGCGCCGTCCCACCCTCGACGAGGTGTTCCTGCGCCTCACCGACCGCAAGGAGTCCCTACGATGACCGCCTCCGCCCCGCCGTACGCCCACCGCCTGCGCTGGACGGTCTCCGACGGGCTGACCCTGGTCGGCCGCGAGCTGGGACGGCTGCGCCAGGAGCCGGGCGAGCTCGTCGCCGCGCTGATCTTCCCGGCCGTCATGGTGGTGCTGTTCGGGTACGTCTTCGGCAGCGCGATCCAGGTGCCTGACGGCGGCGACTACCGCGAGTACCTCATGCCCGGCCTGTTCGCGATGGTGACCTTCTCCGCGGTGATGGGGGTCATGACGCGGATGGCCACCGACGCCTCCCGCGGGGTGATGGACCGGTTCCGCTCCATGCCGATGGCGCGCCTGGCGGTGCCGTTCGGGCAGACCGGCGCCGACCTGGTGATCGGCCTGCTCATGCTGGCCATCATGGTGGGCGCGGGCCTGCTGGTGGGCTGGCAGCCGCACCGCGGCCCGGTCCCCGCCGCCCAGGCGTTCCTGCTGATGGTCGTGCTGCGGTACGCGCTGAGCTGGGTGGGCGTCTACGTGGGCCTGGCGGTGAAGAACGACCAGGTCGCCGACGCGATGGTGCCGCTTTTCCTGCCGTTCACGATGCTGTCGAACGCGTTCGTGCCGACCGACGGCATGCCGGGCTGGCTGCGCTTCCTGGCCGACTGGAACCCGGTGAGCGCGCTCACCGCCGCCGCCCGGGAGTTGTTCGGCAACCCGGGCGTCCCGTCCGGTGACGTGACCTGGCCGCTCGCGCATCCGGTGGCCGCCGTCCTGCTGTGGTCGGTGGCGCTGCTGGTGGTGTTCGTGCCGTTGTCGCTGCGTGCCTATGTGCGCGGAGGCCGGTGAGCGCCTTTACATTGTAGATTACTAGATCGGCTCGGCGGGCTACGACGTGCGGGGCTTGTGAGCGAGAAAGAACGCCTGGCGGCCTGACCGTGGCTTCTCGCTCTCGTCAGGCTCACGGACCAACCGGGCGTCCAGGACGAGCCCGGCGGCGCTCACCACGTCGGCGATGTGCTCCGGGGGCATCCAGTAGACGTCGAGCGACAGCTCGTGACCGTAGCCTCTGTCCAGGTGGCGGCGTTCGTCCCCGACCTTGAAGGCGACCAGCAGATGACCGCCCGGGGCCAGCACCCGGTGAATCTCGGCGAACACCACCGGCAACAGCTCCGGCGGTGTGTGGACGGTCGAGTACCAGGCGACGGCACCGCCGACGGACTCGTCCGCCAGGTCCAGCGCGGTCATGGTGCCCACGTCGAACCGCAGACCCGGATGGCCACGGCGCGCGACGGCGACCATCTCCGGCGACAGGTCGATACCGAAGGCGTTCACTCCGAGCGCCCGCAGATGGGCCGTGATGCGGCCCGGGCCGCACCCGAGGTCGGCGACCTCCCCGCCGTCCGGTGCCCGCACGAGCTCGGCGAACGCGGCCAGCATCGCGCGATCCAGCGGCTTGCCGTCCAGCTCGTCGCGGAGGAGCTCGGCGTAGTCGGCGGCGACAGTGTCGTAGGCCACCCGGGTGGCATGCAGGTAGGTCGACTCGGTCATGATCAAGGACGATAGCGCCGCCGGGCGGTGATCCACGCCACCTGCCCGGCCGGGGCGGGCAGGAAGGACCACCCACGTGCTGGATAAGCGTTGGCGTCGCGATCTGCGGGCGGGCTAGCGTTGGCCTCCGTCCCGGGCAGGCGGAGGTGGTCCGTACGCGCCGGTGACCCGATGGAATGGAGGTACGGGATGACTTCTCGGCTCGTCGCGCTCTGCTTCGACGCGCACGACCCGCTTGGTCTCGGGCGTTTCTGGGCGGGAGTCCTGGGCTGGGAGACGGCCGACGACTCCCACGACGGCGTCACGCTCCTGCCGGGCGACGACACCGGGTTCCGGATCCGATGTCTGCCGTCCCGGGAGAAGAAGACCGGCCCGAACCAGATGCACTTCGACCTGACGAGCACGTCCCTGGAGGACCAGCGGCGGACGGTGGCGAGGGCGCTCGACCTCGGTGCGCGGCACATCGACATCGGGCAACGCCCGGAAGAGGGTCATGTGGTGCTCGCCGACCCCGAGGGCAACGAGCTCTGCGTGCTCGGGCCGGGCAACAAGTTCCTCGCCGACTGCGGATTCCTCGGTGCGCTCGCGTGCGACGGCTCGCAGGAGGTGGGGTACTTCTGGAGCGCCGCGCTGGCCTGGCCGTTGGTGTGGGACCAGGACGAGGAGACCGCGATCCGCTCGCCGCACGGCGGACCGAAGATCACCTGGGGCGGTCCGCCGGTGGCCCCGAAGACCGGCAAGAACAGGCTGCACTTCGACATCGCCCCGCCCGCGGGCGGCGATCAGCAGGCGGAGGTCGACCGTCTCGTGTCCCTCGGGGCGACGCGCATCGACATCGGCCAGGGCGAGGCCGGTCACGTCGTGATGGCCGACCCCGACGGCAACGAGTTCTGTGTGCTGACCCCTCGATAGCGGGACCAGCCCCGGGGCCTGCGCTCCCAGCCGGCCACGCGGCGCGCCGACCATACCGGCGACACCCTGTTTCTGCCGGGATGCTCTCCCGGTTTCTGCCGGGATGCTCTCCCGGCGGCGGGCTCACCGTCTGGTCGACGCCAGTACGGCCAGGGCCGCGACCCCCATCAGGGCCGCCAGGCCATACAGGAGGGCGGTGAAGCCGCCGAAGGCCGCCGCCACCTGCGATCCGACGCCCGCGCCGACTGCCAGCGAGAAGGAGAACAGCGCCAACGCCGTTCCGCGCGCCTGGCCCGCTCGGCCGGAGACCGCCTCGTTCAGGCTGGGCAGGCCGCCGGTGACCGTGGCCGCGTAGGCGGCGAGCAGCAGCACCAGGCCCATCCCGGCGGCTCCGGTCAGGGCGGTGGCGGCCAGGACCAGCGCCCCGGCGGCCAGCATGGCGACGGCGCGGGCGGGTGCGGCCACGCGGCCGAGCCGGCCCATGAGCAGCGGCACGGTGATCATCGCCGGCAGCCCGGCCGCCCGCAGCGCCAGCAGCTCGCCGGAGGAGGCGGTGACCCCGTGGAGCTGGAGACCCGTGTAGAGGGCGACGAACCCGGCCATCAGCACGACGGTGGCCGCGTACCGGAGCAGGAGCGCGCCGTCACGCAGCAGCGCGGGCACCGTCCGGTACGCCGCCGGCAGTTCCTTCCACACGACCGCCCCGGAAGACCTCTCCGCTCTGGAAGACCCTCCCGCCCCGGAAGGCCTCGGCGTTCCGGCACTGCCCGCCGGCCCGTCCGGCAGCATGACCGCGCGCAGGCCCAGCCAGGCCGCCACGAGCCCGGCCGCCGACAGCGCGAAGAGCCCGCGCCAGCCGATCACGTCCACCAGCACCTGTGCCGCGATCTGCAACAGCACGGCCGACACCAGGAACGCGCCGGTCACGGCCGAGATCGCCACCACCCGGCGCCGGGGTTCGACCCGTTCGGCGACGTAGGCGAGCGCGGCGGGCGGGAACGTCGCCACGGCCACTCCCTGCACCGCACGCAGCACCAGGGCCAGCTCCGGGGACGGGCTGAGCGCCACCAGCGCGGTGCCGGCCGCCGCCACGGGCAGCCCGGCCAGCAGCAGTCGCCGCCGGCCGAGCCGGTCCGACAGGGGCCCGAAGAGCAGGAACCCTACGCCGTATCCGGCTCCGAACGCGGTCACCAGCCAGGTCAGCGAGCCGGGGTCGCCGCGCCAGGTGGCCGCCATGTCCGGCAGCAGCGGGATCACGACGTAGATCTGCCCGCTCACCAGCAGTGCGGCGAGCGTGAACGCGAGCATGGTCCGCCCGAACGGCGCGGCGGTCAGGGTCTGGGCGGGGGCCGCCCGGGAAACAGTCGTCATGGCGTGGACGCTACATCAACCAACCAGTTGGATGTCAACCAACCGGTTGGTGGTTGTAGGATGGCCGCATGCCGCCCAAGGTCTCGACCGCCGCCACCCGCTCCGCCCTGCTCGCCGCCGCACGGGAGGAGTTCGCCGCGTACGGCATCGCGGGAGCCCGGGTGGACCGCATCGCCGAGCGCGCCGGTGTCAACAAGGAGCGCATCTACGGACACTTCGGCAACAAGGAGAAGCTGTTCGACACCGTCATCACCGAGGCGCTCGACGACCTGACCGCGCAGATCGCGCTGCCCGGCCGCGATCCCGCCGACTACGTGGCCAGGCTGGCCGACTACTACCACGACCACCCGGAGCTGGTGCGGCTGCTGATGTGGGAGGCGCTCAACTACCGGGGGCAGGAGCTGCTGCCCGGCCAGGAGGCGCGGGTCGAGCGGTGCGCGCGCAAGGCCGCCTCGATGGCCGACGAGCCGACGCCCGGCACCTCGCGCACGCTGTTCCTGCTCACCGGGCTGGCCCTGTTCCCGGCGATGATGCCGCAGCTCGCCCGGATCATGCTGGGCGAGTCGGCCGACGGGACGGAGGCGCATGAGGTGATGCGCGACCACGCCGCCGCCTTCGTGTCCGCCGCAACCGGCGACCCGCTCGCGTCGCCGGGCTCGCGCCGTGCGTCGCCCTCCTGATCGCGACCTGCTCCTGTGCGCCCGGGCCGGCCCTGCTGCCCGCGGTGCTCGACGAGGTCTACGCCGGGCTGTCGCCGCCGCCCGCGCCGTCCCCCACCACCACCAGGTGACAGCCTAGGGGCGGGCGCTGCTGACCGTGGGGTGGTCGTGGGGTGGCAGGTCGCGGTGGGTGAACATGTCGATCAACACCCGGACCGGCATGTCGGCCTCGGTCGGGTGCCGGAAATGCTGATCGGGGCGGATCCGGTAGTGGTTGCGGCGGCCGACGCGGATGCGTTCCAGATAGCCGGCCTCCTCCAGGTCGGCCACGATGCCCTGGGCGGCCCGTTCGGTGATGCCGATCCGGGCCGCCATGTCGCGGATGCGCACCTGCGGGTCCGCCGCGACCGCCAGCAGCACGCGGGCGTGGTTGGTCAGGAACGTCCATGCGGAGCGGCGGTCGGCGGCAGTGTCCATCGTCTGGTGATTGTAGCGAAGCCCACCCGCACGCCGGAAGCCTTTATGGCGAAACATCTTTCCGGTATTCTTTGTCCGACATCAGTGCACCGCGGCCCGCGTCGCCCCAGGCGGACCCGTTGTCGATCAGAAGGAACCTCATGCCGCTCACCCCGCTCCCGCCACCGCGTCCGGAAGGTGGTTCGCGATGCCCCTCGTCCGTCCGGGCATAGGATCGGGTGCCCTGATGTCACGCTCCGAGGCGCGGCGCCCCCGGGCCGCCGACGACGGCCGCCGGCAGCCGCCCGGGCCCGAGCGCGCCCGTCCCGAACACCTGCTGTACGCCGACCGGGTGCTGCGCATCGCCCGCACCGTGACGCCGGACTCCTCGGTGATGCGACTCGTCGGCGAGATCGACGCCACCAACAGCCGCGCCATGCTGACCACCCTCACCCGGGCCCGCCACACCGACGAACGGCTCGTCCTGGACCTCCGCGACGTCACCTTCGCCGACGTCTCCGCCGTCAAGGCGCTGACCGTCTTCACCGCCGACGGCACGATCCACGTGCGTGACACCCCTCCGCAACTGGCCCGGTTGATGCGCCTGTTGCACCTTCCCCCGTTCGGCTGACCGCGACCACGAGGCCTGCCCCGGCCTGCACGGGCCTGCACGGGCCTGCCACGTCGCGGCCCGGCGTGCTCAGGTCGGCGTGCTCAGGATCGGCGGCGGGAGTGTCGTCCGGCGGTGAGGTTCGCCGCGATGAGCAGCCCGGCGGGGACGGCGGTGGTGAGGAACCCGCTCGGTCCGATCAGGGCGACGGCCAGCGCTCCCCAGGCCAGCAGGGCCCAGCCGACGTACCCGGGAACGTGCTGCCCGTGCCGTCCCGCCCGCGCCACCAGGAGCCCGAGCAGCGCCAGGACCACGACGAACCCGCCGGGCAGCGACCAGAACGTCGCCAGCGAGTCGCCGTCCGCGGTGCGGTCGCGGAGGTCCCCGGCGAACCAGCCGGACCAGGGGGCGAGGGGGGCGACCACGACGGTGTGCGCCACGGCGATCAGGATCATGGTGCGGCCGGCCCACGTCGTGAGCCGGTTCGGGCGCGTGGACGGTGCGGGCGGGTGGGCCACGGGTGCGGTGCTCATGGTCGCCATCCTTTCCGGGCCACGGTCCGGTGGGCTCCCCTTCGGGAGGGATGCGCCTCCCCCGCTCCGGGGAGCGCCGCGCACCGCCCGCCCCTGCGCCGTCTGTCCGCCTGGCGCCGGCCACGGTTGTCAGCGCAGCGGCTGGGCGGAGCGGAACAGGTCCGCCGGGTCGTAGGCGGCCTTCACCTCCCGCAGCCGTGGCAGGTTGCCCCCGTGGTACGCCCGCCCCCAGTCCGTCAGGTCGGCGTCGGGATAGTTGGGGTAGACCGCGCCGGAGGCCCACGGCGACAGCCGGGCCCACGACCGGCACAGCCACGCGTGCGCGTCGCGTCTGCGGCTGTCGGTGGCGCGGAAGCCCACCTGGACGGACTGTTTGAGCAGGAAGCGCGGGGTCCGGTGGGCGAATGCCCCGGCATCCGCGGGGACACGGCCGATCGCGCCCG
Organism: Nonomuraea sp. NPDC047897; assembly: GCF_043204415.1. Lineage (NCBI taxonomy): Bacteria > Bacillati > Actinomycetota > Actinomycetes > Streptosporangiales > Streptosporangiaceae > Nonomuraea > Nonomuraea sp. NPDC047897. The sequence continues at coordinate 110,284 of NZ_JBIDCC010000003.1, read as the reverse complement.
CCCAGGGCACGAACTCCAGGTCCCGGATCTCGCCGCGCACCCGGTCGGCCGCCAGCCGCGCCAGCAGGTCGTCGATGGCCGTGCGGGGCAGGCGCCCGTCGAAGAAGCCCGACTTGTTCAGGCGCAGCCCGGGCCGCTCGCCGTACGGCAGCTCCGTGACGGCGCCCTCCCCGCCGTCGGCGTAGGCGTGATGGCAGGCGGCAGCGGCGCCTTCCAGGCTGGTGAGCCGCAGCCGGTCCGGCGGCGCCAGGTCGGCGACCAGTTTCCGGGCCTGCTCCGCCGGCCCCGCGACGACGCCGAAGAGCACGGCGGACGGCGGTTCGTCGGGCTCGTCGCCGGCGATGACGGCGATCTCCAGGTTGACCTCGTCGGGGGCTTCCGGCGCCAGGTGCTGCCAGGTGTCGATCAGCTCGGCGGCGTCCCCGTAGTCGCAGCTCGCCTGGACGACCGTGATCGGCACGATGGGCCGGGTGCGCAGCGTCACCTGCGTGACCACGCCGAAGTGGCCGGCGCCGGCTCCGCGCAGCGCCCACAGCAGGTCGTCCGGCGCCTCGACGGCCCGCCCGTCGGCCAGGACCACCCGCGCCGCGAGCAGGTGGTCGGCGCCGAGCCCGTACAGGCGGCTGAGCACGCCGTAGCCGCCGCCGAGCACCGCCCCGACCACGCCGACCGTGGGGCACCAGCCGCAGGGCACCATGCGCCCGCGCTCGGCCAGCCGCCGGGCCAGCTCGCCGATCCGCACGCCGGGGCCCACTCGCACGCTGTCCGCGCCGACCTCGATCCCCCGCATCGCGCCCAGGTCGACGAGCAGCCCGGTCGTGGACGAGTGCTCGGCGAAGCTGTGCCCGCCGCCGCGCAGCGCGAACGGCAGGCGGCGGGCGCGGACCAGCTCCAGGACGCCCACCACGTCGGCTTCCGTGGCGCAGCAGGCCACGGCGGCGGGCAGGTCCTCGGTGAGCGTGCCGAGGAAGGCCTTGCGCCTGGCCTGGTAGCCCGGCTCGCCGGGGTGGATCATCCGCGTCATCGTCTGGCCGCCTTCCCGGTCTGCAACGCGTACAGCTCGGCGTAGCGTCCCTCCAGCGCCAGCAGTTCCTCGTGCGTGCCCTCCTCGGCGACGCGCCCCTGGTGCAGCAGGTAGATGCGGTCGGCGTGCCGGACGCTCGTCAGCCGGTGCGTGATGAGCAGGACGGTCCGCTCCCCCGCGATCTTGCGGAGCGTCTCGTAGACGGCGTACTCCGCCTTGGCGTCCAGCGGCGCGGTCGGCTCGTCCCAGATCAGCAGCGGACCGTCGCGGAACAGCCCGCGGGCCACGGCCAGCCGCTGCCACTGCCCGGCCGACAGCTCGTGGCCGCCCCTGAACTGCTTGGACAGCAGCGTCTCCCATCCGGCGGGCAGGTCCGCGACGACGTCGTCGGCCGCGGCGAGCGAGGCGGCCTCGCGCAGGGCGTGGTCTCCCGGGTCGGCGCGGTCGTGGCGGCCCATGCGGACGTTGGTCCTGGCGTCGTGCGGCCAGCGGACCGGGTGCTGCGGCACCAGGACCACCCGGTCGGCCAGGGTGTCCGGGTCGAGATCGGCGCTGTCGAGCCCGTCCCATCGCAGGGTGCCGCTGGTGGGCCGGTAGAGCCCGGCCAGCAGCCTGGCCAGCGTGGTCTTGCCCGAGCCGTTCTCGCCGACCAGCGCGATCGTCTGGCCCGCGTGGACGGTCAGGTCGATCCCGCGCAGCGCGGGGCGCGAGCTGCCCGGGTAGGTGAAGCCGACGCCGTGCAGGGTGATGCGTCCGGGACGGCGCGGCGCCGCCGTACCGCCCGCCGGTCGTCTCCTCGCCTCGGCGTCGGCGAGGAAGTCGTGGTAGTCGGCCACGTACAGCGACTGCTCGAAGAGCTGGTCAGCGGCCTGGGTGAGCTGCCGCAGCGCCGCGCCCGCCACCCGGACGGCGATCACCGCGGTGCCCGCCGCGGCCGCCGCGATCCAGCCGGCGTGCAGCATCAGCCCGAGCACGGCCAGCACTCCCGCCATGGCCAGGCCGCTCGCCGCGCGGCCCGCCGTCCTGGCCCGCACCATGGACAGCCCCACCCGCGTCTCCTCCGCCTTCAGGACGTCCGCCGCCCGGCGGTATTCGGCCAGGACGTACGGCTGGGCCTGGCAGGCCCGCAGCTCGCCCGCCGGTTCGCGCTCGGTGGCCAGTTCGGCGAGCAGGTCGACCCGGCGGTTCAGGGTGACCATGGCGCGCATGCCCGCGTACCCGCGTTGCGCGGCTTTCAGCACCGCCCACGCCTCCGGGATGACGCCGGCCACCAGCAACGGCACCAGCAGCGGGTGCAGGACGGCGAGCCCCGCGGCCGCCGCCGTCACCCCGCAGGCCGCGCCGAGCAGGTCGATGACGTTGCCCGCCGCCCGGTCGAGGTGGAACAGGCCCCGGTCGCGGGCCCGGTGCAGGCCGTCGTAGAAGTCCACGTCGTCGAAGTCGGCCAGTTGCACGCCGAGGGCGGCGGCGAACAGTCGCTCCTCCGCCGCGCGCCGCAGCGCGGGCTCCAGCCGCGCTCTGGCCAGCTCCACCGCCGCCTCGGCCGCGCCGCGCAGGGCGACGATCGCGGCGACCAGGGCCAGGCCGGGCACCGCCGCCAGGAGCCTTTCGGACGCCGCCCCGGCGGCCAGCAGGTCCTCCAGCACCGTCGTGGTCGCCAGCAGCCCGCTGGCCGTCGCGGCGCCCGCGGCGAGCTGGAGGACGAGGATGGTGAGCGCGGGCCGGCGTCCGGACCGCCAGATGAGCCGGAGCACCGGGACGGTGAGCGCAGGCAGCCGTCGCAGGGTGCGCCGCGGCCCGTCCGGCCGGTCCAGGTGCCAGTACGGGGTGACGAGCTCCTCCTCCATCGGGCTCACCCCAGGTCCGGGAGCAGGACGGACGGCAGGGCGCAGTCGGGGTGCATGCGCAGCAGTTGGTAGGCCACCCCGCCCAGGCCGGGCAGCAGGCCCGGCGCGAAGGCGTCCCGGGCCAGGCCGCTGACGGGGCCGTTGGCCTCCAGGCTGCCCAGGATGTGGGCGTCCAGCAGGTCCCGCTCCACCGGCGCGACCCCGGCCGCCCGCGCGTGCTCGATCACCTCCCACGACCCGAGGTCGCCGTGGCACAGCGTGTGGTTCCAGCCGGTGCCGTCGGCCCAGCAGGAGGCGGCGGCGCGGGCCAGCCTGTCACGCCACCGGTCGCCGCCCTCGCGGGCCAGCCGGTCGGCGGCGACGATCCCGACGCCGCCCGCGCCGTGGCACCACGCGGCGGCGGTGAAGCCGTCCCCGCGCAGGTCCACCCAGCCCCGCTGGTCGGGGTCGTAGAGGGTGTCCTCGTAGGCGAACGCCGCGTCGGCGAGCTCCCGCAGGCCGCCGGGGCCGCCGGACGACTCCGCGAGCCGCGACAGGGCCCAGCCGATGCCGGTGGCGCCGTGCGCCAGCCCGCCGAGCCCCTGCGGGAAGCGTGGGCTGGGCCAGCACGCCCCGCCCGGCCGGTGTTCCGCCAGCTCCGCGAGGCGCGCGCCGATCGAGCCGGCCAGTTCGGCCCACCGCGCTTCCCCGGCCTGCTCGCCCAGCCGCAGCAGCGGGACGATCGCCCCCGCCATCCCGGAGAGCAGATCGTAGCCGTCGTCGGCCTCGATCGACTCCGGCAGCAGCCCGGCGAGCGCGCGGGCCCGCGCCAGCGCCTCGTCCCCGGCCGCGCCGAGGGCGCGCAGCAGCAGCCAGCCCCACACCTGCGAGGTGATCCCGAGGTAGGCGCCGGGGGGCTCCGGGCGCAGCCGGATGTCCTCCCGCCGTTTGGCGGCGTCGCGGTCCTCGGCGAGCCGGACGGTGCGCAGCACCGCCTCAAGGAGTCCCGGCAGCTCCTCGACGGGCTCGGCCCTGCCGTCGGCGGCCTCCCGGGTGTAGGCGGCCAGCAGGACGGCCACGCCGTGCGCTCCGCCGTACAGGTCGGCCGACAGCGGTTGGACGGCCCAGCCGGTGGGGTTCAGCACGGGCGTGATCCAGGTGACCGTGCCGTCGGCGCCGGGCACGGCGCTGTCGAGGACGCCGCGCATGATGCCGGCGGCGGCCGCGCGCCGCCGGGGTTCCAGGCGGTCGGTGCGGATCAGGCCGGGCGAGAGCCGCTTGTCCTCCGGCATCCAGCCCTCGTTGAGGTAGGCGCTGACCAGGGCCGCCTGCGCCACCCGCCGGTCGAGGCCGTGGTCGCGCGCCCGCCAGCGGGTCACCGCTTCGGCGATCAGGTCGCGTTCCGGGCCGCACCGGGTGCCCGCGGGGCCGCGCAGCACGCCGGCGCGGGGGGTGGTGTCGAACATGGGGATGTCGCCGTGGCACAGCTCGTCCACCTCGGCGGCGATGACGGCGGGGTCGCCGGGAGCGCCCGGCACGTTCTGCGACATCCTGGCCAGCAGCGCGGCGGCTTTCGCGCGGGCGGGCGCCTCGTCGTGCAGCGCGGCGGGATGCCAGAGCATGCGGCCCAGCTCGGCGTACGACTCGGTGGAGCGCAGCACGGCGCGTACCGGGCAGTCGGCGAAGCCGGCCAGCAGCGGCTCCAGCCCGCCCGACCGGTCGAGCGTGGCCAGGCGGCCGTCGAGCTCGTCGAACCCGGTCATGATCTCGTCCCAGTAGTGGCCGAGGACCGGCTCGGGGCTGGGGTGGTTGGCCGCCGGGGGCAGTTCGACCCGTTCGGTGCCCATCCGGGGGCTGTCGGTGCCCGCGCCGAGCACCACCGGCAGTTCGACCTGCGGCTGCTGGCCGGGCAGCGCGCCGGCCGCCGACATGTCCACGCCGCGCCAGCCCAGCGCGACCCCGCGCCCGGGGAGCAGCCCGGTGCGCATCACCGAGCTGTCCACCAGCTCCACCGCCAGATCGACCGCCTGGCCGTACCCGGAGGGGCGGGCCTTGGCGTGCGGGGTGAACAGGCTCTCGCAGTCGACGACCACGGGGTGCGGTCCGGCGGCGATGAGGTTCTCGGCGTGCAGGTCGCTGCCGCCGAGCAGGCGCATGAGTGCCAGCCAGTGGCCCATGCCGCGGTAGAAGGCGCGCAGCTCTCCGGCGTCGGCGCAGTGGCGGTGCTCGATGTGCTCGGCCCAGCCGTACCCCTGGCCGGTCACGACGGCGGGCACGCGCATGGTGGAGTCGCCGAGGCTGGTGAGCAGCTCGGCGAGCGCCGCGTCCACCGCCAGCGAGCGGGGCTTGTAGACCGCCCGGCCGTCGGCGCCGTGCAGCACGACGACCGTCTGCCCGCCGCGGTGGCTGTCCCCGGCGCCGAACTCGACGTGTTCGAGCGCGCCGGACGGCGCTCCCGGCAGGGCGGCCAGCGCCGCGCGGTCCGCGGCGAAGCGCGCGGCGAAGCGGTGGGCGGCGGCGCAGCGGTGGCGGATCACCGTCGTCAGCCTGGCGGTCATGGCGGGGTACGGCGCCGCCAGGTCCTTCCAGAACGCGGGCCGCGCGACGCTCCGCTTCCACTCCTCCCACCGGGCGGCGGGGTCGGCGCCGGTCAGGCGGCCGGACAGGCGGGCGGCGTTCAGCTCCAGCACCAGCACTCTGGTGATCTTGCGGCGGACGTCCTCCTCGACGGACCGCGCCGAGCCGGCCAGGATGGCGGCGCGCTCGGCCGGGGCGAGGCCGGTGAGCGACCCCAGCCGGGCCTCCAGGTCGGCCAGAGCCGGTCCGATCAGCGCATCCAGCGGGGGGTCGAACTCACCGGCCATGTGCTCCCGTCCCCGCTCAGCAGCAGTAACGGGTGTAGGAGCCCGAGCAGGCGGTCCCGCACTTGCCGGAGTGACCCGGCCCGGTCATGGTGATCTCGGACTCGACGTACATGCCGGGCAGCAGGGGGCCGGCCGGGCTGTCCGGCTCGTCGCCCGTCCTCCAGGCGGCGATGATCTCCTCGGCCCTTTCGAGCGTGACGGTCATGTCTGCTCCCTTCGTGGACTTGGCGCCATGTTCCGCTGCCGGGCCGGTGACCGGTAGCCGCCATAACTGCGCACTTGACACGAGATTCCGGATATGAGACAGACAGGCGTGATCACTGTTTCCGTCGTGGACGACGACCGGATGCTCATCGAAGGGCTGGCCGCCTGGCTGGCCGGCGTGCCCGACGTCCGGCTGACCGCCTCGGCCGCGACCGTCGCCGAACTGCTCAGAACGGAGCCGTCACCGGCCGACGTGGTGCTGCTCGACCTGCTGCTGGCCGACCGCTCCGAGCCGGTGGACAACGTGCGCGCGCTGGTGCGGCTGCGGCGACGGGTGCTCGTGGTCAGCGTGGTCACCTCCGGCGACATGGCCAGGCGGATGGTCGACGCGGGAGCGGGCGGGTATCTCACCAAGGATCACGACCTGGCCGCCCTGGTGGCGAAGGTCAGGGAGGTGGCGAAGGAGGAGGTGGCCCTCTCCCCCGAGCTGGCGCTGGGCTGGCTGGCCGACCAGGACGTCGATCGGCCCGTGCTGTCCCCGCAGGAGCGCGCCGTGCTGCTCGCCTACGCCTCGGGCATGACGCTCGGCGCGGCGGCCCGCAGCGCCGGCGTGCAGCCGGGAACCGCCAAGAACTACCTGGAACGGGTCAAGGACAAATACCGCAGGGCGGGACGTCCGGCGTACACCAAGCTGGAGCTCGCCGCCCGCGTCCGGGAGGACGGCCTGGCCACCTGAGCCGCACGCCGGTCCGGCCTGCCCCGGCGCTACGCGGGGTCCGGCCACCTGAGCTCCACGCACACGCCCTCGCCCGGAGCCGTGATGATCTCCACGCTTCCGCCCACCTCACGCATCCGCCCGATGACCGAGGAGCGCAGCCCGTAACCGGGTTCGACCTCGCCGGGCTCGAAGCCCCTGCCGCGATCGACCACGCGGACGGTGACCGTGCCGTCCACGGCGACGGCGGTGAGCCAGGCCTCCCGCTCCCCCGAGTGCCTGACCACGTTGTTGAGCGCCTCCGCGCCGGCCTCCGCCAAGGCCGCGGCCACGTCGTCGGGCAGGTCCTCGGGCAGCGCCTCGGCCGCGTAGCGCACGCACAGCCCCAGCCCCGCCGCCCTGGCCACCGCGCGCGCCAGGCCGTTGCCGAGCCCGGTGACCGGGCCCGCGGCGTCCTGCCTGATCAGCGCCCGCACATACGCCGCGTCGGCCGCGCACCGCCGCCGCACCTCCTCCGTGTGGTGGTCGAGCCCGCCACGCGCGATCGCGGTCAGCGTGGCCAGGACCGTGTCGTGCAACTGCCGGTAGTGCGCCAGCCGGGCCCGCTCGGCGACCCGCTCCGCCTCGGCCACCAGCCGCTGCTCGGCCAGCCCGTCCAGCCGGGTCGCCTGGGCGGCGAGGTACCGGCGGATGAAGAAGACGATGACCGCGAACCAGACGTACCCGTTCACCCGCACGAGCAGCTCCAGCGCGGCCGGGAGGCGCTGGCCGAGGTCGCCGGCATGCGCGACCGCGTAGACCGCGACCGGGGGCAGCAACGCGGCGAACTGGATCGGACGCTCGCTCACCGCGCCGATCAGGGCTCCCGTCGCCAGCAGCGCGTGCGAGGACCAGTTGCGCACGCACGTGCCCGACTCGGGCAGGCAGACCCCGGCCACCCCCACCATGAAGACGCAGGTCGCCAGCACGTCGATCACCACGGCCCGGGGCGCGAACCAGCCACGCCGCGCCACCCAGTGGAACAAGGTCACGTTCCAGACGAGGGCCAGCGCCAGCAGCGCCGCGTTGCGGCCGCGGTCGGCGAAGAGCGTCTCGTCCGCGAACAGGCTCGCGCACGCGGGCACCAGGTAGCTGAGGCGCTGCAACGTGAGCAGCATCGCCACGAACCGGCGCACCCGCTCGCCGCTCGGCCTGGCCGCCAGGAACAGCGGGTCCCGCCAGCCGAGGGATCCCCGCCAGCCCGCCGTGGCGTGTCCGGCGGTGTCGTGCGCGGGTGATGGCTGCATGGGGAGTGGCGCCCTTCCGACGAGCCGGCTTGAAAGATCCACCGCAAAGATCCATCGAGCCCGGCGCGATCACAAGCACAGGCCGTAAACGGACGTCCGAGTCACCGCAATAGGTCCTGCTCGCTCCGGCCGGGCCCGGCCGTCGCGCGGCGGCTCGCCCGGGTGCCGGCGGTTCGCCGGTCTCAGCGGTTGCGTCCCGGGGTGTGCCCGAACGTGCGGCGGAAGACGTCGATGAACGCGCTCGCCGAGGCCCAGCCGCACCTGTGCGCGACGGTCGTGACGGGCGTGCGCTCGGCGAGCAGGATGAGCGCGTGGTGCAGCCGGAGCTGGGTGCGCCACTGCGGGAACGTCATGCGCAGCTCGGCGCGGAACAGCCGCGACAGGGTGCGCTCACTGGCGCCGGCCTCGGCGCCGAGCTGCGCCAGCGTGCGACCGTCCGCGGGGTCGTCGTGCAGCAGCGCGCACACCGCGGCCAGCCGGGGATCGCTGGGGGTGGGCAGGTGCACCGGGTGGCGCGGGGAGTGCCGCAGCCGGTCGAGCAGCACGGCGAGGAGCCGGTCGCGTTCGGCCGGGCCGCCGGCGTCCGGGTCACGGGTGTATTCGATGATCAGCTCGCGGAGCAGCGGTTCGACCGCCAGCACGGCGGGGGCGTGCAGCGCCAGCGGGTTCACCTCGACCGGCAGGCCCACCAGGTGCACGTCGGTCCGGCCGTAGGCCCGGTGCTCGTGCACGGTCCCGGCCGGCACCCAGATCGCCCGGGTGGCCGGTGCGATCCACCGGCCCCGGTCCGTGGTGACCGACAGCACGCCGCGGGCGGCGTAGACGATCTGGTGCTCGTCGTGGTGGTGGGCGTCGATCCCCGCTCCGGCGGCCAGGCGGCGCAGCCCGGTGGGCGCGGTCGGGGTGTGGCGGGAAATCGACATGTTCCGGCAGGTTATCGGAAGCCGCCGGGAAGCCTCCTCCCCGACCCTGGTGACATGCGCGCGAACAGCCGGCTGCTGCTGCCCATCGGGCATGGGAGCGTGGACTTCTACCAGGGCATGGTGCCGGTGCTGGTGCCGTTCCTGGTGGCCGAGCGTCACTACGACCATCTCGGCGTGTCCGGGTTCGTGCTGGCCGCCTCCCTGCTGTCCTCGGTGGTCCAGCCGCTGTTCGGGGGGTTCACCGACCGGTGGGCGATGCCGTGGCTGGTCCCGGCCGGCACGCTGGCGGCCGGGTGCGGCGTCGCGCTGCTCGGCGTGGCCGGGTCGTACCCGCTCGCCCTCGCGGCGATCGCGCTGACCGGGTTCGGGGTCGCCGCGTACCATCCCGAGGGGGCGCGGCTGGCCCGCGCGGTGACCGGCGGCGAGCACGTCGGGATGAGCTGGTTCTCGCTGGGCGGCAACGTCGGCTTCGCGCTCGCGCCGGTGATCGCGACCCCGGTGCTGGCGGTGGGCGGGCTGGCCGCGGCACCGCTCCTGCTCGCCCCCGCGGTGCTCGGCACGCTGGTCACCCTGCCGCTGCTGGGACGGCGCGCACGCGCCGCGGCGGGCCGCCGGACCGGTGGTCGTGATGACTGGCCGGCGTTCCGCCTGCTGTCGGCGGTCGTCGTCCTGCGCTCGATCGCCTACGTCGGGCTCAGCACGTTCCTGGGGCTGTTCGCGCAGCAACGGGTCCATCCGGGCGACGCCGCCGGCGGGGCGGCGCTGTTCGTGCTGTTCGCCGGCGGCGCGGCCGGGACCGTGCTCGGCGGCCGGCTGGCCAGGCGCTGGGGCCGGGTGCGCACGATGCGACGCGCCTACGGCGTGGCGGTCCTGGCGGTCGCCGGTGTGGCACTGGTCCCCGGACCGGCGCTCTACGGGGTCGTGGCCGTCGCGGCGATCGCCCTGTACGTGCCGTTCTCGCTGCACATCACGCTCGGGCAGGACTATCTGCCCAACCGGGTGGGCACCGCCGGCGGGGTGACCCTCGGCCTGGCGGTGAGCGTCGGCGGCGTGCTCGCCCCGGCCCTGGGCGCCCTGGCCGACGCGACCTCCCTGCAGGCCATGCTCGCCACGTTGGGCGTCTTCCCGGCTCTGGCCTGGCTGCTCGCCCGCCGCCTCCGCGAGCCCGGCCGCCTCGAAGGCTGACCGAGCCCCTTCGCCGGGTCAGTCCGTGCGAGCGCCGCAGGTGCTGGAAATGTCGGCAGGGCCCGGCACGATAGGCCCATGACCGACGCTCCCGCGCATGCCGACCTTCTCGACCAGGCCGCCTACGCCGCCGCCGTGCAGCTCGCGGCCGACGCCGCCGCGGCCTACTACGGCGACGGCGAGTCGTCGCTGGACGACGACGCCTACGACCAGCTGGTGCGCGGCATCGCCGCGTACGAGCAGGCGCACCCCGAGCAGGTGCTGCCCGCCTCCCCCACGGGCAAGGTGGCCGGCGGCGCGGTCACCGGCGACGTGCCGCACACGGTGCCGATGCTGAGCCTGGACAACGTGTTCGGCCCCGAGCAGCTCGCCGACTGGGCGGCCGCCCTGCAGCGCCGCCTGGGCCGTGAGGTGACGGCCTGGAGCGTGGAGCCCAAGCTCGACGGCCTGGCCATCTCCGCCCGCTACCGTGACGGACGGCTGGCGCAGCTCGTGACCCGCGGCGACGGCACCGCCGGCGAGGACGTCAGCCACGCGATCGGCACCGTCGTCGGCCTGCCCGCCCGGCTCGCCGACCGGGTGACGGTCGAGCTGCGCGGCGAGGTCATGATGACGGCCGAGCAGTTCGAGCAGGCGTGCGCCAAGCGGCAGGCCCACGACGGCACCACGTTCGCCAACCCGCGCAGCGCCGCCGCCGGCACGCTGCGCGCCCAGGACCGCCCCTACACGTGCGAGCTGACCTTCTTCGGCTACGGCGCGCTGCCGCACCCGGGCGACACCTCCGAGCCGGCCGCGCGGCTGCGCGCGCTGCCGCACAGCGAGGTCATGCAGTGGGTGGCCGCGCAGGGCGTGCAGACCACCGCCGCCACCCCGGTCGCCGGCATCGTCGCCGACTCGCTGGAGCGGGTGCGGGAGCGCGTGGAGCAGATCGCCGCCCAGCGGGCCGACCTGCCGTTCGGCATCGACGGCATCGTCGTCAAGTGCGACCTGGCCGCCGACCAGGAGCAGGCCGGGTTCAGCTCGCGGGCCCCCCGGTGGGCGATCGCCTACAAGCTCCCCGCCGTCGAGAAGATCACCAGGCTGGTCGGCGTCGAGTGGAACACCGGCCGCACCGGCGTCATCGCCCCACGTGCCGTGCTGGAGCCGGTCGAGCTCGACGGCAGCGTCGTCACCTACGCCACCTTGCACAACGTCGCCGACATCACCCGGCGTGGCCTCATGCTCGGCGACCACGTCGTCGTCTACAAAGCCGGCGACGTGATCCCCCGGGTGGAGTCCCCGGTGGTGCACCTGCGCACCGGCGACGAGCAACCGATCGTCTTCCCCGACGTCTGCCCGTCCTGCGGCGACGGCATCGACCGGTCCCAGGAGCGGTGGCGGTGCGTGCGCGGCCGCGCCTGCCGGGCGATCGCCTCGATCAGCTACGCCGCCGGCCGTGACCAGCTCGACATCGAGGGCCTGGCCGACAACCGCATCCGCCAGTTGCTGGAGGCCGGTCTGATCGCCGACTTCGCCGACCTGTTCTTCCTCACCCGGGAGCAGTTGCTCGGCCTGGAGCGGATGGGCGAGACCAGCACCGACAACCTCCTGGCCGCCATCGACCGGGCCAGGAGCCGGCCGCTCAGCAGGGTGTTCTGCGCCCTCGGGGTGCGCGGCACCGGCCGGAGCATGAGCCGCCGCATCGCCCGCCACTTCGGCGCCATGCAGGCCATCCGCGCCGCCGACGTCGAGGCGCTGCAGGCCGTCGACGGCATCGGCCCCGAGAAGGCCCCCCTCGTGGTCGCGGAGCTGGCCGAGCTGGGCGACCTCATCGACAAGCTGGTCAAGGCCGGGGTCAGCATGACCGAGCCGGGAGCCGTGCCACCCGGCGCCCAGGCGGGCCCCGACGCCGCCGGACCGGGAGCCGGACCGGGAGCCGGACCGGACGCCGGACCGGCAGCCGGACCGGCAGCCGCCGAGCTGCCGCTGGCCGGGATGGCGGTCGTGGTCACCGGGACGATGACCGGCCCGCTGCAGGCGCTGTCGCGCAACGAGGTCAACGAACTGATCGAACGGGCCGGCGGCAAGGCGTCCTCCAGCGTGTCGGCCAAGACCTCGCTGCTGGTGGCGGGCGACAAGGCCGGGTCGAAGCGGGCCAAGGCCGAGAGCCTGGGCGTGCGCGTCGCCGGCCCCGAGGAGTTCGCCCGAATGGTGGAGGCGTTCCTCTAGCCGCCACCGGCCCGGCCCCGGCCTGGCCGGCGTTCCCGCTGCGACGCCGTCAGGCCCGCCGGCGCGACATCATCCAGTCGAGCAGCACGGGCACGGTCGTGATCGCGGCCAGACCCGCGCCGAGCCACGGGATGACGGTGAGCCCGGCTCCGGCATCGAGCGCGGCGGCGGCCAGCACGGGCACGAGGCTGATGCCGAGCTGGAACGCCGAGATGGTGGTGGCCCCGGCGAGCGTGGGCGCCTGGGCGGCGATGGCGAACACGCGCCCATAGATCGCCGGGTTCAGCACGAACCCGGCGACGCCGAGCAGCAGGACCAGGGGGACGACGGCGAGCGCGTGCCGGGCGAGTACGGCCAGCAGGACCGAACAGGCCACGATCCCGAGCGCCCCGGTCAGCAGCGCGCGGGTGGGCACCCGGTCGGCGATCCTGCCGCCGATGGACAGGCCGATCAGGGCGCCGACGCCGAACAGGGTCAGGATGGCCGGGACCCAGACGCCGGGTATGCGGGTGACACCGGTCAGGAACGGCGCCAGGTAGTTGAACGTGATCATATAGGCGGCGGTGCTCAGCAGGGTGACGGCGTAGACGACCCACAGCCGGGGCCGCCGCATCGTGCGAAGCTCGCTCCGCACACTCCTGTCGCCCCGCACGCTCGTGGCCGGCAACGCCACGAGCGTCAGGACGGCGCCGGCGACGGTGAGGGCGGCCACGGCCCAGAAGCCGCCACGCCACCCGGTGAAGTAGCTGAGCATCGCCCCGGCCGGGCCGCCGGCGATCATCGCGAGGCTGAGCCCGCTGACGACGACGCCGGAGGCCCGGGCGGTACGGTCGGGCGGGACCAGGCCGATCGCGACCACCGCCGCGACCGCCCAGAACCCCGCGTAGGCCAGACCGCACAGGAAGCGCGTGACCAGGAGCACCGCGTAGCTGTCCGTGAGGACGCCGATCGCCACGCAGGCGGCGAAGGCCGTCTGCGTCGCCACCAGCGTCGTCCGCGGCCGCCAGCGGAGGGTCAGGACGGCCAGGGGCGGCCCGCCGACGACGACGCCGGCGGCGAACATCGAGATCAGCGCCCCGGCGGAGGCCAGCGTGATCCGCAGGTCCGCGGCGACGGCCGGCAGGACCCCGGCGAGCAGGAACTCCGCGCTGCCCATCGAGAACAGGCTGAACGACAGCAGGTAGACCCCCAGGGGCAGCCTGCCGCGGGCGACCGGCGCCCGCCGGACCGCGGCCTCGGCGCTCACGACTCCCTCCGGGAAAGGTGGGCGGGCCGGCTCTCCACGATCGGGGCGGCCGGGGCGCGGCGCCGCTCGACGGCGTGGCGGACGTCCTCGTCCACCAGGTCGGCGTTGACGGCGAACGCCGCGGCCGATCCCATCCCGGCGGCGGTGACGACCTGGGCGCGCGGGTCGATGACGTTCCCGGCCGCCCAGACGCCGGCGACGCTGGTACGGCCCGTGCGGTCGGTGGCGACCCAGCCGGTGTCGTCCTTGACGCAGCCGAGACGGGTCAGCAGCTCGTCGTGCGGGACCATGCGCGGGAAGAGGAAGGCGGCGGCGCGGGGAAGCACGCGACCGCCGGCGAGCTCGATGCCGCGCAGCCGGCCGCCCTCGACGGCGAGACGGTCGATCTCTCCCTCGACGATGCCGAGGCCGCGAGCCTCCAGGCGCTCCCGGTCCTCGGCCGTCAGGTCGAGGGTGTGCGGCAGGAAGACCACGTCGTCGCTCCACTGGCGCAGGAGCAGGGCCTGGTGCACCGCCCCGGGATGCGTGCCGAGTACGGCGAGCGGCTGGTCGCCGACCTCGTGGCCGTGGCAGTACGGGCAGTGCAGCACGTCCTTGCCCCACAGCTCGCGCACCCCGGGGATGTCGGGCAGCTCGTCGCGCAGCCCGGTGGCGACCAGCACGCGGCGGGCGCCGAGCACCGGGCCGCCCTCCAGCCGGACGGCGAAGCCGGGGTCGATCGCCTCGATCGCCTCCACGCGGCCGGGGACGAGACGCACGCCGTACCGGGCGATCTCGGCCCGGCCGAGCTCCAGCAGGGTGGCCGGGGGCAGGCCGTCGCGGGACAGGAAGCCGTGCATGTGCGCGGCGGGGGCGTTGCGCGGTTCCCCGGCGTCGATCACCACCACGCGGCGCCGCGCCCGCCCGAGGAGCAGGGCGGCGTTCAGGCCGGCCGCTCCCGCGCCGACCAACACCACGTCGTGCCTTCCGCCCGCCGTGGCTCGCGCGTCGGCGTCATGGCTGTTCATCGCTTTGATCATGACGATCACCTCCGCCGCCGATGGTGCGTCCCGCCGTAGGCCGACGACAACTTCTGTTGCCATTTCTGGAACAGCGGCGGTGAAATGGGGCCCATGGAGCAGCGATCCTCGATAAGCGCCACCCTGGCCCAGGTCGGCGCCCGCCTCAGGCGCATCCGCACCCAGCGTGGCGTGACCCTTTCGGCACTGGCCGAGGCCACCGGCATCTCAAAGAGCACGCTCTCGCGGCTGGAGTCGGGCCAGCGCCGCCCCAGCCTGGAGCTCCTGCTGCCGATCGCGCAGGCACACCAGGTGCCGCTGGACGAGCTGGTCGGCGCTCCGGAGGTCGGCGACCCGCGCGTCCGGTGCAAACCCCTCGTCCGCAACGGGCGGACCGTCCTCCCGCTGACCACCCAGCCCGGCCCCCTGCAGGCGTGGAAATCGATCATCCCCGCCGAGCAGAACCAGCCGCGGCCGGTCACGCACGAGGGCTACGAGTGGATGTACGTGCTGTCCGGACGCGTGCGGCTCGTCGTGGCCGACCATGACCTGATCCTGGGACCGGGCGAGGCCGCCGAGTTCGACACCCGTCTGCCGCACTGGTTCGGCCCGGCGGGCGACACTCCCGTGGAGGTCCTCAACCTGTTCGGCCGCCAGGGCGAACGCGTGCACGTGCGGGCCAGACCCCAGGGGCGGCGGGAAGCGGCCTCGCAGGACCCGGGTTCGCCGTCACGTCCTGTCGGTGCCGATGGTGGTGCTGATCACGGTGCTGATCACGGTGCTGATCGTGGTGCTGATCACGGTGCTGATCACGGTGCTGATCGTGGTGATGAAGCGGCGCGGCTCCGCGCGCAGGCCAGGCGGGTCGTCGAGCGGGATCTGTGAACCACCTCACAGCGCGCGCCTGCCCGGCGCCCCGGCACAGTCCGCGCCGGCCGCCGACCGCGATGTCACGTAGTACTCCTTCATGAGGCGGGTCGCCCAGCCGGGCTGCCGGACCGGATCGAGCGGCGCGAACTCGACCAGGTAGGGCTTGATGTCCAGCACGGGGGTGCCGTCCAGCGCGTCGAGGTCGGCCACGTGCAGGTCGCGGCCGTGGACGGCGATCAGCCGGCAGACCGAGACCCCGAGCCGGTTGGGCCGGTACGGGCCGCGGTGGGCGAAGACCCCCACGGGCGGGCCGTCGGGATTCCCGCGCGGCGGTCGCGGCTGGACCCGCACGTCCCGCTCGTCGATCCGATCGAACCGGAACACGATCTCCACATGGGAGAACTCCGGCAGTCCCTGCAGCGCCGAGGGCTCGAAGCGGTCGTCCAGCCGGATCACGGCCCTGGTGCCGTACCAGTGGTCCTCGTACATCTCAGGCCGTCCGCCGATGACGTGGGCGACGGGGCGGAGCCGGACGTCGTCCGTCATGAGGCTCCTTCCGGGGAGCAGAGCCGGGCGCCGAGGGTCTCGCCGGCCCACCGTTCCCAGCGCTCACGTGACCAGCCGCGCTCCCGTACGAACAGCAGGTACAGCTCGGGGCTGAGCAGGCCGTACAGCAGGTCGGCCGCCTCCTCCACCGGCGTCTCGGCCCGTGCCCCGGGTTTGCCTGCCAGCGTCTCGGCCGCTCGCCGGTGGACGACGTAGCGGGGATCGACGTCGTGCGGCCACAGGGCGGCGACCTCGGGGTCGCTCGCGACCGCAGCCTCCAGGACCTTGCCGATCGGCGCGACCCGTTCCAGGACCGAGGTGGTGCCGGCGACGTAGGCGCGCACCATCTCCTGGGCGGTGCCCGCGGCCAGCGCCGCCGCGTACCACGGCCGGTCCATCGTGGCCACCGGCTCGTCGTCGCCCACGATCGTGACGTCGACCAGTTCCTTGAGCAGGGCGCGTTTGTTGCCGAAGACGAAGTAGATCGTCTGCACCGCGACTCCGGCCTTGTCGGCGACGTCCTGAAGGTTCGTCGCGCCGTATCCGTCCCGCACGAACAGCTCCGACGCCGCCGCGAGGATGCGCCGGCGCGTCTCCTTCGCCTTCTCGGCCCGCTTGCCCGTCCGCTTGACATCACTCATGGCTAGAGTCTATCTCTAGATTCGTTCACTAGAAGTCAACTCTAGAGAGAAGGTCCAGCCATGGCCGTCATCAGCGTCACCCGATTCCAGGCCGAACCCGCCGACGCCGAGCAGGTTCGGGCCCGGCACGCCGCCCTGGTCACCGCGATCAGGGCGGCGCAGCCCGGCCTCACCGAGGCGCGGCTCGGCCGGCTGGACGACGGCACATGGATCGGCGTCTGGCGGTGGGACTCGGCCGCCGACCTGGGGGCCGCCCGCCAGGCGGCGTCCGGCACCCCCGCGGCCGTCGCGGCGTTCGCCGTGGCCCGCGACGTCATGGCGGAGGACATCGAGGTCCTGGACGAGCTCTGACCGCCCGCCCCGGCTCCACGACCGGAAGCCGGGGCTCCCCCGAACCAAGGACATGACATGATCGAGATTGACGCGTTGACCAAGGTCTACGGCTCGGCGCAGGTCCGGGCGGTCGACGAGGTGTCGCTGCACATCCCCGCCGGGACGGTCTTCGGCTTCCTCGGACCCAACGGCGCCGGCAAGACCACCACCATCAAGATGCTGGCCGGCCTGCTCGCCCCCACCTCGGGCCAGGTCCGGCTGGGCGGCTTCGACGTCGCCCGGCAGCGCTCGGCCGCGATGGCGCAGTTCGGCGCCGTGCTGGAAGGCTCGCGCAACGTCTACTGGAGCCTGTCGGCCTGGCAGAACCTGATGTACTTCGGCCGGCTCAAGGGCCTGCGCAAGGCCCAGGTCGCGGAGCGTGCCGAGGTTCTGCTGACCGACCTGGGGCTGTGGGAGCGCCGCGCCGACAAGGTCGGCCGCTTCTCGCGCGGCATGCAGCAGAAGGTCGCGATCGCCGCCGCGCTGATCGCCGACCCGCCGATCGTGCTGCTGGACGAGCCGACACTGGGCCTCGACGTGGAGGCCACCCGCACCGTCAAGGACTGGATCAGCGAGCAGGCGCGCGAGCTCGGCACCACCGTCCTGATCACCACCCATCAGCTCGACGTGGCCCAGGAGCTGTGCGGGCGGGTGGCCGTCATGCGCCGGGGACGGCTGGTGGCCGACCTGCCCACGCAGCAACTGCTGGCGGGCTTCCGCGAGCGCGACCGGTACGAGATCCGCGTCGAGGGGACGGCGCCGCCCGGGTTCGACGCTGTCACCCGCGACGGCGTCGCCGTGATCAGCGTGCGGGTCGGCGACCCGCACGAGGTGTACGAGGTGATCGAGCGTCTGCGCGCGCGGGGGGCCGTCCTGGAGTCACTGACCCAGGTGCAGCCCGACCTGGAGGACGTGTTCCTCGCCCTGGTGAACGAGACGTCCCATGCTGCTTGACGTCCTGGGCGCCGAGATCGGCAAGGGCCTGCGCGTCCAGCTGGCCCACCCCGTCGGACACGTCGTCACGCTGGCGATCAGCACCATGATGTACCTCGGCCTGCAGTTCGTGCTGGGCCAGGGCGAGCTGCGCCAGGATCTGCTGCCGCAGACGCTGGTCGCGATCGGCGGCTACTGGTTTTTGCAGTACGCCGCTCTGGTGATGGTGGCCGACCTGATCGAGGAGAAACGCGCGGGAACCTTCGCCCAGGCGCAGTTGTCCCCGGCGCCGCCATGGCTGCCGATGCTCGGCCGGCTCATCACCGCCTCGCTGTTCGGCCTGGCGGTGGCCGCGGTCGCCGCGCTCGTCCCCATGCTGGCGGCCGGGATCGCGATCCCGCTGCGCTGGGCGGCGCTGGTGCCCGCACTGCTGCTCGGGGTGAACGCGCTGGCCTTCACGTTCCTGCTGGCGGCCCTCGCGCTGGTCTCGCCGATGATCGGTGCGCTGCAGTCGCTGCTCACCTCGCTGGTGCTGCTGCTGAACGGCTCGTTCCTGCCGCTCGCGTTCTATCCGGACTGGCTGGCCGTCCTGGCCAGAGTCCTGCCCACCACGCTGGGCGTCGAGGCGCTCACCCTGACGCTGTTCCGCAGCCGGACCCTGGCCGACCTCTGGAGCGGCGGCACCCTGCCCTGGCTGCTCGCCCACACCCTCGCCCTCGCCGCCGCCGGCGGCCTGCTGTTCGTCCGCAACCACCGCCGGGCCCTGCAGGAGACGTCATGATGTTCGTCCGCGGTTTCGCCGCAGAGGTCGGCAAGGGCCTGCTCAACCTCGCGGCCGGCTGGCGCGAGGTCCTCATCCAGATGATCACGTTCCCGGTGTTCTACCTGCTCGTCGTGCTGTTCATGGGACGCGGGCAACTGCGCTCGGAACTGCTGCTGCCGGTGCTGCTCGGCATGGTGGCGCTGACCTTCGTGCACGAGCAGGTCAACCGGGTGTTCTGGAGCTACCTGGGCGACATCCAGTCCGGTGTCCTGGAACAGACCTACCTGACCCCGCTGCCCTCGGCCGCGCTCATCCTCGGCCGCCAGGTCGCCGCCGCGATCTCCGCCCTGCCCACCGCGCTGGCCGTCCTGGCCACCGGCGCCGCCGCCGTCGCCCTCCAGGGTGGGCGGCCGCCCCTGGACGCGCAGGTGATCGTGCCGCTGGCCGCCATCGCGCTGGGCACCTGCGGGCTGGCTCTCGTCCTGTGCGGGCTGACCCTGGTGTTCAGCCGCATCGAGATCATCACACAGCTGTCCGTGGCCCTCTACGCCATCGCCGGCGGCACGCTGGTTCCCCTGTCCGCCATGCCGGACGTCGTCGCCTTCCTCAGCCGGCTGGTGGTTCCCATCGCGCCCGGCATCGAGGCGATGCGCGACATCCTGCTCGGCGGGCATTCGCTGGCCGACCTCCCGACCGGCTGGGGCCTCGGGTGGCTGCTGGTCCAGCCGCTGCTCATCACCACCGCCGGGGTGGTCCTGTTCCACCGGCTCGAACACCTCGCCCGACACCGCGGCAGCCTCGGCCGTTACTGAGGGACCCACGGACGTGCCCGGGTCCACGGGTGTGTCTTGTTCCCGTATCTCATGGTGAGGTCGTTGACTTCGCCGCCGGGTGTGGCCTCCGTTGTCGGGCGTCCATCGCCGCCTGGCGCCCGGGCTGCTCCGCGACGCCGCGGCGAAGACGCACGAGCGGAAGCCGCCGAGCGGGACCGCTCAGCACCGGCCCCGGATGCCGATCGCGGCCACGAGCGCGAACACCCCGACCCCGGCCAGGGCCGCGGCCGCGCCCGCGGGCCCCACGTCGAAGAGCCGGCCGATCACCAGGTCTCCGGCGAAGGCGAACATGCCGCCGCAGAAGGCCAGGACGCCGTAGTACGCGCCGAACCGCCCTGGTGGAGCATGACGGGCGGCGCGCTGGAAGATCGACGGCTGGACCAGCCCGTTCGCCGCGCCGTTGAGGACCGCCGCGAGCATCAGCAGGCCCGGCTGCGTGCCGTCCAGCGTGGCGAGCACGAAGAACGCCGCCGCCGCGCACAGCAGGCCCGAGCGCAGCACCCAGGGACGCTCACCCCGCCGGCCGGCGGCCACGAAGGGCTGGGCCGCCGCTGCGACCGCGGCCAGGACGCAGAAGCACAGGGTCGCCGCCGCGGGAGTGAACCCGAGCAGCGGCACGGCCGTCATGATGTGGTTGGCGAGCAGCGTCGAGGGAGCGACCGTCAACGCGAAGAGGAGGAACACCCGGTCGCTCAGGACCGCCCGCACGCCCGTGAGGATGTCCCGGAAACGCAGCCCCGCCGGCCTCTCCCCGCGCGCGGGCACGAGGAGGAACAGGGCGCCCGCGACCGTCCACAGGGCGGCGGCCAGCCCCGCCACGATCACGAAGCCGGCCTCCAGCGACAGGAGGGCGAGTCCCAGCGGCGGGCCGGCGATCGTCGCGAGATGCTGGGTCGTGACGTAGGCGGCGAAGCCGCCGGACCGGCGGGCCGAGCCGACGCCGGCCAGCAGGCTCTGCATCGCGGGGTGGCACAACGCGCCGCCCGCGGCCAGGAGGACGGCCGCGCACAGCAGCACGCCCACGCCCTCCGCGGCTCCGAGCAGGACGAAGCCGAGGACCCGGAGAACGCAGCCGATCACCCCGGCACGGCGCGCGCCGAGCAGGTCCGTGACCGCGCCGACCGGGAGATGGAGCGCGTACTGCAGACCGATCCGCACCCCGAGGATCAACCCGACCGTGCCCGCCGACAGGCCGAGGTCGTGTCGCAGATGCGCGACCAGATGCGCCATCACCGAGAAGAAGCCCAGGCAGATGGCGGCCTGGATCGCGACCACCGTCACGATCACCCGGCGACCGGCCGGGTCCCGGGCCGGATCGGGCAGCACGGGGGCGGACGGGGTGGGCACGGCGACAGTCACCGGACAGAGCACACCACAGCGGCATCCGGCGGGTCCAATACGGAGATGAGACAGATCCGATAGGCAAACGCGTATCGAACCAGGCCCCGGCTCCGGCGCGGGAGCGGGCTCCGGCGCGGGAGCGGTGGTGGTGCGGGAGGCTCGTCGCCTACTCCTGGCCCTCCTCGGGCAGGCCGTTGTCGAACTGCTGCGGCTGAACATGCTTGCCCGGCTTGCCCGGCTTGCCGCGCTCGGCCCTGGCCAGGGCGGCGGCGTCGGGGTAGTCGGTGACGAAGGCGTCCACGCCCAGGTCCAGGTGCATGCGGTACTCCGACAGCGCGTCACCGTGGTCGGAGGGAGCCTGGCCGCGGCGCAGTTGCAGGGGCAGGTACTGGTTCTCGCTGCGGAAGGTGTACACGCCGATCTTCAGTCCGGCCCGGTGCGCGTCGGACACCAGCGTCGTCGGGGTGCCCGAGCTGCCGTCCGGGTTGACCGGGATGGCCGACGACTTGTCCGGCCCGATCCACTGGGCGTACTCGGCGATCCTCGCCAGCCCTTCGGGCTTCATCATGTCCGCGTAGGTCGTCGGGTCGCCGGCCGCCTTCAGGTCGTACGGCTGGCCGGTGGTGCCCAGCGCCTGCCACAGCGGCACGCGCAGTTCCTTGGCCACCCGCTTCAGGCTGGACGGCTCGAACGACTGCACCACCACCGGGCCGTTCGGCCGGTCGAGCCCGTTCTGCTTGACGGTCCTGATCAGCGGCTCCTCCAGCGGCAGCCCGATCGACCTGAAATACGTCGGATGCTTGGTCTCGGGAAAGACGCCGACCTGCCTGCCGTACTGTCGCGAGAGCCGCTTGGCCAGGCCGAGCACCTCCTCGAACGTGAGCACCTGGTAGTGGCCGTTGTAGACGGTGTTGCGCTGGCGGATCGCGGGCAGCCGCTCGACGGCGCGCAGCGTCTTCAGCTCGGCCAGCGTGAAGTCCTCGGTGAACCACCCGGTGACGTTGCGCCCGTCGACGACCTTGGTGGTCCTGCGGGCGGCGAACTCGGGGCGCAGCGACACGTCGGTGGTGCCGGAGATCTCGTTCTCGTGCCGGACGACCAGCACGTGGTCCTTGGTCGGCACCAGGTCCGGCTCGATCCAGTCGGCGCCCATGGCGACGGCCATCTCGTAACTCCCCTGCGTGTGCTCGGGGCGGTGCCCGGCTGCGCCGCGGTGGCCGACGATGACGACCTTGGACCGGTCGGAGGCGGGCTCGGCCGCCGCTGAGGCCGTGCCGGCCCCGCCGAGGGGAACGAGGACGGCCAGGGTGGTGGCTGCGATCTTTCGCACGTGAGACTCCCTGCGGTGTCCGCGCCGGCGACTCTCACCGGTGATCACCGCGGCGATTATGGTAGGGACCGAAATCCGCTTATAGACCAATAGCAGCGAAATTCCCGGTGACCGGCGTCTTCCTTCCTCGCTCGCCCCCGCCCTCCCCGCCGGAGCGGGCCACGCAGGCGCCGCCCCGACGTGGCCGCCGTGAACGTCCACCCGACCGATCTTCACAAGTCGTGCGCACCCGGCGCAGGATGGTCTACGGTCCCACCCATGAATGATCAACGAGTCCTGCGCACCTTCCCCGACCCGGACGGCGAGGCCGTCCACGCCCTCGCCCCCCTCGTCCTGGACGGCGCTCCGGCGGTGATCGGCAAACACGGCGACGGCGCCCTGTGGACCTGCGACCTGACCACGGGTGAACGCGTCGCACGCCCCATCGATCTCGACGACGCCGCGCCGGAACATCCGGTCCCCGACGCCGAAGGAAACGTCTGGGACCACGACGCGGACGACGAGGAGGAGACGGGCGAGGCGGATGCGTACGAGGTGGTCTCCCAGCTCACCGCGGCGGTCCTCGACGGCCGGCCGGTGATCGTGACCGGCGGCGGCCGATTCGACCTGACCTCCCTGCTCGGCGAGGACTACCTGGGCGGCGCCGTCCGCTGCTGGGACGTGGCCACCGGCGAGAAGATCGGCGGCACCGTGACCGGGCACGGCCTCGGGGTGACCGCCCTGACCGTTCTCCCCTCCGAACGCGGGCCGCTGGCGCTCAGCAGCAGCGAGGAGGGTGTGCTGCTCGTCTCGGCGCTCGCCTCCGGCGAGCGCGTCGCGGAGATCCGGGGCAGCTACAACGGCGTGATGAGCGCCGCCGTGGTGGAGGGGCGTCCGCTGGCCGTCACCGGCGGTCACGACCCCCACGTCGAGGTGTGGGACGCCCTCACCGGGCAGTCCGTGGGCGGCCCGCTGCGGACCGGCGGTCACGTCTTCTCCCTCGCGGTGACCGAGATCTCCGGCCGCGCGGTGTTCCTCACCGGCGGTGACGACAACCTGCTGCGAATCTGGGACCTGGCCAGCGGCCGGCAGGTCGGGGAGCCGTTGTTCGGACATGCCGATGCCATCCGGGCCATCACCCCGACCCGGCTCGGCGGACGTCCGCTCGCCGTCACCGAGGCCGGCGAGGAACCGTCCCGGATCTGGGACCTCACCCGAGCCGAACAGCTCGGCAGGGTGCCGGCCGTCCCCGGCGAGGGAGCTCCGACAGCCATGACCGTCACCGAGATCGACGGCGAGCCCGTCGTCGTGACCGGTCATGACGACGGAACCCTCCGCATCTGGAACGTCGCGGCCGGGTGACGGCCCCGCGCCGTGCGCGAGCCGTCACCCGCGGGACGTCACCGCAGAGGCGGTCACCCGCTGGGACGTCACCGCGACGGCGAACGCGCCCTCGTCAGTCCAGGCAGAACTCGTTGCCCTCAGGATCGGCCATCACGATGAAGCCGGCGCTCATCGGGAGGTCGGGCTCGTCGCGGCGTACCCGCGTCGCTCCCAGCGCGACGAGCCGGTCGCACTCGGCCTCCAGCGCCGCCATCCGCTCCTCTCCCCGCAGTCCGGGAGCCGCACGGACGTCGAGATGGACGCGGTTCTTTGCGACCTTGCCCTCCGGCACCCGCTGGAAGAACAGCCGCGGGCCGTGCCCATCCGGGTCCTCGACGGCCGACCTGGCGTTGCGCTGATCCTCCGGTACGCCGGCCCGCGCGAGGAAGTCGTCCCAGGCGGCCAGCGGGTCGGCGCCCTCGGGCAGGTCGATCCCGGGCGGGCCGGGATGGACGTAGCCGAGCACGTCGCGCCAGAAGGACGACAGTGCCCGCGGGTCGTGGGCGTCGAAGGTGATCTGGACGTGGCGGCTCATCGCGTTCCTCCGTCGGTGGCGGATCTCGTGTGCGGGTAGCGGTTACTCAGGCACCCGGTCAGCCACCCGTCCGTTGTCTCTGACAGGGTCCTGCCCCGTCCGGCAATATGATCACATGACAGCGAGGAACGGCAGGCGATGGAACCACAACATCCATTACCACCGACGCATCCTGGACGCCGTGCCCCGGGACGCCCGGCGTGCTCTCGACGTCGGTTGCGGCGAGGGCATGCTCGCCCGCGAACTCCGGCGGACCGTGCCGCACGTCACCGGCATCGACCTCGACGCCCCCAGCATCGACGAGGCCCGCGAGCATCCGGATGACGTCCACTACATCGTCGGCGACTTCCTCACCCACCCCTTCGAACCCGCCTCGTTCGACGTCATCACGTCGGTGGCCACCCTGCACCACCTCGACGCCGCCGCCGGGCTGGCCCGCATGCGCGACCTGCTGCGCCCCGGCGGCGTCCTCGCCGTCGTCGGCCTGGCCCGCAGCGTCATGCCCGACGACCTGCCGCGCGACCTGGCCGGGGCCGTCGCCGGCACCCTCCACCGCGCCGTGAAGGGCCACTGGCGCCACCCGTCCCCCACGGTGTGGCCCCCACCGCTGACATACACGCAGATGCGAGCCCTGGCCGCGGAGCTCCTGCCCGGCTCCGAATACCGCCGTCATCTCCTGTTGCGCTACACCATCCTCTGGCGCAAGCCGCGGCACTGAACCGGATCCGCCGGGCCGAGCGGCCGGCTCGGCGAGGACACGCCCGTGCGACGATCGCGACGACACGGGAACAAGGGTTCGCCTCGTGCACGGTTCGCACACAAGTGCGATATAATGCCGTGATCTTGAACTGGCAGGATCTCCTCGCGTTCACCAGAGAAACGAGAGGAATCCTTCATGAAACGCATCGTCACCGGCCTCGCCTTAGCGACGGCCGCGACGCTCGTCACGGCCGGCCCCGCGCAGGCCGCCGCGCCGAAGAACCCCGTCGTCGCGGTCAAGAAGCAGATGGTGGCCGGCAAGGGGGTCACATTCGCCGAGCGTGTCACGGTCTTCGAGGGCCGGGAGCGGGCGGTCTTCCTGCGCCGCACCGGCACCTACCAGTTCAAGTCCTCGGGGATCGCCGCCTCGGACATCACCGCCAAGTTCAACATCAAGGCCAGTGACCTGGGTGAGGACGCCGACTCCGAGGTCGGCAAGATGCTCACCACGCCGGAGCGCAGCATCACGGTGGGCAGGACGTCCTACCTGTCCGGCGGCATCTGGGACAGCATCATGACCGAGGGTGAGACCTGGTACAAGGTCGACGGGCCGGTGCACGGCGGTTTCACCGCCGTGTACGGCCAGCCGCTGAACGTCGTCGGCGAGCCCGCCACGCTGAAGACCCTGCTGAAGGGCGCCAAGCCCGCGGCGGGCGGCTACACGGGCAGGATCACGCTGGGCGAGCTGCGCAAGGTCTCGCCGTGGTTCAAGGCGAGCATGCTGGGACAGCGCGCGAAGGCGAAGACGGCGAAGAGCGTCCTCAGCTGGAAGCTGACCGTGGACGCCAAGGGCCTGCCCACGCGCCTGGTCACCACCTTGCCGGCCGCGGCGCTGGGCATGAGCGGCGCCAAGGACGAGGGCTTCAGCATCGACACCCGCTACAGCGGCTGGGGCGCCAAGGTCTCCATCAAGGCGCCGTCCGCGGACGAGGTGGCCACGGACCTCAAGAAGGGCGCGGAGCTGCCGACCGACCTTCAGGAGATCCCGCTGGGCTCCATCGTGCAGTGACCCATCCGGGCGATGCCCTCCCGCCTCAGCGGCGGGGGCGTCGCCCTCCTTCCACGCCGAACTGCGCGCGACGGCGCGGATCACAGCTGGGCGGCGCCCGGCCCAGGGCGGGCACGACCGATGCCCGCCACTCCCACGGCAAGGAGAAGCGCGGCGCCGTTGAACACCGGACTCATCCAGGCCGGAGCGCCCGCCAGGGTAAGGCCGCTGATGCTGACGGCGACGAAGAGGACCCCTATGACGGTCCCCGGCACGGACGGTCGTCCCCGGTCGATGACGATCGTGCTGAGGAACACCGCGGTCAGCGCCGGGAACAGCATGTTCATGCCGTTGTCCGAGGTCGCCGAGCCTTGCCGCGCGAGGAGCAGCACTCCGGCCACGCCTGAGACGAGGCCCGACATCGCGAAGGCGAGGAACTTGATCCTGGCCACGTTGAGGCCGACCAACCGGGCGGCGCTCGCGTTCGAGCCCACGGCGAACAGGTGCCTGCCCAAGGGTGTGTGGTTCATCACGAACCAGACCACCAGGGCGATGAACGCAGCCGCGACCACGATCCGAGGAACGCCGAACCAAACCAGTGAGCCCAGGTCCGTGACAGCGGCGGGTATGTCCTTACTGATCTGCAGGCCGTTCGTGTAGGCGAAGATGGCGCCGCCGAGCAGGGTGGCCATGCCGAGCGTGGCGATGAACGGGTTCATCGCGAATCGCGCCACCAAGATGCCGAGAATGGAGCCGATGAGCGCTCCGGCCGCCGTGGCCAGCAGGAGGGCGACAGGCAGCGGCAGGCCGTAGTGCGACACCGAGGCGGCCGCGACGACCGACGACAGCGCCGTGACGGCGCCGACGGAGAAGTCGAAGCAGCCGGCCGCCATGGGAAACAGCAGTGCCAGGGCGACCGTGAGTCCCACCGCCTGGCTGGCCAGGACCGCCTGGACGTTGGCCATGCTCCGGAAAGCCTCACCGGATGACGGAAGGGCGGCGAAGAACACGACGATACCGAGGAGCAGCAGCAGGAGCCCGTATCTTTCCAAGATCCCGGGCCGGGAGCGGCCATGACCCGTCACCGCGGGCGGCGGCGACCCCCGGTGCGGGGCCGTCAGCGCGTCCGGTGCCGCGTCGAGGTTCGGCGAGGCGTCAGGCACGTTCCGAATCCTTTCCATCGATCTGGGTCAGTTGCGAGATGCTCGCCGCGGTGATCTGCCGGCCGGCGAGCTCAGCGACGTACGAACCATCACGGATGACGATCACGCGATGGCAGAGCTGCTCCAGCTCCTCGAAGTCCGACGACACCACAAGGGCCGCGTTGCCCTTCGCCACGTGGTCCCTGACCACGTGGTGGATGTCCGCTCGCGCCATCGCATCGACGCCCTGGGTGGGTTCGTCCAACAGGAGCAGGCGTGGATTGAGGCGTAGCCACCTGGCCATCACGGCCTTCTGCTGATTTCCTCCGGAAAGAACACCGAAAGGAGCATCGGGTGATGCCGCGCGGACGGCGAACTCGCTGATGAGCCGTGCCGCGTCCCGGCGTTCGGCGTTGCGGGCCATCCGCCAGCCGGCCCAGTACTCCTTGATGACGGTGGCGGAGACGTTCTCCCACAGTGGGAGATCACCGAATGCCGCGTCCTGGCCTCGATCCTCCGGCACCAGAGCGATACCGCGGCGGATGGCGTCCAAGGGCGAACGGTGGACGACCCGCATGCCGCCCATCTCGATCCTGCCGCGTTCGGCCCGTGTATGCCCGAAGATGGCCCGCAGCAGCGTGGAGCGCCCGGAACCCAGCAGCCCCGCGATGCCGACGATCTCCTGTTCCCGCACGCGAAGGCTGACGTCGCGCACAGGGCCGGCAGCGAGCCCGTCGATCTCCAGGACGGTGCGGCCGAAGGTCGTGTGCCGTGCGGTCGCGCCCGGCGCCGATCTCGCGCGCCCGGCCATGAGCGTGACGACGGCGGTCGCGTCGACGTCGGCGGCCGCTGTGTCCGCGACGAGGGCGCCGTCGCGGAGCACCGAGATCCGGTCGGCGATGCTCAGGACCTCTGTCAGACGATGGCTGACGTAGATGATGGTCTGGCCTCGGCTCTGGCATCGCCGGACCGCGTCGAGGAGGACACCCACCTCGTGCTGGGGGAGGCTCGCCGTGGGCTCATCCAGGACGAGCGTGATGTGACTGCCCTCCTCACCGTCGCGCAGCGCCCTGGCGATGGCGACGAGCGTCCTGTCGCTCGGTCGTAGATCTCGTACGAGGCTGCGCGGGTCCACCTCGACGTGTGCCCGGGAGAGATGCTCCCGTGTGGTGCTGTGCAGAGTCCTCCAGGAGATGGCCGTACCGGCTCGTCGCGGGTATCCCCCCTCCAGGGCGAAGTTCTCGCTGACGGTCAGATCCGGCACCAGGCCCAGGTCCTGGTGGACGAACCGTAGCCCGGCCTGGCGGGCAGTCGCCGCTGTGTAGGACCCGGCGGCGTACCTCCGGCCGTGAAGGAAGATTTCTCCACCCTGGTCGGCGTCATGGACGCCGGCCAGGATCTTCAGCGTGGTCGACTTGCCGGAGCCGTTCCCACCGAGGAGGGCATGCACGGACCCTTTCGCGATGCTGAGGTCCACGTTCCTGAGCACGTGCACGCCGTCGAAGGTCTTGCTGATGTTCGCCAGCCGGACAGCGGCCATCGCCGGGTCTGGTTCGTGGGGCGCGGACGATGTGGCCGCTCTCATCGCGAGGACCCGTCCCACAGCTTCCCGTAGAGGCTGACGAAGTCGACGGGGCCGAGATACTCGGTTCCCGGCGCCGGGAGGTTGCGCGTCTTGTCCACGATCTGCAGGCCGATACCGGAAGGGACGACGGGGTCGTCGTTGAAGACGCGGCTCAACGCGTCGACGGTCGCGTAGGCCCGGTAGGCGTTCGAGGCACCGAAGCAGAACTGCTGTCCCTTGTCCTCACGGATGTAGTCGAGATTGTCGATCTGGCATTCGTTGCCGATCACGAGCAGGTCCTTACGCGGGCTGGAGACCAGTGCGGGTTGGATGCCCGCCACGAAGAAGTGGTCCACGTCGACCGCGACGACGTTTGCCTTCGGCACCTGCAGGAGCGCGGTCTCGAACTTCTGCCGGATGTTGGGGACGTCGGCGGGTGCGATCTTCACCGTACTGACGATCTCGCAGCCGCCGCAGGCGGCCATGCCCTCCTGGAATCCCTTCGCCACGTATTCGCCGAACGCGATGCCGTGAAACGCGACGTGCAGGACTTTGGCCCTGCCCTGCGTCCTGGCGACGGCGACGTCCGCCCTCAACCGGCCGAGCCGGGTGTAGAAGTCAGCGAGTGTCGGCATGCTCGCGCTGTAGCTGGCTGGAGCGTGAAAGAGCGGGGTACCGCCGTCCTGCGTCGGGTCGTCGCAGTCGAAGCCGCTGAACGAGGCGATCTTCACGCCGGCCTTCCGGGCTTCCACGAGCGCCTGCCGTACCGGGGCGCAGTCGACGGAAACGAGGACGATGCCGTCTGCCCCGGCCGCTGTGGCTTGGCGGACACAGGTGGACATGCCTCCGTTGACGTTGTTCAGTCCATCGCACACCCGTGCCTTCCAGCCGATCGTGGTGGCCGCCGCGACGAGCTGTTCCGCCTGGTAGGCGAGGGCTCGGACCTGCTGCCACGCTGTGATCACCCAGATGTCCTTGCCCGCGACGGGCTTCGGTCCGGACGTCGGCGGATCCGTGTAGTCGCCGGTGTAGCCGGCTTCGACGGCTTTGGCGGCTGCCGCAACGGCTTCGGTGGAGGTTCCGGTCGAGGACCGGTTCTCGCCCGTGGACGTCGACCCGCATGCGGTCAGGGCGAGGAGGGCCGCGACGAGCAGGACGCTGAGGAGTGAGGAGGAATGGTTGCGGGGATTGTTGACCATTTCGATCATCCCTTGATCTGGCCACGCTCTCCGGGGAGAGCACGGTGGTGCGGAGGTGAGGAGGGCGGGATCAGGAGCGGTAGCGGGACGGGATGGCGCTGGGCCAGCCGACTTCGGTCTCCAAGGCACTTGCCAGGCGGATGAGCGTGGCTTCGTCGAAGGGAGCGCCGATGAGCTGGACCCCGATGGGGAGCCCGGTCGAAGAGGTGTGCACCGGCAGGCTGATGGCCGGCAGGCCGGTGACGCTCGCGACCGCTGTGAAGGAGACCATCGCCAGCGCGCTCGGCTGAGCGCTTTCGACGTGCTTGTTGGCGTCCTCCAGGACGGCGCCACGGTGTGGCGGCCGGCACGCCATGGTGGGTGTGAGCAGAACGTCGAAGTCGCGTCGCCATTGCGCGACCACTCGACGTGATTCGCTCTGGAGCAGCGCTACCGCCTGCACGTACTGGCCGGCGCTCGTGGCGTGAGCCCGCTCCCATCTGTACCGGTTGTAGGGCTCCGCGAGTTCCGGGTGGTCGAACGGGTGGACGTAGAGGGAGGCAGGGATGATCGTCTCCACGTATGCCCGAGCGGCTTGCGGGCTGAGCAGCCAAGGGGATACGGGATAGACGTCATGCCCGAGCTCTTCGAGCAGCCCGGCCGCGTTGAGCGCGGCATCGGCGCACTCCTGGTCGACCGGCAAGCCCGTGGGCGCGTCGAGCAGGACGCCGATGCGCACCCGTCCAGCTTCGCGGTGGACCTCGTGGGCGAAGGGCCGCTCGGGAGGGGGTGCCTGGAACCAGCCGTGCGGGTCGGGGGCGCAGACGGCATCGAGCGTCGTGGCCAGATCGGCGACGTACCGGGTGATGACACCTTCGGTGGTGCAGTACTCCCACCAGGACTGGATGCGTTGTGGGATCCGGGCACGGCTGGGTTTGAGGCCGACCAGTCCGCAAGCCGACGCGGGCATCCGCAGCGATCCGCCACCGTCGTTGCCATGAGCCAGGGGCGCCATGCCCGACGCGACGGCGGCCGCGGCGCCGCCGCTCGAACCTGCGGGTGAGCGGCTGAGGTCCCACGGGTTCGCCGTCTCCCCGTAGCGGGCGTTCTCGGTCACCGGCAAGGTGCCCATCTCCGGGGTGTTGGACCTCCCCATGAGGATGAAGCCGGCGTCGAGGAACCTGTCGACGATCAGCTCGTTCTCGGCTCGCGGGGCCTCGGAGACGGCCGCCGACCCCATGGTGTTCGGCTGCCCGGCAACGGAGGTCAAGTCCTTGACGGGGAGGGGGACCCCGTGGAAGGGGGCGAGGGGCTCCCCCGCCAGCACCGCCCGCTCGGCCTTCCGGGCGGCAGCCCTGACTTCCTCGTCGTTGCGCCAGACGATGGCGTTGAGCTCCCGGTTGAACCTGTCGATCCGGTCCAGGTAGACGGAGGCGACCTCAACCGGGCTGAGTTCACGCG
The DNA here is from genome assembly GCF_043204415.1 of Nonomuraea sp. NPDC047897. Classification (NCBI taxonomy): domain Bacteria; kingdom Bacillati; phylum Actinomycetota; class Actinomycetes; order Streptosporangiales; family Streptosporangiaceae; genus Nonomuraea; species Nonomuraea sp. NPDC047897. The sequence continues at coordinate 79,187 of NZ_JBIDCC010000003.1, read as the reverse complement.
AACGAATAGCGCGGGCGAGTTCCAGGGCGGAGGCGAAGGGGTCCATGGTTCCTCCTAATGCGGCGTCGTGCTGTGACTTTCGCCGTAGATCCAGTCGATGTGCCGGTAGTCGTCCAAGGGCCTTGTCGTCAGCAACTCGTTGCGCAGGAGCCGGGCGAGTCCGAAGGTGTGCCAGGTCTCTCCCCAGACGCGGGCGGCCCGCTGCAGGCGTGCGGTGCGTGGCGCCCGCGCGCGCTCGGTGGCCAGAAGCGCAGCAGGCCAGTCCACACTGGCACGGCCGCCCGGGACGGTGGAAGTATGCCGTCCGACCTGGTCGGTGAGGCTCTGGGCGTCCTCGATGGCTTGGCAGGCTCCCTGGGCGAGGTACTGGAGCATGGGATGCGCGGCGTCCCCGAGCAGGCCGAGCCGCCCGTCGGTCCAGCGATCCACTGGCGGCCGGTCGTACATCGGCCAGCAACGGTCGGTCCACAGGAAGGGCAGCCATTGCCGTACCTGCTCGCAGCAGTGGGCGAAAGCCTGGTCCAGCGCCGGGAACCCGTCACCGTCGTTCTCGCCCGAGAGGGGGGCGGAGGTCTGGATGACCGCCACCTGGTTGATCAGCTCTCGCCGGCGTAGCGGATACTGCACCAGGTGACAGCCCGGTCCTATCCACGCCACGACCGCATCCACATCGGCGTGCCCGCTGACCGTGTCCGCGGGCACGACGCCGCGATAGGCGACGTAACCGGAGTCGACGGGTTCGTCGCCGATGAGATCGGCGCGCAGGACCGACCTGAGTCCGTCCATCCCCAGGACGACCGAACTCTCGTACACCGCGCCGTCGGCGCAGTAGGTGCGCGCGGTGTCACCCGAGGCGTCCACCCGTTCGACGTCACGGCCGGTCTCGAACGTGACACCGGCCGCTTGGCACGCCTCGATGAGGATTCTGTGCAGGTCGCTGCGATGAACCACGACGTAAGGGGCGTGATAGCGCTCGCGGAAGGCGTCGCCGAGCTCCAGTCGTGTCAGTTCGTCGCCGGTGACGGCATCTCGCAGCACGATCCGGCTGGGCAGCACGCCGGCGGCGACGACCTGAGGCAGGATCCCCCAGCGGGCGAGCGACCGGGTGGCATTGGGAGCGAGTTGCAGTCCCGCCCCGACCTCCCCGAACTCCGGGGCGCGTTCGAGCACGTGAACGGCGTTTCCGTGCTGGGCGAGCGCGAGGGCCGTCGCCAGTCCACCGATGCCCCCTCCCACGATGAGAACCTCGTGTTCTGTCGTCCTGGGCGCTGACTCGTGTCTCATGGTGGTGTTCCTGTCTGTCATCACAGCCACCGCCCGAGATCGAGCTCCGGACCGCCGTCATGCGTGATGTCACGGCTGCTGCGACCGGACAGCGCGGCGAAGAGCGCGGCCGTGGACCCGCTCAGGGTCACTGGTCGCTGCCCGTCGATCGGGACCTGCCAGGTACGAGCCCGGTCCAGGGGTTGCAGTACGAGGGCCGGCTGCCGGCCACTACGCCGGCGGCCGTCCAGCAGGTCGGTCATGAGGGCGTCCAGCAGTGGTGCTGGGAAGCTGTCGAAGGGCATGCCGCGGTCGAGGTCGACGGCATGTACCCAGACCTCTCGGACACGCAGCCAGAGGACCTCGACCGCCGGGACCGTTCGCCCTCGGGCGGTGATGACCTCCACGTCCTGCCAGTGTCCGGGCGGCATCGTCCGGATGGCGTCCGCCAGGCGGGCGCCGGAGGTCGCGACGAGGTCCCGCAGCGCTGCGGCGTCAAGTCGCGCTCCGGCAGCGATCTCACGATCCCGGGCCGCGCTGTCGGGATACATGCGCTGCTCCACCCCTGTCCGCGCCCAGGTCAGCAAACGTTCGAGGGCTTGAGCGTTGTATCCGACATGAGCCGCCACATGGGCACGACTCCATCCGGGCAGCAGGCTGGGGGCTCTCAGGTCCTCGGCGTCCAGCGGCGCGAGGAGTCGGTCGAACAGCGTGGTGCCCCGCCACAGCCACTCCCGCCACAGGGCCGCAGGGACCTTCGTGACCGTCGCGTCCTTCGTGCCGGTCATGACGAGGCCCGCGCGACGTTGGTCATCTCGCCGATTCCCGTGATCCTGGTGGTGACCCTGACGCCGTCGCGCAGGTATCGGGGCGGCTCATGCGCATGCCCGACACCGCCGGGGGTGCCGGTCGCGATGACGTCACCGGGGCTGAGGGGCAGGATCGCCGAGATGTAGCACACGAGGTCGACGGCTTTGAACAGCAGGTCGGCGGTACTGGCTCGCTGGACGATCTCACCGTCGAGCTCCGCGGCGAGTTCCAGCCCGCTGTCCGGATCGAGTTCGTCGGCCGTGACGAGCACCGGCCCGAAAGGAGCGGTCCTTTCGAACGTCTTCCCCTGAAGCCATTGGGTCGACCGATACTGCCAGTCCCTGGCGGTGACGTCGTTGAGCACCGAGTAGCCGGCTATGGCAGCGGCGGCCATGCCCTCGTCGGCGTGCCTGACGTGATCGCCGATGACCACGGCCAGCTCCGCTTCCCAGTCCATGGCGGCGGACCGGGACGGCAGAAGGATGTCGTCGGCCGCCCCGATGAGCGCTTCTGGGTACTTGGCGAACAGAGTCGGGTACTGCGGCAGCGCGCGCCCCATCTCCGTGATGTGCGAGCGGTAGTTCAGCCCGACGCACAGGATCTTGCCCGGTCGGGGGATCACCGGGGCGTAGTCGGCGCCGGCGAGACCGAGACGGTGACCTGGCGTCGAGCGTGCCCGCTCTCGCCAGTCCGGCATCGCGAGCAGGGCGCCGACGTCGGGCATGCCCAGGTCTACGGCACTGTCCCCTTCCACGCGGACCGCGGCGGTACGTACGCCGAGACGCAGTGTCGCGAGCCTCATGCCCCCTCCTCGTAGCGAGCGTGGTGGAGACTCAGCGCCTCGAAGATCGGTACATCGCTGAAGGAGAACAGGTCGAGCTCCGTGTCCGCGGTGACGGCGAAGCTGACCCAGGACGGCACCACGATCAGGTCACCGCGTCGCACGCGCCTTTCGGTGCCGTCGAGCGTCACATGCCCTTCGCCGTCGAAGACCTGCCAGATGGTGGACCCGACCTCGCGCCTCGGTGCGGTGCCGGCGCCGGCGAGGAAGCGGTGGAACTCGGCGCGGATCGTCGGCATCACATCACCGCCGGTGGTGGGGTTGACGTACCGTACGGCGGCATGGCCCTGACCGGCCGTCGCGGGATACCCTTCGGCCTCCAACGCCAGTTGCTCCTTGAGAGCACGATCCGTGTGCTCCCAGCGGTAGGCGGCGATCGGCGAGTGCGGGTACGTCCCGAGCCCGGAGACGGGGCGCAGTCCGGGGTGGGCCCACAATCGTTCGGAGCGCGACACCGGCGGGGTCGGCGTCTGGGTCACCTTCTCGGGCCCGAATTCGAAGAAACCGGTGTCGTTGTGGTGCGCGAAGGGGATGTCCAGGCCGTCGAGCCACACCATCGGCTCGTCGGACACGTTCCGATGACCGTGGAACCGCCATCCGGGGGTGAGGACGAAGTCTCCCCGTCGCATCGCGACCGGGTCGCCGTCCACGACCGTCCAGACGCCCTCGCCTTCGAGTACGAACCGGAAGGCGTTCTGCGTGTGGCGGTGCTCCGGGGCGTCCTCGCGTGGTCCGAGATACTGGATCGCCGCCCACAATGTCGCGGTGGCGTAGGGCTGACCGCCCAGCCCCGGGTTCGCCAGTGCGATCGCGCGCCTTTCGCCGCCCCTGCCGACCGGGACCAGTTCCCCCGCCTCGCGGGCCAGCGCGTACAGCGTCGCCCACTCCCAGATGTGCGGTACCGCCTTCGGACTGGGCCGCATGGGCATCAGATCGTCACGTTGGGTCCACAGAGGGGTCAGCTGGCTCGCGGCGAAGCCGGCGTACAGCTGCTCGTGCTTCGAGGGATTCTGCTCGCCGCCCGCCGCGGAGGGCGCATCCTCTGGAAGATCGCCTAGCTGGGCGTATGTACTCGACATGGAGGACACGGTAAGACGCCAGTTCTGGATAGGCGTACATTATTCTTCTATGGAGAACAAGCCTCCCTATCCGCTGAACTCGGTGGACAACGCGCTGCGGCTGCTTCAGCTGCTTCGCGACCAGGACAGCCTGCGGGTCAGCGAAGCCGCCGAAGAGCTGGGAGTCGCCCGGTCGACCGCTCACCGGCTGCTGGCGATGCTGGTCTACCGGGGATTCGCCATCCGCGACGAGAGCCGCGGATACCTACCCGGACCGGCCCTGTCCGCCTCACGCATCCCCGCCGCTCCGCCACTGCGTCAGCTCCGACGGGCGCTGCTCCCGCATATGGACGCGCTGTGCGACAGGGTGGGTGAGACGGTCAACTTCGTCGTCCGGGTCGGGACGCAGACGCGGTTCCTCGCCACCGTCGAGTCTCCGCATGTCCTACGGGTGGGTGACCGGCAGGGCACCATACTGCCCGCACGGCTCTCGTCCGGCGGTCAGGCCCTGCTCGCCGGGCTGAGTGATGCCGAGCTGGCCGAGCTGTACCGGGCCGACGACGCGGAGGAGGCGGTCAGCGGGCGGCCGGGCCACCGGGCGGACAACTCCTCGAAGATGCAGGCTGCGGACTTCGAGCGCTTCCTCCATGCGCTCCGCGCCGTGCGTCGACGGGGTTACGCGCTCAACCTGGAGGCCACCGAACCTGGAATCTGCGCTGTGGGCATGTGCGTGACTGACGCGTCTGGTTCTGCCGTCGGAGCCTTGTCCATCGCCGTTCCCACATCCCGCTTCGCCAAGGAGCGGATCGTGGGCTTGGCGGCGGAGCTGCGCTTCACCGTCGCTCGCGCCAAGGACGATATCCAGCTCCTCGCTTCATGAGGTGACCGAGAGGGTCACCGCCGACAGCACAGCTTCACCGGAGCCACGTCGAGGACCTGGTCTCCCGTGGGTGGCTCCGGTGTGCGATGTCCGTGCTCGCAGGAGGCGGCGGACGTCGACGGTGTGATCTTCCCGTCAGCCGGAGACTCCGTTGCTCTGCCGGGCCGCCTGCCGGAGGATCTCGTGGGCGTCGTCGAGGGGCGGGTGGATGACGTCCAGGATGGTGTTCTTGAGGTCTTTGCCCTGCGAGCCGGTGAGCTGGACCTCGCGGTGCCAGCCGGTGGTGAAGACCGCTCCGGCGGCTCCGAGGTCGAGGCAGGTGACGTAGGGATCGGGGGCGAAGTCGACGAGGGGCAGCCCGAGGAGGTCGGCGGCGGCGTTGTGTCCGGCGGCCTTGCCCATGGGGGTGGCGAACTGGCAGCTCTGAATGGTGTGGTGGTCGAGATCCGCCGGAGCGGCGGCGACGTCGCCAGCGGCGAAGACGTCGTGGTGGGCGCGTAGCCGGGAATCGACCTTCAAGCGGCCGAGAGCGTCGCGTTCGGCCGGGATGTGGGCCGTCAGTGGGCTGGCCTGCATGCCGGCGGTCCAGATGACGACCTGGGCGGTGACAGTCCTGCCGTCCGCCAGGGTGACGCCGTCGGCGTGGACGGAGGCGACGGTGGCGTCAAGCCGGACGTCGATGCCCAGCTCCGTGAGAGCGGCCTCGATCACGGGACGCGGCCCGGGCCCGAGATCAGGAGCGACTGTCGCGGCTCGTTCGATGAGGACCACCTGTCCGCGGTCGGCCAGTTCGGTGGCTATCTCCAGGCCGGTGAAGCCGGATCCGATGACGACGGCGGTGAACGTCTGCAGGCCCCGCAGATGATCGGCGAGACGGGCGGCGCCGTCCACGGTGTCGATGTCGAACAGATGCTCCGCGCCGGGGATCTCCGCTCTGACGAGGTGACTGCCGGCGGCGAGCACGAGCCTGTCGTACGCGATCGAGCGGTCGTCGAGGTGGATCTGCCGCGTGGCCGTGTCGATGCCCGTCACCCGGGCCCGCAGGTGGCCGACGTCGATCGGATCCAGGAATCGCTTCAGCGGCACCCGGGACCATCCGGGATCGAGCCTGTGCAGGCGTGGCCGCAGCACCATGTCGTCGTCCGGCGCGACCAGCGTGATGCGCAGATCGCCTGCACCTCGTACGTTGGCGGCCGCGGCGGCGCTCCACAGTCCCGCGAAGCCGCCACCGACGATCACGAGTTCAGGCATGATTCTCTTCCTTTTCTCTGGTTCCTTCACCGAGCGGGTCACCGCATGAGGCGGCCGCGCCTTCACCGCAGCTTGTCGCGCTGTATCTTGCCGGAGGCGGTCTTGGGCAGTGCGTCCACGAACCTCACCGATCTGGGGACCTTGTACTTCGCCAGGTGGGTTCCGAGATGGGCGAACAGCTCCTCCGGCATGACCGCGACGCCCGGGCTGAGTCGGACGAATGCCCGCCCCACCTCCCCCCACTTGTCATCGGGGACTCCCACGATGGCGCACTCCTCGACGCCTGGATACTGCAGGAGCACGGACTCGACTTCGGCGGGGTACACGTTCTCTCCACCGGAGATGTACATGTTCTTGAGGCGGTCGACGACGTAGAAGTAACCGTCCTCGTCCACCACGCCCAGGTCGCCCGTCCGCAGCCATCCGTCATCGGTGATCACCGCCGCCGTGGCCTCGGGTCTGCCCCAGTAGCCCGCCATGACCGTCGGCCCCTGCACGACGATCTCGCCCGCATCGTCGCGCGCGCCGGCGCTCCTGTCAGAGACCGCGAGTCGCACGTCGGAGAAGAAGTGCGGCACCCCTGCCGAACCGACCTTCGCGAGACTCATGTCCGCGCCGACGATGAGCGCGCCGGGTGCCGCCTCCGTCAGCCCGTAGCCTTGGAGGAAGCTCAGCCCTCGTTGCTGATAGGTGGTGATCAGTGATACCGGCACGGGGGCTCCGCCTGCCAGCAGAGATCGCAGGGAGGTCAGGTCGGCGGTGGGCCACCGTGGGGACCGCGTCAGATCCGCGAACATCGTGGGAACACCGAACATCCATGTGACGCGATGTCGCTCGACCAGGTCGAAACAGGTGTCGGGGTTCCAGGAGGCCATCAGGACGGCGCAGCCGCCCTTGAGCAACGTGGGCAGCAGAGTCATGTTCATCGCGGCCACGTGGAACAGCGGCGCACTGACCAGCGTGACTTCGTCGGTGGTCACGTCGAGCTCGACCAGTACGTTCAGGCAGTTCCAGATGAGGTTGCCGTGCGTCAGGGTCGCGCCCTTGGGCAGCCCGGTGGTTCCGGAGGTGTAGAGGATCATCGCTGAGTCCTCGTGGGCCACGGGCTCGTCGATCGGGTCCGCGGATCCGGATCGCAGGAACTGCTCGTAATCCAGCGTGTCCCCGGTGCGGCCTCCGACGGATACGAGGACGGGTGCCGCCTCCGTCTCAAGGTGCTCGACGACGTTGGAGCCGGTCGCCTCGAAGATCAGCATGGAGACGCCGCAGTCGTCGAGCTGGAAGCCGATCTCCGTCGGCGTGAGGCGCGTGTTGAGGGGGACGAACACGGCTCCCAGCAGGTGGGCGGCGAACATGGTCTCCACGAGTGACGGGGCGTTGGGACCCAAGTAGGCCACGCGGTCGCCGCGGGTGATTCCCCGCGCCCTCATGGCGTGCGCGAGCCTGGTGGTCCGCCGCGAGAGGCCGGCGTAGGTCAGCTCCTCCTCACCGAAGACCAGTGCGCGCCGGTGGGGGGCCGAGCGCGCGCGTCTGACAGGCCACGACCCCAGTCCTTGATTACGCATCCAGATCCTCCTTGTCGCTCGGGCGGCTCTCGCCGGGGTCGGTGAAGACCAGGCGTCGCAAGATGTCGAGCAACTGGTCCCGCTCCGCGTGAGGGAGCGGTGTCAGGAATTCCTCCCGGGTGGCGGCGACGTCTGCCCGCGCCTGCTCCCGGACCGCCCGCCCTTCGGGTGTCGGCGTCACCAGCCGCGTGCGACGGTCCGCAGGATGCGGCAGCCGCTGCACCAGGCCATCGTCTTCGAGTGCGTCGACCAGAGCTACGACGGGGCTGGGGTCGAGGCCGAGAATCTCGGCGATCTCCCGTTGCGAGGCGCCTTCGCGATCACAGACGAGCGACAGGACGGAGTAGTGCCGGACCCTCAGGCCCAGCGTGGCCAGTCGGGCGTTGGTCATCCGCGCCAGCACACCGCTGGCGTAGGCCAGCAGGAAGCCCGTGTCGTCCGCCAGGTCCAGGTCCTTCGGGCTCATACCGGCCTCCGCAGCGAGATCAAACTATATATGAATTCAATGATTGACATTATCATCTATTGATGCATAGTGTCCAGGCCAGACCAGACGATCGGTGCTCAACGGGAGTAAACGTGAATCTCAGTGGAAAGGTCGCCGTCGTCACCGGCGCCGGCCAAGGTCTGGGCCTGGCATACGCCCGGAACCTCGCCGCCGCGGGTGCGCGAGTGGTGGTGAACGACGTGGACGCGGCGAAGGCGGACGCCGCGGTGAAGGAGATCAGCGGGGCCGGCGGGACCGCGGTGGGCGAGGTGGCGCCGGTGGGAAGCAGCGCGACAGCCCAGGCCCTCGTCGACCGTGCGGTTTCGGAGTTCGGGCGGCTCGACGTCATGGTCACCAACGCCGGGGTGCTGCGCGACACCGTCCTGTGGAAGATGAGCGACGACGACTTCGACACCGTCGTTCATGTTCACCTCCGGGGGACGTTCACCTGCGCCCGAGCCGCCGCAGTGCGCATGCGCGAGCAGGGAGAAGGCGGCAGGATCATCTGCGTGGGGTCGCCGACCGGCCAGCGCGGCACCTTCGGGCAGACCAACTACGCCGCCGCGAAAGCCGGCATCGTCGGCATGGTCCGTACCTGGGCGATGGAACTGGCCAAAGCCCGCGTCACGGTCAACGCGATCATCCCGGTGGCGGCCACGGAGATGACCAGGACGGTGCCGTTCCTGCGCGAGCACGTGGAAGCGCTGGCGCGGGGAGAGAAGGTGCCGGCGTTCGTACGCCGCGGCCTCGCCCTCGGCACCCCGGAGGATGCCGCCGGGCTGGTGACGTTCCTCGCCTCGGACGCAGGCGCGAACATCAGCGGCCAAGCGATCGGCATCGGTGGCGACAAGGTCAGCCTGTGGACCCATCCCCATCAGGCCGTCGCCGCCTACGCCGACGGCGGCTGGACCGCCGACGCCCTCGCCGAGGTGTGGCCGACGGCGTTCCGGCCCCACGCCCAATCCGTCGGCGAGCCGCTTCCCGAAGTGAAGGAGCAGGGGACATGACATCGACGATCCGCGTCGACGCGCTTGCCGCCATCGACATGCATGTCCACGTAGAGGTGGACGACGAGGGAGGGACGTCCCTCGGCGGCGAGTTGATGGCCGCCTCGGCCGCGTACTTCAAGGCGGGGCACCGTACCCCCACCGTGGATGAGATCGCCCAGACCTACCGTGAACGGAACATGGCGGCGGTCGTGTTCACCGTCGACCACCAGTCCGCGACCGGCCACCCGCCGATCAGCAACGCGTTCGTGGCTCAGGCGGCGGCCCGGCACCCTGACGTGCTCATCCCGTTCGCGAGCATCGACCCCGCGCGGGGCCGGGCCGGCATCGACGCGGCGGTCGCGCTGGTGGACCAGCACGGCGTCCGGGGCTTCAAATTCCATCCGAGCCTGCAGAACTTCGACCCGACCGACAGAGGCGTCTACCCGTTGTACGAGGCGATCGCCTCGCTGGGTGTACCGGCCGTGTTCCACACCGGCCAGACCGGGATCGGCGCCGGCCTTCCGGGCGGGGGCGGCATACGCCTGGGACTGTCGAACCCCATCCTGCTCGACGAGGTCGCCGCCGCCTTCCCCGAACTCAAGATAGTCATGGCTCACCCGTCGTTCCCCTGGCAGGACGAGGCTCTCGCGGTCGCGACGCACAAGTCGAACGTCTGGATCGACCTCTCCGGATGGGCACCGAAGTACTTCCCGCCCAACCTGATCCGGTACGCCAACACCCTGCTGCAGGACAAGGTGCTCTTCGGATCGGACTTCCCGCTGATCACACCGGATCGCTGGATCGCCGACTTCGACCGGCTGGACATCAAACCGGAAGCCCGCCCCAAGATCCTCAAGGACAACGCCATCCGCCTGCTGGACCTGGCGGAGTGATCGGAGAAGCCCGTCATGGCAAAGACCGTCAGCATGGCCGATCTCCCGGCCCTCGCCGGTACGCATCTCGGCCACAGCCCCTACGTCACCGTCGATCAGCAGCGGATCGACGCCTTCGCCGAGGCGACCACGGACCACCAGTGGATCCATGTGGACCCCGTCGCGGCAGCTTCCGGCCCCTTCGGCACGACGATCGCGCACGGCTACCTGACCCTGTCCCTCGTCATTCCGCTCTGGAGTGACCTGCTGGACGTGCACGACGCCACCACCAAGGTCAACTACGGCCTCAACAAGGTGCGCTTCCCCGCTCCTGTGCGGGCCGGTTCCCAGGTCCGGCTCGACGCGGCGATCGTCGAGGTGACCGACGTCTCCGGAGGGCTCCAGCTCGTCCTCGACGTGACCATGAGCGCGGACGGCACGGACAAGCCGGTCTGCGTGGCCGAGCCGGTCTTCCGCTACTACCGCTGACCACAAGGAAGCCTGGTCATGAGGCACTACAGAAGTCATGTTCGGGACATCGAGTTCAATCTCTTCGAGGTCCTCGGCATTGACGAGATCATCGGTCCGGGCAGTGCCTTCCCGGACCTCGACCGCGAGGTCTGCCGGAGCGCGCTCGCCGAGGTCGCCCGGCTCGCCGAAGGGCCGCTGGCCGAATCGTTCGCGGACGCCGATCGCAACCCCCCGGTCTTCGACCCGGAGACAGGCACCGTCACGCTGCCGGCCTCTGTCAAGGAGGCCTACGCCACACTCCGCCGAACGGAATGGTGGCGGCTGGAAGCCCCCCATGAGCTCGGCGGAGTCTCCGCACCGCGCGCGCTCGTATGGGGTGTCGCGGAACTCGTCCTCGGAGCGAACCCTGTGGTGCACCTTTACGGCACCGGTGTTCCCTTCAGCCACGTCGTGTACGGCCAGGGCACGCCACAGCAGCAGGCCATCGCTCGCCACATGATCGACAGGGACTGGGGCGCCACCATGGCGCTCACCGAGGCCGACGCCGGTTCGGATGTCGGAGCCGCACGCGCGAGAGCTGTGCCGCAGGCAGACGGCACCTGGCATGTCGAGGGGGTCAAACGCTTCATCACCTCAGCGGAACATGACCTCACCGAGAACATCGTGCATCTGGTGCTGGCCCGCCCCGAAGGCGCCCGAGCCGGCACCAAGGGACTGTCCCTCTTCATCGTGCCGAAGCTCCTCTTCGACCTGGAGACCGGCGAGCCGCTGAGGCGCAACGGTGTGCGGGTGACCAACCTCGAGCACAAGATGGGACTCAAGGGCTCCACGACCTGCGAGCTGCGGTTCGGAGAGGACGGGCCTGCGATCGGCTATCTGCTGGGCGATGTCCATGACGGCATCGCGCAGATGTTCCATGTCATCGAGCACACGCGCATGATGGTCGGCGTCAAGGCCATCTCGGCGTTGTCGACCGGCTACCTGAACGCGCTGGAGTACGCCAAGTCTCGTGTGCAGTCAGCCGACCTCGCCAGGATGGGCGACACGAACGCCCCGCGGGTGCCCATCATCAACCATCCCGACGTACGCCGTAGCCTGATGCTGCTCAAGGGCTATGCGGAGGGCTTGCGCGCGCTGGCCCTCTACACCTCCACCTGGCAGGACAAAGCGCTGCTGGATGAGCACGAAGGCGCCGACGACGGCCTGGTGAAGGCGGTGAGCGCGCTGTTGCTGCCGATCGTCAAGGGCGTGGGCTCCGAACGGTCCTACGAGCAACTGGCACATGCTCTGCAGGTGTTCGGCGGGTCCGGCTACCTCCAGGACTACCCACTGGAGCAGTACGTGCGGGACACGAAAGTGGACAGCCTGTATGAGGGAACCACCGCCATCCAAGGCCAGGACCTGTTCTTCCGCAAGATCGTCCGAAACGAGGGTGTCGCGTTCGACGCCCTGCTGGCCGAGATCGACGGCTTTCTCCGCACCATCGCGAGCGACGATCGGCTGCGCCGCGAGCACGATGCCCTCCTTCACGCCGTGGAGAGTTGCCGCGCGATGGTCGATGCGATGCTCCGGCATGCCTGGAACAGCCGGAAGGACCCGTGCGAGCGCTACAAGGCAGGCCAGCACACCACCCGCCTGCTCATGGCCATGGGCGACCTCATGGTCGCCTACCTGCTCGTACGACAGGCGCACGTGGCCGAAGAACGTCTCCGCGCAGGCGGTCTGTCCCCCGGCGAACACGTCTTCTACGAGGGGAAGCTGGGGGTGGCTCGCTTCTTCACGACGACGGTGCTGCCGCACCTCGCCGTCCATCGCACGATCGTCGAGACCACGGACAACGAGCTCATGGAGATCGTCCAGGACGCCTTCTGACCCGGCGCCACCAAGGACCCCGAAACCGCGGGAGGCCGGAGCCTTTGCGGACGACCTTCCTCAAGGTTCTGACGGCTGCCTGTGGTGATCGGCGTACCACGTGGCGATCTGGGAGCGAGAGCTGAAGCCGAGTTTGTCGAGAATGTGCTCGACGTGGGCTTCGGCGGTCCGCTGCGCGATGACCAACTGAGTGGCGATCTCCTTGTTCCGCTTCCCACGGGCGATCAGCTCTGCCACCTGCCACTCTCTCCGCGTCAGCGTCGGCGCCTCGTCCGTGACCGGCGGCCGGGAGCCGGCGGGCGCGGACCTGCCGGATGGTGCGTGGTTGCCGAGCGCGAAGGCGACGACCTCGTCGATGTCGAGGTTCGCCCCTCGCTGATGGGCGTCTTCGTATGCCGGATCGCCCAGCCTGGCACGCAGGGCGGACTCGCACCGCTGATGGGCGTCGGCATACGCCCGGAAGCCCGCCAGGGACAGGTCGAGGTCGCGCCGGACCATGTGGGCGGCGCCCAGCAGTCCCGCGGCACGTTCCGGACTGCCTCGCTCGGCAGTGGCCCATCCCAGACACTCGATGCTCCACGCCAGGCTGTACCTGTAGCCGGTCGACTGACGCAGACCGGCCTCGAACAACTGCGCGGCGGCTCCTGCATCGCCGGAGCACCATCGCTCGATTCCGGTGACCCACATCCCCATGGAGATCTCGCCTGGCGCCCCCGCGTCCTCGGCCATCGCCCGGCATCTCGCCGCGAAGGCGCCGGCACGCGGATCTCCATGGAAGGACGCCGCGAGTGCCAGGTAGAACGTAGGCAGAAAAGGAGTTTCCACCGCGCGGCTTCGCGTGGGGCCGCCGTTGTGCTCGTACCAGACCAGAGCGTCCTCCAGTTGCTCGACCGCGCTCCGGTAATCTCCACGGAGCAAGGCGAGCCTTCCTGACAGGAAGCCGACCGTCGCCTGGGAGGCGGGGGTCCGCCAGTTCTGGGAGAGAACACGACACTGGTCGACCAGCGCCGTGGCGGCGTCGAGGTCGCCCTGCATGAGAGCGAACAGCCCTTCCGTCGCCAGCGCTTCGAAACGAACGGGCTCCGGCCCTTGTCCGCGCCCGATCGCCCGTTCCAGCCAGTAGCGCGCTTCGCTCAGGCCGCCGAAGAAGACCCAGTAGCCGTAGAGGTCATTGACGATCTGCATGCCCGCCTCGGTGCAGGCCGGATCATCGAGGCAGAAGTCCAGCGCCAACCGGAAATTCGGCATCTCGGACACCATGCCGGTGTAGTACTCGGCCTGCAGAGGGCTGAACCACCCCGCCTTGGTCCGTGCCGCCAGATCTCGGTAGTAGGCCAGGTGGCGCCGGCGCAGCGCTGCCTGCTGGCCGCTCTCGCTCAGTTGCTCATCACCGAACTGCCGCAGCAGCTCCAGCATGCGGTACCGCGCCCGCGAGCCCGAGTTGTCGCTGCTGACGACCGATTTGTCGATCAACGATGCGAGGAGGGCGAGGATGTCTTCCCGTGCCAGCGGATCGCCCGAGCAGACTTCTTCGGCGGCGTTGACGTCGAATCCGTCGGCGAAGACCGAAAGGCGAGCCCAGAGAGTCCGTTCCGCGGGCGAGCACAGGTTGAAGCTCCAGCCCACCGTGGCACGCAGGGTCTGATGGCGGGGAAGGACGGTGCGGTAGCCCTGCCGCAGAAAGTGCAGACGGTCGTCGAGTCGATCGATGATCTGATCGACGGAAAGCGTGCGAAGCCAGACGGCGGCCAGTTCGATGGCCAGCGGTATGCCGTCGAGAAGCCGGCACAGTCTCGCGACGGCGGCCGCATCCTCGGCGGCGGCATCAGGGCAGACTTTCCTGGCACGTTCCAGGAACAGCGCCGGAGCCTCGTAGAGCTGGAGGTCTCCGGCCGCCGCCTGCTCATCGGCGGGGACGGAGAGCGGAGGCACGATGAACAACGCTTCGTCCTGAACGCCCAGGGATTCCCGGCTGGTGGCCAGGATGTGCACGTCAGGCGCCACACTGAGCAGTGCGTCGGCGAAGCCGGCGCACTCGCCGACGAGATGCTCGCAGTTGTCCAGCACCAGCAGCATCCGGTTGCCGCGGAGGTGCTCGATCAGCGTGTCCAAGGAAGACCGATACGCATCGTCGCGCACTCCCAGCGCCCCGGCTACCGCGCGCACCAGCAACGCCTTGTCCTTGAGATGGGCGAGTCGGACCACCCACACACCGTCGGCGAACGACCGCCGCAGGCCGGCGGCGACGTACAGGGCGAGCCTGGTCTTGCCGACCCCACCGGGGCCGGTCAACGTCACCAGCCGGGACGACGACAACAACTGCTTGATCGCGGACGCCTCATGCCTGCGGCCGACGATCTTCCTGGAGTCGGCCGGAAGGTTGTCTCGTATCGATCTCGATATCGATTCGGCCACGATTTATATTAACAACGAGTCGGGCCGTTATTTCGCCGACGCCGCCGTTCGCGATGGCCGGCTGTCGAAGGTCTGCTCGATCAGCCGACGTCTGATGCGCCGGCCAGCGCAGGCGCTTGGGCGTCACCTTCACCGAGGCGGTGGGGATCGGGGAGCCTTGACCGGTCGTGCTGGAGATCGGGTCCGTCGGGTACCACGCCGCCCTGCCGACCGGGCGGGGAGCCGTGAGATTTAGACAGTTAGACTCCTATTGCAATTTTGGACGGCGAATCTATAGTTGGTGGGCACAAGCACCACTCCCCACGACTACCCAGTCGTAGCAGCCCTGAAGAAGCGGTCGCCGGTTCCTGATCGGCACAGCGGCCGCGCCAACCATCCCGCCGCGCGGTCCCTCACCAGGGGCCGACGACCTGGCACCAGGTGGCCTCCCGGGCTGACGACTGACGATCGGCTCGTCTGCCCGTCACCAGACGCCACGCTGCAACCGCTGAAGCAGAAGCCTTCCAGGAAGTCGCCCATGAAAAACAAGGCCGCCATCGCCATCGCCGCAGCCCTCGTTCTCGGCGTCGGCGTAGGACTCAGTTGCCATCAGCTGACGACCGACGACACCGTCCGAGCAGGCATCGTCGACGTCTTCGACACCGTCGCCCACCTCTTCCTCAATCTCATCAAGATGGTCATCGCGCCGTTGATCTTCGCCACGATCGTGTCGGGCATCATCAACGCCGCCAAGTCGGGGCTGGGCAAGATCTTCGCCCGTTCGATGCTCTGGTTCGTCTCAGCCTCCGTCATCGCCGGTCTGGCCGGCTTCGGCGTGGCTCACCTGCTGGGCGTCGGCGAGGGACTGCACCTCAAGGCGACCGGCGCGGACTCCGGACTCCAGGCCGAACCCACCGATCCTGGAACGTTCCTCGTCAACCTGGTTCCCCAGAGCTTCGTCAAGGCACTCGCCGAGAACCAGCCCCTGCAGATTCTGATCTTCGCCATGTTCTTCGGCGCGGCGCTGCTGTCCCTCAAGAGGGAGGGCAGTAACAAGATCGGGTCGATGATCGACGAACTGACCGCGGTCATGCTGCGGATGACGGGATACGTCATGATCCTGGCCCCGCTGGGGGTCTTCGCGGCCGTCGCCTCGGCGTTCACGGACGAGGGATTCGAGGCGTTCACCACGTACGGGTCGTTCATCGCGACCTTCTACGGTGCGCTGGCAGGACTGTGGGTCGTCATGCTGGGCGTCGCGGTGCTGTTCCTCGGCCGAGCGGCGTTCCGCCTCGTGGTCGCCATCCGGGAGCCGATGTTCATCGCGTTCTCCACCGCCAGCACCGAGGCCGCGTTTCCCCGGCTGATCGAATCCCTCACGAAGTTCGGCGTGGATCGCCGGACGACGGGCTTCGTCCTGCCGATGGGGTATGCGTTCAATCTCGACGGCTCGATGCTGTACATGACGTTCGCGGGCACGTTTCTGATCAACGCCTACGATGTCGACCTCAGCATCGGCCAGCAGCTTCTCATGGTGCTGGTCCTTCTGATCAGTAGTAAGGGCATGGCCGGCGTCCCGCGAGGCGCGCTCGTCATCGTCGCGGCCGTGGTGCCCGGATTCGGGGTTCCCGCAGCCGGCGTCGCTCTGCTGCTGGTCATCGACCAGATACTCGACATGGGGCGTACCGCGACGAACTGCCTGGGCAACGGCATCGCCACCGCGGTCATCGGGCGGATGCCGCACGGCGCCCAGGCGGACGAGCCTCGTGCACGGCAGAAGGGCGACGAACTGGTCGAGCCTGCCGGCGCGTGAAGACCCATCGCTCGTGCGAACCGCGGCGTTCGCACGAGCCCCTCCCCGAACCGACATCCTCGTCGACATCCCGTCGACATCCGAAGGAGAACCCATGAAGCAGTCCACGGAAACTCCCCACCTCGTCGACCGGAGCGGGCGACGCTATGGTCTGGCGGAACCACGCTGGCGCGGCGACGACGGCGGCCCGCTCATGATGAGCCCGCTCCCCGGCATCACTCCGTCGCAGGTGGACGCGGCCGAGCGCTCGCTGTGGCGATACGGCGCGGCGATCCCGGTGGACCCTGCGGCGCGGGTGAGCCTGGGCGAGGGATTCACGCCGCAGGTGCCGTTGGACTGGCGTGGCAGGAACATCCATTTCAAGCTCGAATGGTTCAATCCCACGTCCAGTTTCAAGGACCGTGGGACGGCTGTCATGATCTCCCACCTGGCGAGTCTCGGTGTCACCGAACTGCTTGAAGACAGCTCCGGCAACGGAGGGTCGTCAGTCTCCGCGTACTGCGCGGCGTCCCGGATCCACGCCAGGATTCTCGCTCCAGCGACGATGTCGGAGGCGAAGACCCTGCAGTGCCGGGCCTTCGGCGCCGACGTCGAGCTGTACCCGGGGACCAGGGACGAGGTGGCCGAGGAGGCCCTGCGGCAGTCGGCCGAGGTGTTCTACGCCAGCCACAACTGGCATCCGTTCTTCCTCCAGGGCACCAAGACCATCGCCTACGAGATGTGGGAGATGCTCGGCTTCCGCGCACCCGACAACGTCGTCCTCGTCGCGGGCGCCGGCAGCGTCGTTCTCGGCTGCGACATCGCGTTCACCGAGCTGCTCGAAGCCGGCCAGATCGACCGCCGCCCCCGCCTGCTGGTCGGTCAAGCCGAGAGCTGGGCCACCATCGTCGACGGCGTCAACGGCTCGTCCACCGCCCCGCGTACCCGCACACCCACGATCGCCGCAGGGGCTTCCATCTCCGCGCCGGTACGGCTGAGGGAAGTGGTCGAGGCGATCCACCGATCCGACGGCGCGGCCATCGCCATCGGCGAGGAGTCCATCCGCGCGAGCCTGCGAGAACTGCTCGCCCGGGGCCTGTACGCGGAACCGACGAGCGCGGTGGCAGTGGCCGCGCTGGATCAGTACATCGCGAACGGCACCATCGGCGCGGATGAGACTACGATCGTGGTTCTCACCGGCTCAGCGCTCAAGGCAGCCGACACGATGGCCGCCGTGATCTGACGAGCCGTGATCTGACGAAGGGTTCGGACGACATGACGTCGACAGAGGACGAACACCTGCTTCACGAAGCAGAGAAGATCGCCACCGCCGTCGGAAAGATGTTCCCCGGCCTGTGCGAAGTGGTCCTCCACGATCTCACGCAGCCGGATCACGCGATACGCGTGATCGAGAACAACCTGTCCGGCCGCAAGATCGGCGACTCCGCGACCGAACTCGGGCTCCAGCGCATCAAGGACCCCGAATTCCCGAGCGTCATCCAGAACTATCCCAACAAGTTTCCCGACGGCCGTCCGGTGAAGAGCACGTCCATCGGGATCAGGAACAGCGAGGGGCGCTACATCGCGGCGCTCTGCCTGAATCTTGACGTGTCGGCCCTGTCCCCTCTGCTCATGACGCTGGCGAACGTGATAGAGACCGGCGCGGCCGACGCCGCGCCGGTGGAGACGCTCAGCGACCGCAGGTCCAAGGAACTGCGGGACGCCATCGAGGCCTTCGCCGCCGAGCGGTCTCAGACGCCTCGCGGGCTGGGCAGGGAAGCCAAACGGGAACTCGTCCGAAAACTGCACCGTTCAGGCTATTTCGAATCACGCAGCTCCGCCCTCACCATAGCGAATCTGCTGGGAATCTCTCGGGCGAGCGTCTACAACTACACGAAACAGAAATGAGACCTTCGATGACCGATCGGTCGCCGACGCGGCATCCCCTCCCCATATCCCTGCTGAACACGCCGGCACTGCAGCCGCCCCTGGGGCATTACTCGCACCTATCCGTTCATTCCGGTTTGGCATTCATCTCAGGACAGCTCCCGGTTGACCCGAGCGGCAGAGTCCTCGCCGACGAGCCGTTCGCGGAACAGGCACGGCAGGTGCTGCACAACCTTGACGCCTGCCTGGCCGAGCTGGGAGCCGATCGCAGCCGGTTGCTCCAGGTCACCTGCTACGTCACGGACATATCGAACTGGCCCGCTTTCGACACGCTCTACAGCGAATGGATCGGTGATCACCGGCCTGCCCGCGCCGTCGCGGGAGCCAGCGAACTCCACTACGGCTCCGCCATCGAGATCCATGCCATCTCCGCCACCCACTGACCCACGCCGAGAAGGGGAGATCGCCTGGCGTAGGCGGGCGTGAGCCCCTCGACAGCGGCGATGCCGTCGCGGGTCAGCCGGGGCAGGGCGGCGTGTGGGCGAGGCCGGAGAAGTGCTCCGCCCACTCGGCCGGGGTGACGGCCGGGTGGGCGAGGGCGCAGACGCGGGCCGCGACCCGCTCGGGGTCGGGGTCCCACAGCCGCGCCGTCCGGTCGGCGCTCACCGTGGCCAGGGTGCGGCCGTCGGGGGCGAACGCCGCCGCCCGGACGGTGTCCGCGTGCCCGGCGAGCGTGGCCAGCGGGCGCGGCCGCCGCGGGTCGGCGAGGTCCCACAGCCGGACGGTCCGGTCGTCGCCGGTGGTGGCGAGCAGGCCGCCGCGCGGCGCGAACGCCACCGCGCTGACGCCGGCCCGGTGTCCGTCGAGGGTGGCGAGGAGGGCCGGGCCGCGCCGGTCGGTGACGTCCCACAGGCGTACGGTCCGGTCGAAGCTGGCCCCGGCGAGCACGCGCCCGTCCGGGCTGTAGGCCACCGCGTGGACGGGGCCGGCGTGCTTCGGCAGCGTCGCGATCAGCGCCGGCCTGCGGGGGTCGGCCAGGTCCCACAGCCGCACCATGGCGTCGAACCCGGCGCTCGCCAGCGTGCGCCCGTCGGGGCTGAACGCCACGGTGTACAGGGAGCCGGCGTGGTAGGGGATCGTGGCGATCAGCGCCGGTCTGCGGGGGTCGGCGAGGTCCCACAGCCGCACCGTGTTGTCGAACCCGGCGCCGGCCAGCGTGCGGCCGTCGGGGCTGAACGCGACGGCCCGGACCCTGGCGGTGTGCTCGGTGAGGGTGGGCAGCTCGCCGGGTCTCGCCGGGTCGGACACGTCCCACAGCCGTACCGTCTCGTCCTCGCCGGCCGCCGCGAGGACGGTGCCGCCGCGGCCGAACGCCAGCGCGTACGTGGTGCCGGACGGGCTGTCGAGCACCCCGGCCGGGGCGGGCCGGTAGGGGTCGGTGACGTCCCACAGCCGCACGTCGCGGCCGTCACCCGCGGTGGCCAGGAGCCGCCCGCCGGGGTGGAATGCCGCCGCGCGCACGGCTCCCTCGTGCCCGCGCGCGACGGGGCCGCCGGTGTCCCACAGCCGGGCGCTGCGGTCCCAGCTACCGCTGGCCAGGGTGCGTCCGTCGGGATGGAACGCCACGGACCCGACCGTGTCGCTGTGCCCGGTGAGCGTCGTCAGCAGCCGCGGCCGGGCCGGGTCGGCTACCGTCCACACCCTGATCTCGTGATCCCATCCGCCGGTCGCCACGGTCAGCCCGTCAGGGGCGAACCCGGTCGTGATCACGGGGCCTGAGTGGCCCGCCATGACGCCGAGCGCACGCGGGCGGCGCGGGTCGGAGACGTCCCACAGGCGGCCCGTGCGGTCGTCGCTCCCGGTGGCGATCCGGGTGCCGTCGGGGCTGAACGTCACACCCCAGACGTCCTCGCCGTGCCCGGTGAGCCTGCCGAGCGGGCGGGGGGCGGCCGGGTCGGAGACGTCCCACAGGCGGCCGATGTCGTCGTCGCCGGTGCTGGCCAGGACGCGGCCGTCAGGGCTGAGCGCGACACCGCGGACGGCCCCGACGTGCCCGGTCAGGGAGGCGAGCGGGCGGGGGGCGCGCGGATCGGTGAGGTCCCACAACCGGACGGCGCCGTCGTCGCCCGTGGTCGCCGCCATGGCGCCGTCGGCGGTCAGGGCGACCGACCAGGCGGACACCCGATGGGCGGTGATCCCGGCGAGCCGGACCGGCCGCCGCCGGTCGGAGACGTCCCAGACGCGCAGCGATCCGTCGAGCCCGGCGGTCACCAACCGGCGCGCGTCGGCGCTGAGCGCGGCGGACTCGACGTCGTCGGCGTCCGCGCCGAACGCCGACAGCAGACGCGGCCGGTGCCGGGCGGTCACGTCCCAGAGCCGGACGCCGTCGTCGCCCGCGGTGACGAGCAGATCGCCGCGGCGGCTGAACACCGCCTTGTTGACGCCGTCGCCCGCGGCCAGCCGGGTCGCGTAGGGCATGGTGAACGCGGTGAGCAGCCCGCCTCGCGCCTCGGTGGTGCCGGACAGCCGGTAGGCGGCGAGGCTGAGCTGCGCGGCCAGCGACGGCGCCGCCTCGCGCAGGGCGGCGGCCTCGCCGGCGACCTTCTGCGACAGCGCGACGTCGCGCTGCTCGGTGGCCGCGAGCTGGGTGCGGGCGGCGTACACGGTGGCCGTGGAGGCCAGCACCAGCAGGACGGCGAGGGTGACGGCCAGGTGGCGCAGCCGCCGGCCGCGGCGGCGGGCGGCTGCCTCCTCGGCGGCGCGCAGGTCCAGCCCGGCGTCCAGGAACTCCCGCTCCGGCACGGTGAGCCCGGTGTCGGCGTCGGCCGCCCACTCCTGGACCGTCTGCAGGCGGGCGCCCCGGAACAGCAGGGACGGGTCGCGCCCCTCGCGCTCCCACGTCTCGGCCGCTTCCAGGAGCTGGCGGCGCAGCCGCAGACCGGCGCGGCCGGCGAGGATCCACTCGCGCAGCAGCGGCCAGGCCCGCAGCAGCGCCTCGTGCGCCGGCTGCACGTGGCAGGCGTCCACGGTGAGCAGCCGGGCGCGGGCGAACGCCTCGACCACCGCCGCGGTGGCCGCCGGGGGGAAGTGCGACTCGGGCAGCCGGCGCGGGTCCACGGGGCGGCGGGTCTCGGCGTCGTCCTCGCCCACGCACACCATCTGCAGGAACAGCCTGCGGGCGATCTCCCGGCCCTCGGGGTCGAGGGTCTGGTAGACGCGTTCGGCGCTCGCGGCGACGGCGCCGCCGATGCCTCCGGTCCGCCGGTAGTCCTCGACGGTCAGGGTGTCGCCGCTGCGCCGCTGCCAGGTGACGAGCATCGCGTGCGACAGCAGGGGCAGCGCGCCGGGCTCGTGCACGGGGCCGGGGTGGTGCTCGGGGGTGCCCGGCCGTACGCCGAGGTCGCGCAGCAGCACCTCCACCAGGCCCGGCTCCAGGGTGAGGCCGGCGGCGCGCGCCGGGCCGGTGATCACGTCGCGCAGCTCGGACGGCGACATGGGGCCGAGCGGCAGCTGGCCGTCGCGCAGGGCGTCCACCAGGGCGGGATGGGCCAGGCAGTGGCCGTAGAAGTCGGCCCGCACCCCGAGGACGACCAGCGCAGCCGCCTCGCCTCCGGTTCCGGGTGGCGCGGGCGGCGCGGGCGGCGCGGGCGGCACGGTGAGGGCGTGGACCGCTGAGAGGAACGTGTGCCGCTCCGCCGGGTCGCGGCAGAGCGTGAAGATCTCCTCAAGCTGGTCGACGACGAGCACCAGCCGCCGGGTGCCGGACCCGCCCAGTCCCGCGCGGACCCGGGCGGCGAACGCGGCCGGGCCGTCGCCGAGCGCCCGGCCCAGGGCGGCGCCGTCCAGCCCGGTGGCGGTGGCGACGCGCGACAGCAGCTCGCCGACCGGCCGGTCGCCGGGTGTGAACAGCAGCGCGGGCCAGGACCGGGAGCCGGGCACCGGCAGCGCGCCGCCCCGCACGGCGGCCAGCAGTCCGGCCCGCAGCAGCGACGACTTGCCCGCCCCCGAGGGGGCGACCACGGCGAGCGGCCCCTGCCCGTGGAGCCGCTCGGTCAGCCAGCTCACGAGCAGGGCGGCGGCGCGCTGCCTGCCGAAGAACCAGCGCGCGTCCTCCTCCTCGTACGGCCGCAGCCCCCGGTACGGGCAGCCACGGGCGCCGCGTTCGACCAGGGCGGCCAGCGCCCCGCCGGTCTGCAGCACCTCGTCGCAGCGATCGGCGACGCCCGGGGTGAGCGCCTTCTCGTCGGTCTCGACCTTGCTGAGGTAGCCCTTGGTGTAGTGGGTGCGCCGGGCCAGCTCGTTCAGGGACAGCCCGCGTTCCTGGCGGAGCCGCCGCAGGCTGGCGCCCGGGCTGCCGGTCTCCGTGTCCTGCCGTTCATCGGCCCGCACCCGCGCACCCCACCCTTTCGCTTACCGCCCGCACCCGCCGAGACACTCACTGTAGTCAGGCGAGGGCGCTGCGCGAACCCCGACGTGGCAGCCCGTTTCCCGGTTTCCTCCTGGCCGGGGGGCCGGGAAACCCCTTCTGACCGGGGGCTGCGCCGCGCCACGATCCACCTGTCGAACTCGCCACCGCATACGGCGGTGGCCGGCACACCGAAGGGAGAAGCTCCCATGAGCAAGCCCACCAGGACCCGCCGGGCGGCCGTCGCCGCGTCCGCCCTCTGCGCCGCCACGCTCCTCGCGGGCGGCACGGGCGCCACCGCGGCGTCCGCCCCGGCCGAGGACGGGGTGCGGATCTCCATGGCGGCGGCGCGGCAGTGCGGGCTCTACCGGGACGGGAGCGCCGCGATGTACGGGAACTGCGGCACGGGGAACGAGCGGATCCTCGTGACGTATCTCATCTCGCCGAGCGAGTACTTCTGCGTGCCGGCGGGCGAGTCCAGGTACGTCGGCTCCTGGAACTGGACCTTCCGGGCCTACGTGCGCGGCACCTGCTAGCCGCTTCCCGCAACGGGCGCGCCCCCTCCGCGCCCGCCCTCCTCCCCCGGTCCCAGGAGGGCGGGCGGCCCGCCCGCCCTCCTGGCGGCTGACTCGTTGACGTCGCCCATCGTGCTCCAGGCGGAAGTTCTGTTCCGTGCACGAGTCCACAGCGCGTACAAGTACGCGCCACAGGTCGTCAGTCGGTCCGGACGCGTGGCCGTACGACGGCCACGGGGCAGGCCGCGTAGTGGAGGACGCCGTGACTGACCGACCCGAGCACGGCCGAGCGGATCACTCCCCGGCCCCGCGAGCCCACGACGACCAGGTCGGCACGCGCGGACGCCTCGCACAACGCCGCCACGGGCTTTCCGCGGACGACCGATACGGTCACCGCGACGCCGGGCTGCCGCTTCGTCCATGGCGTCAGCACGGTGCGAACGCGTTCCTGCGTCGCCTGGGCGATGGTTTCGGTGCCCGACCTGCCGGCCGGCACGTCCCAGGCGTGCACGACCCGCACGCGCGCACCGCGTGCCCGCGCCTCCTCGAAGGCGTAGTCGAGGGCCGGGTGTACGGCGTCGCCGGGATCGACCCCGGCCACGATCTCGCCCTGGACGATGGCGGGCGCCCCGTGGACCACCACCACAGGCCCCGCGACGTGCCCGGCGAGGCCCAGTCCCACCGAGCCCAGCAGGAGCCCGGCGAATCCGTCCACGCCTCGGCTGCCCACCACGACGGCCGCCGCATCGACGGCCTGCGCGCGCAGGATCTCGGTGGTGTTGCCGTAGAGCAGTTCGGTGCTCACCCGGACGTCCTTGCGGGACTCGGCGGCCAGCGCGGCGGCCTCGGCCAGCATCCGCTCGCCTTCCTCACGCACGGCGTCGTCGAGCGCGCGCTCATACGGTTGCCCTCCGTGGACGGACGGCGCCACAACGTGGACGATCCGCAGGTCGCGTGCGCGTCGAGCCGCGTCGTCGAGCGCCCACAGCACCGCGGCCAGCGCTGCCCGTGAACCGTCCACGCCTACGATGATCGGTTCGGACATGCGGCCGCCCCTTCCCGGTCGGCGGTCTGGACGGTGTGCTCGATCCTCTGTGCTCGTGTGGGCGGCATCGTCCCTCCGGACGTGGTTGCGTATCCGCTTCGCCGTGTCAAGACACGGATCCCCTCGTCGGTGGCGAAGGACACCTCTGTCGTCACCATCAGGCAGCAAGGAGGGTCGTAGCACCCTCCCGCCGGGTGCGACGGCTAATTCGCCGGAACCGCATAATGCGTACGCTTCCATGCCAAACTGGGCACAAAGGGGATATATCGGCACTAAGAGGACGATTTCGATCGAAGGCGATCATCATGATCACTCTTAGCATCATCAAGGCCGACACCGGCGGGTTCGTCGGCCACTCGGCCGTGCACCCGGACATGATGGCCGAGGCTCGCCGCGAAGTCGGCCGGGCCGTCGCATCGGGGCTGCTCATCGACGGGCACGTGGCGAGCTGCGGTGACGACGTCTCGCTCGTCATGACCCACACCTACGGCCCGGACGCGGAGCTCATCCACTCCTTCGCCTGGGACACCTTCCAGGCCACCACGCATGTCGCCAAGGAGCTCGGCCTGTACGGCGCCGGCCAGGACATCCTGTCGGACGCCTTCTCCGGCAACCTGCGCGGCATGGGCCCCGGCTACGCCGAGCTGGACTTCGAGGAGCGGCCCTCGGAGCCGGTGATCTGCTTCCTGGCCGACAAGACCGAGCCGGGAGCGTGGAACCTGCCGCTGTACAAGATGTTCGCCGACCCGTTCAACACCGCCGGCCTGGTCATCGACCAGAAGATGCACGCCGGCTTCGCCTTCGAGGTCTACGACCTGTACGAGGAGAAGCGCATCTTCTTCGACTGCCCAGCCGAGCTGTACGAGATGCTGATGTACATCGGCGCCCCGGCCCGCTACGTGGTGCACAGCGTGCGCTCCAAGACGCTCGGCGAGACCGCGGCCGCGACCAGCACCCAGCGGCTGTCACTGATCGCCGGCAAGTACGTCGGCAAGGACGACCCGGTGATGATCGTCCGCTGCCAGTCCGGGCTGCCTGCCGTGGGTGAGGTGCTGGAGCCCTTCACCTTCGCCTACGGAGTGGCCGGCTGCATGCGCGGCTCCCACCACGCCCCGATCATGCCCGTCTCCGCCGAGGACGCGCACCCGTCCCGTTTCGACGGCCCGCCTCGCGTGGTGGCCCTGGGCTTCCAGATCCACGACGGCAAGCTGATCGGCCCGCGCGACCTGTTCGCCGATCCGGCCTTCGACAGGGCGCGCGAGCAGGCCAACGAGGCCATGGACTACCTGCGCAGGCACGGCCCGTTCGAGCCGCACCGCCTGCCCTTGGAGGACCTGGAGTACACCACGATGGCCGTCCTCACCAAACGGCTCGCCGGCCGCTGGACCCCGATGACCACCGAACTCGCCACGGCAGCGCCCACCCGGAGCTGAACGGGGAAGGAAGGGCGACGAGACACGGATGTCTCTCACACTGGCCCTGGCGGGTGACACGATGCTGGGTCGCGGCGTGGCCGACAAACTGGGACGCACCGCCGAGCCCGAAGCCTTCGTCTCCGCGGAGGTATGTCAACGTCTCGCCGGAGCGGATCTCGTCCTGCTCAACCTCGAATGCTGCCTCTCCGACCGGGGGACGCCGTGGCCGGGCAGGCGCTTCCGCTTCCGCGCGCCGCCGCAGGCCGCCGACCTGCTGGCCGGCCTCGGCGTCGGCTGTGTCACGCTGGCCAACAACCACGCCCTCGACTACGGCCCCGACGCGCTGCGCGACACCTGCCGGCACCTCACCCGAGCCGGGATCCGCCACGTGGGCGTGGGAGACCATCTCGCCGAGGCCCGCCGTCCGCTCCAGGTCGAGGTCGGGGGCCTGCGGATCGCGATCGTCGCCTTCGCCGACCACCCCACGGACTTCGCCGCCGGCGTCTCCCACATCGGCATCGCCCACGCCGACCTGGCCACCGGGACGCCCTCGTGGCTCAGGGAGACGGTCAGCAGCCTGCGCGACCGCGCCGACACGGTTCTCCTCACCCCGCACTGGGGCCCGAACATGGTCACCGAGCCGCTGCCGTACATCCGCCACTCCGCGGACGCGCTGCTCGCGGCCGGGGTCACGCTCGTGGCGGGCCATTCGGCGCACGTCTTCCACGGCGTCGCCCCGCCGGTCCTGTACGACCTGGGCGACTTCCTCGACGACTACGCGACCGACCCGCTGACGCGCAACGACCTCGGCCTGCTGTGGCTGGTCACCCTGGACGAGCACGGCCCGGTGCGACTGCGGGCCCTGCCGCTGAAGCTCGGCTACGCGCACACCCGCACAGCCACCGGCGACGACTGGCGGTGGATCCGCGACCGCTTCACCGTCGCCTGCGCCCGCCTCGACAGCTCCGTCCGCGTGACCGGCCAGGACCTGGTCGTCGAGCTCCGTGACCAGCCGGGAGGCACACCGTGACACGCCGGCACCCGCCCGTCGTCCCGCACCCCGCCCAGGCGGGCGTCGAGCCGTTCCCGCTGACGAGACGAAAGGGCCCTGCCCGATCAGCCCGGTTCCATCTGCGGGCGCCGGAACCGCCAGGGGCTGGTGGTCCACCTGGCGTGGATCGCCCTCAGCGCGCGTTCGAGCGCCTGGTCCTGACCCGCGCTGGTGTCGATCTCGATCGCGTCCGGCCAGGGAGCCGTCCCGGCCGCCATGGCCGCGGCGATCGCCTGGTCGGCGTCGGAGACCCCGCCCGCGCGCCGAGCCAGGCGCTCCATGCCGACCTGCCGCAGAGCGGTGCAGCGCAGTTCGACGAGGTCGGAGAAGGTGCGCCGGGCGACGTCGCCGGCGGCCGTCCGGTGTGCCGCGTCGGTCCAGGAGGCGTCGAGGATGACCGACTCTCCGTGGCGGAGGAGCACCTCGGCCCGAGCGAGCAGTTCGCGGTACGTGCGTTCCGTCCAGTCCTCGCTGTAGATCCCCTCGCCGAAACGGGCGGGCGCGGGCTGCTCCGGGGCGATGCCGGCGATCTCCTTGCGGACGCGGTCGCTGTTCAGGACCGCGAATCCGAAGCGGTCGGCGACGGCGGCGGCCAGTGTCGACTTGCCGGTGCCCGGCAGCCCGCCGACGACGATCAGCGTGACCGCCCCGGCCTCGAGGTGGCGTAGCGCGAGCCCGGCGAGGTCGCGGGCCTGCCACCCCGCCTCGGGATCTCCCTGCCAGTGGCGGAGGCAGGACACCTTGGCCCGGACGAAGGCCCGGTAGGCGACGTAGTGGTGCCACAGCGAGGTCGGCGAGGGATCGTCGGAGAACTCGGCGTACCAGTGCAGGAGCAGCTCCGCCAGCCGGGGCGCGCCGAGCCGCTCCAGGTCCATGGCCAGGAAGGCCACGTCGTCCAGCCCGTCCACGAATCGGAGCCGATCGTCGAACTCCAGGCAGTCCAGGATGCGCGGGCCGTCGTCCAGGCAGAAGATGTCGTCGGCGAGCAGGTCACCATGGCCGTCCACGACGCGTCGCCCGGCGATCCGGGAGGCGAAGAGGCGGTCGCGGCCGTCGAGGAAACGCAGGGCGAGGCGCTCGATCAAGTCGAGGCCGCCGAGGTCGAGAGCCGCGTCGGGCAGCGCGCGGACCTGCTCGAAGCCGGCGACCCAGCGGGAGCGCAGCGCCGGCCTCGCCCCCTGCGCGTCGACCCGCGGGTCGTGGCGGGCGCGGCCGTGCATGCTCGCGACCATTCGGGCGACCTGCCGCACGTGCGCCTCCACCGGCATGCCCGCGCGCACCATGGTGGCCAGGCGGCGCTCCTCCGGCAGCCGCCGCATCACGACCAGGTGCTCGCAGGGCTCCCCGTCAGGGCCGAGCACGTCGGCGACACCCTCGTAGACGTCGGGCGCCAGCCGCCGGTTCAACTCCACCTCGTTCCGGCAGACGGCCAGCCGCGCCTCACGGGTGGTGAAGTCGAGGAAGCCGAGATTCACCGGCTTCTTCACCTTGAAAGCATGGTCTCCGAGAAAGATCACCACGGAGGCGTGGGTCTCCCGGATCTCCGCCCACGGTCTCATCGACGCTTGTTGTCCCCCCATGCCTGGCTCTTTCCCCTGGTCACGGCCCCTGACTCAGACTGCTTCGGGTGTGCGGCAGGTGCGGGTCGAAGGCGAAGTCGTCGCCAGGTGGCGGTCCACCGCCTGTTCGGCGATGTTGACGTGCGTCACGTGCGGCCACCCGAAGTCGCGCCGCTCCCGTGGCCCCAGCCAGGCCACGATCCGCCCAGGCATGATGCGGCCGGGATGCGGCGCGTGCGCGGCGGCAGAGCAGGTTCGTCCGCCCGTCGCCGTGCCGCCACGGCCGGAAGCTCTGCGGGTGTTCACCACGCCGGAGCCTGGCCCGGACACCTAAAGAGAACAAGCCTCATTGGAGACTTGCTCTCAAGTGAGACCAAGTGTCACAATTGATCGTCGGCGCCGCCCGCCCAACTCCGCCAAGCCCCGCAAGGAGCCCGCCATGTCCCCCGCCACATCCCTGAACCCCAAGATCGTCGGCCAGGCCGAGTACGCGCACGAGGCCGTCCTGGCCCGGGCCCTGGCCACGACCGGCCTCACCAAGCAACACTGGATCGCGCTGACCCTGGCCGCCACCGCAGCGGAGCCACCCGCCGCCGGCACGCTGACCGGGCACCTCACCCGCGCCCTGCGCGGCGCCGAACCCGCGGCCGTGCACCGGATCCTGGGCGACCTGGTCACCGGCGGGCTGCTCACCACCGAGCACACCGTCACCACCGCCGGGCAGGAGCTGTTCGCGCGAGTCCGCGCCGAGACCGGGCAGGTCATCTCCCGCGCCTACGCCGGCATCCCCGCCGACGACCTCCTGACCGCCGCCCGCGTCCTCGAACTGGTCACGGACCGCCTCGACCAGGAGTCCGCCCGCGCCGGGACCTGATCCCCCGGCAGTCCCCCCGCACCCGGCCCGGCGCCTGCAGAGGCGAGGGGGCGCATCTCCACGGCGCGGCCCCCTCTCGCTGCGTCAGCAGTTCTTGTAGTCGGAGCGGGCGCTGTTGTACGAGCACGAGTGGACGAGCCGGCCTCGGGCGTCGCGGAGATATCCGGTGTCCTTGGTCTGGTTCCAGATGTAGGCGTAGGTGCCGCCGCCGCTCCGGCCCCAGAACAGGGTGGTGGAGGTGTCGCGGCCCTTACCGGTCCGCAGGGTGACCGTCTTCCCGGCCCGCAGCGTGAAGGTGCCGAACGTGTAGACGTGGTCCGCCCGGGTCGTCTGGTCGCGGACGGTCCAGCCTCTGAGGTTGACCGCGCTCCGCCCGGTGTTCTTGACCTGCACGTACTCGCCGTTGACGCTACTGTTCGCGCCGGAGTCCGGCGAGCCGGGCGAGTCGTACCAGATCCGGGAGATCTTCACCGTGGGGGCGGCGGCCTGGGCGGGAGCCGCCGGCGTGAGAGCTGTGGCGGTGACCACCAGGGCGACGAGGGGGGCGGCAAGGCGCATCTGTGGTCCTTCTGGGGTTCGGGGGTGTGGGCCGTGTGTATGACGCCCCACGAGGGGCCGGCGTTCACGCCTCCTCGGCGAGTCGCCGGATTTCACCGAAGAGGTGACGTGTCGGCAGCCGAGAGGTCCCCGCCCACGGTCACGGCTTGCCGTCCGGCGGACTGGTAGCGATCGTGACGACGGTCACCGCCGGCCTCCGCTCATGGGTGAGCCGGACGAACACCTTGGAGCGGCCCCGGGCAACCGAAGCCCCCATGGTCTTCTCCGCGACGACGCCTCAGCGGGGCGAGCGGGAGCGGGCCAGCAGCCACAGCAGCAGCGGCGCCCCCAGCACCCCGGTGACCACCCCGACCGGCAGCTCCACGTCCGGGATGAGCAGCCGGGCGATCAGGTCGGCCGCCAGCACGAGGAACGACCCGGTCAGCGCGGACACCAGCGGCGGCGCCCAGGCCGTGCGGGCCAGCCGCCGGGCGATGTGCGGCGCGGCCAGCGCGACGAAGGCGACCGGGCCAGCGGCCGAGGTGCCGAACGCGACCAGCGCGACGCCCGTCAGCAGCAACGACAGCCGGGCGAGCTGCACCGGAGTGCCGAGCACGCGGGCGACCTCGTCGCCGAGCTGCAAAGCGCGCGTCCAGCGGCCGAGGAGCAGCGTGACGGGCACGAGCACGGCCAGGGCGATCGCCAGGGGCACGGCGTGCGCGTAGGTGCGCCCGTTCAGGTTGCCGAACAGCCAGCCGAGTGCCTGCTGCGCCTGGAAGTCGCCGCTGACGACCATGAGGTACTCGGTGGCGCTCGTGCACATCCAGGCCACGCCGATGCCCACGAGCACGATGCGGTGCCCGCTCGCGCCGCGCCGCCAGGCGAGCACGTAGGTGACCAGCGCGGCGAGCACCGCACCGGCGAAGCCCAGCGCCTGCGATCCGACGGCCGCCCCCGACGCGATGCCCGCCACCACGGCGGCACCGGCCCCCTGCGTGACCCCGATCATGTCGGGGCTGGCGAGCGGGTTGCGGGTCATGGTCTGGAACAACGCCCCGGACAGTCCGAAGGCGGCGCCCGCGAGCAGCCCGGTCAGCGCCCGAGGCAGGCGCAGCTCGTGCACGACGAACAAGGTCCCCTGGTCGCCGCCGCCGGCCAGCGACCGGATCACCTCGCCGAGCCCCAGCGGGTACTCGCCGAGCGCGATGCCGAGGCAGAACGCCATGAACGCCGCCGCCGCCACGACCAGGCAGGCGCCCACGACCCGGGGCCGCAGCAGGCCGGACACGGGCGGCACGGACAGCCGGAAGGCGATCCCGCTCACCGGTTCACAGCTCCGCCAGGCGCCGGCGGCGGGCCAGCACGACGAAGAACGGTCCGCCGACGAACGCGACCAGCAGCCCCGCCTGCACCTCGATCGGCGGTGCCACCACCCGCCCCACCACGTCGGCCGTGAGCAGCAGGCACGGCCCGAGCAGCGCGGACAGGGGCAGCAGCAGGCGATGGTCGGTCGCGGCACCGCCGAGGCCGGCCACCATCCGGGCCACCTGCGGCACCACCAGGCCGACGAAGACCACGGGCCCGATGGCCGCCACCGCGGCGCCGGTCAGCAGCATCACGGCCGCCATCCCCTGCAGCCGGACCAGCCCGACCCGCCGGCCCAGCCCGGTCGCCACGTCGTCGCCCAGGGCGAGGCTGTTGAGCGCGGGCCCGGCGGCGACCGCGAGCGCCACCCCGGCCAGCACGAACGGCGCCAGTTGCGGCAGCGACTGCGCGCCGGTGCCGGACAGCGACCCCGCCGACCAGAACCGGAACCTGCTCAGCGACTCGGGGTCCACCAGCACGAACGCGCTGGTCAACGAGCTGAGCAGGAACGTCACCGCGACGCCGGCGAGAGCCAGTTTGACCGGCGTCAGCCCGTCGCGGCCCAGCCGTCCCAGGCCGTACACGGTCATGCTCGCGGCCAGCGCGCCCGCGAAGGCGAACCACACGAATCCCGCGGGCGCCGTGATCCCGAGCACGCCGATGGCCAGCACCACGGCGAACGCGGCGCCGGCGCTGACGCCCAGCACTCCGGGGTCGGCCAGCGGGTTGCGGGTGAGCGCCTGCATGAGCGCGCCCGACAGGCCGAGCGCCGCCCCGGCCAGCACGCCGACCAGCGTCCGCGGCACCCGCACGGCCCACACCACGTCGCGGACGTCCTGGTCGGTCACCGTACCGGACAGCACGCCCACCACGTCCGCGAGCGGGACCTGCCGGGCGCCCAGGGCGAGCGACAGCAGGCAGACCAGGGCGAGCGCGCCCGCCGGCAGCACGAGGAGCCTCACGACGGCAGGGACACCTTGGTCGCCGGATCGCCGTCCACCGCGTCCGCGAGCCTGGGCACCAGGGTGTCGACCACGTACGGCACGCTGAGCACGGTGAGGAAGGCGACGGCGTTGCCGTGATCGGTTTTCTCCGGCAGGTAGACCTCCCTGCCCTCCTTCACCACGTCCAGCGCCTTGTAGACGGCGTCGCCGTGCAGCGTCTTCTCGCCCTGGGCGAGGTCCGTGACGCTCCAGACGATCACGTCGGTGTCCAGCAGGTCGAGCCGCTCGCGGCTGATGTTGGCGCCGAACTTGTCGCCGATGGCGGTGTCCAGGCCCTCGGGCAGCTTGAAGCCGAGCGAGCCGAGCAGCCGGGAGCGCGGGTCCTGGCTGCCGAAGACGAAGAAGCCTTCGTAGGTGGTGGCCATCAGCCCGGTGGCGTCCGCGAACTCCGGGTGCTGCCGCCGCGCCTGCGCGATCCGGTCCTCCGCCTGCGCGACCAGCCTGTCCGCCTCGGCGGCCTTGCCGACTGCGGCGCCGACCTTCTTGGTCACCTCCTGCCACGGGATGCCGTAGTCGACGTGCTCCGCCGGCTGGGCGACCGTGGGGGCGATCTTGGACAGGGTGGCGTACTGCTCCTTGGTGAGGCCGGAGTACAGGCCCAGGATCAGGTCCGGCCGGAGTGCCGCGATCTTCTCCAGTTGGGGGCCGCTGCCGGTGTCCTTGAGCACCTGGGGCAGGGGCGCGCCGCCGACCTTGGCCCTGGCCCACGGGCCGATGGCACCGGGATAGCCGCCGAACCACTCGGTGGTCGCGACGGGGACCACGCCGAGGGCGAGCAGCGCGTCCTGCTCCAGCAGGCCGACGGTGACCACGCGAGTGGGCGCGGCGGGGATGGTGGTGCTGCCGTACTTGTGCGTCAGGGTGACGGGGAAGCCCGTGGCCGCGGGCGCCCCGCCCGCCGCGGGGGTGGGGGCGGGGGGCGACGCGCCGCAGGCGGCCACGGCCAGCAGGAGTGCGGCCACGAGGGCCAGTGCGCGGGTCAAGGGAGGTGCCTCCTGGTCGGGTGTTACTCGTTGATCTCGGCGCGGCCCAGCCGCCAGTAGCCCATGAAGGCGACGCAGCGCCGGTCCATGCCGCGTTCGGTGACGACATGCCGGCGCAGGGCCCTGATGACGCCGGCCTCACCCGCCAGCCAGGCGTACAGCGGCCCGGCGGCGTCCGGCCGCTCCTCCGGGACGTCCCACAGCTCGTCGTCGTCCGCGTCGCCGAAGCTCGCGCCGCCGAAGCCCCCGCCGCCGAAGCTCGCGCCGCCGAAGCCCGTGCCCGCCAGGTCCGCGCCGTCGCCCGGGTCCCCGCCGTCGCCCGGGTCCCCGCCGCCCGCTCCCGCGGTTGCGGGCAGCAGGAGCCGGGCGGCGTCCCGTACGGCGGGCAGGAGCAGGCCGCCCCGCTCGGCGCCGTCCCTGGGCAGCCAGCCGATCTCGACGGCGGCGGCCGGCTGGACGTCGAGGATGTCCGCCTCGCCGGGCACCTCCATCAGCGCCCGGCCGCGGAGGCCGGCGGGCAGCCGTTCGAGGATGGCGCAGATCGCGGGCACGGCGGTCTCGTCGCCGGCGAGCAACACGCAGCCGGTGTCGGCCGGCGGGTCGAACACGACGTCACCGCGCAGGTCGCCGGTGTAGCGCGCGTCGGCGCCGAAGATCAGGGTTTCGTCGCCCGGCCGGACCGTCTCGGCCCACCGGGCGGCCGGGCCGCCGTCGCGGTGCATGACCACGTCCACGTCCACCTCGCCCGTCTCGGGCCGCACCTGGCGGGCGGTGTAGGTGCGCAGCGGGTTGCGGTGCCCGTCGGGGAGCGCGCGCCAGCGGGTGAACCAGTCGGGGCCATCGGGCATGTGCGCCAGGCCGTGCTCGGGCAGCGGGAGGACGAGCTTGATC
This sequence comes from Nonomuraea sp. NPDC047897, assembly GCF_043204415.1. Classification (NCBI taxonomy): domain Bacteria; kingdom Bacillati; phylum Actinomycetota; class Actinomycetes; order Streptosporangiales; family Streptosporangiaceae; genus Nonomuraea; species Nonomuraea sp. NPDC047897. Next base: position 45,111 of record NZ_JBIDCC010000003.1, on the reverse strand, counting down.
CGCTGGTCGAACCCGCGGTCAGCGAAGAGGTGTAGGTCGTCGCCGGTGAGGGTGACGCGGAGGAAGGACGGGCTCAGCCGCTTGAGCCGGTCCACGCGGACACGGAACATGCGGAAGGGCTCGACCATGCACTCGCTCCATTCGTTAGGCGAGGCTAACCTAACTCATGGGCGATCGTCGGTCCAGAGCGGACCCCGCTGAACGCTTGCCGGGCACCGGCATGACCCCACCACGATCCATGTCCTGCTCGCCCGGCTGCGCGCCGACGGCCGCGCGGCCCGGCCGGCCGGGCGTCGCTCGGCAGGCCCGCCCGGGTCAGGCGTACTGCCCGGCCTCCTGCCGGTCCGCCGCGCGCGCCGCCATCCGCCGCTCGAACCAGAGCGAGGTGAACGGCGGGACCGCGCACGCCAGGCCGAGCACCACCGCGCCCCGGCTCCAGCCCGCCTCCCGCGCCGAGAACAGCACCCCGGCCACGTACAACACGAACAGCGCCCCGTGGATCGGCCCGAACACCTTCACCCCGAGCTCCCCGGTCTCGGCCACGTACTTGAAGTACATCCCGACCAACAGCCCCGCCCACGAGCACGCCTCGGCGACGGCCACAACTCGGAACCAGCGCAGCATGCCTCACTCCTCCACCCGGGGATACCGCCGCATACTCTACAGCCTGTAGAGGACCGTGCAGGAGGCCTAGGCTTGGTCCCGTGTTGAGTAGCAACCGGCTGCGTGTCCTGCTTGAGGTGTTCAGGACGGGCAGCATCGCCGGCGCGGCAAGGGTGTTGAAGCTGTCGCCGTCCGCCGTGTCCCACCAGTTGTCCCGCCTGGAGCAGGAGGCGGGGGTCGGCCTGGTCGAGCGCAACGCGCAGAGCCTGCGACTGACCGAGGCCGGGCGCCGCCTCGCCATCCGGGCGCAGGAGGTCGTCGACATCATCGAGGCGGCGGAGAAGGACCTGCTCGCCCAGGCCAGGGTGGACGCCGGTGAGCTGCGCATCGGCTTCTTCGCCTCCGCCGGGTACCGGCTGCTGCCGCTGGCGCTGTCGCGGTTCGCCTCCCGGTACCCCAAGGTGGCGCTCGACCTGGTGGAGGGGCAGCCGTACGAGCTGCTGCCCGATCTGGAGCGCGGGGCGCTCGACGTGCTGGTGGTCTTCGAGCACGCCCTCGACCCGTGGCAGTGCCCCGAGGGGGTGGAGGTGGTCCACCTGTTCGACGAGCCGCAACTCCTGGTCCTGCCGACCGGTCACCCCGTCGCCCAGCGGCCCAGGGTACGGCTGGCGGACCTGGCCGACGAGCCGTGGATCACCACGTTCGGAGCCGAGCACCCGGTGTCGATCCTGGAGCGGGCCGGCACGCTGGAGGGCTTCTCACCGCAGATCCGCTGCCGCAGCGACCACTACGAGGTGACGATCGGCCTGGTGCGGGCCGGGCTCGGCGTCGCGCTGGTGCCGAGCCTCGGCCTGCAGGGCGCGACAGGGCTGCACACCTGCCGCCTGACCACGCCGAACCTGTTCCGCAGGATCGGCGTGGCCAGGCGGCCGACCAACCCGAACCCGGCCGCCCGGTCCTTCCTGGCCTACCTGCGCACCGCCTCGGCGCAGCTCAGGAACTCGATGGAGCCCTAGCCGCGCCGAGGCGGGCGGCGGTGTCCAGCCCTGCCCGCCGTACGGCGGGCGATGTCCAGCCCCGCCCGCCGTACGGCGGAGGCCAGCTCGTGCCCGCTGCCCGAGGGGCCGTGGGCGAGGACGGCGTAGGCCATCCGCCCGTGCATGATGCCGACGTCGGACCTGACGCCCTCGTCGGTGCCGGTCTTGTTGGCCAGCCAGTCGCCCTCGGGGTCGTGCCTGACCAGGGCGGGGACGAGGCCGTGGTCGGTGTTCTGCCGCATCCAGCCGCGCATGAGGACCTGCCAGTCGCCCGGACCCGCGACGAGGGCGGCCAGCCCGCAGAGCTCGGCGGCGGTGCCGATCGCGAACGTCGGCGGGTCCTCGGGGCCGCGGGGTTCCCTGATGCGGTCGAGCAGCCTGGTCCTCGACAGCCCGAGGGCCGCGGCCGCCGCGTTGACCCGGTCCAGGCCGACCTCGCGCAGCAGCGCGTTGGTGGCGGTGTTGTCGCTGACCGCGGCGGTCAGCAACGCCAGGTCGCCGACCGTCCAGCCGCGCCCGGACAGCGACGGCAGCAGGCCCGAACCGCCGCAGTAGTCGTCGTCGCGCAGCGTCACGGGGGTGTCGGGGTGGAGGATGCCGCCCTCGATGCTCATCGCCACCTCGGCCAGCAGGAGCAGCTTGCCGACGCTGGCCAGCGGCAGCTCGGCGTCCTCGTGGACGCCGTGGAACTCGCCCGTCACCAGGTCCCGCGTCGCGACGGCGAGCGTGATGTCGTTCACCGCCCGATCATCCTTCCCGGTCTGTCCTCGGTGAGCGTGCCGCCTTCCACGGCGACCCGTCCCGCCACGACGACGGCCCGGATGCCGGAGGGGGGCAGCAGCGGGTCGGCGTAGGTGGCGCCGTCGGCCACCGTCTCGGGGTCGAGCAGCACCAGGTCGGCGTGCGCGCCGTCGCGCACGACTCCTCTGCCGGCCAGCCCGAACCGGTCCGCCGCCATGCCGGTCATCTTGTGGACGGCCACCTCCAGCGGGAACAGGCCCTGGTCGCGGGAGTACCGGCCGAGCACCCTGGGGAAGGTGCCGGCCAGGCGGGGGTGCGGATGACCCGGCTTGGGCACGCCGTCCGATCCGATCATGGCGAAGTCGCTGGCCAGGACCCGCTGGACGTCGTCCTCACGCATCGAGTGGCTGATGATCGTCACCTCTCCCTCTTCGGCGAGGAGCAGCTCGGCGGCCGTGTCCACGGGGTCCCCGCCCAGCTCGGCGATCGTGCGGCCCTCGACCTCGGGATGGCGGACGGCGCAGGCGACCGAGATGCGGTCCCATCCGCCGTTGCCGACCGTGTTCTCCCATCCGGGCACGCCCTCCTCGATCGCCTCGCGCATCCGGTCGCGCTGGCCGGGGTCGCGCAGCCGGTCGAGCAGCGCCTCGGTGCCGCCGTCGTTGGCCCACGGGGGGAACATCGCCGCCAGCGACGTGCTGCCCTCGGTGTAGGGGTAGACGTCGCAGGTGACGTCCATGCCCCGGGCCCGCAGTTCGGCGATGCGCGGGAGCGTGCGCCGGGTCCTGCCCCAGGCGTGCCTGCCCGCGGTCTTGTGGTGGCTGACGTGCAGCGCGGCCCCGCTCCTGCGGGCGATCTCGACGGCCTCCTCCAATGCCTCCTCGACGCGGGACATCTCGTCCCTCAGGTGGGTGACGTACGGCTTGCCGTGCTTGGCGGCGACGCGGGCGAGCGCGACCACCTCGGCGGTGTCGCCGTAGGTGCCGGGGGTGTAGATGAGCCCCGTGGACAGCCCGGCCGCCCCGGCGGCCAGCGCGTCGTCCAGCAGCGCGCACATGGTGTCGAGCTCTGCGGGGGTGGCCGGGCGGTCGTCGTAGCCGAGCACGCCCGCCCTGAGGGTGCCGTGGCCGACGAGGGAGGTGAGGTGGTTCGGCCTGGGGACCCGCTCGTGCGCCTCGACAAACGCCCCATAGTCCAGAAATATCGGGATGTCGCCGCCGAAGCCGGCCCTGCTCGACCGGCGCAGCGCCGGCGCGCGTTCGGGCAGCGCGGGAAACAGGCTCGACCCGCAGTTGCCGCAGATCTCCACGGTGACGCCCATGCGCACGGGAGCGGCGGCCAGCTCCCTGCCCGCCTCGCCGAGCAGGGTGACCGCGTCGGAGTGGGTGTGGACGTCGATGAAGCCGGGGGCGACCACCAGCCCGGTGGCGTCGATCACCCGCGCTCCCCCGCCGTCGGCCGGGCCGCCCCTGGGCAGCAGGACGAGGCGGTCACCGCTGACGCCGACGTCGGCACGGCGCAGCGGCGCGCCCGTCCCGTCGGCGACGAGCCCGCCACTGATCAGCACGTCGAGGCTCACGGAGCCGAACCCTTCACGAGGAGCGAGCCGTTCACAGGACCTGCCCGAGGAAGGCGCGGGTGCGCTCGTGGCGCGGCCGGGACAGCACCTCGCGGGGCGGGCCCTCCTCCACGATCACGCCGTCGTCGATGAACACCAGGTGGTCGCCCGCCTCCCTGGCGAAGCCCATCTCGTGGGTGACCACGATCATCGTCATCCCGCTGGCCGCCAGGTCACGCATGACCTGCAGCACCTCCTGCACCAGTTCGGGGTCGAGCGCGCTGGTCGGCTCGTCGAACAGCATGAGCTTCGGGTCCATCGCCAGGCTGCGCGCGATCGCGACCCGCTGCTGCTGGCCGCCCGACAACTGCCGGGGATAGGACCCGGCCCGGTCGGCCAGACCCACCCTGTCGAGCAGCGCCATCGCCTGCGAGGCGGCCGCCGCCTTCGGCACGCGCTTCACCGTGCACGGGCCCTCCATGACGTTCTCCAGCGCGGTCATGTGCGGGAACAGGTGGAAGCGCTGGAAGACCATGCCGATCTCCTGGCGCTGACGGCACAGCTCCTCGGGACGCAGCAGGTGCAGCCGGCCGCCCTTCTCGGTGAAGCCCATGAGCGCGCCGTCCACCCACACCCGGCCCGCGTCGATCGTCTCCAGCCTGTTGACGCAGCGCAGCAGCGTCGACTTGCCCGAGCCCGAAGGACCCACCACGCAGACCACCCCGCCGGCCGGCACGTCGAGGCTGACGCCTTTCAGCACCTCGAGCTGCCCGAAGCGCTTCCTGACCGACTCGATCTTCACCATGCTAGTGGCCACGGCTGAACCTCCTCTCCAGGAAGCGCTGGCCGACGGTGGCCACGCTGGTGAGCAGCAGATACCACGCCGAGGCGACCACCAGCAGCGCGATCACCTCGAAGTTGTCCAGGTAGATGCGCTGGGAGACGGTCAGCAGCTCGGCGCCGGAGATGACCGAGACCATCGAGGTGGTCTTCAGCATCGAGATGAACTGGTTGCCGGTCGGCGGGATGATCACCCGCATCGCCTGGGGCAGCACGACCCTGCGCAGGATCTGCCGGTGCGTCATGCCGAGCGACTCGGCGGCCTCCCGTTGACCGGGATCGACCGAGCGGATGCCGGCGCGGACGATCTCGGCCATGTAGGCGCCCTCGTTGATGGTCAGTCCCAGCAGCGCCGCCGTGAACGGTGTGATCAGCTCGTTGGCCGGCCACTGCAGGAACATCGGCCCGCCGAACGGGACGCCGATCCCGATCTCCGGGAAGACCAGGCCGATGTTGAACCAGAAGATGAGCTGCACCAGCAGCGGCGTGCCGCGGAAGAACCAGGTGTACAGGCCCGCCGCGCCGCGCAGCACGGGGCTGTCCGACAGCTGCATGACGGCGGCGGCCACACCCAGGCCGACGCCGATGACCATGGACAGCACGGTCAGCGCGATCGTGACCCACAGGCCGCCGAGGATGCGGCCGTCCAGCAGGAACGCGGCGATCACGTCCCAGTGCAGGTTGGGGTTGACGACGACGGTGTAGGCCAGCCACGCCATCGTCAGCAGCGCGAGCGCCGCCACGACGAGCCGCCCTGGTCTGGGCGGCCGCGCCGCCTCGATCGGGAGCTCCATCATGCGCCGGTGTTGATCGTGACCTTGGCCACGGCGTTCGCCGTCGTGCCGTACTTCTCCAGGATCTTGCCGTACTCGCCGTTGTCGATCAGCTCCTGCAGCGCCTTGGCGACGGCGTCGCGCAGGCCGGTCTGCTTCTTGTCGATCGCGATGCCCCACGGGCCGGCGTCGTACTGCTCGGGCAGGACCTCGTACTTGCCGGTCTCCTTGGCGTACATGGCGGCCACGGGCGAGTCGACGATGGTGGCGACGGTGCGGCCGGAGTCGATGGACAGCAGGCCGGTCGGCGCGTCCTCGCTCTGCATGATCTCCATCTTCTGCGCGCACTTGTCGTTCTGACGCTTGCCGATCTCCAGGTTGGAACTGCCCTTGGCCAGGACCACCTTCCTGCCGCACAGGTCGGCGAGGGTCCTGATGCCCTCGGGGTTGCCCTTCTTGACCATGATCGAGCCGCCGGCGTTGAAGTAGTCGACGAAGTCGACGGCCTTGCGGCGCTGCTCCAGGTCGCTGAGCGCGGCCATGGCGATGTCCCACCTGCCGCCCTGCAACCCCGGGATGAGGCCGTCGAAGGAGGCGTTGATGATGCGGGTCCGCAGCCCGAGCCGCGCCCCGATGGCGGTCGCCAGGTCGGCGTCCACGCCGGTCATCTCCTGGGTGCCCGGCTTGTACATCTCCATCGGCGGGTAGCCCTCCGAGGTCGCCATCCGCAGCTCGCCGGACTCTCGAACGGCTTCGGGGACGAGGTCCTTGGCGCTCTTGCCGGTCGAGGAGGGCGGCGTGGGCGCCGCCGAACCCGAGGTGGACCTTCCGCATCCCACGCCCAACGCGCAGACCGCCGCCAGGGCGATGACCAGGTGTTTTTGCATGGCACCTCATGGTGGCCAGGCGATCAGGCGGCACCAAGCCTCGTGAAGGCATGCGAGCCTCACCCACGAATCCATCGATGCTTGGCCCTGCGAGGCGTCGCGGTTGCCTACGCTCGCGCCCCATGAGCTTGGACATCTAGCCCCGGACCGCCGCCTGGCACGGCGGGGAACTGCATCTCGGCGGCATCGGCGCGGTCGAACTGGCCCGGGTGCACGGCACGCCCGCCTACGTGCTGGACGAGGCCGACTTCACCGCTCGCGCGCGGGCGTGGCTGGACGCGCTCCCCGACGGCGACGTCCACTACGGCGGCAAGGCCTTCCTCTGTCCCGAAGTGGTGCGCTGGCTCGACCGGCTCGGCCTGTCCCTCGACGTCTGTACGGGCGGCGAGCTCGCCGTGGCCATGGCGGGCGGGATGCCGCCCGAGCGGGTCGTCTTCCACGGCAACAACAAGTCACCCGCCGAGCTGCGCCGCGCCGTGACCTGGGGCATCGGCTGCGTGGTCGTCGACTCCTTCACCGAGATCTCCAGGCTCGCCGCGATCGCCGCCTCGCTGGGCGTCCGGCAGCGGGTGATGATCAGGGTGACCCCGGGCGTCGACCCGCACACCCACGCCTCCATCGCCACCGGCGGCGAGGACTCCAAGTTCGGCTTCTCGCTCAGCGCCGGCGCCGCTGCGCTCGCGGTGCGGCGGGTGGCCGCCGAGCCCTCGCTGGAGCTGTACGGCCTGCACTCCCACATCGGCTCACAGATCTTCGAACTGGACGCCTTCGGCACCGCCGCCGCCAGGATGGCCGAGTTCGCCGCGGCCGTCGGCGTCACCCGGCTCGACCTGGGCGGCGGCCTCGGCATCGGCTACACGCCGGACGACCCGACCCCGCCGACCCCCGCCGAGCTGCTCACGGTGCTCAGGAAGGAGACGGCGGGCCTGCGCCTGGCCGTCGAACCGGGCAGGTCCATCGCGGGACCGTCCACAGTGGCGCTCTACGAGATCGGCACGATCAAGGGCCGGTTCGTGAGCGTGAACGGCGGCATGAGCGACAACCCCCGCCCCGGCATGTACGGCGCCGCCTACACCGCCGCCCTGGCCAACCGCGCCTCCGACGCCCCGCTCAGCCCGTTCACCGTGGTCGGCAAGCACTGCGAGAGCGGTGACGTGCTGGTCAGGGACCTCCCGCTGCCCGACGACGTCCGGCCCGGCGACCTGCTCGCCGTACCGGTGTCGGGCGCCTACCAGCGCTCCATGGCCGGCAACTACAACCACGTGCCCCGGCCCCCGGTCGTGGCGGTGCGGGACGGCGCGGCCCGGGCCATCGTCCGCCGCGAGAGCGAGGAGGACCTGCTGCGGCTCTACCTGTGAGGAGAACGGCGCCTCCGCTGAGCCTCCCCAGGCGACCAGTCACCCGTCAGCTGGTGAACCGCCCCTCACGGGTGTACTTGCAGGCCCCACTGAGGCAGTTGGGGCTGGACCCCCAGCCGTCGTCATAGGTGACCTTGCGGTGGAGCTTGATCTTGCCCTTGACCTCTTCCGCCTGAAGCCCGGGGCCGACCTTCTCCTCCGCGTGCTTCCACCAACTGGTGCCGTTCCAGTAGTACAGCCGGTGCCGGGCCCACAGGTGACTCGGCGAGCCCACCGGCAGGCAGTTGAAGATGAAGCTCTCCGCGCGACGCTCCTTGAAACCGCCGAAGTCGAGGGTGGTGTACGACTTGGGAGCCAGGCCGGCCTGGGCGTTGTCGTGCCAGAGGTGCCAGCCGAAGTGTTCGGCGGTGCACGAGGCGGAGAGCGCGGCGCCGGCCGGAGCGGCCAGGCCGCGTACGGTGATCGGCTCGCTGGTGATCCGCCGCCGCTGCAGCTCGGCGGGCAGGTCGGCGCCGTGGTCATCGACGAGCCGCTGGGGCACCGGCACGTCGGGCGGGGTGATCTCCAGGTAGGTCTGCAGGTAGCTGTTGCTCCGCTCCCACGCGATGAGCGGCGCGCGGCCGATGATCCCGAGCTGGGACATCCCCACCTCGTTGGAGGGCCGGCTGTCGGAGAAGCTCACGGTGAGACCGGTCGTGTATTCGAGGTGCGCCAGCGGGATCTCCCGGTCGCTCTCCTCGGGCTCGGCCGCGGCCGGGGAGGAGACGAGCACCATCGTGGCGACGATGGCTGCGATTGATCTCATGCCACTCCTTACGGTTGAGGTTGCTTACTCGAAACGTTAGGAACCGCTCCTTTCAGTGGCCTTAAACAACAGCTCAGCGCATGCTTCCAGCGCGCCGGCGCCGCATCGGGACCTAGCAGCCGGCCAACCGGGGGGCGGAGCTATCCGAGCACCGGGTAGTTCGCGCGGAACACGTTGTGCGGGTCGCGGGCCCGCTTGATCTCCCGCAGTCGTGCCAGCGTGCTGCCGGAGAAGGACTTCGCCGCCGTGTCCCCGGGGGACAGCAGGGTGTACGGCTTGCGGCCGCTGACGTAGGCCCCCAGGTCAGCGACGACCTCGGCCTGCTTGGTGCGCGTCGCGTCGGCCGCGTGCGGCAGGCCGAGACCCAGGAGGCCGAGCAGGTACGGCTCGGCCACCGCTCCGCTCGCACCGGCCCCGCCGCCCGGCTCGGCCAGCGCCCCGCCCAGGTGCCTGATCTGCACGTTGACGAGCGGCTCGACGGGCTTGGCCAGCAGGAGCTCCACCGCGTCCGCGTCCAGGCCGGTGAGCAGCTCCGCACGCGTGATCGAGGGGGCCGGATCGGTGGGCTCGGCGCTGATGTCGCCCAGGTCGGCGACCGGGACGACGCCGCGGCTGTCGGAGATCGCGCCTTCGATCTTGTCGATGCGCGCCAGCAGGTCCTCCAACGCTCGGCTGCGCGGTCACCCTCATGCCCGCCCGCCGCGCATACCGCACGAGCGCCGCCACGTCATCGGCGTCCGCGGCCTCCGCCACGGCCGCCACCGGCTGCCTGACGGTCAGGTTCCACGCGGCGGCCGCCTGTTCGAAGCCGTCGTCGCCGGCCAGGAGCACGCGTCCCTTGAGGACACCCCGTAGATCGTTGATCGTCATCGTCGTCTCCCTTGTCGAGTTCTCGGAGCATGCGGAAGGAATACCGTGCCGCGCCACGGCACGTCAGGCGGGCTGCGCGGCGGGCGCCGGGGTGGCGGGCTCGTGGGCCTCGCGCGCCTTGCCGGTCTCGCGGAGGATCAGCACCCCCGTGACGGCGATCAGCGCCGCGGTCAGGCCGTGGATGCCGAACGCGGCGGCCGTGGAGCCGTGGTGGGCCAGGACGTTGACCATGTCACCGAACGGGGCGACGGCCACCATCAGCAGGACCCAGCCCAGTGCGCGGCGGTGGCCCGTCACCAGCAGGATGCCCATGGCCAGGCCCATCGCGATCTCGCGGCTGCTCTTCACGACGGGGAAGCCGCTGTCGTCAGAGGGCCAGTTCGGCAGGCCCGGGAAGGACGCCTCGACGGGCAGGACGAAGGACAACCCGAGGTAGAGGGTGAACAGGACGACGGCGGCGGCCAGGACGGTGTTGAGCTTCTTCGGCGACATGGTCGTTCTCCTTCGATGTTGCGACCGGGCTGGGTGTTCAGGGTGCTCCCGGGTGTTTGGAGGGGGCTTGGAGCCGATTTGGAACGTCCTCGTACGATGTGCAGATCATGGTCTTCATCCGGGTGCTGGGCGCGTTCGCGGCGGAGGTGGGCGGTGCGGCCGTTCACCTCGGCGGGCCGCGGCAGCGGGGCGTGCTGGCGTTGCTGGTGGCGGCGCGTGGGCAGGTCGTGCCGGTCGACCGGATGATCGAGGATCTGTGGCGCGGGGAGCCGCCCGCGCGGGCGCTGATGTCGCTGCAGGCGTATGTGTCGAACCTGCGCCGGCTGCTGGAGCCCGGACGTCCGCCGCGCACGCCGGCCCGGCTGCTGGTGAGCGCGGCGCCGGGTTACGCGCTGCGGCTGCCGCCGGAGGCGGTGGACGCGTGGCGGTTCGAGGGCCTGCTGGGCCAGGCGCGTACGGACACCGACCCACGCGCCGCGCAGGCTCGGCTCGCCGAGGCGCTGGGGCTGTGGCAGGGATCGGCGTTCGCCGAGGTCGCCGACGAGCCGTGGGCCGCCGCCGAGACGGCCCGGCTGAACGAGCTGCGCCTGGTCGCCGCCGAGTTGCACGTCGCGGCGGGTCTGCGCATCGGCGACCCCGCCGCGGTGGTTCCCGAGGCCGAGCGGCTCACCCGCGAGGAGCCCCTGCGCGAGGAAGGCTGGCGGTTGCACGCCTTGGCCCTGTGGAGCAGCGGCCGCCAGGGCGACGCGCTGGCGACGCTCCGTCGCGCCCGCGGTGTCCTGGCCGAGGAGCTCGGGCTCGACCCCGGCCCGGACCTGACGGCGTTGGAGGAGGCGATCCTCACCGGGCGCATAGACGTCCTCCGCGCGACCGTGCCCCCGCCCCCGCCCCCGCCCCCGCCCCCGCCGACCGCCCCGCTGCCGCAGGCGGCTCCCCTCCCGGGGGCGGCTCCGATCGCCGAGGCGCCGTTCGTCGGACGCGAGGCACAGCTGTCGGCGCTGGTCACGGCCGCCGCCGGGGCCGCCGCCGACGGAGCCCGTATCGCCCTTGTCACCGGCGAGGCCGGGCTCGGCAAGTCGACGCTGCTGGAACACCTCGGCAGGCGGCTCCAACGTGACGGGTGGCTGGTCGCCGTCGGCGGCTGCCCCGAGGTCGACGGCGCGCCGCCCGCGTGGGCCTGGACCGAGGCGCTGAGCGCCGTCGCCGCGGCCACGTCCCCGGGCGAGTTCGCGGCCGACCTCGCACCGCTGCTCACCGACACCGAGCCGGTGAACGCCGACGCCACCGCCGGACGGTTCCGCCTGCGCCGAGCCGTGTGGAGATGGCTCGCGGCGGTCGCCGCGGAACGCCCGGTCGCCGTCGTGCTGGACGACCTCCACTGGGCGGACGCCACCACGCTGGAACTGCTCGGCGGCGTCCTCGGCGTGCGGGCCCCGATCCTGGTCGTCGCCGCGTACCGCGCGGACGAGAGCGGGCACCTCACCGAAACGCTGGCCTCCCTCGCGCGCGCCACGCCCCTCCGCCTGGCGCTGCCGGGGCTGACCGACGAGGCCGTCGCGGAGCTCGTCCGGGCCGAATGCGGGGCCGAATGCGGGGCCGACGAGGAGACCATCGCGGGGATCGCCGAGCGCACCGGCGGCAACCCGTTCTACGTGCGCGAAAGCGCCCGGCTGCTGAACGGCGAAGGCGCGCTGGTCGCCCTCTCCGAGGTCCCCGAAGGCGTACGGGACGTCCTGCGCCGCCGGCTCGCGCGCCTGCCCGAGGGAGGCGTGTCCGTCCTCCGGCTCGCCGCCGTCGCGGGCCGGGAAAGCTCGGTGGACGTCCTCGTCAAGGCCGCCGACACCGACGAGGACGGGGTGCTGGACGCCCTGGACGCGGGCGTCATCGCCGGGTTGCTCGACGAGCCCGGCCCAGGCCTCATCCGCTTCGTCCACGCACTCGTCAGGGACACGCTCCTCGCCGACGTCAGCAGACTGCGTGCCACCCGGATGCATGCCCGCATCGCCGCCGCCCTGGAAGGCAGCGACGACATCGCGGCGCTGGCCCATCACTACGCGCGCGCCGGCTCACCGAAGGCCGTCGGCTACTGCGTCCAGGCCGCCGAGCTTGCCGAGGCCCGCTACGCCCACGACGTGGCGGCCGGTCTCCTCACCGACGCCGTCACCAACTCGACCGGACCGGACGAACGCGTCGAACTGCTCGGCAGGCTGCTGCGCGCGCAGATCCGGGCGGGGGCCGTCGCAGCCGCCCGCGAGACACGCCGCGCAGCCGTGGAGTACGCGGAGTCCCTGGGCCGCGACGACCTGATGATCGCCGCGTTCACCGCGTGGACAGAGCCGACCCCCTGGCAGGCCCGTACGTACGGCACAGTAGACCGGCCCGTCGTCGACCGCCTGAGCCGCCTGCTGAAGCGCGAACTGCCCCCTTCGGTGCGGTCCCGGCTCCTGACGGCGTACGCGCACGAACTGGTCGGCGAGGACGACCCGACCGTTGTGGAGGCAGCGCAGGAGGCACTCCGCCTCGCCACCGAACCCCGGTCGCGGGCCGCGGCGCTTGCGATCCTGGCCGAAGTGCACGGCGACGCCGAGCTCTGCCGGGAGCTCGTGGAGATCGGCATCGAGCACGACCTGCCGGTCCACCGCGTCACCGGGCTGCTCAACCATGCCGCCGTCGCCGCCGCCGCCAACGACCCGGTGACCATGCACCAGGTGATCACCGAGGCCCTGGAACTCGCGCGCGCCTACCGGATGCGCGAGGCGATCGCCGTCGCCGAGATCACGCTGGCGAGCCGGGCGCTCATCGAAGGCCGGTTCGCCGACGCCGAACTCCTCTACACCAAGGCCGCCGAGGGCATGCGACGCATCGGATCGGTGCACGCCACGGGCTTCCTCCACCTCGCCCTGGCCACGATCCGGCTGAACGAGGGCACGCTCGGCGCGCACCTGGACGACGTGCGCGCCCTCCACGCCACGCTCGGGCCGATGACCTCCGACCTGCTCGCGCTCGCCCTCCACGCGGGCGGCCTGGACGCCGAAGCCCGCGCCGTCCGCGCGTCCTCCGGCCCGATCCGCCACGACTTCTTCTTCACCTTCCTCACCACGTTGCGCGCGATGGCCGTCCTCGCCTTGAAGGACCGCGACGCCGCCGAGGAGATCTACGCGACGCTGCTCCCGCACCGCGACGGCCCCCCGGCGGGCGCCGCCAGCCTGTCGGTGGCGCTGCGCCCGGTCGCCCACATCCTCGGTGAGCTGGCCGCCTTCCTGGGCCGCGCCGAAGCCGCCGCCCATTTCGCCCAGGCCGCCACCATCGCCGACCTGTGGAACGCACCTCACTGGGCCGCCGAGGCCCGGTCACGAACCACCACCTAGCGCGGTGAGGCGGCGATTTCACCGGAGAGTGCCGCCAAGGGTTTCCGGCGTGGGCTGCGCGTGCTGAGGGGCGCCCCCGCAGCGCGGGAGGAGGACGGCGGTGAGGACGGCGGCCAGGCCGACGGCGCCGCCGATCTGATGTGAGGTCCTCAGGAGGTGATCGCGTCGTGCACGGCGGCGGCGAGCCGGTCGTGTTCCGGGTAGGACCAGCCGAAACCGGATGCCGTTGAGCGGGTCGGTGAAGGCGTCCACCACCTGCCGGCCGTGCGCGTAGGCGGCCAGCTGCGAGCCCGTCTGGCTGTCCTGCTCGGCCACCACCTCTGCGAACGCCTCCCGCACCCGCTCGAAGCCGTCCGCCACCGTTCCGTGAATATTCGTCCCGCTCATCGTCAGCAACCTTTCGTACGTGTTGGTCGCCGGCATGACGGCTGACACGAGCGAGAGGTGACCAGCGCTGCTCGGCTCGCTGACGGAGGCCGAGGACGTGGTCCGGGAGGCGTGACTACGGCCCGGTCACCGTCCGGGACTCGTGGTCGTGAGCAGCCTGGGGCGTCGAGGAGCCCTGCCCCGTTCCGGTCAGCTCTCGCCGGGGTGGGGGCGCAGCTCGCGGGCTTGGCTGCGGCTGCGGCGCCGCACTTCGCGCCGGATGTCTCGCCACTCCGGGCCGCCGCTGAAGCAAGCGCGGCGGCCGGCCGCCCAGACCACGAGGGCGCAGGCGGCGAAGGCCGCGCCGGCGATGCTGGAGCCTGTCCATGCCGCGCCGGCGAACACGGTGGTCGTGGTGGTGGCGCCGAGAGCGGAGCCGAGCGAGTAGAAGATCATGTAGCCGCCGATGACGCTGCTGGTGCGGTGCGGATGGGCCGTGGTGAGGAGGTGCTGGTTGCTCACGTGCACGGCCTGGACGGCCAGGTCGAGCACGACGACCCCGATGACGACGAGCCAAAGCGACCACGATGCCTGCCCGACGGCCAGCCATGAGGCGGTGAGGACGACGAGCGCTCCGCCGGTGACGGCGTTCGCGTGTCCGGCGTCGGCCCAGCGTCCCGCGCGGGCGGCGCCGAGCGCGCCGGCCAGGCCGGCCAGGCCGAACAGGCCGATCTGCGCGGGGCTCAGGTGCCAGGGGGCGGCCGCGAGAGGGAGCGTCAGGCCGCTCCACAGCGTGCCGAAGGAGGCGAACAGGAAGAACGCGATCAGCCCGCGCGTCAGGAACAGGCGCTCGCCGAACAGTTCGCCCAGCGATGTCAGCACCTGCCGATACGTGGCGCGCTCGGCACGCGTGTCCGGCGGCAGGGTTCTCAGGACCAGGCACGCCAGCGTCGCCAGGAGCACGGCGAGCGCGACGTACACGCCGCGCCAGCCCCACACCGCGGCCAGCCCGCCGGCCGCGACACGTCCGCCGAGAATGCCGATGACGACGCCGGAGGTCACCACGCCGAGGTCGCGGCCGCGTTCCTCGGGCGCGGACAGGGCGGCGGCGTAGGCGACCGTCGTCTGCACGACGACCGCGAACAGGCCCGCCACCACCAGTCCGGCGAGCAGCATCCACGTCCGGGTGGCTGTCGCGGCCAGCACCACACCCCCCGTGGTCAGCAGAAGGTGTCCCGCGATGAGCTTGCGCCGGTCGATCATGTCGCCCAACGGCACGAGAGCGGCCAGCCCCGCCAGATAGCCGAGCTGCCCGGCGGCGACGATCCATCCCAGGTTGGCATCCGGCACGCCCAGATCGCTTCCGATCTGGGCGAGAACCGGCTGCGCGGCGTAGACGCTCCCGACGGCGACCGCGCAGACCGCGGCGAACACCATCCTCATGCCGACGGTCAGGCCCATCCATCCTCCCAATCAGTAGCAGAATGCAACTAATTCGAGGTTACGGCAGAATGGTTTCAATCAGCAACTCTTCAGGAGGCGTGATGGCGCAGCCCGCGATCCGTGCCGACGAGGTGACCTGGACGGACTCGACCTGCCCGGTGGCGCGGACCCTCGACCTGATCGGTGACCGGTGGAGCCTGCTCATCGTCCGCGACGCCATGGACGGCGCGCGGGCGTTCACCGACTTCCAGCAGCGCACCGGCATCGCACGCAACATCCTCACCGACCGGCTCCGCCGGCTGGTCGAGCGCGGCGTCCTCGACCGGCGGACCGCGCCCACGGGCCGGCGGCAGCTCTACACCCTCACCCCTGCCGGGCGCGACCTCTTCACCGTCATCGTGGCCCTGCGCCAGTGGGGCGAACGCCACGCCTTCGCCTCCGACGAAACCCACTCCGTCCTCGTCGACGAACTCGGTCGCCCGCTCCCGGAGCTCCGGCTGGTCGGCTCCAACGGCGAACCCGCCGACGCCGACACCACCTCCGTACGGAAGGACCGCTGACGCCGTCATGTCGAGGTTGCGTCCCACCACGGCCGACAGACTCGTCGACCTGCGACCATGACCCGTCGGACGCTCCGGGCGCCGGCACCGGGTGGCGGCACTGGGTGGCGCGACACTCGCCGGCGAATGCCAGGGTGACTCCTCCGCTCCCTGAAGGGAACGGCTTCTCGCTAAGCCGCTTCCGCAGCGTCGCGAAGGGCAAGCCCTGCCCTCAGGATGTTGATCGCCGCGTTCACGTCGGCGTGCGCGGTGTGCCCGCACGCCGTACAGCGGAACGCGGCCTGGGTGCGGCGGTTGTCCTTCGCGCAGTGCCCGCAGCGGGCGCAGGTGCGGGAGGTGTTGCGGGGATCGACTGCGATCAGCTCTCGACCGGCGCTTTCAGCCTTGTGCGCGAGGATCGTCAGGAACACCCCCCAACCCGCGTCCAAGATCGAACGGTTGAGACCGGCTTTCTGCGCGACGTTGCGGCCGGGCGCCTCGATCGTGCCGGACGCCGATCGCGTCATGTTCGCGATCCGCAGGTCCTCGTGCACGATCACGTCATAGCCACGGACCAGCGCCAACGCGGCCTTGTGCGCGCCGTCCACCCGCTGCCGCCGCACCCTGCCGTGCAGCGCGGCGACACGGGCCACCGCCTTGCGACGACGCTTGGAGCCCCGCTTCTTGCGGGCGAGATCGCGCTGCGCCGATGCCAGACGGCCGGCGCAGGCGGCCAGGTGCCGCTGGTTGTCGATATGGTGGCCGTCGCTGGTCGTGACCAGCGAGGCGACACCCAGGTCGATGCCCGCGACCGCACCCGTGGCGGGCAGGGCCTCGGCGGGCACGTCGTCGCACGACAGCACCACGTACCAGCGCGAGCCCTCCCGCTTCACGCTGATCGTCTTCACCCGGCCCTTGACCGGGCGGTGCCGGTGCACCCGGACGTGGCCGACGCCCTGAAGGCGCACGAACGTCGCGGCCGGATGCTCGGGCTGGGAGTCCCACCGGCAGCCGTCGCCGTCCCTCGGCCACTCCACCGTGTCGAACCAGCCCCGCCCCTTGAAACGCGGGAACCCCGGCGTACGCCCGGCCTTGACGCGGTCGAAGAACGCCCGGAACGCCTTGTCCAGGCGGCGCAGCGTGGCCTGCTGGGAGGAGAACGACCACCGGCCCTGACCCTCCCGATCGTCGGCGCGGATGTGCTTCAACTCCGCCGACTGATCGCCATAGCGGACACTCACCCCGGCCCTGGCGTAGGCGGTCCGCCGGTGCTCCAGAGCGGCGTTGTACAGGATTCGGTGATCCTCCAGGCAAGCTGTAAGGGCGGCGGCCTGCCTGCTGGTGGGACGCAGCAGGAACTTGAAGGACCTACGCACGAACACCCGCCCTGGGCGCCCGCTCGTCCCGCGTGTCGATGTAACGCCGCACCGTCCCGGCGGACACGGCGCCGACGGTGGCCACGAAGCAGGACCGTGACCACAGCGTGGGCAACTGGGGAGCCCGCCCGCCAAGGACCGGGCGGCGGTACTTCGGACACCACACCACGTGGTACCCGAGGTCGTACGCCGCGCCGGGGGAGGCGCGCACCTGACGAGTCACCCGATCAATATGACAGCGTCGCACATCCAGTGCGTGGTGAACGGAGGTATCCGATGCGCGGACCTGACAGGTCAGGGCACACGCGGGCCTTGGCAGCCCTCCCGCTCCCGACTCCCCCGGTGGCTAAAGCCGCCGGCCCCCTCAGGAGGTTCTGATGGGGGCCATGGGCTCGGGGCAGCTGTACGGGAGGAAGCCCGAACAGGACGCGATCGCCGAACTGCTGGCGAAAGCGAGGGCGGGCACCAGTTCGTCGCTGGTGCTGCGTGGGGAGCCGGGCATCGGCAAGACGGCGTTGCTCGATCACGCCGCCGCGACGGCCGGGGAGATGCGGCTGGTCCGTGGCACGGGGGTGGAGTCCGAGGCCGAGCTGCCGTTCTCGGGGCTGCAGTTGCTGCTGCGACCGGCGCTGGAAGCCCGCACCGCCCTGCCCGGTCCGCAACGCCGGGCTCTGGAGGCGGTGTGCGGGCTCGGGCCCGCGGCCGGTTCCGAGCCCATGCTGGTGGGCCTGGCGGTGCTGTCCCTGCTGGCGGAGCACGCGGGTGAGACGGGGCTGCTGTGTCTCGTCGACGACGCGCAGTGGCTCGACCGGGCGTCGCGGGAGGCGCTGCTGTTCGCCGCCCGGCGTCTGCACGCCGAGGGCGTGGTCATGATCTTCGCTGCCCGGGACGGTGAGGGCGCGTTCCCCGCTCCCGGCCTCGCGGAGTCGCGGCTGTCCGGGCTGGCCCCCGAGGCGTCCGCGGCCCTGCTCGACCGGCACCCGCTCGCGCCCGCCGTGCGCTACCGCGTGCTGGCCGAGGCCGGCGGCAACCCGCTGGCCCTGCTGGAGCTGCCGGTCTCCCTGGCCGCCGAAGGCGGCGGCGCGTTCTCGCCGGGGGCGCTTCCCCTCACCAGCCGCCTGCGGCTGGCCTTCCACGGCCAGGTCAGCCGGATGCCGGCCGCCTGCCAGAGCCTGCTCCTGGTGGCGGCCGCCGAGGAGACCGGTGAGCTCGACGTGATCCTGCGTGCCGCCGCCGCGCTGGGGGCGTCCGCCGAGGACCTCTCCCCGGCCGAGCGATCGGGCCTGGTGCTGCGCGGCGATGCTGACGGCACCACGCTGCGCTTTCGCCATCCGCTGATCCGTGCTGCCGTCTACCAGCGGGCGACGCTCGGGCAGCGTCTCGCCGCCCACCGGGCGCTCGCCGACGCCCTCGGCTCGCCCGAGCACGCCGACCGCCGGGCCTGGCATCTGGCGGCCGCCGCGACCGGAACCGACGAGGAGGCCGCCGCCGCGCTGGAACGCACAGCGGCCCGCGCCCGCGAACGCGGCGGCCACGAGGCGGCCGCCGCGGCGTACGAACGGGCCGCCCGGCTGACCGGCCGGCCCGCCGCCAGGGCGCACCGCGAGGCCCTGGCGGCGGAGGCGGCGCTGGAGGCGGGCGATCTGGAGCGGGCCAGAGCCTTCGGCGCCCGTGCGGCCCGGCGGCTGGAGGAGGCTCCGGCGGTGAGCGCGCGGATCGCCCAGGTGCGGGCGCTCGCGGACTTCTGGCAGGGCGCCTACCCGGCCGCCCACCGGTCGCTGCTGGACGGTGCCGGGCTCATCCGCGACACCGATCCCGGCCAGGCCGCCATGTTGCTGATCCAGGCTGTCCACACCGCCTGGTACCTGGGCGAACGGGAGCTCGCGGCGACTTTGGACCGGCTGGCCGCGCTGCCGCTGGACGGCACGCATCCTCTAGCTCCCGTGGCGGCCTACCTCGTGCACCTCGACCGGGGCCGTGCGGAGCGTCCGCCGCCGCTGGGTGACACCCTCGCGGCGGTGCGGCGGCGTGGCCGCGCCCCCGACCAGGCGTCGCTGATCGTCTGCGGGGCGGCACTCGCGATGGGGCAGGACGCCGACGCCTACGGGCTGGCGACCGCGCTCGCCGCCGACCAGCGCGCCCGGGGCGGCGCCGGGCGGCTGCCGACCGTGCTGTTCTTCATGGCCGAGGGCGAGGTGTTCACCGGGCGGCACCTGGACGCGCTCGCCACGGCGACCGAGGGTCTGGGGCTCGCCCGCGACACCGGCCAGCGGCAGTGGGTCAGCCAGTTCAGCAGTGTGCTCGCCTACCTCGACGCGGCCAAGGGCGAGGAGGCGGCGTGCCGGCGCCACACCGAGGAGGGGCTGGCGGACGCCACCGCCGGGGCCCTCTCCCCCGGCGCGCCGTGGGCGCACTGGTCGCTCGGGCTGCTGGAGCTCGGTCTCGGCCGCGCCGAAGCGGCTTTGGCCCGCTTCGAGCGCCTGACCCGCGAACCGATGCACCACCACATCTGCGCCACGCGTTCCACTCCCGACCTGGTGGAGTCGGCCGTGCGGGTGGGCGCCCCGGAACGCGCCGCCGGGCCTCTGGCGCGCTTCCAGCGGTGGGCCGCGTCGGTCCGGCAGCCGTGGGCCGACGCGCTCGTGCTGCGCTGCCGCGGGTTGCTCGCCGCCGACGACCAGGCCGAGGCGTCCTACACGGCGGCCCTCGCACTGCACGACCAGGACGGCCGGGCGGTGGAGTACGCCAGGACCGCGCTGCTGTACGGCGAGTGGCTGCGCAGGGCCCGGCGCAAGGCCGAGGCGCGCGGGCCGTTGCACGACGCCCTGGAGATCTTCGATCGGCTCGGCATGCGGCCGTGGGCCGAGCGCGCCCGGGGCGAGATCACCGCGACCGGCGCCCAGGACCTGGGCGTCAGGCCCGCGGACGGCGTGGCCGCCGGCCTCACTCCGCAGGAGCTGCAGATCGTCCGGCTCGCCGCGCGGGGCCTGTCCAACCGCGACATCGCCGCGCAGCTCTTCCTCAGCCACCGGACGGTCGGCTACCACCTCTACAAGGCCTATCCCAAGCTCGGTGTCGCCTCGCGGGGTGAGCTGAAGGATTTCGCCGATCGCCTGGGGTTGTGACAGTCTGTCCTCGATGAGCGCTCCGGAACAGGTCCTCCCTGGTCAGATACGTCCCGTGGACGTCGATGCGATCCCGCCGGCCGAGCTGGGTCCCGGCGTCCACGTACGGATGCTCCCGGGCATGCCGGGCATCAGGACGTGGGTGATCGACCTCGCCCCGGGTGCCGAATGGCCCGGCCTCGACGTCCACGAGACGTACGGCGAGGCGTACTTCGTCGTCCACGGCGAGCTCATCGAGGGCGACCGCACGCACGGCCCGGGCACCTACGTGGCCTTCGGCCCGAGGACCAGCCACCGGCCCCGCACGGAGACCGGTGTGCGTGCCTTCGGCTTCAACTACGACGTCACGTCCTGACGATGCCCAGGCAGGTGGGCGTCGAGCCGCTCGTGGCGGCTCATTGGCGGCCGGCGGCCAGCGCCTGCCGCATCGCCTGGGCGGCGGGGGCGGGGTCGTAGCCCTCGGGGACGCCCGCGACCAGGATGATGTCCCCTTCGATGTGCCGCGAGCGCAGCGGGGCGATCTCCCGGTACGCGGGTGAGTCCCACCAGGCGCGCGCCTCGGCGATCCCGGGGAAACCGATCATTACGACGGCCCCCGGCCAGCTGCCCTCCTTCACCTCGTGCGGCGTCATGTGCACGAGATAGCGGCCGCCGTACGGCGCGAAGGTGGCGGGGAGACGCTCGATGTACTCGGCGATCTCCGGGTGCGGGGCGGCGTCCCGCAGGTGGGCGATGGCGTAGGCGGTCATGGTTCCTCCTGTGTTCGTCGGGAACGGGGCGGCCCGGCTCGGCCGGTCCGCCCCGGGGTGTTCAGACTCCGGCCGGCACCCTGTCGAGGAAGCCCAGCACCTGGCTGATCCGGCCGTCACCGTCGATCACCGCGACGTCGAAGCCGATGACGAGCGGCTCGCCGCCCTCGGGTCCCAGGTGCCAGGTGAACCGCGCGATGTCGTGGTGGGCGTCCACGGCGCCGCCGAGGCTGAAGACCAGCCCGCCGAACTGCCCCTGGACCGCCGCGATGGTGGCGTCGAGCCCGTCCCTGCCCCGGACGGAGACGAGCGGGTCGGTGTACACCGCGTCCTCGGCGAAGACCTCGGCCAGGGTGGCCCGCCGCGCCGCGGCGTCGGTCTCGTTCCACGCGGCGAGGTAACGCTGGACCAGCTCGTTCGTGTCGCTCATGTCTCTCCTCAGCGGTCGTGCTCTGTTGTGTTCATCACCTTAGGAAGAGGCGGAGGACGAGGAATCTGACGCGCTTAGGTACTTCCGTCGACGTGGTCCCTGAGACGGTGAATCCTTTCGCGGTGCGCGGGTCTCTTATGGGGGTGACGGTCAGGCTGGGCAGGAGGATGGGGATTCGGATGAGTGACGTGGCCGACCGCGGCTGGGCGAGCGGGAAGCTCATCGAGGCAGCGCAGGCGGGTGACCGGGAGTCGATCACCGCGGTGGTCCATGGCGCCCATCCTCATGTGCGGCGCTTCGCCGAGCAGCTCTGCGCGTCCCCGCAGGATGCCGAGGACGCCGCGCAGGAGGCGCTGATCATCCTCTACCGGAAGATCGGTTCGCTGCGCGCCACCGGGGCGCTGGCGTCGTGGATGTTCCGCATCGTCCGGCACGAGTGCCTGCGCCGGGCTCGGCTGCTGATCGACCGCTACGACGGGGCCGGCGGGGGCGGCGGGGGGCTCGTGACGTCGGCCGAGGAGGAGGTCATCCGGCGGCTGGACGCCGAGCTCGTCGCGCAGGCGATCAGGGACCTCCCGGACGTCCAGCGCAGAGTGTTGATCATGCGGGATGTCCTGGGCTACCCGGGACGGACGGTCGCCGAGACGCTCGGCCTGAGCAACGCCGCGATGAAGTCCCAGCTGCACCGGGCCCGTGGCAGGGTCCGGCTCAGCCTGGGCGGAAAGCCCGAGCCCGCCGGCGGCCCGGCGACCCGCACACCGCCACCACCGGCCACCACCGCCTGACCTGAGCGGACCTGTACGTCCACAACCCGAGGTTGAAGAGGAGCTCTGCCATGCTGGAGACCGGATCGCCCGCGCCCGACCTGGTGTGGGAGGACAGCGACGGCAAGCCCGTCCGGCTGTCGCACTACCAGGGGGAGCATGCCGTGCTGATCTATTTCATGCGATCGACGTCGTGCCCCGTCTGCAACAGGCACGTCCGGGATCTCGTCCGGCGTCGCGACGAGTTCGCCGCCGACGACGTCCGGGTGCTGGTCGCGGTTCCCGAGGACCGCCGCGAGGCGGCGGCGTGGAAGGCGAGGCGCCAGATCCCCTTCCCCGTCCTCGTCGGCGGCCTCGTCGGCGGCCACCGCTCCCCGCATGAGACGATCGGCCTGAGCAGGAAGGTCTTCGGCTCGCTCCAGCAGTCGGGAAGCATCCTCATCGACCGTCAGGGCATCGTCCGCCACGTCCACGGAGCCACCCTGCCCACCGGCGGCTACCCGCGCCAGGACATCACCACCGCCATCCGCGCCCTCCGCACCGGTGGGTGACCCGCACGACGGTGACCCGCGCCGTGCCGGTCGGGCACGGCGCGGGTCGCCCGGCGGGCGTCGAGACCTGATCAGCGCAGGCGCGCCTCGATCGCCTCGATGATCCGCGGGCGCAGCTCCGCGGCACGGATGACGGCGTCGACGGAACCGACCGCGACCGCGCGCCGGATGTCGTGCACCCGGTCGAACTCCGCGGCCACCTCGCCGAGCTTCTCCGCGCGGACCGTCGCGCGCAGCTCGTCGAGTTCCGCGGTCAACGCCGCCCGGTCGGCGCCGGAGGCGGCCGCGACGCGGCCCTCCAGGTCGCGCACCCGCGGGTCGGCCGCGGTGCGGGCGTTGACCTCGCCGGAGAACACCACCGCGGCCGCGGGGGCGCCGCCGAGCACGGAGGCGAACGAGCCTTCCACCGCGAGGACGGTCATGTTCGGGTTCAGCGCCTTGGAGAACACCACGAACGCGCCGCCGTGGTAGCGCGAGATGACGCAGAACACGATGGGCCCGCGGAAGTTCACGATCGCCCGGCCGATCTCGGCGCCGTACTCCAGTTGCAGCTTCCGCATCGACTCCGGCGAGCCGTCGAAGCCCGACAGGTTGGCCAGCACCACCAGCGGCCGGTTGCCGCTGGCGGCGTTGATCGCCCGTGCGGCCTTCTTCGACGACCGCGGGAACAGCGTGCCCGCGGTGTAGGTGTCCGGGCCGTCGGTGGGCGGGAACCCGCGCCGCGGCACCGACCGTGACTCGATGCCGAGCAGGCACACCGGCATGCCGCCGAGATGCACGTCCTGCACCACCGCGGTCTCCGCGTCGGCCATGCCCGCCCAGCGTTCCAGCACGGGGTGGTCCTGGTCGGACAGCGCCCGCATCACGGTCCGGATGTCGAACGGCTTCTTGCGGTCCGGGTTGGCCTCGGCGGAGAAGATCTCGCCGACGGTGGTGAACTCGCTGCCCGCCAGGGCGTGCGGGAAGCCGGAGATGTCGCGGTCGACGGGGTCGGCCGTCCGCGCCCGCCGCGGCGCCTGCTCGCCCGGCGCGATGTACGTGTGGTCGTAGTACGACATCAGCACGTCCCGCGCGGCGGCCAGGTTGGGCGCCCAGTACTGGGCCTGCCCGTTCGGGCCCATCACCCGGTCGTAGCCGCCGATGCCGAAGTTGTCCTCGGCCGACACGCCGCCGGAGAAGTCGAGCGACTGTTTGCCGGTGAGCACCATCGCCGAGTCGGGCGTCATCACCAGGATGCCCTTGGTGTGCATGAGCATCGTCGCCTCGGCGTTCCAGTACGGCTGCGCGCCGACGTTGATGCCCGCGACCACGATGTTGATCTCGCCGCCGTCCTGGGTGAACTCCACGATCCGCTTGAGCGCCGCGGCCACCCAGTCCATGTTCTCCGTGCCCGACTCCATGGAGATCCGGGCGCCGGCCGACAGCGCGTACCACTCCAGCGGCACGCGCATCCGCTCGGCGAGGTCCAGCGCGGCGATCACGCGACGGCACTCCGGTTCCGACAGGGCGCCGAGCGACTTCGTCGGGTCGCCGAGCAGCACGACCCTGGTGACGCCCTGCGGGTGTCGCGGGGTCGGCGTGGTGACCACGCCCGCGACGATCGCCGCGGTGTTGCGGCCCTTCGGCCGGTCGACCGGCACCAGCGCGTGGCCGTCGTCGAGGTCGTGCTCGACGAAGTCGCCGAGCAGGCCGGTCAGCTCGTACGGGTAGACCGTGTTGCGGCTGCTCGCGCGCAGCACCTTCAGCCGGTAGTCGTCGATCGGCTCGACCGGCTCGTCCGACGGCTCGCCGATGGTCAGCTCGGCTCCCCCGGTGGCGTCGAAGGAGATCCGCACGGCCATCTTGGTCAGCTCGCCGGTCGTCCTGTCGCGCTGGCGCGCGATGAACAGGATCTCCTCCAGCCCGGCGCCCGCGGTCGTCGGCCGCACCCGCCCGGCGATCATCTCGATCTCCGCGCGGGTCAGCTCGCTCGGCGGCCAGACGTAGATCACGATCCGGTTGGTGTTGAAGCGCTTGTTCGACGGCCGCCGTGACTGCGCGCGGCGGATCGAGTCGAGGCAGGAGGCGATGGTGTCCTCGGCCGTCGGCAGCGCGACCAGTCTGCCGTCGTGCTCGCGCAGCTCGGTCAGGTCGCGCACCTGCGCGAACGCGACGAGGCGGTCGTCCGACGGGTTGTCCCGCGCCACGCACTGGAACAGGTAGACCTCCTCGTCCGACGACGGCAGCCGGGTCAGGTCGAACTTGCTCAGCCGCTCCAGTTGCATCCGCTGCGCGATGTACGGGTGCAGGCCGCGGATCAGCCGCTCCTCGCTCATCCCGGTGGCCGTCGGGCGGAAGGTGAAGTGGTGGTGCATCACCGCGCCGCCGCTGCCCGCGACGGTGGCGGTGAGCCGGCGGACCTGGCCGGGCAGCGGGTGGGCGCTGACGGCCTCGTGCAGCGCGGCCGCCATCGCGTCGGAGTCGTCGGGCTGGTTCTCCCAGGCGAGATAGATGTCGGCGTCGACGGCGTCCTCGCCGCCCGCCAGCTCGGCGAGCCCGCGCAGCGCGCCGCCCAGCGCCTCGAAGCCCACCGCGGCGGAGACCACGCACGAGCCCGCCCGTTCGGCGACCACGAACGTGCAGCCCGCGACGACCCTGGTGCGGACGCCGGTGAGAGCCTTGTTGCCGTAGTAGCGCCGGGTCAGCACTTCCAGCATGACCGCGTTGTCCAGGTCGTCGCGGTTGAGCCGCTGGCCGAGCAGCCGCACCAGCGGCTCGGTGCTGCGCACCATCTCGGCGATGCGCTCGGCGCGGTCCGGCGCGTCCGGGTGCGCGTCCAGGTGGCGCAGATGCCTGCGGACGGCGGCGTAGACGCGGGCGCGGTTGCGGCGCAGCAGCGGCTGGCCGAACCAGGCGAACACCACCCCGCGCGCCAGGTCGGAGATCACGGGGAAGCGCACCTGCGTGGCGGCCACCAGCCGCTCCAGCGCGAGACCGGCGGGCTCGCGCAGCGTCTCGTCCGGCGGCGACTCCCGCAGCCAGGCGCGCAGCAACGCCGTGACGACCGCGGCGTCGGCGGACGCGCGCTGCTGGGCGAGGAAGATGCGGAACACCGCGGCTTCCAGCTCGGGCGACGGCTCCAGCCCGGTGACGCCGTAGTGCCGCAGCGCTCTGGCGAGCTTGGCCTGGAACGCCTCCGGTAGCCCGGCCCGCTCGACGTCGAGGCTCTGCAGGTAGGTGTGGAAGTACTCGCGGGCGCTCGGCACGTGGCCGGCGCCTCCTTCGGCGCCGTCGGCGCCGTCCTCGTTCGCAGGCCGGTTGCGGCTCAGCTCGGCGAGGTCGGCGAACACGCCCACGAGTGCGAGTTCCTCGGTCAGCGGCCGGTGGCCGTCGGCGGCGGCCGCCCCGCGCGCGGTGAGGTAGTCGTCGAGCACCCGGCGTTCGTCGTGCGGGTCGACGTCGAAGCCCAGCAGCAGGCTGCGCAGATCCTCCTGGCCGCGCCTGGCGCGCTGCCGCGCCGGAAGCTCGCTCGGCGCGGCGGGCAGGTCCAGCTCGACGGCCCCGGCGGCCGAGGCGGGCTCGGCTCCGGCGTCGTCGTCGGCGAGCGGCTCCAGCCGCAGCAGCGGCGCACCGGTCTCCACCTGGCTGCCCACGGAGACGACGCATTCCTTCAGCCGTGCCTTGAACGGCGCCCGCAGCACCGTCTCCATCTTCATGCTCTCCAGCACCAGCACCGGTGCGCCGGCCTCGACCTCGGCGCCGACCGCCAACGGCGTGGCGACCACCAGCGCGGGCGCCGGCGAACGGACGACGCCGCCCTCGTCGCGGCTGACCCGATGCGTCACGCCGTCCACCTCGACCAGGTGGATCGGCCCGTGCGTGCCGGTGAGCAGACGGTAGCGGGTGCCGTTGACGGTGACCTGCCCGGTGTGCCGGTCGAAGCGGTCGAGCTCGACGTCGGCGGTGCGGACGTCGTCGCCGGCTTCGATGCCGACGCGGAACCGGTGCGCGCCGACCCGGGCGACCCGCACGCGGTAGCCGACGCCACGCAGCTTGAGGTCCAGCGGACGGCCGCTCTTGTGCTGCACCTGCGGGCGCCCGCCGAACGCCGTCGACAGCAGCCGCTGCCGCTCGGCGCGTTCCTCCTCCTCGTACGCCTCGATGGCGGCGGCCGCCAGCGCGACGGCGGAGTGCCGGTGCGAGACGAGCCTGCCCTCGCCGCGGACGCGGTCGATCCAGCCGGTGTCGGCGGTGGCGTCGATCACCTCGGGCTGGTCGAGCAGGTCGAGCACGAAGCTCTTGTTCGTCGCGCCACCCTCGATGATCACGGTGGTCTGCGCCATCGCCCGCCGCAGCCTGCCGAGCGCCTCGTCACGGTCGCGGCCGTAGGCGATGATCTTCGCGATCATCGAGTCGAAGTCGGCGGGGATGGTGTCGCCCTCGCTGACGCCGGTGTCCACGCGGATGCCCGGCCCGGCCGGCAGGTCCAGCCGCGCGATGCGGCCCGGGGCGGGCGCGAAGTCGCGGTCAGGGTCTTCGGCGTTCAGCCGGGCCTCGACGGCGTGCCCGCGTTCGGCCGGCGGCGCGCCTTCGAGCCGGCCGCCGGACGCGACCCATAGCTGCGCCTTGACCAGGTCGAACCCGGTGGTGACCTCGGTGATCGGGTGCTCGACCTGCAGGCGGGTGTTGACCTCGAGGAACGCGAACAGCTGGGCGCCGGGGTGGTAGAGGAACTCGACGGTCGCCGCCCCGCGGTAGCCGACCGCGACGGCCAGCCGTTCGGCCGACGCCTTCAGCTCGGCCGCCTGCGCGGGGCTGAGCACCGGCGACGCCGACTCCTCGATGACCTTCTGGTTGCGCCGCTGCACCGAGCAGTCGCGGACGCCGAGCGCCCACGCGGTGCCCTGACCGTCGGCGATCACCTGGACCTCGACGTGCCGGGCGCCGGTGACCAGGCGTTCCAGGAACACGACGCCGCTGCCGAACGCCCGCGCGGCCTCCTGGCTGGTGCGCTCGTAGGCGTCGGCGAGCTCGGTCTCGTTCGTGACCACGCGGATGCCGCGCCCGCCGCCGCCCGCGGTGGCCTTCAGCATCAGCGGGTAGCCGATGTCGGCCGCCGCCGCCAGGGCTGCGTCCAGGGTCTCGACCGCGCCGCGGCTCCACGGCGCGACGGGCACGCCGACCTCCTCGGCGATCAGCTTGGCGCCGATCTTGTCGCCGAGCTTGCGCATGGCCTCCGCGCTCGGCCCGACGAAGGTGACCCCGATCTCCTCGCACAGCTCCGCGAACGCCGGGTCCTCCGCGACGAAGCCCCAGCCGACCCACGCTGCGTCGGCCCCGCTCTCCACCAGCGCGCGCTTCAGCGCCTTCAGGTCGAGGTAGGGGCGTGCGGACGCGGGGCCGAGGTCGTAGGACAGGTCCGCCTCGCGGACGAAGGCGGCCGCGCGGTCGACGTCGGTGTGCAGGGCGACGGTCTCGATCCGTGTCCCGGTCTCGGCGGCGATGTCCCGTACGGCGTGGATGAGCCGCATTGCGGCCTCCCCACGGTTGACGATGGCGACACGACTGAACACCCGACCGAGCCCTCCTGTAGACCAATGATGTGCGTGCCGGGAGACGGCGGTCCCCCGGCAGTGTTCACCCTTCCGTCTTCCGGCCGACGGCGCCATGTCGCAGTCCGCGCACGCTTGGCGGCTCCAATTGTGGGAACCGATCAAAAATCGCGGGCCGCCGGCCCGTCCGGGCCGGGTCCTCCCGTGGAGGGACGCGCCACGAGGTCCGGCTGGAAGATGATCTGGCGGTGTTCGTGGTGGTCGGGCTGGTCGGCCTCCTCGATGAGGAGCTGGGCGGCGGTGCGGCCGAGTTCGCGGCGTGGCTGGCGAACGGAGGACAGCGGCACCGCGGCCGCCGCCGCGAAGTCGATGTCGTCATAGCCCAGGATCGCCACGTCGCCGGGAACGCTCAGGCCGTGCCGGGTCAGCTCCTGCAGGACGCCGAGGGCGACCAGGTCGTTGGCGCAGAAGACCGCGGTGGGCCGGTCGGCGGCGGGCAGCCGGGCGAGCTCCTCACCCGCCGTCCGCCCGGTGGCGACGGTGAGGTCGGGCAGGGGCAGGACCGTCAGCCTGTCGTCCGGCGTGAGCGCGGCGGCCAGGCCGGTGCGCCGGTCCGCCACCTGGCGTACGGTGAACGGGCCACCGGCGAAGGCGATGTGCCGGTGCCCCCGTTCGCGCAGGTGCCGGCCGGCCAGGCGCCCGCCGACGACGTCGTCGCTCGTCACCGAGCAGCCGTAGGTGTGCGCGGCGGAGCTGTCGAACAGCACGGCCGGAATGCCGCGCGAGGTGAGCCGGTCGAGCCGGTCGCGCCAGCCCTCGTCTCCGACCGGGGTGATGAGCACCCCCACCGGCCGTTGCTCTTCGATCATCTGCAACAGCCGGGCCTCGTGCGCGGGCTTCTTGTCGCTGTTGAACACCATCACGGTGAGGTCGGCGTCGTGCGCGGCGCTCTCGATGCCGCGCAGCACGTCGATGAAGAACGGGTTGGCCAGGTCGAGCGCGACCACGGCGACGGTCTGGCTGCGACCGGCCCGTAGCTGGCGCGCCGAGGCGTTGCGCACGTAGCCGAGCTCCGCGACCGCGGCCTGCACGCGCCGCCGGGTGTCGGGCGCGACCGACTCGGGCCGGTTGAGCACGTTGCTCACCGTGCCGACGGAGACGCCGGCGAGCCGGGCGACCTCTTTGATGCTCGGCATCGTTCCTCATGTCGGGTGGGTGGCCGTGGTGACCGGTCCGGGCCTCGGTTCGACCGATCTTGCCCATGGTAGAACCCGCCCGGCGTCCGACGACACGCCCGTGCCGTCGTCCGTACCACCCTGCCCGGGCAGGCCGTCCCCGTCGGCGGGTTCCTCCACCTTGTCACCCGGAGTCCGCGACGCCCGCGCGAGGGCTGACCCGCGCCCCCGGTGGTTCACTGCACCTGCCAGTCGAGCCGGCCGGCGACGACCGTGGGTTTCCAGTAGCCGAGGGAGCCGCCCGTCTCCAGGGCGTCGGCGGTGGCCTTCAACAGCGCGTGGTAGGAGCGGATCCGGGCACCGCCGGGCGTGAAGCTCATGGTGCCCTCGTGGTCGGTCTGGCCGACGTCCCGCCGTACCGAGTCGACCACGAGGTGGTCGCCCATCCCGTTGGCGCCGACGGGGAGCATGCGGCCGTCCCACCAGTCCGATCGCGGGTCGATGTCCGGCCCGTCGGTGTGGTCCCCGCCGTCGATCCCGCACAGCATCCGCCACGTGTCGCGGATCTCCCGCACGCTCGCGCTCGTGGTGCCCAGGAAGCCGAACCCCACGGTGCCCGGTACGGCGGTGTTCCCCTCGTGCCGCAGAAGTGAGGCGCGCAGGTCGTCGGGGAACCGCACCCCCATCTGCGCCTCCGCCGCCGCGATGGTCTCGGGTCTGGCGGGCGCGCCGAGCGTGCGGTGGCTGCGGGGGGCGTGGGCCCTCAGCCAGGTCTCGATGCGTCGCCACTGCCGGTCGACCGCCCGGACGATCTTCGGGTGGAGGGGCCGCACGCGCGGCTCACGCGGTTCGGGGCGGCAGTCGGCGTCGACGACGGGGACGGGGGGCGCGCTCCGCGTCGCCCTCTCGTGCGTGAGGTCGTCCTGGTGCCGGTACAGGTGCAGGGTGTAGCTCGGCTCGGCGACCGGCCCCCGGGTGTAGACCATGGTTTCGAGGACGTGCGTGCCGGCGGCGAGCAGGCACAGCGCGAGACCGGCGGCGCCCCAGCGGGTCAGGCGACGCCGGGCGGCCTCGTCCAGCGGCTGCCGCTTGGGGCCGCCTTCCAGGAACGCCCTGACGCCGGGGCGGTCGAGGACGGACGGCCTGGCCGCGTAACGGCTGAGGTCCTCCGCGGTGGGGGTGCCCAGGATCGGGGCGGGCGGCCACGGCGGCGCGACAGCGGGCCCGGGTGCGGGGGCGGGGGTAGGGGCGGAGCGGGCCGTGGCGCTGCGGGCACGGACGATCACGACGATCACCGCCGCCGTGACCGCGGCCGCGAGCAGGAGCCGGACGCCCCTGGGTGGGATCAGTCGCCGCACGCCCGGCAGCGTATCCGAACTCGATCTTCAAAGGGCGCGAACGGCGCGAAGGCGGCGCGGCTCTCGACACGGCGAGGTCGAGGCCCCAGGGCGGGCGACGGCCCGCACCCCCCCTAGGGGCGCGGGCCGCGTGTCCCGCTGTCAGCGGTCCACGTGCAGCTCGCCGAACTCGACCAGCGGGGTGCCACCGGCGAAGTTGCGGTCCACCTCGGCCCGCTCGGCCGCGCTCGGGTACGCGTTCGCGCAGCTCACCGGGGCGCTGGAGCCGGACATCAGGTCGGAGCAGCGGCCGGTGCGCCGGTCGGGCAGTCCCAGGATGTGGCCGATCTCGTGGGCGGCGATGCGCACCGGGTGGTAGCCCTGGGAGGTGGCCTGCCTGCCCATCCAGATGGTGCCCCGGCCGAGGCTGGTGGGCAGGGCGCGGGGCCAGCCGTTGTCGGCGACGACGACGAAGTGGGCGGGGGTGCCGGCGACGAGGCGGACGTTCGTGACGCTGGAGTTCCAGATCTGCGCGGCCTGGTCGACCGCGCCGCGGAACTCGGCCGACCTGCCGGCGTCGTACCGGAGGACCTGGACCAGGGACGCCGCCTGCGCCGGCGAGGTGGCCAGCAGGAAGGCGGCGGTGAGCACGAGAGACAGCGCGAAACGGAGGGGGGTGGGCATCGTGTCTCCTCGGACAGTGGGGGTGCTGTCACGGTAGGCGCTACGGCGCCGCCCGGGGACAAGTCATCTGACCCCTATCGCGGTGATATGGATCGGCCGTCGGCTCGGGCCCACGGCGTCCGGATCGCGGTCCCGGTCGCCGGGCGGGAACTTGACGATCTCTCGTGTCGGGCCGCGGAGCCGGTGCCATACTGATCCCGCCAAACCATGATCATCCCCCCGGACGAGGACAGTTCGCGGCAAAGCCGACACACGCCAGGGCACCGGCCGCCACGGTCCAGGCTCAGGGGAGGAAAGGAACACGCATGTCCGAACAAGGGCTCAACCGGCGCCGGCTGCTGACCTCGGCGGCGGCAACCGTCGGTGGCCTCTCGTTGGGGCTCTCGCTCGCCCCCTCAGCGGCGCACGCCACGCCCCCGGCCGGCAACCGCACCCGCCGCGCCGGAGCCACGTGGGAGAACCTCATCGAGAAGTCCTCCTTCAACAGCCTGTCGGCCTTCACCCAGGAGTGGAACTACCTCTATCCCTGGGAAGGCGACGCCGACACCCACAACGGCGCCGCCAGGATGCGCGCCGGCCAGGTCTCCGTCAGCCAGGGCGTGCTGACCCTGACGGCGACCCGGCTGGCCGCGCCGGACGGGAACAGCCCGCACGCGCCGAACGCTCCGCTGTGGTACCGCTCGGGCGCCGTCCACGCCAAGGAGCAGATCCTCGTCAACGACCAGTTCCCCGAGTACGACATCGAGGGCGAGTTCCGCACGCAGACCGGCCGGGGCATCTGGCCTGCCTTCTGGACCACCGGCACCTGGCCGGCCTGGCCGCCGGAGACCGACATCCTGGAGTATGTCGGGGACTCCACGAACCTCTTCAACACCTGGAGCAAGGACGCGAACGGGGGTGAGGTCGTCGAGCGGGAACGCGTCGAGGTGGCGAACCCGGACGCCTGGCACAAGTACCGCGTCTGGATGTACAAGGAGGGCGACGACGTCATGCTCGACTACTACTTCGACGGGGTGTGGAAGGCGACCCATCGGGGGGTCGGCTGGGCCGGCGTCCCGCAGCGGCTCATCATCAACCTGCAGATGGGTTCCTACGCCTCCGGCGAGCCCGGCGACGCCGACTGGGCTCAGCAGCCCGGCCCCAGCGGCAACACCTATTTCCGCGCCCGCAACGTGTGGGTCGGTCGCACCCGCGCCTGGTGACGCGCCGCCCCCGAGGCGCGTGACGCCGACGCGCTGACGCGGGCCGGCCAGGCGGTCCTCCGGCAACCGCGCTTGCCGCGGTGGGCCGCCTGGCCGGCCTGGTGCGCGACGACGGCCTCTGCCGCGCCGGGTCGCGGTGGGTCACGGGAGCCGTACCTCGGCGAAGACCGGCCGGTGGTCGGTGTGCCGCAGCTCCAGCACGCGGAAGTCACGCACCGCCATCCGCGAGTCCACCAGCACGTGGTCGATCGTCACGCCGGGCAGTCGCCACGTACGGCCCAGCGCCTGCGGCCACGTCGCCGTGAACCCGCGTCCCATCACGTCGGCCGCGTCCCGATACCCGGAGGCGAGCAGCTCACGCATCGGCAGGTGGTCGAGCGTGGCGTTGAAGTCCCCCGCCAGCAGGCGCAACTGCTCGTGGCCCCGTGGCAGCGCGTCGAGGCCGCCCTGCCAGCACGGCTGCCGGCCGGTGCGCCTGGGCGCGCACGGGTGCACCGAGACGATCTCCACCCGGTCCCCGCCGGGATGCGCCAGCCATGCCCTCGCCTGCCCGAACGCGCCTATCTTGATCGTCTCTCCGGCCGTGAGCGGATGCCTCGCGTACACGGCGGACCCGCCGACCCCCGGCAACGGCCGCGTGACGGCGTGCGGCAACCTCGCACGCACGCCCGCCCGCTCCAGCCGCCGCAGGGCGTCCGGGGTGAGTTCCTGCAGCGCCAGCACGTCCGGCCGCATCTGGCCGACCAGGGCCATGAGCCGGTCGGTGTCCGCCCGGCCCACCATCAGGTTGACCGCCAGGACCCGCAACACCGGCCCGTCCGCGGCCGGGTTGCCGTCGGCGAAGGCCCGGGGCACGACGGCGCTCGCCAATGCCAGCGCGGCGACGATCCCCACCACCCCCGCCGCCCGCCGTCTCAGCACCCACGCCAGCGCCGCGCCGGCCACCGCCCCGGCCGCCGCGTACGGCGTGTACGCCACCACCGGCACCCACGGCCAGTCCGGCTCGAAGCCGCTCAGCCGCACCAGGGCCCACCCGGCGAACGGGACGACGGCGATCCAACTCATCCATGTACGCACACCTCTGTATCGCCGCCAGGCCCGCCAGGAGTTCACGGGGAGATGGCGTTGGACTCGGTGCACGTGGGGATCGCGACCGCCGAGCGGGCCCGGCGGCTGCCCGGCGCGGGACGCGCCGGGCAGCCCGCGGCTCGCCCGGGTGAGAAGCCGGTGAGCCGCGGGCGGCCGGGCGGTCAGCGGACGGCGCGCAGGGCGTCGACGGTGCCGAAGCCGTAGAAGCCGTTGCGGAGCCGGCTGCCCTCACAGACGTGCGTGGCGGTCACGGTGGTCCCGTTGGGCAGGTGCCTGGTGTAGGTGAACGCCCGCGGGTCGGGGCAGGAGGTCCTGGTGGCGCTCGCCTTGAGCGCCGCCTCCACGACGGCGGGGGCGAGGGTCCTGCCGCCGTGCCGCCGGTCGTGCTGCCCGAACCTGCTGACGATCAGCGCGGCCACGCCCGCGGCGCGCGGGGCGGCCATCGAGGTTCCCTGCAGGTACTGGTAGTAGCCGCAGACGGAGCCGTTGCAGTCGCGGACCACGTAGTCGACGTTGGGCGTGCCGTCGGCGTTCAGCTCGCCGCGCGCCCTGGCCAGCGACTCGGGGTAGGCCGAGAGCGTCGCCTTGGTGACGTCGCGGGTGTTGTCCGGGGTGTCGTAGACGTCGCCGCCGGGGGCCGAGACGTCCACGAACCCGTTGCCGTAGCTGGAGAAGTACGACTTGCGCTTGCTGACGCCCAGCGACGAGACGCTGATCACGTTCTCGGCCTCGGCCGGCATGGACACGCAGCTCGGCGGGATGGTCCGCTCGTACGGGGCCTCGCCGGGCACGCTGGCGAAGTTCGGGCTGCCGGTGTCGGTGTAGGTCTTGGTGTAGTCGGCGGCCTGGTTGCCGGCGGCGGCCACCAGGGTCACGCCGCGCCGGTGCGCGTAGTCCAGGGCGCGCTGGGCGGCCTTGATGACGGTGGCCTGCTCGGCCCGGTCGGCGGCGGAGTCGGCCGGGTTGTCGGTGCAGTTGAACAGCCACGGGTCGATGTAGTAGCTCATGTTCACCACGTCGATGCCGTGGTCGCCGGCGTAGGTGAGGGCGTCCACGCTGGGCTGGAGGAAGAAGTAGCCCGAGTCCTGGCCGGCGCGCAGGTTCACGATGGACACCTTGGGGGCGACGCCGGCGACGCCGAGCCGGTTGACCGGGGAGGCGATGGAGGAGGCCACGTGCGTGCCGTGGTCGTTCTCGTCGACGTCGGCGGGGTCCTCGCACGAGCGGTCGGGCTCGGCCTCGCACGGCCCGTCGACCTCGGCGCCGTTGGCGTCGACCGGGATGTCGAGGGTGAAGTTGCGGCTCAGCGCGGCGTTGAAGTTCGGCGCGATGTCGGGGTGCGAGCCGTCCACCCCGGTGTCGAGGACGCCGACGAGCACGTCCTTGCGGCCCTGCTGGTAGCGGTGCGCCCCGTCCGCGGTCGCGCGGATCTGCTTCATGTCCCACTGGAGCTCGGCCAGCGGCTCGGCTCCCCTGCCTGGGGTGCCGCGCTCGCCGCTCGCTCTGGCGCCGTGGCCCTCCTTCTCCACGGCCCTGGCCTCGATCGCCTTGCGGACCGCGGCGGAGGCGCGCGCGGAGTCGGGCACGCTGCCGATGGGGCGGTTGTGCACCACTCCCTCGATGGCGGAGCTGCTCCGGGCCGCGGCGGCGAACCCGGCGTTCGTGGTGGTGACCGTGGCGACGCCGACGGCGGTGTTCTCCTTGACGATCGTTCCGCCCGCGGCCTCGACGGCCTGCCGGGCGCCGGTGGCGCCCTCCTTGTAGAGGACGACGTACTCTGCCTGGGATTCCGCGACCTTGTCCGGCTGCCGGGCCTGGGCGGGAGCGACCAGGGTGGCGACGGCCAGGGCGGTGACGGCGACGACGGCGACGCGTTTCACGCATACCTCCGTGTGACGACAGATTCGCCGTCACTGTGAAGGGGAAAACGCCTTCGGCCTAGAGCGTCGATGATTTGTGGCCAAGGCGTGATCCAGTCCGGGCGCTTACCGGTGTGGCGCGGACGGCGGCTGTTTCGGTGGAGACTGGATCGTGAGACCAAGGAGAGTGCATTGACTTCGTCGCCGCCCACGCCGTCGTGGTACGCCCGGCCCGCCTCCCCGGCCCTGCGGTGCGCCCCCGCGCCCGCCGAGGTGCGGGGCTTCCACGCCGCGCTGCCCGGCTACGCCCCGACGCCGCTGATCGAGCTGCCCACGCTCGCCGCCGAGCTGCACGCCGGGCGGGTGTTCGTCAAGGACGAGTCGTCCCGGCTCGGACTGCCCGCGTTCAAGGCGCTGGGAGCGTCGTGGGCGGTGCACCGCGTCCTCGCCGAGCGGGCGGCGGCGGACGCCGGGGCACCGGCCGGGCCGCTCACCCTGGTGACCGCCACCGACGGCAACCACGGCCGTGCGGTGGCCCGCGTGGCCCGGCTGATGGACTTGCGGGCCCACGTCTTCGTCCCGCGCGGGGTGCACCGGCGGGCCGTGGCGGCCATCGCCGCGGAGCAGGCCGAGGTGACCCGCGTCGCGGGGCCGTACGACGAGGCCGTGCGCCGCGCGGCCGAGGCGGCCGCCGCCCCCGACGCGGTCCTCGTCCAGGACACCGCCTGGCCGGGCTACGAGACGATTCCCGGCTGGATCGTCGAGGGCTACTCGACCTTGCTCGCCGAGATCGACGACCAGCTCGCCGCCGCCGGGGTCGCCGGGCCCGATCTGGTGGCCGTGCCGGTGGGCGTCGGCTCGCTCGCCCAGGCCGTGATCACCCACTACCGTAGCCGGCCGGCCGGGCCGGGGCCGGCGCTGCTGTCGGTCGAACCCCACGCCGCGCCCTGCGTGCTGCACAGCCTCACCCGGGGCGAGCCGGTGAGCGTTGCCACCGGCGAGACGACCATGGCCGGCCTGAACTGCGGCACGCCGTCCACCCTCGCGTGGCCGTACCTGCGTGACGGGCTGGACGCCGCCGTGGCGGTGACCGACGCCGACAGCGCCCGGGCGGCCGGTGACCTCGCCGCGCTGGGCGTCTCGGCGGGCCCCTGCGGCGCCGCCTCGCTCGCCGGCGCCCGGGCGGCGCTCGGCGACGACAAGCGCCGGGCGAGCCTGGACCTCGGCCCGGCTCCGGTGGTCGTCCTGCTGAGCACGGAGGGAACGGCGGCCAACCCGGGCGCCCTCACGTTGTAGATCGGCGGGCGGGCCCGGCGGGTCACCGGCCACCCTGGACGGGTACGGCGAGCCTTCCCCGGGGACATCTCCATCGCGGCTGCGCGGGCGGCGCGCGCGACGACGGGAGCGTGGACATGGTGGAGGTCATCGGGGCGGGCCTGCCGCGGACCGGGACGACGTCGATGAAGGTGGCCCTGGAGCGGCTGGGCTTCGCCCCCTGCTATCACATGGCCGAGGTCATGACCCATCCCGAGCACGTCGACCGGTGGGTGGCGGCGGCGGCCGGGCAGGTCCGGACGCGCGAGGACTGGGACCGGGTGTTCGACGGCGGCTACCGGGCCACGCAGGACTGGCCCGCCGCGCATTTCTGGCGCGAGCTGGCCGGCGCCTACCCCGAGGCGAAGGTGGTGCTCACCGTGCGCGATCCGCGCGCCTGGTACCCGAGCATGCGGATGCTGACGTCCGGCGGGCCCCGGCCGGACCCGGCCGCCGAGTTGCCCGAGCCGGTCCGGCGGGCGCTCACGGCGATGGACCGGATGCGGCCCGTCCTCGATCTCATGGGCGGCTCGCACTTCGGCCCCGGCTGGCGGTTCGGGACCGGCCTGGCGGACGAGGAGCAGGCGGTGGCGGCGTTCGAGCGGCACGTGGCGGCGGTGCGCGACAGCGTGCCGGCGGAGCGGCTGCTCGTGTTCGACGTGCGCGAGGGGTGGGGGCCGCTGTGCGCGTTCCTCGGCGTGGCGGTTCCCGCCGGTGAGCCGTTCCCGCACCTGAACGACGCCGCCTCGATGCGGCGGGCGTTCGACCGGATGAGCGCGGGCGACCCGTCGTTCTCCCTGCTCGACGAGCTGGGCCGCTGACCGGCGCCGGCGACCTCGGGCGGGGCGACGAGGCCGCGAGCCGACGTTGCATGGGCATGCATTGGTGTGTATATACTTCTACTCGTGTCCAAGGTACTCACCTCCCTGCCTGTCGGCGAACGTGTCGGCATCGCCTTCTCCGGCGGCCTCGACACCTCTGTTGCGGTCGCGTGGATGCGCGAGAAAGGTGCGGTGCCGTGCACCTACACCGCTGACATCGGCCAGTACGACGAGCCCGACATCGCCTCGGTGCCCGGCCGTGCCACCGCGTACGGCGCCGAGGTCGCCCGGCTGGTCGACTGCCGCGCCGCCCTCGTCGAGGAAGGACTCGCGGCCCTGGCCTGCGGCGCCTTCCACATCCGCTCCGGTGGCCGCACCTACTTCAACACCACCCCGCTCGGCCGCGCCGTGACGGGCACCCTGCTGGTGCGCGCCATGCTCGAGGACGACGTGCAGATCTGGGGCGACGGCTCCACCTTCAAGGGCAACGACATCGAGCGGTTCTACCGCTACGGCCTGCTCGCCAACCCGTCCCTGCGCATCTACAAGCCGTGGCTCGACGCCGATTTCGTCGCCGAGCTCGGCGGCCGGCGCGAGATGTCGGAATGGCTGCTCGCCCGCGACCTGCCCTACCGGGACAGCACCGAGAAGGCCTACTCCACCGACGCCAACATCTGGGGCGCCACCCACGAGGCCAAGTCGCTCGAACACCTCGACACCGGCATCGAGATCGTCGAGCCGATCATGGGTGTCCGCTTCTGGGACCCGTCCGTCGAGATCGCTCCCGAGGACGTCACGATCGGCTTCGAGCAGGGCCGCCCGGTGACCGTCAACGGCAAGGAGTTCGCCTCCGCCGTGGACCTGGTGCTGGAGGTCAACGCCATCGGCGGGCGCCACGGCATCGGCATGTCCGACCAGATCGAGAACCGGATCATCGAGGCCAAGAGCCGTGGCATCTACGAGGCGCCCGGCATGGCCCTGCTGCACGCCGCGTACGAGCGGCTGGTCAACGCGATCCACAACGAGGACACCCTCGCCAGCTACCACACCGAGGGACGCAAGCTGGGCCGGCTGCTGTACGAGGGCCGCTGGCTTGACCCGCAGTCGCTGATGCTGCGCGAGTCGCTGCAGCGCTGGGTCGGCACCGCGGTCACCGGCGAGGTGACGCTGCGCCTGCGGCGCGGCGAGGACTACTCCGTCCTCGACACCTCCGGACCGGCGTTCAGCTACCACCCGGACAAGCTGTCCATGGAACGGACCGAGGACTCCGCCTTCGGCCCCGTCGACCGCATCGGCCAGCTCACCATGCGCAACCTCGACATCGCCGACACGCGCGCCAAGCTGGAGCAGTACGCGGGCATCGGCATGGTCGGCAGCTCGCACCAGACCCTGATCGGCGCCGTCCCGGCGGCCCCGACCAAGCTGATCGGCGCGATGCCGGAGGGCGGCGCCGAGGCGATCGCCTCCAGTGGCGAGGCTCCGGCCGACGACGAGCTGCTCGACCACGCCGCGATGGAGTTCGGCACCGACTGACTCACCCGGTGAGGCGGACGGCCCCCGTCCCGGCAGGTTCGGGGGCCCTGGTCACCTGGTTTCGGCCAGGCCGTAGAAGCGGGCGGCGGTGCCGCCGAGCACGGCGGCGCGGTCGGCACCGGACAGCTCCGACAGCAGCGCCCCGGTCTCCCGCCACACCTGGGCGTAGTCGCCGGCGAGCAGGGCGACCGGCCAGTCGCTGCCGAACATCAGCCGGTCGGGGCCGAACACCTCCAGCGCGTGCTCCACGTACGGCCGCAGGTCGGCGGCGCTCCACGTGAGCGGGTCGGCCGCCGTGTTCAGGCCCGACACCTTGGCGTACACCTGCGGGCACTCGGCCGCCCTGGCGATCAACGACGCCCACGGCTCCCAGCCCTTGGCCGCGATCGGCGGCTTGGCCAGGTGGTCGATCACCATGCGCAGGCCGGGCACCCGCTCGGCCAGCACCGGGACGTGCTCCAGGTGCCGGGGCAGCACCGCCACCACGTCGAACGGCAGGCCGGCGTCGGCGAGCAGGCCGAGGCCCTCGATCACGGCGTCCTGGAGCAGCCAGTCGGGGTCGGGCTCGTCGTGGACGAGGTGCCGGATCCCGGCGAAAGCGGGGTGCGCGCGGTAGCGGGCGAGCGCCTCGGCGGCCTCGTCGGGGCGGTGCAGCGGCACCCAGCCGACCACCGCGCCGATGAAGTCGTACGCGTCGGCCTGCGCCAGCATCGCGTCCGTGTCGGCGTAGGAGTCCATCGACTGCACCAGGACGGTGCGGTCCACCCCGGCCGCCGCGAGCTGCGGGATCAGCTCGTCGGGCTCGAACGTGCGGTGGATGGGGCCGAGCTCCGGCGTCAGCCAGGGGTAGGAGCCCGTCTCCAGGTTCCAGAAATGCTGGTGGGCGTCGACGACGGACATCCCGCCTCCTCACATGATCGAACGATTGAGCTTCGCACAGCCGAGCACGTCAGGGGGCGGCGGGGCGGGTCGGCGCCGTGCCCTGGTCGCGCCAGCCGAGTTCGGCGCGGAAGGCCGCGCGGGCTTCGGCGAAGGCGGTGCGGTCGAGGACGGCGCCCGCGTGCGGTCCCGCCGTGACCGGCTCGTCGTGCAGGCGGTCCGGCAGCTCGTCGGGGCCGCCGCCCTCCCGCTCGGCGTACGCGCGCAGCTCGTCGAGCCGCCGCTGTCCCGCCGCCAGCAGGTCGTCCAGCGTGAACTCCTCGCCCAGGACGGCGGTCACCAGCGCGGTCAGGTGGTCGATCGTGAGCGGCCGGGTCGGCGAGGAGGCGAACACGCACAGGTTGAGCGCGTCGAGCCCGCTCCACAGCCGCAGCAGGCGGGCGCTGCGGACGCCGCGCTCCTTGTCCAGCTCGCCCGCCGGCGCCGGCTCGGCGCCGACGCGGCCGGCCTCCGGGAAGCTGTAGGCGAGCCCCGCCTCGGGGTCGAAGTCGAGATCGTGTTCCAGCGCGTCGTACCGGGGCCCGCCGGGCGCGACGGCGTACCCGAGACCGATCCCCGGCTGGACGCGCGGGTCGAAGCAGGGCAGCTCCGCGCCCTTGACCGTCATGGCGTACGGGACCGTCGCGGGCCCGAGCCACCGGGCGGCCCGCGCGGAGCCTTCGGCGAGCAGGTCGCCCAGGGTGCCGCCGCGCCGCGCGATGGCCCTGATCAGGCGCGGCAGCGAGCCGGCGTCGCCGAAGGCGGGCCCGCCGGGCAGCAGCCCGCGCTCGGCGCACTCCATGGCGAAGGCCAGCGTGCCGCCGAGGGAGACCGGGTCGAGGCCGAGGTCGTTGCAGAGGGCGTTGGCGGTCAGGACGGTGTCGAGGTCGTCGATGCCGAGGTTCCAGCCGAGCGACAGGAACGCCTCCTGCCCGAGCCCGCCGGTCCGGCGTTCGGGGGTGTCGTGCGGGGCGTACACCTTGAGGCAGTCGTTCGGGCAGCCGGGACAGCCGCCGGTGGTGGCGACCGCCCGCCCGGCGTAGTCGGCGACGGCGGGGACCCGCAGGCCGTGCTCGCCGGGCACGGAGAAGTTGCGCACGGAGGTGTAGCCGGGGGCGGGCGGCTCGCCGGTCCACCCGGCGAACCCGGGCTCGCCGTGCTGGAGCGCGGCGAGCGGGTTCGTGGCGAGGGACCGGCGGTAGTGGGCGGTCAGCGCCGCCACGGCGGCCGGGTCGGCGACCTCGGCGGGGGCGCCGCCGACGCAGACGACGGCCTTGAGGTTCTTGGCGCCGAAGACCGCGCCGAGGCCGTAGCGCGCGGCGGGGAAGGCGAGGTCGGTCACCACGCTCGCGTACCTGACGAGCCGCTCCCCCGCCGGTCCGATGGCCGCGACGTGCGCGTGCGCGCCGTGGCGGGCGCGCAGCGCGTCGGTCGCCGCGGCGACGCCGTAGCCGCGCAGGTCCTCGGCGTCGTGGACGGTCACGTCGCCGTCCTGGACGAGCAGGTACGACAGCCGTTCGGCCCGGCCCACGACGGCCAGCGCCCCGGCTCCGGCGCCGCGCATCCCCGCGGCGAACGGCCCGAGGGCGTGCGCCTCGCCCGCCACGCCGGTGAGCGGCGACTTGGCCAGGAAGACGGCCTTGGCCAGGCCGGGCGCCGCGGTGCCGCCGAGCGTCCCGGCCGCGATGTAGAGCAGCGCCCGCGCGTCGTACGGGTCCAGCCCGGCGGGGGTGCGCTCGGCCATCAGGCGCAGACCGAGGATCGACCCGCCGAAGTGCCCTCTCTCGGCTGAGCGGTACTCGCCTTCCACGGTCCCGCTGGTCAGGTCGACGATGAACGGCACGAAAACTCTCCTCGGGCAGGTGGTGCGGGGACGGTACGGCGTGCGACGCCCGGCCGTACGGTTCCGGAGCCGCACGACATCACATAACCCTCAAAGGTCGCAACTCACCTCAATCTTCTGATCAGTGACCCGCCCGTAGCCCGCGGGACCATCCCGCCCGCGAACAACGGCGGCACCTCCCTCGCCTCACAGCCCCGCCCGGCCCCGGCACGCCAGATCCGGAGGAAGTCCACGCCGGGGCGGCGACCGTAAGAAATCCTTAAGCGGGACCCGGCAGGCTGAAGCACATGACGAGGCCCTCGGGCCCCGCGATCCCTCTCACCAGAAGGAAGACATATGGCGCAACACCCGCGTCCTGGTGGGCGAGGCCGCGGGGACGGTCGCCGACCTCAAGCGCGACACCGACGGCGAGATCCTCGTCCAGGGCAGCAGCGACCTGCTGCGGACGCTGCAGGAGGCCGAGCTGGTCGACGAGTACCGCCTGCTCGTCTTCCCCGTCGTGCTCGGCCGGGGCAAGAGGCTGTTCGCCGACGGCACCGCGC
Source organism: Nonomuraea sp. NPDC047897 (assembly GCF_043204415.1). NCBI lineage: Bacteria > Bacillati > Actinomycetota > Actinomycetes > Streptosporangiales > Streptosporangiaceae > Nonomuraea > Nonomuraea sp. NPDC047897. Next base: position 2,588 of record NZ_JBIDCC010000003.1, on the reverse strand, counting down.
CGGCCGGGCTGCGGCTCACCGGGGCCACCGCCACGGGGGCCGGCGTCCTCTACGTGACCTACGAGTGGGCGGGCAAGCCGTCCTACGGCTCCGTCGCCTGGTGACTCCTCCGCTCCCTGAAGGAAGCGGCTTCTCGCTAAGCCGCTTGGGCAGCCTGGCGAAGGGCAAGCCCTGCCCTGAGGATGTTGGTCGCCGCGTTCACGTCGGCGTGTGCGGTGTGCCCGCACGTCGTACAGGCGAACGCGGCTTGGGTGAGGCGGTTGTCCTTCGCGCAGTGCCCGCAGCGGGCGCAGGTGCGGGAGGTGTTGGCGGGGTTCACTGCGATCAGCTCTCGACCGGCGCTTTCAGCCTTGTGCGCGAGGATCGTCAGGAACACCCCCCAACCCGCGTCGAGAATCGAACGGTTCAGGCCGGCCTTGGCGGCGACGTTGCGGCCGGGCGCGTCGATCGTGCCGGACGCCGAACGGGTCATGTTCGCGATCCGCAGGTCCTCGTGCACGATCACGTCGTAGTCGCCGACCAGGGCGAGCGCGGCCTTGTGCGCGTGGTCGAGGCGCTGCCGCCGGACCTTGGCGTGCAGCGCCGCCACCCGGGCCACGGCCTTGCGACGACGCTTGGAGCCCCGCTTCTTGCGGGCGAGGTCGCGCTGCGCCGTCGCGAGACGATCGGCGGTCGCGGCGAGGTGACGCGGGTTGGCCAGATGCTCGCCGTCGCTGGTGGTGACCAGCGAGGCGACACCCAGGTCGATCCCGGCGACCGCGCCCGTGGGGAGCAGGGCCTCGGCGGGCACGTCGTCGCACGACAGCACCACGTACCAGCGCGAGCCCTCGCGCTTGACGGCGATCGTCTTGACCCGGCCCTTGACCGGGCGGTGCCGGTGCACCCGGACGTGTCCGACGCCCTGAAGGCGCACGAACGTTGCGGCCGGATGCTCGGGCTGGGAGTCCCACCGGCAGCCGTCGCCGTCCTTCGGCCACTGCACCGTGTCGAACCAGCCCCGCCCCTTGAAACGCGGGAACCCCGGCGGGCGCCCGGCCTTGACCCGGTCGAAGAACGCCCGGAACGCCCTGTCCAGGCGGCGCAGCGTGGCCTGCTGGGAGGAGAACGACCACCGGCCCTGACCCTCACGATCGTCGGCGCGGATGTGCTTCAACTCCGCCGACTGATCGCCGTAGCGGACACTCACCCCGGCCCTGGCGTAGGCGGTGCGCCGGTGCTCCAGAGCGGCGTTGTACAGGGTTCGGTGATCGTCCAGGCATGCTGTCAGGGCGGCGGCCTGCCTGCTGGTGGGGCGCATCAGAAACTTGAAGGACCTACGCACGGCCACCCGCCTCGGGCGCCCGCTCGTCCCGCGTGTCGATGTAACGCCGCACCGTCCCGGCGGACACGGCGCCGACGGCGGCCACGAAACAGGACCGCGACCACAGCGTGGGCAACAGCGCGGGCAACCGGGAGCGAAGGTGCGCGAACTCGGCACGCAGGTGGTGGGAGGTGAAGCCCTTGAACTGGTTGGCCACATGCGACGGCGAGTTCCTCGGGTGTGGCTTGCCGAACAGGTGTACGTGCAGGTGTACGTGGTCGGGCATCACCTCAAGCGCCACGATCTGCCACCCGTGCTCGTCGGCCTTGGCGTGGATCAACTCCTCCAGGCGGGCCTTCACCCGCCCGCCAAGCACCGGGCGGCGGCACTTCGGACACCACACCACGTGGCACCCGAGGTCGTACGCCGCGCCAGGGGAGGGGCGCACCCGACGAGTCACCCGATCAATATGACAGCGTCGCACAACCAGTGCGTGGTGAACGGAGGCATCTGATGCGCGGACCCGACAGGTCAGGGCACGCTCGGGCCTTGACGGCCCTCCCGCTCCCTATTCCCCCGGCGGCTGAAGCCGCCGGTCCCCTCGGGAGGTTTTGATGGTCGCGCAGGCGGGCGGCGGCCGGGTCACGAGTCCGGCTCGCCCCGCCGCCGCCCAGCACAACCTGGTCGGCGCGGTCAGCGCGGGGCACGTCTGGTCGCCGTCGCGTAGGACCGGGTCATCGCCACGAGCAGCCAGATCGTGACGATGCCGAGGACTCCGTGGTACCACTGCCAGCCCACTCCGATCCCGACGAACCCGTCGAGGACCATGATACCGGCGCCGCCCGCGCCCGCCAGCAGCATCACCGTGAGCATCGCCAGCATGAGCGTTCTCGGCACCCGGCGTCCCGCCGCCGTGACGGTGGCGAGGGCGACGCAGGCGCCCAGCACCCCGGTCGCCGTCGCCGCCCACTGCCCGAGGGCGGGGTCCAGGAAGTAGTTCTCGGTCTCGGCGGCCGACACGGGCGGCCCTCCCGGGAACCCGAGTCTGGCCTGCGCGGCGAAGACGGCCTTGCCGGCGGCGTACGCGAGGAACAGCACCGCCACCGCGTACGCCGGCCAGCGTGGTGAGTGCGCAGAGTCAGCCATGCCCCCACGGTAGGAACCGCTCCCCGGCGGGGGGGGGGGGGGGGGGGGGGGGGGGGGGGGGGGGGCGGGGCGCGGGGGGGGGGGGGGGGGGGGCGGGGGGGCGCGCCCCCCCCCCGCCCCCGCGCGCCGGGGGCGGGGGGGT